>SLRQ01000051.1 GCA_007130885.1 Deltaproteobacteria bacterium
CCTGCCGGGGAATTAGAAGCTGCGGTAATCCGGACATTGTCAAGGCCCATGGTCCTAGCAGCCCCTTGGCGGTATTCCGCACGGATTACCAGTTCAGTCAGGTTGCTGAGCACCTGTAACATTTCCTCCTTGTTGGTGGCGGTAGCATTGGCCCAGTTTGCACCGGTGCGCCAGTTGTCGGACTCGTGGAAGTCAAGGCTGAAACTAGTCCACTCAGAGGTTGGCTCGGCTGCAGGGTCAAAGCGATACATGAGTGTGAGGTCGCCACCTTTAATGATTACGTCGGCCTCCTTATCGCCCAGGCTGAATCGCGGCGTAGCCGGGTTGTTAAAAACGTCGAACGCGAGCGTCTGTCCGTAAGCCAACGATTTGTCGCCGAGGAATTTATCGGGCGCAACCCAGTATGCAACGATACCCTGAGCCAAATCGCGAGCGGAAATCCAGCCTCCCGGATTGCCACCGGTGTCGTTCCACCGAAAGTCTGCTGCATCACCAATGACACTCCATCCGTCCAAATCATTTTTGAAAGTGCTTTCTATTGTTTCAAACCTTTTTTCGGCTTCGGCCTCCGGTATGGGATCTGGTTGTACGCATCGCTTGCAGCCGGTGAGCACGAGGGAAATGGAGAGAAGCGCCGCCAGGAAAAGGGTGAGCCTGTTCATCTTTTACTCCGTATGTTGAGGGAATGATCCGTCGAAGGGTCGCGTCGACATCCGTGAAAAGGTGGTCGTTCGGTACGTCGTCGGGGAGGAGTTGCCGAGGAGCCGACCGATAGGTCCATTCGGCGACCGCGCTCGTTCCCCTTGGGACCCCAATCCGAACGCTAATGCTTTCTCGACAGTGGCGGGTCGGTAGACGTCCGGAGCGGTGAACTTCCGGTGGTTGGTGGGGTCGTTCGAAAGCGACACGAATGTGATGTCAGTACGCACGGTTTTCGTGTTACCGATTCTTCCTCGAGGAGCCGTTCGTTGGCCCCACGACGAGTGCTACTCTCCAATGATTTGAATAATCTTGGAACCTTCGCAGCAGCGCGGATGAGAGCCGCCCACGATATAGAGCTTGCTGTCGATTACGATGCCGGCCGGATAGTACATCCCAGTCACCGTCCGCGGCACGTCCTCCCAAGACGACGTAGGCTCGGAGGTATCGAGTCTCTCCACTCTCGTCGAGTTTTTGAATCCGCCGACCACATAAATGTGACCGTCGGCGGTCATCGCGGCAGCATACCCGCGGTTGGCGGTCAGTTTGGCGTCGAGGCGCTCCCATCCCTGCTCTGGTTGAGTGGTGTCGAATCGTTCCACGGTGTAGCTTCCCGTTGACCTATCGCGCCTGTCACCCGCCACATATATGTGGTCGCCGACCAGGAAGACGCAGGGAGAGCGCCGTGATGTGGTCATCTCCCCGGGCACCATCTCCCATCCTCCGGACAGATCAGTTGTGTCTAGGCGTTCCATGGTCTTCGGCGAGCTGTCGCCGCCAATGACGTAGACGTTCGTGCCTACGGCTATAGTCGCGCTGCGCCGGCGAGGCTCGTTCATAGACGGACCCGACACCCAACCTGCAGACGAGTCCGCCGCGTCCAGGATCTCCAGCGTCTCCGGGCCGTTCCATCCTCCGGGTGCGTAGATGATGTCGTTCACGACGACCGCCCCGGCATATCCGCCGAAGCTGTCAAGTGACGGCTCTTCACGCCAAGATGCCTCCGGATCACCGAAATCCTCTACCGGCACCGACCAAACATCTTCCTCATATCGAGCCCCCAACAACCACACACGCCCCGCAGCCTCGACGACGGGAGCGTAACTGTGATCTCGAGGCAGAGCGTTATCCACCTGTACCCAAGAGCCCTCCGCTACAGCCGTGGCGGAGGGTCCGCCGTAACCGGCAATCTCGGCGGAGGTGGATAACATCGCATGATCCGAACAGTGGGCACAGCCGCTCAAAAGCGTAAGAACAGTAGGCAATAGGACGAAGAGCAAACGTTTCATGAGTTCCCCTCTGTAGGGTCAACAGATTGGTCGCAGTCCATGGATAAGGACACCCGAGGCATGTCTTTTCAAAGCGCTAACTTTCGGCTGCTGCAATCTGGCACGGCCCCGCAGCTTTGCACAAGAGTTTACGCAACGCGCTGTCCGGTTCGTTGGCGGCTCTGGGCCGCTACAAATAACGTGAAATAACGGGAAATAACGGGGAAATAACGGGACACCTGAAATAACGGGACACCTCACCTATTTCCGAAATAACGGGACACCTCACCTATTTCCAACGAATGAAATAACGGGACACCTCACCTATTTCCAACGAATTAAGTGAGGTGTCCCTGTATAAAAGACCTGTATAAAAGAGGACGACCCAACGTTGATGTGGGATTGAGCCCAGCCCGAGGAGTGGAACATGCAGAGGATGGACCCGAAAGCCCTTGATCTTCGCCCCTTCGATGTACTCGATACACGGTGGGCTTTGCTTGTGGCCGGGCGACAGCGGCCAAACCCCATGACCGTCTCGTGGGGAGGCATGGGAACGGTGTGGAACCTGCCGGTAGCGACCGCGTTCGTTCGCCCTTCGCGCTTCACGTTCGAGCTGATTGAGAAGGACCGGTGCTTCACGTTGAACGTTCTGCCCGAGGAGTATAGGGATGCGCTCCGGCTTTGCGGCGCGAAGTCCGGGCGCGACATCGACAAGTGGAAGGAGACGGGTCTTGCTCATGAGCCGTCGGTCGAAGTGCCGGTGCCGAGGGTCGTTCAGGCGGAGCTGGTGCTCGAGTGCAGGGTGGCGGCGTTCACCGACATTCGGCCGGAGGGATTTCTGACCGACGAGCCCACGGCCTTTTACAGTTCGGGCGACTACCATCGAGTGTACTTCGGCGAGGTTCTCGCGGCCTGGAGAGCCTGACGGACTTTGCGATGAATCACCCGAGCCGCCGGGAGCGTGCTTCGAAGGGTCGATAGTCTCTCGAAGCTCGAATCGTGAATTCCCGAAAACGGTAATCTCGAAACGCAAATTCGTCCAAGCGAGACGCGAATCCCTCTCGCCAGACGCCTTCGTCAGAAGAGCGGCTAAAAGTGCGAGGGTGAGGGGTCACTTCCGCGGAAATTGCCGCGAAACGGCTATGAAAATAAGGAAAAATAAGGGACACCTCAATGAAAATAAGGGACACCTCACTTAATTCGTTGGAAATAGGTGAGGTGTCCCCGTATTTAACGATTGCTATTTCCAACGAATTAAGTGAGGTGTCCCCGTATTTACCCGTATTTAGAGGTGTCCCCGTATTTGAACGAATTAAGTGAGGTGTCCCCGTATTTAGAGGTGTCCCCGTATTTAAGTCCGTATTTAGAGGCGGCTAAAAGCGCGGAGGTGAGGGGGCACCTCTGCGGAAATTGCCGCGAAGCCCGGAGACAGGTTCCGCCCGAATGGTTCCCGAGACCGAGACAGGTTCCACCCGAATGGTTCCCGAGACCGAGACAGGTTCCACCCGAATGGTTCCGGCCGCGAAGCCCGGAGACAGGTTCCGCCCGAATGGTTCCCGAGACCGAGACAGGTTCCACCCGAATGGTTCCGAATGGTTCCGCCCGAATGGTTCCGGATCCGCGGCCACCTCCACGGCCTCGCGACGTTGTACCGTGAATATGGTGGGCTGAGTGTTAGAGATTGCCAAGAGGCTGTTCGGAACTTGTGTTCGAGGATAGAATGGCCGGCATGATGCGATACTCGACATTCTCCTATGCTTTGGTTGCGGCGGTCTTCGGCGCCGGTACATTGGCAGGTTGCGGTGGTTGTGAGGCGAAGGCCTCGGTCCAGGGGCGGGTTGCGTCGGCGGAGGGCTTCGGTCAGGCCCAGAGCGCCCTGGAACAGGCGCTTGGAAAGGAGTCCGGCCTCGGCCGGCAGACGCAGGCCCTGACCTTGGAAGGCATCTCTGTGTACCTCTTTGAGCGGATTGAGGATATCGAGGAGCTACATGATCTGATCGAGGCAGGCGCCGAGCACGTAGCCGATATGGGAGACGGCCAATGGATCTTCGTGGACTCGAGGGAGCCGGAATCCGACGGCTCCTTCTCCTTCCCCGAACTGACGCCCGGTCATTACAGCTTGCAGCTCGATCAGCCCGAGTTCGGAGGTGTGGCCTACGGCGTGGACGGCACCGACTTTCATCTCGAGGCAGGGCAGACCGTCAGCCTGATCCTGCCGCTCGTGAGCACGTTCGAGATCAATGCGCCGGGCCTTGTCACGGGCGAGCGAGAGTACGGAGACAACTCCGAGTACCGTTCCCCCGATGGAGCGATAATCGATGAGGAGAGCGGCCTCATAATCGGCGGTGGTGACGGGCTCTGGGTGCTCGACCCGGACAGCGAGACCATCCACTCACTGTTCAGCTCGAGCCTCTTCGGCTCGGAGCCCGAGGGCTATCACCTCGTGGCGTACTCTCCAGGTCTCAACGAGGTTTTCTTCGTCTTCGCGAATAGAATTGTCGCGGTGGATCTGGCCGTATTCGACGATGTGGAGCCTGGCCAAGCGCTCGACTACGACGATCCGGAGGTCCGGCTCGCCATCGGTGACAAGGTTCGTTGGCGCCTCATAGGCGAGGACATGACAGAGCGTATGTCGGCGCTTCGTTGGGGCCCCGTCAACAGGCGGAATGCCTTGGGCTGGTTCTTTTCGGAGGATGAGAGCCTTCTCTACGTCACGGTTACGAACGAGATACATGATGACCAGTCGAGAGTAATGGTGATGGAGACGGACACCCTGTCGGTGCGCCGTCTGATCTTCGGCGAGGTCATCGCGTACAACGCTTACGTGGATCAGCTCGTGCTGCGCACGGATAACCGGATAGCCCTCGTGGACGCCTCGGCCATGCGCGATGTGGCCGAGGTGGGCATGCTCTCCGATCTGGGCGTTGCGCCCGTACCGGAAAGCGGTAAGTACTACGTCGCGCACGTTGAGTTCGCGGCCGACGATACGCCGGTCCCCTTTATCGCCGTGGTCGACGAAGAAGGAGAGATCATCTCCTACCATAGGGCCTCGGATCTTCTGGGCATGGATTACGATCCGGATCCGGGAGCCCCCTGGTTCGACTCGACCGGCGAGTACTTCATGCTCGGCACGCAGGGCTTTCGAGTGCTCGACGACGGAGGTTTCGAGTACCTGGGTCTTACCGTCCCCCTCAGCGAGAGCTTCGAGAATCGAGTGGAATGCAACGCGCAGCGTGTCTTCGATCCTGTGAATCGCTACGAGATCTGGTTCGATTACGAGGATTGTTACGACCTTGTCGGCGTGATGGCGATCATCTCCACGGATCGGGGCAACATCCCGATCTCCATCCGGGTAAACTCCGCCAACGTTCTCTTGCACCCGCCGAGCGGCAGAGCCTTCGTCTTCGACGACCACATCAACGTGAGCGTCGTTCACTACGCCGATCCCATGGCCGCGGAGCGCCCTTCCTTCACCAGGATCGTCACGGGCGAGGAGCACCTCGAGCCCGGGCAAGAGTGCAGCGCCGATGAGCGATGTCCCTTTGAGCAGATTTGCCTCCAGAGAACGGACACCGCCTGGACCGGGAACTGCATGGAAAATGTTCGCTCTCCTTTCCTCCGCTTCTGCGGCGGGCTCACTGGAATCGAGTGCGACGATGGCTTCACCTGCGAGCTGTCCAACCCGACAAACCCCGATTCTCTCGGAGTTTGCATGGGCTGCCCCGAAAGGGACTACGAGAATCATGGTCCACGCTGCGGCCCGGACGGCGAGTGCATCGCCGGCTTCTCGTGCAACGAAGGGGGCCGCTGCGTGCCCCAGGCCTGCATGAACGATGCAGACTGCGGGGACGGTGAGGTGTGCGGCATGGTTCGCGACGTCGGGCGGGCGTGCATGACGCCGGGGCCGCTTGAAAGCGGGGAGATCTGCTATGCGCCGGATGAGTGTCAATCCGGCGTGTGCATGGACCCTCATTTGGAATCCGGCCCTTCCGGGTTTTGCACGACGTCCTGCGCTCAAAACGCCGACTGTCCGGACGACTTTCTATGTCAGCATTTCACTACACCTTGGCCGATTTGCGTTCATGAGGAATGGGCGCTCTCAGGTTATAGAGCACACGACCACTGCTCGGATTGCGCTGAGGATGCCATTTGCTCGGACCGCGGCGGGGATGACTGCCAGGTCGGCTTCTTTCCGGGACCGCTCACCTGTTCTATTGGGATAGAGTGTTCGTCCGACCTGGAATGCGCGCTGCCCGGCTCTTGTGTTCATTTGAAAATTCTTCGTTCTGATGAACAGTTGTATGACGACGAGCGAATTTGCGGCTTCCCCTGCTCGCAAAACGCCGACTGTCCATGGGACGCCGACTGCATCAACGGGACATGCAGCGTCACCCGGCAGTATGAGAACGATCGCGGCTACTTCTGCGAGGATGGACAAGGCTGTCCCGACGACCAGTGGTGCCTGGGTTTGCAGTTCCCGAGCGACCCGTTCCACTGCACCGACGAGCAGCCCTGCGACCACGACTCGGAATGCGAGGATGGGCTCGAGTGCTTCGGAATCTGCTCGCACGGCTGCGGGACCGATTGGGATGCAGCCCCCAACGAGTGCGGGGAAGGGCTGCAGTGCGTGTACGACGGAGACAGCTTCTTCGGTCCGATATGCATGCCACCCGCTTGCGACTGCCCCGATACGGGCGGCCCCACGCCGAATTGCCGGCTCGACACGAGAGATTGCTCCTTCAGGCAGAACTGCGCGCTCGCTCTCTGCGACGGGACCTATGGTCCTCCGGATCCGAACGATCCGGAGGAGAGGACCTGCTGCCGTCCGGGCAACCCCTGCGGGCTTTCGCAGGAAGATCTTTGTAAGTGTCCCCCGACCTGTGATTTCTGGACGCAAGCCTACTGCTGCCATTATGGAGACGTCTGTCCCGGCGCCGCCAACCCCGCGAGCCTGTGCCCCGACGGGTATGAGTGCCGGCTATTGGACTACGACGACTCAATCCATCAAGCGTACGGCTTCCTCTGCGTGGGCACCGATTGAGCGGGCGGCCGCCTCGCCCGCATTACAATCGGCGCTGAACGCGAAACGCTGAAACGCAAATCCCGAAACGCCGAAACGCGAACGGGGACGGCCGGCCTCGCTCTTTCTCCTTTATTCCGTCGGATCCCTGGTACACCGAACTATTGCGGGTGGTTCGCGAGTAAGCCGCATTTCTCCGTCATAGAAATGGATGAACCAGGTGTCGCCGGATCCGTGGAAATCCGTCGTTGCCGACCACATGAGGCGAAGGTCGTTCAGCTTCGAGAAGCGCGTGTCGTCGTCCACCTCTCCGCATACGCACGCGGAGCTCCAGCAATTCTCCCCGTAGCAGTCGTCGGTTACCCCGCAGGCGCCGCCCGGCTCTAGGTTGGGGCAGTTGATGACCAGCGTGCGCAGCTCAGAGATCGTGGGTAGTCTCCAATCATCGTGGCCGGCCTCATCGAGCTCATCGCAGTAAGAAATGACCTCGTCTCGGTCGGTGTATATGTCCGGAGCGCGGCTCGACCATCTGTCTTCCAACTCCTCCAAATGGTCTTCATGAACGCAGGCGTCCGCATACCAAGCGAGATCCTCGTCGCAGGTGAACCTGCACTCCGTCTCGCTGGGTTCATCGTCGTGGACGCCCAGCTCCGGTGGATCCCAGCCTTCGCCGTCCCAGGTTTGAGAGATTACGTTGGCCGTGTTCCATGACGCGGCTCGGGGTAGACCGACGCAAGCCGCCGACCGCTCTTCGCCAATCTCCGATCTGATGCATCGCACGGGTTTCGGGTTTTGTTTCGAGGCGTATCTTACTTGAGCTCTCGCGTACTCGACCTGCCAAGCTACGCCGTATTGACCCCGCTCTTCATAGCCTTCCACAGGGGTCGAGGACCATAAAGACCTGGTGTCACCTAGCTTCGAGTATCTGCCGTCTCCAGCGGAGGGGCAGCCGTCGCACTCATCGTTGTTGCATTCGCCCACCCACACGCACCAGTCCGCGATTTCGCAGTCCCCGCCGGTTTCGGTAACCGCACAGTTCCTGATGAGCGACCGAAGCTCCGATATAGACGGTAGGCGCCAATCGTCATAACCGCCTTCCACGAGATCTTCGCAGTACCCGGCCGCCTCGTCCCAATTCATGCTCGTGGAGTTCTTCTCGGACCACTTGGCAAGATAGTCGGGGTCCATACATGCAAAGCCGGTCCAAGCAAGACCCGGCTCGCACTTGAACCTGCACTCCGCATCGCTCGCATCTTCGTTGTAAGACCCGACGTAAGTGGGCGACCACTTGCCGCCGTCCCATTTCTGGATTATCTCGTCGACCGTATTCCAGACCGCATCATCCGGAAGCCCGACGCACTGCATGACCCTCTCTTCTCCGACATAAGAGCCGGGTTCCGTCTCATGTCTCACGCACCTCGTGTTCGCCGTATGGTTTTGGTGGCGGCTATGCAAACCGGCGCTCGTGAAGTTCACCGTCCAGCGGAAGATACCCGTTGGACCCTGCGATGATATCTGACTGGCCCAGAAGAGGCCGGTATCACCCAGTTTGGAGTGGTCGTCTTCATTGCAGGCATGACACTGGCTTGCGCAGCTCTCGTCGGTGCAATCGTCCGTGACATTGCAGGAGCCGCCTGTCTCGGTAGAGGGGCAGTTCTGAATCAAGGTGCGAAGCTCCGAGATGGTCGGCAACCGCCAGTCGGTCATCCCGTCTTCCGTCAGGTTATCGCAGTGAAGACGTCCGCCAAACTGCATCAAATCGAAGACGGGCTCCTCCGCCCATACCAGCACCACGCAGGCCTCTCCGTCCCAGAAGAAGCCCTCGTCGCACTTGAACCGGCACTCCAAGGTGCTTGGCTCTTCGTTGTATAGATGCACGGGCTCCGACGACGGCGACCAACTGTAGCCATCCCATGTCTGGGTAATCGATGAAGCGGTATTCCAGGAGGCGTGCTCCGGCAGGCCTTCGCAATCCACCTCTCTTTGCGTGCCCATCGTCTCGTCCCTCACGCACCGGACCTTGTGCCGGTCGGTTTCCTGCCCAGGCCAAATGTTTATGATTATTGCGGGGCCCAGACGGGCACGCTGAAAGTCTACTGCCCAAGCGTAAGCTTCGGACGCGAGCGTGGCGGACCAGATGGTGCCCACGTCACCCAACCGAGAGTAACCGCTGTGACTGAAGCCGCAGCCGAAGCAGTCGTCAGTCCAGCAGGACTCATGCTCGGGACAGTCGTTGTCGACGGCGCACGTGCCGTCCGGCTCGGTTGAGGGGCAGCCGTCTATCAGCTCGCGAAGCTCGGAGATGCTCGGGAGCTTCCAGTCGGTGTGACCCCCTTTATCCAGTTGTGCGCAATAGTTCCGGGCTTGCTCGAAGGTGAAACCGGATAACGCATCGGACCACTGCTCCTGTAGCTCGGTCTCCGCGCAAATAGAGCCGTTCCATACGTAACCTTCCAGGCACCCGCAGGAGAACTCTTCGTCGAGCGCAACGCAGACTTCGTCGCTGTCGGGCAGACCTTCGCAGGGGTTGGGAACGCAGGGGTCGGGCGGATCGGTACGAACACAGAACGCACGATGGGGGTTGGGGTGGCGTTCATAGAAGATCCCGGCCGTCTCGAAGTCGAGCGCCCAGGCATACTCCGTCGAGTCCTGACCAATGAGGTTGACCTTGGAGGCGGACCAGAAGATTCCTCCAACGCCCAGCTTGGAGTAGCCGGCGTCGTCCCGGCGCTCGCACCCGAGACAGGTGTCGTCGTAGCACATCGAGAAGTCCAAGGAGCCGCACATCGAGGGAGTCGTACATTCTCCGCCCACTTCGGTGGCGGGACATCTCTGTATTAAAGCGCGTAGCTCCGAGATGGTGGGCAGGCGCCAGTCATCGTGACCTTGGAGGGTCAGATCGGTGCAGTATGCGTCCGCGCCGGACCAGGAAAGCTCGTCCTGTGGCTCGGCCGTCCAATACTCGTTGAGCGGCACCAAGCTGAAGCTCTCGGTTGCCATGGAGCAGCCGTCCGAGACGGCCGCGTGAAGGTGCATCACCCGGTCGTCCGGTGAAAGCACCGAGAAGACACCTTCGCCTTCGTCGATGACCTCGGCATCGCCGATTAGCATGAAGGCGAGCTCGTCCCCTTCGGCGTCCGCGGCCTCTATTTCCACCAGGGCTGGTGAATCGAGCCTTACGGGAATGTTTGCGCCGGTGTGCTCGATGCCGTCTATGTGGATGGTCGTGATGACGGGAGGGCTGTTGCCGTCGCAGGGTCCGGGGTCATGGGGCTCGCCGGGTTCACCAGGTTCACCAGGTTCACCGGGTTCACCGGGTTCTCCAGGTTCACCGGGTTCTCCGGGTTCACCCTTTTCACCATCCGCTCCGTCTTTGCCGTCCTCTCCGGGTTCTCCCTTTTCACCATCCGCTCCGCCCTTGCCGTCTTCTCCGGGTTCTCCCTCTTTGCCATGGCAAATGTAGACGGTGTCGAGAACCTCATCGTCGTCCAGCACACCATCGCCGTCGAGGTCGAACCCAGTATCGACCCTTATGCCTCCGTTTGGACAGTTCTCGCCGGGAGGCTCGTCGCTCAAACGAAACAGCGTACTTTCATCAGACCCCTGTTCGCTGCCGCCGCAACCGCAAACAAGTAGTCCGTGAATCATCAACACACCGGCGGTCATTCTCATGTTGGCCATGGTCGCACCCCTATCAGGTTGAAGACGTCACCATACTGCAGAACAACATTTTTCGGGAGAACCGTAATGACCTGCTGTCACCGCAGCCAACTATAGCCCCCTTGGCCGCGGCGTAGTCTATGAGCTTGGGATGGCCGGTGTAAGCTACCACCGACGTGCAGTTGATCACGCTGTCCCCTTTCTTCAGATGGGGAAGCGCGGCCCGGGTTAGATAGAAGAACGGGAGGATGAGTCTCGGCTTTCATGACGAAGCCGTTTCGGGACGTGGCGACGGCGGCCGGTGGACGGTTGATACAACCGACCATAGTGTCGCGGGCCTAGATGACCAGAGCCGCCGCCATCAATAGACGAGGCCCGGCGTGCCCAAAAAGACGCCACGACAAGAGGGGATAGCGAATGAAGATACTCATCTGCGAGACCGAACCGTGGGAGCGAGAGCCCATGGAGAGCCTGAAGAGCGAGCACGACCTCACCTTTATCGACTCCCGTCTCAACAAGGACAACGCCGCCGACTACGCCTACGCCGAGATCGTCTCCTGTTTCATCTACAGCGACCTTGGCAAGAGGGTCGTGGAGAAGCTGCCGAACCTCAAGCTAATAGCCACCAGATCCACCGGCACCGAGCACATAGACTCGGATTACTGCCAAAGCCGCGGAATAGCCGTCTCGAACGTTCCCACCTACGGGAGCAACACTGTGGCCGAGCATGTCTTCGCGCTCCTGTTCGCTATCTCCCGAAACCTACCGGCCGCCTTCAGCCGGACCGCTTGCGGCGAGTTTTCTCATCGGGGCCTGCGCGGTTTCGAGCTCTTCGGCAAGACCTTGGGGGTCATCGGGACCGGCGACATCGGGGCGTGCGTCGTACCCATGGCCAAAGGCTTCGGCATGGAGGTCATGGCTTTCGATCCCAAGCCGCGCGATGAGCTCGTGGAGAGATACGGCCTCTCCTACGTCTCCATGGACGAACTCCTCGAAAGATCCGACATCGTCTCTCTTCACGTTCCGCTCAACGAGAAGACCAGGCACATGATCGCCAAGGATGAGATAGCCAAAATGAAGGACGGCGCCGTGCTCATAAACACCGCCCGAGGCGCGCTCATCAAGATAGAAGACATGGCAGAGGCGCTCCTTGGCGGAAAGCTTCGCGCCGCCGGCCTCGACGTCCTGCCCGAGGAGCCCGTCATTCGCGAGGAGGTCGAGCTTCTACGATCCGTATACGACAGGCAGCACTCCCTCGAGACCCTCCTCACCGGCCAGGTGCTGATGCGGATGCGCAACGTGGTCCTCACCCCGCACACCGCCTTCTACACCGAGGAGGCGATAGACCGCATTCTCGATTGCACCATCGAGAACATCAGGGGCTTCACGCGAGGGCAGCCGGTCAACGTGGTGACGGGTGACAGGTGAGCCTTACCCTACTCGCGCTGGCCGGCGCCGCGCCGATAGCCCTGGTCTTCGTCCTCCTCGTCGGGGTCAGGTGGAGCGCGGCCCGGGCCATGGGCGCCGGCTGGTTCTTGGCGTCGGCGTTAGGACTGGCGCTCTGGCGGATGGAGACCGCTTGGTGGGCGGCCGCCGCGGTGTACGGCGCCCTTCAGGCGTTGCAGATAATCCTGATTGTCTTCGGTGCTATTTTGCTGATGAACCATGTTCAGCGAAGCGGCGCAATCACCACCATTAGGTGGCACTTCACGAGGATAACGAAGGATGCGCGCGTACAACTTCTGCTCATAGGACTTGGCTTCGTGACGCTGATGGAGGGAGCGGCCGGCTTCGGCACGCCGGGTGCGCTGGCTGCGCCGCTGCTCATAGGTCTCGGGTTTCCCCCCCTTGCCGGCGCGGTCTTCGGATTGTTCTTCAATGCTCCGCAGCCTCCCTTCGGCGCGGCCGGCACTCCGGTGATAGGCGGGGTGGGGGCAGTCATAGACGAGGGAGTGCTGGGACCGGAGATGACCGTGCCGGAGTTTTTGGACGCCGTCACCGGCCACACCGCCATCGTCACCGGATCGTCCATGGCGTTCTGGGGCCTGGTGGCGGTGTTCCTTCTGACCTACTGGTTCGGGCGCGAGGAGGAGCGGAGCTTGAGGGGCGCTGTCCGCTCGACGGCCGAGGTCATGCCGCTGGCGTTCTTCCTTGGCGCAGTCACCGGCCTCACGCAGTTTGTCGTGGCCTGGTTCCTCGGACCCGAGCTTCCGAACATGGCCTCGGGCTTTCTCGTGCTCGGGGTTGGGATATTTGCTGTTAGACGGGGTTTTCTTCTCCCGAAGCGGGCGTGGAGCTTTCCTCCCCGCGATTTTTGGCTGAAGAGCTGGCTGGGGCTACGGGGCTCGGCGCCGCCAAAGGATAAAGCCGGCAAGGAGATGCCCGTCATACTGGCCTGGGCTCCTTACCTGTTGGTTCTGCTCGTGCTTATGGTCACCCGCTGGCCCGGTCTGGGGATGGCGGACTGGCTGCGCGAGCGCACCTTGGACATAGACCGCATCCTAGGCCAGGATCTCTCGTTTTCGCTGGAGTACCTTTACAGCCCGGGTGTGCTGCCGTTCATCCCGGTGGCCTTGCTGACGGCGGTGATGCACCGGATGAGCCGGGCCGAAGTGGCGGTGGTGTGGAGCACTTCGTTGCGGCAGATAGTATCGCCGGCGGTGACGCTAATCGTGGCCGTCTCGATGACGCAGGTGATAATCCAGTCGGCCACGAACACCATCGGCGAGCCCGGCATGATGCAGGCGCTCTCCAGGGTGGTGGCCTCGGGGGTGGGGTCGGCGCTCCCGTCGGTGGCGCCGCTCATCGGAATGCTGGGCTCGTTCATGACGGGGAGCAACACGTCATCCAACGTGCTTTTCAGCGTGCTCCAGCACGACGCCGCGCTCGACGTGGGCGTCTCGGCGACGATAGTGGTGGCGCTTCAGAACGCGGGCGGCGGCATCGGAAACCTGGTCTCGGTGCTGAACGTGGCGGCCATCTGCGGGGTGATTCGCATGAGCGGCATGGAGAGCGAGATCCTCCGAAAGCTCATCGTTCCCGCCCTGTTTCTCGCCGTCTTTGCCGGTGCGCTGGGATTGCTCATGGTGCGGTTCGGTCCGGTTTTGTACTGAAGGCCCGCGTACTGCTTCTTGCCGGTCTCGCCGGAGGGACCGCCGGGCGTTCAGGCGATTATGCCCGGGGCCTGCTAACCGGCCGAGGACTTCCCGCCGTCACCCTGGTGAACACGGTGGTTGGGACCGACAGGGTGTGATGTATGGTGCATTGCTCGGCGGCTCGCTCGGCGGCCTTTCTACGGCTTTGCGGTAGGTTCTTCCAGTCGATGTCCATCTCTATCGGCTCCACCCGAAATGGGCCGGGCGAGTATTGCCATCTCACATGGATTTCAATGGACGTCGAATCCGCTCCTATCTGCTCCCCGTATGCGGCCAGCACCGAGAAGGTGCAGAGCCCCAAGGATACAGCGAGCATTTCCATGGGACCGAACACCAGGTCCGGCCTGCTGGCTTGAAGCGTGAGACCTTCTTCTCCAAAGCTGTGAAGAGTCAAATCCTCGTTATCGTTCAAATCGATGATCATGGGCCCACGGCCTCGTTAGTCATCGCGAGCCGAGGATGTCAATGCGCGTCGTTCCGCAAGCCAGAATCGATCGACGCGAAACGCCAGTCTCCGAAACGCGAATCCCAAAATAGCGAAACACGAAAGGCGAGACCCGATATGCAAAACGCCGCTCTTCCTCCTTGAAACCGCCTATCCTATTATGTAGCCCCGCGTTCAGCAGTCGCCTGCGCTCGGTCTCGCCGGCCTCCCGATACTCGCTGCTCTCCAGCCAGCCCGGGCAGCCGCAGCGGGAGAGCTCAACGTCGCCTTCACTCTCGGCGGAGGCTTCCATCACGCCGCTCCTGAAGCCGCGAAACTTTTTTGGGCAGCAAAACACCACGGTTTGACTTCAAGCTGTTATTATCGCCGATCATGAAAGCTCTTTACGCTCATCGTTTAGGTCCCGACTCCGTCCACCAGCCGACCGGCTTCACGGGTACCGTAGCCGCTTTGTTTCTATTGATGGGGGCGACGGCGGCCTGCGACAGTAAGGTATCGCCGTCGAACCCTTACGATCCCGCGACAGAGTCGGGACAACAGGCGCCCGGTTCGGTTGAAGGGAGGATGGTTCTTGTGGACCATCCCGACACTGCCGTTGATACCTTGGAGGAGGAGCTCGGGTTGGCGAGAGTCGGGCTGATCGGGCCGGACGGGCTGGTGGTGCGCAGGCAGGACGGGTCACCGCTTTGGGCGCGCCTCGATGTTGTCGGAGAGGTCGAGGAGTCAGAGGATTCAAGCGTGACGAGGGTGGCGGCGGAGTTTGAGTTTTTGCTGTTGCGCCCCGGACAGTATCGCCTTCGAGTGGAAGGGCTTGGGATGCGGTTTGTGGTTCCAGGGATGCCGGAGGTGGAGGTGCGCCCCGGGTTGACGAGTCACGTGGGTGATTTGGTGTTTACATCGGTAACAATTGATGGGCCCGGCCCCGGTGCTATCGAGGGTGTAGTTACGCTGGAGGGGAGCACTGGAGGAGCACAGAGAGCGGTAGAGCTGTACAGGCTGAAGGAGGGGCGCTCGCAACTGTACATGCAGGGCAGGACTGGGGATGGGGGGCAGTTTGATTTCGAAGGGTTGCCGATTGGTCAGTATGCGTTATCCGCGAGTTTGGACGGATACACGCCGGACTACCGGATGGACATTCTGGTGGGAGAGACGACCGGTGCGGCGCTGCATCACCAGTTCATGGGCGACGATTCCATGATGCTGCGTCCCGTCACGGCTGTGCTTGAGCCGGATGTTCAGAGGACGGAGGGGGTGTACTACACGAACGAGGACGAGCTGCCGCTGAAGGTGCTGGCGTTTGGGGATGTGTTGTACATGCGGCTGTCGACGAATCCTCGTTTCGTAAGGGCGTGTGAGGATGAGGAGGAATGTGAAGAAGAAGAGGTGGAGGTGCCGTTTGAGGAGTACAGCAGCACGGTGGTGTTTCCGCTTCCGGACGAGGAAGGTCCGATAGAGATATTCGCGCAGTTCGAGACGCGTTCCGAGGGTGGGTTCGTTTTTGTGTCTCCTACGTTTTCGACGACAGTCGTGCGTGATGTGACCAGGCCTAAAATTCTGCGGCTACAGCCACTGGGGGACGTGGCGAGTCATGAAGGCGGTTATTACGTGACTCCCGGCGTGACGTTGGAAATGGATGCGACGGATGAGCACAGCGCGATAGCCGGTTATGCGCTGGTGCAGGCGGAAGAGATGCCGCTGGAGGAAGATGTCGGATTTACGATGGAGTCGTTTCCGCCGGGTATGGCGAGGCTGCAGAGGTCGGCGCCGTTGCCGGATGAGGATGGCAAGTGGCCGGTGTATGCGTTTGTTAGGGATCGGGCCGGCAACATTAGCCACGGGGAAGAGATCATCTTGCGTATAGACACGCAAACCCCAAGCCTTCAGATCTCTCTGAATGGCGGTAGCGATTTCACGAACAGCCAGGATGTGCGGGTGGATCTGCAAAACGACACCGCTGACGCGGCCCACATGTCGGTTACGACCGCCGGAGGAATCAACTGCGATACGGCGACATA
>SLRQ01000047.1 GCA_007130885.1 Deltaproteobacteria bacterium
CGAGTCATCCACCAAGGCTCGCAGCACAACCAAACCGCCGCGACTTTCCCGACCAACTACGCCAAGGTGGATCTCGTCACCGCCAAAAGGTGGATCTCATCTTGGCCGGCGCCAAAGGGCGTGGCCGTCATAAGGAGGAAGTGCCTGGTCAGTGTGGAGAGGAGCTGGCCGAGGTGGTAGCGCTTCGTGTACTTGATCTCGCCGCCAAAGCGGCTGGCGGACATCTTGTGAGCCTCGTCGCAGACCACCAGATCCCAGCGGCAATCGGGGGCCTTGAGCTTGGCCTGGACGTCCTCGTCTCTTGCGAGCTTATCCAGCCGGGCGATGACCAGGTTGGTCTCGAGGAACCAGTTGCCGGTACGAGCCGCCTCGAGCTTGTCGTTGGTCAGGATGTCGAAGGGAAGCTGGAAGCGCCGGTACAGCTCGTCCTGCCACTGCTCGGCGAGGCTGCCGGGGCAAACCACCAGGCAGCGCTGGAGGTCGCCTCGGGCGATAAGCTCCTTCATCAGGAGACCGGCCATGATCGTCTTACCGGCTCCTGGGTCATCGGCGAGCAGAAAACGCAGCGGCTGGCGAGGCAGCATGTACTCGTAGACCGCGATGATCTGGTGTGGGAGGGGCTCGACCAGCGATGTGTGTACGGCCAGGACCGGATCGAAGAGGTGGGCCAGCCTGATGCGGTGAGCCTCGGATACCAACCGGAAGTCGGCTCCGTCGCCGTCGAAGCTCCATGGGCGCCCCTCCTCGACGATCTCGATGCGCGACTCGTCGTGGTGGTAGAGAAGCTCGTTATCGACCTTGCCGTCCGGCGACTTGTAGGTCAGCTCGATGGCGTCGGAGCCGTACCATTGCACGCTGACAACGGTGACGAGCGCGTCGGGCAGGATGCCGCGGAGAGAGGCATTGGGCAAGATGTCTTCGAGCCGGGGCATGAGGCTGGCGCTTCTCCTAGGGGAAAGTGCGGATGTACTACCTTACTCTTTGTTTTCAGGAGATTGAACCTCGACCGCTGATTGTAGACGCTGGGTGTGACGTTGCGGGGGTCCTGCCGAGCCCGGTTGGGAGAAGACGAAGTAAATATGCGAACTTCGTAGCGCTCCTTCGCCAGAGAAAGAAACGGTGATGAGCAAGGTGACTCGAGAGGAACGGCGAAGGAGATGGAGCGCGTTCGAACCATCAGCTCGTCCACTGGCAGACTACCGATGATCTCGTTGGCCAAAATCTTCTGCTTCAACTGGTAGAATTCCTTGTTGTCCCGTTCTCTGGTCCGAAAGCTGTACACTCATCGGTTTGGACTGCGGAACATTGCCGAGTCAGCACGACCTAATTTGGGGCTTACTGTCGTTCCTCCTGCAGTTTATCAAGCCACAGCATTACGGATCTCGGTAGAAGTTCTCTGTTGTTTACCGCAAACTCGCGAAGCTCTTGCGAATCGATCGTGACGACATTCTGGGGCATCGTGCCCCCGCAAAAACGTTGATTAGGCTGAAAGACGAACACAATTTCCTCGTAGTCGGCGAACGGTGCGACGTTGATTGTGGCTGTGCCCGTCTTAACCTGAACGATAGCCCGGTCGTAAGTGGACTGGTGAATCAATATGTATTCATACGCCATAGTGTCCGCCTTTCGTGACAACGGCAGGACAAGCCACCCTTTACGTTGGAGGAAAAGGAAGACGAGGTCTTCCGTGGCCTCGTCGTCCAGGTACGAAAACAGGTCTTCACGTTGTGGGGGCGAAACCGTGTAGACTTCTTCTCCAGCCAACTGGTTCCATAGCAGCCTTGAATAGTTTGCGGCCGCTGGATGACGAACGGATTGAATGGTTCGAGACGGGCGGAAACATGCAATTACTTTTCCCGGCACTTGGTCGACACCAGGCACAGGCTTAATGTCACATCGCACGAAATTAACAATATCCGCGTTGCGATTGTCGGCCCTCTCGCTATACTCCCATCCGGACATTACTCGCGCTAAATAGTATTTCCCGTTCGTGTCACGAGTCCAGATCAAGTGACCAGGTCTTACATTGTTTTGAAGGAAACGTACGCGCGAGATACCAGTCGAGCCGTACTGCTTTATTCCTGCTGCTTCATATTCGTTCCACGATAAAGACCTTTTTCCTGCGTGCCCGATTGGCCACCCCATCCCGAGAACGCTTTCGCGAAGACAGAAAGCGAAAGACAACGGCTGATTCTTCAGCCCACCCCTAGGCCGGATGTGCATTCGGAAAACTTTCGTCTTCTGCATCGTGTCCTCCCAGTTGGAATTGGCGCTCGAAATTACACGCGGTGCTCACGTCTCACCGGGCCACAGCAACGCGTTGCGCATAACCTGCAGCCACATCGTTGCGGCGATGTTGTTGTAGTCTATCTTATAGTTCGCATCCCGGTAAGACGTTCGCGCTTCCTCGGCCTGTGGCTGACAGGTTGATGCGGTGGTTGGGTCGTTGTATCGGTTATTGCACACAGTCAAGTTTGTTTGTGAACTCATCAAGAAAGTCTAGAGATTCCTCTACGAATTTCCTGGCCAAGGGATTCTTCCTCACGTTGCCGCCACGCTCGTGTCTTACTAGGTCACCCTCATGCACTATGAAGTTGCGCTTTCGAACAATCCGCCCGAGTTGGGCCTTCTGTTCCTTGATGTCAGCCGAGCCATAAGCCGACTGTAATTGTCCATCTAGATTGGTAATACCGATGAGTTCATAGGCATACTGTATTTCTCTCCAACTCTGAAAAGGTTTCTTATGAAGAACCTCTTGTATTTTCTTTCTTACCGCGTTTGCAGGCCGAACTGTTTTTCTGTCACGTCTGGCTCGCGCGACTTCCTCGGTAATTCGAATCGCCAGCACGGCAGGTAAGCAGAACTCCTCCTGTCGCTTTGTTAGGTTTCCGTTTTTGAGTGCGTTGACGATTTTCTTAATAACGACCTCGTGTACGTACCGATCGAGTGCACTCACACCGAACGTAAGACTGGCGCGCAGCATGTCATCAAGAGCATCTGCCTCGAAATCGGAAGGTTCAAGACCTGCGTCATGACGTAACACCACCATCGCGTCTGCGCTGTCCACCCGCTGTATGTTCGCCGTGACCCGCCATCGCATGAACCGACAGAAGGCTTTCTTCCAATCCCGTCTAATGCCTTTCTTCCGGGTGTTAATCAAGCCATCATGTAACCTCAGTAACCGGCGGGCTCGGTTTGCAATGTCGTCATATGCTTGTTTTGGGGACATGAACCTCTCCGAATCAGTTTAATGCCAAATGCATTGTTCTGTGTACCTGAGTAGACGAAGTAGATCGGTCGAGATAAGAGCGCAGAGTAGCTCCATCCTCTCTGCAAGCCCCGTTTTGCTGCCGGGGATGAATTCAATTACGTGATTATACGGACTATAGCGGAGAGAGAAAAGGCTAAAGCGACCAGGCTTGTTCGTGACAGTCGGCGGATGAGCCTTTGGTTGGCTGGGGGGTACTCACCCGCCGCTTTCCCTCGATTTCTCACGCACGAGCGCAGAGGCTGCGATCCGAATGCTGGTCTCTGACGGCTTGAACTCAAGGGCAAACTCCTTTGGGCTTTGTCTTGTCCGGACGAGTTCGGTAACTCTTCGGGACTCGGCGTCATAGGCGGGTCTGGTCCTCGGCGTGGTGTCATCCTTCTCTTATGGAGCAGTGTCTACGAAACAGCGTCAACCTAAAGGATCGGCTGTGTTACCCATGTGCCCCGGCCAGTCAAAGGTGTTATCCATGTGCCGGGTCAACACAAAGCCTCTACAGCTCCAGCCCCACCCTCACGGCATGACATTTTCCGAACTCATCCGCTCCGATATGCTGATGGTGCCGAGTCGGGTATCGATTCGTAGTGGATCTCGACCTCGAGAGATTTTTCGATCGAGTCAACCACGACATCCTGATGGGTCGGGTCGCAAGGAGGATCGAGGACACGCGACTCCTCCATCTGATCCGCCGCTATCTGACGGCGGGAATGATGGAGGGAGGAGTTAAATCGCCCCGGTCAGAGGGGACTCGGCAAGGATCCCCCCTGAGCCCACTGCTGTCGAACATCCTTCTGGATGACCTCGACAAGGAACTGGAGAGGCGAGGCCACCGATTCGTCCGGTATGCCGACGATGCGAACGTTTACGTTCGCAGTCGGAGACCCGGAGGAAGAAGCTGCGCGCCCTGGGAATCAGCGCCGAAGAGGCCGCAATCGCCACCGGCAACACCGGGGGTCCTGGTGGAACAGCCAGGCACCTGCGATGCAAGGAGCGCTCAACAAAGCTCGACTTGCACAATGAGGTCTTGTGAGCCTCGACCAGATGCGGTGCCAGCAAGATAGGCTTGCTTGAACCGCCGTGTACGGAACCGTTCGCACGGTGGTGTGGGAGCCTGGGGGAAGCGATCCCCCCGGCTACCCAATTGGGTTAGGTGGCATCCGGCGAGAATAGCGCCCTCACGCTCGCGTGCCAGAATAGGGGTCGATCGACTTTTGGTGCAGGACGGGGGGAAAACATTTGTCAGTCTTCGCCGCGTATCTTGTGGTGAGGGTGTACGTACAGCTCACCCACGGGACCCTGGTCCTTCTGCTTCGCCTGCTCAGAGTACGCAACGACCTCGAGGAAGTGGAGAAGCGCAGCGCGAGCGAGTCTGACCGTTCGAAGAGCAGTGTGCTGGAACGCATCCAAGGAGCGATGCTCAACGGCCGGGCTTGGACGCGAGCGGCCGATCGCTAGATCGTGGAGTACCGTGAAGCGATGAGTCCCCGCATGGCGTGCCATCTTCTCTTCATGCAATAGTGCTGGTGGCGATCCTTCAGATGCATCGCTGGAGAGATCTGCGGCGATCTCCGACAGAGCAACGAGCGCGACATTACCCTCGTTGATGGCGTCAGCCAGCACTTGGTGCCAGGTTGATCCACCGCGCTTCTCTCGCCAGAAGCTGTGGAAGTAGATCGCTTTGGGCGTCTTGCCGACAGCCAAGTACTCATTGAGCGCAACGGCAACCTTGTCCAAAAGATCCAGTGCCGACCTCTGCGCGAGGACGAGGCGAGCTGGCTGTACGCCGTACACCGCGTAATCGAGCGTGTCGATGTAGAATCGGGTGTCACGAGTCCTATCGTCAAATCCCAGGTAGAGGAGTTCACGAGCGAGGAGGTAGTCCGCCTTCATAACATTGAACATGGCGAAGATCGGCGGTACCTCGGCGCCCGCACTCATTTGCTCGCTTATTCCCTTAATATGCGCATCATCCCAGCGCTTCTGTGCGTGTCCCAGCCCCTCTAGGATGGGAGAAAGAATCAGCCGATTCCGCGCGACGAAGGCCTCGTAATCGGAGACCTCATCGCGCAGCTTCGACGTTGCGAGTTTCCCTGCCCGGCTTGGCAGTTCGGCAAACTTGGATGCGGCGTCTGGTCCCGCGAGAGCTGCTGTGGTGTCTGCGTGTTCCTTGGAGTGGTGAGCAAGCTTGAGCGCAACGTCGGCGAGGTGCTCGCTATGGCGAAGGTTACCTATGGATGCGACGCGAAGGAGAACCCGGGCAGCACAACCAGATGCCACTCCATTCTTCGGAAACATGTCCAGGGCCGACTGGTAGCACTCATATGCTTCAATCCAGCGGTGTGCAGCATCTAGGCTGTTCCCAAGGTTCGTCATGATCTGGGACGCCAAGCGAGGATCGTCCTTGCGGAGAGAACGAGCCGCTTGGCCGAAGAGCGCGCGTGCCTTGCAGCGAAGGGCGGCCGTACGGCAGATACCAGTCCCATCCATGGGGTTCATCGAGTTCGGCCGACGCAGCGAGCGCGTTGGCAAGGTTGTACGCCAACTCGCCGTGTTCTGGGCGATGGCCGTGCAGCTCCGTGAAGAGCTGTACCGCCTCCTTTACCGCATCGAGGTCACAGACGACTTGACCCGCGTCGCAAAGGATCACGGCGCGAAGCTGCTTCCAATTGACGTGCTCCTTTGGAAGCCTGCGCGCCTCCCTTATCGCCTGCGCAGGGTCGGTGTTCAGCAAGGCGGTCAGATGCTGTTGGAGACGCAATAGTTCTTTCATCGTATTTAGGCATCCATCTCCGGTCGCACCCTAGTGAACGATCGAGAAGATATAAATATGAGCCAGGGGAGCCTAGTTTGGAAAGTTAGGTGCCAGCTATGAGCAGATTGAGCCCGGAGACTCGAATGGGAACAGAGCAAACTTGAATAATGAGAAAAACGTTCGAGCTGTTGGCAGAGCTGCTGTTGGCTGTCAAGAGCCGATCGGTCTCTATGTTCACCCTCGTAATCAGAGAATCGTCTTCAAGGAGACAGTAAAACGGGTCTTCGTTGACGATAGGGTCATCTTGTTTGGGTAATTCGTTTTCTTCTGGAACTCTCAACGCATCGAAAAGGGTCTTGATTCGATTGTCGATATCGCCGCCAGAAACGAGGCTTCCTGGGGCTTCACGTCGCAAGAAGAGAATGTCCAGTGCACACGTCAGATCCAGCCACCTGGCTATGAGCGGTAGGAAACGAAAAGGACCCCTGTGTTGGTACGGGGTATAGTCTGTTGATGTAGAATCCTGTTCACATCGGATCTCACACTGAATTTCGTGCGCCTCGCAGAGAGGAGGCTGGTTCCAAAGCTCTATGAGCTGGGGGTGCAGCTGTCGCCGGATACTTTGCTTGACGTCACGATCGCCATTGGACGGAAGAGGTCCTTCATAGACCAAACGGAACTTCATCGCTGTTCCTCCCGGATCGAACTATATCCTCTCCGCAAGCCCCGCCGCCACCATCACCTCGACTAGCGACGCAGCCTTCTCCTAGTCGGTCTCGCTGGTGACGTTTAGCACCGTCGACTCGAGCCGCTGGATCTGAACCATTAGCCAGTCCTGGATGATGTCGGATGGCTGGACGCTCTTCGTGACCATTTGGTATGGACTGGGAACTGTACTGGCCCCCATTTCCTAGCTGAGGGTTTTGGGGTGATCTCGACTTGCATGTCTACGCTCATTGGAAGGGATTAATGATGGCAGCACAAGAGCTGGGTGAGGGGGAACGCCAGGTAATCGTGATTCCCAAGCAATTCGGCTACGACGGCCCGTGGATGATCAACTCTCCTTGGTTGAAGCTACAGTTGAAGTACGGCATTGTTGGCCCTTGGTCGGGCTCGAACTGGAGTATGGATTTTGATGGGTATGCGGAAAGGAGGGGCCTCAAACAGGTGCAATGCACCGGCCTTGGCGAATCCACCATTTCGAAGCAAATTGCGGGTGTTGGTGAAGCTCGGCCGTGTCTCGCATTGGCTCGAGGTCGCAGCTCCTTGCCCCCGGCGGTTACGCGCGAGCATCCACCTTGTCTTACACGATCCTCTTCAGTACTGATGAACGTCGGTAACCTTTCACCCGGGGTCTTTCATGAATCAGCCTGAAGATCGCATACTCACACCGGAACAAGCCGCTCTCATGCAGGGTCACGCAGAGGAGCTGCGCGGCGAGGCCAAGTTTGATTCGGAAATCGGAAGGCGGCGTGATGTGTCAGCCAAGATGCAAGCAATTATCCGGCGTGCAGGTCTTTTAGAAGGTCACGACCTATCGCACGACGACCTGGCCGGGCTCATCAAGTCGCAGTGGGAAATCCAAAACCTGTCGCCGATTACGCTGCCACGCCTTCTCGGCACCTACCACTACTACCGGCATTTCAAGGGCTTTGAGGGTAGTCCGGAAGAATTTGCTCGGCACATGGCCAAGCAGCGAGCTGACTGGCCGGAGGGTAGCACGGGCTATGAAGGGGCCGACCTTTTGCGGTTTTCAGCTGACCTTCGCGCCGTGCTCTCTTCCGAAGGTGCGAGGTTTGGAGAGGCTTTCCAGCGGTTACGCGAGGCTCAAGGGGTGGGAGTCGCGTTTGCGACCGGTTTACTGGCGCTATGGCGACCAGAGAGGTTCGGGCTTGTAAACGGCGGTTCCAAGGCTCCTTTCGAGAAGGAAGGAAACCTTCTCATCTCCAAGGAACAAAAGAAGCGGATGCGAGAGCGGGCTAGGGAACGCTTCGGCCTCATCGGTCTCAAGATAGGCCATCGGGTAATGCGGCCGCTCGGTTGGATGACGCTGTTCGAAGAGATCCGCCGGACATGCGGCTTCGAGGACTTCCTTGAGGTGGACTGGCTGCTTTGGCGGGTGAACAGACAGCTTGCCGGTGGAGGGGCACTGTTCGCTCGTGGGGCTCCGCGAGTGGGCGAGGGCAGCCCCTCCTATGGCGCCTCCGCATCAACTCCTCCTTCGGCGGAGGAAGTAGAGGAGATGGTTAGAAAGATAGGGCCCGAGCAGATCGAAGCACGAGCTAACGCCGAAGCAAAGGCCAGGGCGCTCATTGAGCGAAAGCTGGATCGTCTGACCGGGGAGGATCTTCGAAAGCTTCTGGAGTTGATGAACACCCAGCGGAGCTTACGCGGTACCTTGGTCAACGGACGCTTCGGGCTTTCATTCATGGGCCGGTGGGCGAGCGCAATCGCCGAGGAGGTTGAAGTAGCCAACCGCTGGATTTCGGCCCTTTGGAAGACGGAGCCGGACCGGATTGATGAGGTGCTGGATTCATTCTGGGAAGCGAAGGATCTTCCTGGCGGAGGCATAGGCTTTCCAACGGCTATTCTATTCCTTCGTGAACCCACTCGATGGTCGGTCTATCTGTCGAGGCCAAGGAAAGGGCTCGGCAGTATTCTGGGACAAACATTGCCCAGAGGCAGAACCTCGGCGGCATACTCGGTCTTCAACCGGCACGCCCAAAAGCTTCGCGAAACCTACAACATACATCCGTCAATGTTGGATTACGTCCTCACAATGGCTGCTGACCAGTCAACTGAAACCGGCAATGCCACAGAAAGTTGGCTTACGACGAAGGGGTCCTTCAAGGGGTTTACGGAAGAGACCTTCCTCTTTCTCGAAGAACTCGAGCGGAACAACAGAGACGATTGGTTCAAGAGCCAGCGGGAACGTTTCCAGACCCACGTACGTGGACCGCTTCGCGATCTCGTTGCCGAGGTCGGCCAGAACCTCATCTCGACCATCGAGGTGCCTTTGGAGTACGAGGCCAAGTCTCCCCATACCATTGCTTTGCCTCGTAAGAATCTATGGGGCAAGCAGGAGACCGACTGCTACTGGCCGCATTTATGGGCGGCGTTTCACCGGAAGGAGACCTCTAAGACCGCCGACTTTCAGCTCTACATCTTCTTGCGCGGCGATTACTTGAGCTACGGCATGAGCTTCGGGTCGGCGACGACCGAGGATGTCGAGCGCTTCAGGCAAAGATTGTCGAAGCACGCGGAGATTGCCGCGACGTGCATGCAGATGGGCTTATCGAGCGGTGCCCGATGGTCTCGTGATGAGGCGATGGATGAGCTTCTGCAGTTGGATACTCCCGCGGCCCTCTCCGAAGCACTCGGGGAACCGGCCCGCGGTCGTTTCAACCTTATGAAGCGGATAGAGGCGAACGATCCGAGAGCACGAGGTCCCGAGCTTGCCTCGGAGGTGGAAGACACCTTCAAGCAGCTCATGCCGCTTTATCTTCTCGCGGTCTCTGATGATGTGAAGGAAGTCAATAAGTACATCGAGATCGAGCCCGAAAGTGAGGTCGATGACGGGGCCGAGACTTACCCGCTCGACTTCTTCCTCTCCGAGACGTACCACGACGAGTCATTCGTCCAAGAAGTAGAGTCACTTCTGGAAGACAAGCAGCAGTTGATTTTCGCCGGTCCTCCTGGAACGGGTAAGACCTTCGTCGCCGAACGGCTGGCTCGTTATCTCGCCGGCTCCGAGGAGAGAGTCGAGCTCGTGCAGTTCCATCCTTCCTATGGATACGAGGAATTCATCGAGGGACTGCGTCCGGATCTAGTGGATGGAAATATTCGTTACGAGGTCAAAGCCGGCATCTTCAAGACGCTTTGCGATCGAGCACGTAGGACGAAGCAGCCGCACGTGTTGATCATCGACGAGATAAATAGAGGCAATCTGTCCCGTATCTTTGGTGAGCTGATGTATGCGCTGGAGCGAAGGGGCTCGGAGGTGCGCCTGCCCTACTCACAGAAGCCGTTCACGGTTCCTCGCAACGTTTACGTGATAGGCACCATGAACACGGCGGATCATTCTATTGCCCTCGTAGATTTTGCTCTGCGACGCCGTTTTCATTTCGTCAACTTCGAGCCCGACTATGAAGTGTTGGAACAATGGTTGATAAGTGAGCAGCCCGACATGGTTTATGTAAAGAGGCTCCTTGTCGACCTTAACAACGAGCTTCGCCAGCTCGGTCTCGACTCCAACCTGTTCATCGGTCATAGCCATTTCATGAGGAACGGTCTTGATGAAACGCTACTAGAGCAGATCTGGGAACGAAGCATCCTGCCTACCATCGAGGAGTATTTCTATGGGCAGCCGGACAAGGTGAAACGTTTTGGCTTCGAGGAGTTCGCGCAGGCGATCGAGACGGTTGGTAGCGGCGAGGAGTACGATGACGTCGATGAACAGGAGGACATCGAGGATGATCTGGAGATTGGCGCGGCGAGCTGAATGAGACAATCCCCGGCGACAGATGCCATCGTCGAGCTTGTGGAGCACGAGGAAAGATTCGTGCGGCTCGAGCCTGACGAGGCGGAGTTCTTGTGGAGGACTTATCCACGCGTCTTGGATGTGCGCATGGATGGAGGGGGGCGCTCTTTTGTGAAGGTGTCCAGCTTTGTCGGCTCCGTGATGACGCCTTATCGAGAGCTTCGCATCAAACCGAAGTGTCCCGCATCGAGCCTCTTTTACATGCTTGGTTGGGCGTACGGATTGGCTAGTCTTCGGGAGGAGGCTGTCGGATACAAGGACGTGGAAAGTGTTTGGGAGTTTCTGGTGGCGCTGCTCATCGAAGGTCTCGAGAGACTGGTGAAAAGAGACCTGCACAGAGGCTACGTCGAGAGGGAGAGGGCTCTTCCCGCGTTACGTGGGCGTCTTCTCGTTGAGCAGCACCTTCGCCGCATGCGTCCGGCCGAGCTCACGCTGCCATGCAGGTTCGAGGAACTGACTCCCGACACCGTGCACAACCAAGTCGTTCGCTTCACCTTGCATCAGCTCCCAAGACCTCGTTCGGACCTGCTCGGCCTCCGGCTGCATCGCCTACGCTCGTTGTTTTCGTTTGCGCACTACCGTGCTTTCACTCCCAAGGACCTCGGCCAAATCGTCTACGACAGGCTGTCAGAGCACTACCGGCCCGTTCACTCTCTCTGCCGTCTTCTGCTCGAAGGACGAGGTTTGGACCACCCAGCCGGCAGCTATCCTCTCGGAGCATTCTTGCTGGACATGAACGTGTTGTTCGAGCGCTTTGTTGCCGGCTGGCTTCGTGAGAACATGTCGCGCCCGTACTCCGTGGAGACGCAGATGTCGGGCCATCTGGATTTCGGTAAGCGCTTGCGGATTCGTCCGGATCTGGTCATCTCGCGGTCGGGAAAGATCGTGCTTGTGGCGGACACGAAGTACAAGTCGATGAGTTCCTTGAGCGAGGGAATGCAGGTTATCTCGAGTGCCGATGCTTACCAGGTGGTCTCGTACTGCAGGGCGCTTGGGATCGCGAGGGGCGCACTTATCTATCCGGAGTGGAGTGGAGGCCCCGAGGTGTATCGCGTTCGGGATGGTGAGACATCTGTTACGGCGGACGGAGTAGATCTCGGCCAAAGCCATTTTGCGATTGATAGGATTATGCGGAGGCTGTGCGCGCGGTTGAGCCAAGACCACGAACCCAGAGGCACGAGAAGCCGGGGGTAGGTTCTGGGGGCAACCTCCATGACCAGCGTGGCGACCGCCGCCACGCTGTCTCATTATGGAGCGCCGTAAGTGCTTGATATCTCATCCGCCCCGCGGGGCGGATAGCTGAGGCCCACGGGGTTGTTCGTGCAGGTTCTCGTCTTTGAGGAGACGCAGTGAGTGCGCCGGAGGGAAACGGCTGATCCTCACTGCCGTCATGCTTCCTTTCATCCATGGGTGCGCAAGGAAATAAGTGAGGTGTCCCTGCATTTCCCAGTGAGGTGTCCCTGCATTTCCCCCCGCATTTCTGGAGGCCTACGACCTTGTTAAACAGCAGTCAATACGTCACCTTCGGACATAACTCCCCGAACCAACATGCATAGCAGTTACCGGTGGCCGCGGCGACGCCAGTTTCCTCGATTTTCCGCATCTGGTTGTACCGTGTGCTGAGGCGTCGCACGGCGGCCGGCCATGATCCTTCTCGGCAGTAGACTCTGGTCTGGTGATGCGCCGGCTTCCTGGCTCGTGAAAGATTATTTACCCACCTGTACTGGTCGAAGAAGGCGGTGCATACATCGACGTCGTAATGGCGTCGCACGTGCTCGCGATACAGGACGAGCTGCAGCCGGTCGACGGCATTGAACCGCCTTCCGCTCTTATGGTCGATGACCCTGAAGGCGTCGCCCCGGCGTTCGACGAGGTCGATGACTCCGATACAGACCGGCAGATCCGGATCGAGCTCCAGCACGAAAGGCTCCTCGACGGCTACCACCTCCCAGTCGTCTTCCAGGCGGCTGTGCATCAATGTCAAAGCATTGTGAACATGGGTCGCATCTTCGTATCCGAGATGCCGCTCGACCATGCGCATCGCGCGCTTCAGGGATGAGCGGCCTCGGCGCATGCGTGCGCGATGCAGGCTCGCCGCGCCTTCGTGCATTAGTCTACCCTTTAAGAAATAAAACGGTTCCTCTGGCACCACTCGTTCGACGTACTCCAAAAGATAGCGCTGCGGGCAATGCTCCACGGCGGCGACCTTGCTGAAGCTCAAATATTCGGTGCCCTCACGCTCCAACATTCTGGTGAATGACCGCAAGTTGCCGCCCCAGTGTTTCCATTTTTCTATCACTTCAGTGGTGGTCTTCATGTTGCCCTCGATTTCTGCCTAGCTTTTCGGCGTCGCGCGCCGGCAAGGCCGGAAGCGCCGCGAGTGGTTTTCTTTATGCGGACGCGAGGGCCCTTTCGTGCCGTCGGACTTCCATGTCGGCCTCCTCCCAGGCCCGCCTTGCCACCAGCTAAAGCGCGTGGGCCCGGCTCCGCGTTTCGGGGGAGACGAGGTATTCGGAGGTTCGGTTTGTCGCCTTCCGTTGCCGTCAGGATTGCCCGGGCAGCCGCCTTGATTCGGCGCATCGATGACAGGATGGTCTTGCCTCGTGCTCCCATCCAGACAATGTAGGTCGGAATGTTCGATGGCAGACCAAGTGCTTCCAGCACGACGAATGCCGTTGCGTCCGCCTCGGCTTCGCGCACGGCGTGAGGAAGGTGTCCGGAGGATGGCCAGCCGTATCTTTTTTGCCAGTATTCGTGCTGATGCAACAGCACGTGCGCGTACTCGTGCACAAGTACACGGGCTCGCTCGAGTTCAGTCAGCGTCGAGCGCACAAGTACCCGACGAGAGCGGAGGGCGCGTCCAAGGATCTGTTTGTCGTCACCCCAAAAGGTGGGGAACTCGTCGACGTAGTGCAGTTTGATGTCCAGCAATCTCGACGCCTTCTCGAGAGACGACAATTGCCGGCAGTCACCCTTCGGATTGACCAGGCTGCTGCGAGGCGGAATCGGAGGTCCGTCGGTTTGAGCAATGTCGAACACCTCTACGAATATGAAAGGGAACCCGCCTCTCATTTGCCGCTTTGGAGCAAGGATATCGATTGGAGCCTCGCCCTCACGCACGGTGCGCCCAAGGCTCTCCCATTGTCGCCTGCCGGCGACAGCGGTTGCATCAGGGCGTTGATTCTGAATCATGACTGAGTTGAGGAGCCCATAACGCCAAAGCTTCGACATGCCGAGGAGAAGGGCCTGAAAACCGCGATCAGCAGCAGTTTGGTCGACGCTATCAGCCAGCTCCTCGAGCTTCTCTTGTAGGCCGACACGCACGGAGCGCATCAACGAAACCGGGTCAGGCTTTGCAGACCTTCCCATAGAGCCTCCCCTCGAAATAGGTGGCGGGACGCGACCCAGCCTCTACGCCGTTGAACGCTTGCCGCCCGGAGTTCCCGAGCGTGGCCGCCGACCCATTCCCACTACAATAATTATAGCAAAAACAGGTGCTCAAAGCCAGCTATTCGCGCCAAACATATACGCGCCAAACCCGCGCTAAACCTGGGGTAGCGCGGGTTATGACATGGGATTTGCGTCGACTAATGACCGGTGTTTCCAAAACGTGATTTGGGGCACCTCGAAGATATCCATTAGTCCCAGGTTCGTCCCTCCAGGGTTACTTTTGGACATGCTTTTTGCGAACAAAAGGAATCGGGAGGAAGGGCTCACCACCGCCCCCGGAGTTCGGCCGCCAACCTTTCGGGTAGGGTAGAAATCTGCCTGATACCCTCGAAGGCGTGAGCACTAAGATCGAAGCTGTTGAGGTGGCCCTTGCCGACCGGCATCCAGGGGCAGAGCCACCTCTATGAGCTTTTTGCGCTGCTTCATTTGTGGTTTTGTTCAGGGAAATTGCGGCAAAAAAAGAACCGCAAATTCAGGCGGTTACATGCTTATGCGCAGAATAGAAGTTGAAGAAATGCGTTTACGGCATCAGGTAAAACCCGGGTAGGTCACAGCTCTTCCTTGATATACCACCTGGCACCGCGTCGATGACCTTTCAGACGCACACGTCCTTCGTCCCTAAGCTCCACGAGGAGCTTTCGAACCTGATTGCGCGATAGGCCGACCAGTACCTGTTGAAGCTCGGACATTGGACTGCCGGCATCGCGGTGATCTGTCAGGTGGCGGAGGAGCAACTCCTTGTTCGCCTGACGATCCAACCCCCTGCGACGTGTGTATGCTCCGCGCTTGCCGATCTCCGTGTAGAATCGACGACTAAGGTAGTAGCGTGAGCCTTTGCCGTGCCCCTGCTTCTCGACTACGCCAAGCTCGACGAGTCTGGACACGTTCCGCCGAAGCGTCCGATCGGGGCGATCGTTTCGCTGAAGGTGCTCCAATAGAAGCAGATCTCTGGTGTCGAACGAAACTTGCAGCTCTTGGCCCACCTTCTCCAAGAACCGCAGGAACGCCGGGTTCCCTACTGCCGTTTTCCTAGGAACTCGAGGACCTTCTCCATCGACATGCTCATCTCGCGGTTCCACCCAGACGGGTTCTCGCCTTCCGCGAATCCGAGCCGCTGGTAAAGCATGTACACCTCTTCGTTACTCGGCTGCACGGAGATTATTACCGTGCTGCAATTTGCAGCATGTGCGTTCGACACGGCATGAGCGAAAAGCTTGCTTCCAAATCCTCGACGTTGCCACGCCGGCCTGAACGCGGCGCCGTTGAAAATGATCTTGGGAGGTTTGAGCTGATACTGAAGATAACCAACTACCTCCCCGTCTACTTCTGCTACCAAGACCCTGGTTTCCCGCAGCGTCGAACGCAGAAAATCCACCGTGAATAGAGAAGGGTCGCCGCCCGATGCTCTCACGTGATGCTCCAGCGTCTCCGAGGCTATGTCGACCAAAACGGGCAGGTCGTCTTCGCGTACCTCCCGGATTACCGGGCGTGCCGTCGATGTGCGGGATGAGTTGGACATGGACAGTGGATATTGCGGACTGCGGGAAAGACAATCAAGATCGAATGGTCGGTCATCTCTACTTGCTCGCGATTTGCCTCATTGACTTGCCGCGAGAGGTAGCCGCTCCCGAGGAGGCATCTCGTCCCAGGTTCGTCCCTCCAGGGTTCGTCCGGCTTGCTTCTTGTTCACGCCGCCCCATTGCTTGAAGAAGAACGGGACGTTGGCGCAAAGGCATTGATCTCGGACATCCAGCACCCAACGGGGTTCAATGGCTCTCGCGCCTGGGCCGGACTCGCCGCCCACGAGGGAAGCGCCAGGAAGCGATAAAGGATCGTGGCTCGCTCGAGCCGGACTCGCCGCCCACGAGGGAAGCGCTCGTCCGCGGGATTATATTCGAAGGTGGCCACCCCTTGAGGACTGCCGGAGCTCTCCCTCGCCATGATCTCCTTCATGATGGTGTATCCCCTGACGGACTTACTCACGGAAACCGTCTTCGAGGAGACGCAGTGAGTGCGCCGGAGGGCAACGGCTGATTCTCACTGCCGTCATGCCTTCGCCGCCGGTCAGAAACTGATCCATTTTCGGCGGATGCAGTGATCCATTTGGGGTTGCGGAGCGGGAGTTTGATTCAGGCCCGAGCCAACAGAATGGATCTTGGCTGCAAAGATGA
>SLRQ01000034.1 GCA_007130885.1 Deltaproteobacteria bacterium
CGCCCGATGCCTGATTCAAACGGCCTACTTTGCACCCCGACTCTTCCTCGCCTTCAGATTGAACCCCAAGCGATCGAAATACCTCGGGATTCCTCTACCAAGCGACTCGGACGATAGAGGGAATTGCTCAGGCAGGGGGGGGCTTGACCAGGGCCGCAATCCTAACGTACGATTTCTTACAGGAAGTACGTTTCGTCGCCTGGCCACCAACCGGCCGGGGGCGAATGAACTCGGCTTGAACGGGTGACGTGCGTCCGATTCACGGCTGATTTTTCGCGGCGAGACGATCCAACCCCCCGGTTCGGTGAACAGCCGATGAAGCCTATCGGCAAGGAGCGACCGTTATGCGACGTGATATCGGGTGGCTGCCGTGCCTATTGCTGCTCGCAACTTTCGGCTTTGTGTGCGGATGTGGGCAGGAAGGGTACACAGACGGCGTGGATGTGCGGCATGTAGAACTCGGTGATTCGGGAGAGAGGGACGTAAATACGGAGGACCAAGGGGTCATAGACACCGCTGTGGTTGCGACCAATCTTGATGACTTGCTTCTCTTGCTCCCACCTGCGAGCGGCTGGTCGCCGACGAGAATGGAGTCTTTGGAGTGGTGGATAGAGTTTTGCGAGGAATTTGAGACGTGGGATGAGGAGGACTGCGGAGATTATTGTCATCTCTTTGCCGACATCTGCGAGCAGGTCGAGTGGCGGAAGGGCCAGATGGAAGACGACGACGGTGACAGCCACGACGACGGTGACAGCCACGACAACGGTGACAGCCACGACGACGGTGACAGCCACGACGACGGTGACAGCCACGACGATGGTGACGGTCCAGGGACCGGACCGATCGGCAAGGAAGGCTGTTCGCCCGGTTTCTGGAAAGCACCCGCGTACACGGAGATCTGGAAGGAGACGGGCTTCGATCCGGACCAGGATACAGTAGGCGATGTGTTCGACCAGGCAGGCTGCCTGAATGGAAACCTAGCCGGCCTGTCGCTGCACGATGCCTTGAAGCTTGGTGGAGGCATGGACATTGAGGGTGCGCAGAGGACTCTCTTGCGAGCCTCCGTGGCAGCGCTCCTGAACGCGTCGTATTGGAAAGTCGCGTATCCATATTTGCCGCTGCAAGTCATTGAGCTTACCGATGAAGCGCTGTGCGGAGACCGTGAGCATATCCTTGAGCTCGCCCTGCATCTTGACGAGTTCAACAACCTCGGCTGTCCGGTCGACGCATTTGGCAATCTAATCGAATGAATCAATCCATGATGTCCATCATGTGACCACGGCGGACCTCCAACCTTTTGCGGCCGTTCGTTACGTGGAGTTGAACTCAGTGCGGGCCGGAATGATCAGTCATCCGGCCGACTACCGCCGGAGCAGCGCCTCCGCGCATATCAGCGGAAAGGATGACGGGCTCGTCAGGGTCCGGCCGTTGCTCGAGATCGAACCCAATTGGGTGAAGTTTATGTCGGCGGATGGAGACGGGGAGGAACTCGAAACCGTTCGGCGACGGCTTCCTCGAAGCCGTAACCGTACATTTTCTCTGCTGTACACTGACGATGGCGGCGGCTTCGGAGCAAACCTACTCCGAATGCTCCGCCTTGAGTGGACGCGACCTAACCGACTCGACCATCTCCTCGCTCAACTCCCACAGTCGGCGCGCGGCTCCCTCCGAGGCCGCCGCCTCCGATATTCGGGCGGGATGGCGCTTGAAAAAGTACCGGCCGCTGACCTCTTCTACCTCGGGTGAGATGGCAAGATGAACGAGTGTGTCGGCGCCTGCCTCGGGGCTGCGCGCAAAAGGTCGCAGCAATCCCAGCAAGACCGCGGCGCTTCGCCCGTTGTTTCGGCCGAAGCCGCTCCAGATGAAGCCCGGGTGCATGCTGTTGACCGTGACACCGGAGCCGTCGAGCCGGCGCGCCAACTCGTTGGTGAACAGTATGTTGGCCAGCTTGGCTTGGCAGTATGCGCCAAAAGCCGAGTAGCTTCGTTTGAGGTGGATATCGTCAAAGCGGATTTTCCCGCCCTTGTGGGCGCCGGACGAGACGTTGACGATCCGCGAAGGCGCGCTTTCTCGTAGCAGATCGAGAAGCTCGACGGTGAGCACGAAATAGGCAAGGTGGTCGAGCGCGAAGGTTCTTTCGAAACCCTCGGGGGTCACCTCGCGCTGCTTGAAGATGGCGCCCGCGTTGTTGAGCAGCACATCCAACCGGTCGTGGCGGGATAGGAACCGATGGGCCAGATCCCTCGTTTCGGCCACCGAGGACAGGTCCGCGCGCATGAACGAGACGTCGTCGTTTTCGCTTCTTTTTCGCAGCTCCGCAACTGTCTCCGTCCCCCGCTCTTCATTGCGGCCCACCAGAACGATTCGATGGCCCAATTCAGCTAACCGCGACGCCGCGGCTCGGCCGATCCCATTCGTTGCGCCGGTAATGAGGCAGGTCTTTCTCATTTCGTTCATTGCGTGATGCTAACAGAGAGGTCGACTAGTTTCGTCCTTACTGGAGATGACAGCGGGCTAGACCGCTACCGGGGTAAGAGCCGGAGCCGAGGACTCATGGATGAGCGGTGTCGGAGTTGCGCACGTAACGAGCTAGGATCTCGCGTCGCCCCACCATGCCGATGGGTCGGCCGTGTTCGTCGATGACCGGTATGCAGCGAAGGCGGCGTGCCTGAAACAGCCTGACGAGATCGGAGAGTCGGCTCTCGCCACGCGTGAACACCACCTGTTTCGTCGAAACATTCTTGGAAAGCAAATCCAGGCATCCAGCTCCGAGCAGATCTGCTTCGGAGAGGATGCCGACCATACGACCTATACCGTCAAGCACGGGCAAAGCCCCGACGCGTTCATTCACAATCAGGTTCAGCGCATCTCGACAAGTAGCGTTTTCATTGATCGAAATGACCGGCGCATCCATGACTTCATGGACGGCCACATCCTCGAGGCGGGAGAGGTATGACAAATCGGCCGCCATTTCGATTCCGTCACGGTCGTCACGCGCTACGCACCGAAAACCGTTCTTGGTGTAAACGTGCTGGGCAATGCGATTCGTAATGTCGACATTGAGCCACATTCGTTCGAACTCCAGCTCGTGTGCGAGCTTCAGAAGCTCTCGAGTGAGCTGAGTGCCGATGCCGACGTTGCGGTGTCGTTCGTCCAGCGCAATGACCAGCTCACAAGTCTCGTGGTCCATCGGAAACAGGGCCGTGTGACCTATCACTCCAAGGTCGAAGCAGAACGCGATCAGGTTTACGCCGTTACCGATCATACCCTCGACCCACTGGACTCTCTCCTCCTCGCGGATCGGCGGCAGCCCCGAGAACTGGTCCCGGCGCTTGTATGCGAGATACATCTCTAGCAGCTCTTCATGGCGGCTCTCCCGCAACGGCATGATTACGATGGGTTTGCCGCTCTTATCGATGAATGCGAAGGGCTTTCGGTAGATCGTCGTCTTCTCGAGCCGGACGGGATCAATCCGAGCCTCGCAGTGTCCACCCAGAGCGCCACGATCGTGCTCAGCCTCCATGAAAATATCTTACCCGCCCTGTCACCTTGAGCACAATCTCCAATAAGTGCGTGCTGAAATGCCATCTAAACGGCGCCACTCAAGGCTTCGGGTGCTCGTTTTCTTGAACCGATGCACCGGTTTCAATCTTTTCCATCTCGCGCTTGATGCAGTGGTCCATCACGACGTCGAGCCCCGCGTCCGCCGCGCGGCGCGCCTCCGCCTCGTTTATGACACCAAGCTGAAGCCACAGGACGGACACCTGCTTCCTAATGGCTGCATCCACGATAGGGCCTATGTCCTCCGGCTTCCGGAAGACGTCCGCCACATCAACAAGCCCCGGGACGTCTTCCAGGCTCGGGTAACAAGTGCGCCCGAGAATCTGGGACTCCTTCGGATTCACCGGCACAATCTCGAACCCGCGGCTTGCCAGGAAGCCGGCGACGACGTTGCTTGCCCGGTCCGGTTTGGAAGAAGCCCCTATGACGGCCACTCTAGGCTTTCCCGAGATGACCTTCTCGATCACTTCCTTATCGTTGATTGTTCCCGGCATCCAACTCTCCCTATTTGCAATAAGTTATTCAGCTTGGACCATGTTTGAGAAGGCCTCTGCTCGATAATCTCCATTCATAACCACTAAACCGGACAGTGCGTACGTCCAGTCTCACTTGTGCCTCCTGTTCGACGACATGACAAGCGGTTTTCCTCGCGGATGACCGAAAGCCCGCGCCGGCACTGAAAAGAATGAAAGAACTTTCTTCGTGTTCCGGTGTCTGTGTCGACAAGGGCGGAACAATCCAGCGGGAGCAGAGCCATGAGACAGGTCATTCAATGCCGGTATCCCTTGGTGTTCTTGGCGCTCCTGACAGTGATGCCGATCCAGAGTGTATGCACATCATCATCCGCCGCCGACGAGCCGATCGCGGATACGACCTCGACGGATATCACGGAACACGAAATAGCCTCTTACCAAAGCAGGGAAGCACTACAGCCGTTGTCCCTGGAGAAAGCACCGCCACCCTCCGCTCGGCTCGACGGCACACCCGACGTTGAAGAACTGGCAAAACGAATCGAAAGTCATTTCGATGACAACCAATCCCGACGCATGCATCTTCAGGTCGATCGACCCTTGTACCGGCCGGGAGAGACCATATGGCTCCGTGCATGGGACCTTCGCACCCACGATCTGGTTCCGGACCACGACAGCGTTCCCGGCGTGAGCGTTCTGCTGCTGAACCCGCGAGGAGCGGTGACCGATAGCAAGCGATTCCCGATCAAGGGTGGCCTGGCCGCCGGCGACATCGAAATACCGGCGGGCATCATGGGTGGTGAATACATCCTGCGCGCTCGGACCGATGACGAAATCGAGGTCGAGCGCCCCATTGTTGTCGCGGCCTACGAGCCACAACAACTCAACAAGGAGCTGGAGTTCTTGCGCCGGGCTTACGGCCCAGGTGACGAGGTCGAGGCATCGTTCCAAGTTGCCGCGGCGACAGGGGAGCCCCTCGCGAATCGATCTGTCAAGGTTATTGTCGCAGTGGACGGCGACACACTTCCCGCGATGCGGATTGCCACCGACGAACGCGGTACTGCTCTGGTGCGTTTCGACCTGCCCGATAGGATTCGGCGCGGCGACGGCCTCCTCACGGTGCTCACGGAGGACGGCGGTATAAGTGAGTCGATTTCTCGCTCCATTCCCATAGTGCTTCAAAGAATCGAGCTGCGCATGTTCCCTGAAGGTGGCGATCTGGTCCACGGCCTGCCTTCTCGAGTCTATTTTCAGGCTTTCGACGCGCATGGTGAGCCCGCCGACATCGAGGGACACGTGGTGGACGATCTGGGCAACATGGTAGCGAGATTCGAAAGCCATCATCACGGCCTCGGTCGCTTCGATTTGCGGCCGGCCACCGGGAGAACTCATTACGCGCGCATAACGAGGCCGGAGGGCATTAGCGAGCGCTTCGTCCTCCCGCTGCCGAACGAAGAAGGCTGCGTGTTGAGAACCTTCGACGATCTAGATGGAATGCTCACGGCCGTTCGAGCATCGGTGCGTTGCACCGAGCCTCGCGAGGTAATCGTTGCGGCAACGCAGCGAGAGCGCCTGCTTGATGTAGCGAGAGTAGAGGTTCCCGGCCGAGACGTCGAGGCGGTGGTCTATCTGGAACCGGAGGATCGTTCACTCGCACACTCTCAAGGGGTGGCGCGCGTAACGGTGTTCGACTCCCGGTCGAGGCCGCTGGCCGAGCGTATTGTCTACAGAAACCGGCGCGCCCGCCTGGACATAGAAGTGACACCGCATCAAGAGAGTTATGGTCCGCGAGAGCAGGTCACCCTGGAGGTTCGAACCAAGAATGTCGAAGGTGAACCTGTTCCTTCCGATCTGTCCCTTTCGGTAGTCGATGACACCTTGCTGCGCTTTGCCGATGACAAGAGCGGCCACCTTCTCTCGCGAGTCTTCTTGGAGCCCGAGCTGCCGGGAGAGGTTAGGGAGCCGAACCTCTACTTCGATTTGACAGACGAGCGCTCGGCGCCGGCGATGGAGCTATTGATGGGGGCCCGGGGATGGCGGCGCTTCGAGTGGATGCCGATTCCGGCCACTGATCCAACAAAAGATGCCGCGGGTGCCTATGACGACAGTAGGACCGCGCCTGGAGTCGGAGAGGAAGAACCAGGAAGGCGAACGGCCCGGCATGGTTCGCAAGATCAGGACTGGTGGGAGCATGCGGAGCTGCCGGTGGGCTTCGAGGCGGTGCCCGTTCCGGCAGGCGTGGAAGGATCAGGGGGTGCGGGCACCACCGATCCCTTGGCCCACGGGCTCAGCTCCACGCTCGAGGCTACCTCCCGGCGGCGCAAGACGGTCGGCGATATTTCCGCTGAGAGCGGCGCCGGCCGGGCGGGAGTACTGGGCATTGGGGCGCTTGGGGGCCGCCACCGTGTGGATACGGCAAGCCGTGACCGTCATTTCTCCCGAGGCCTGAAAATAAAGGCTATTTCCTCCGGCCTTCTGAACAAGAAGCAGGTCGAGCGGATCCTCCGACGGCACTCCATGGAAATCCGCTACTGTTACGAGCGGGAGCTACAACGTGAGCCGAACCTTCGCGGTCAGATTACCCTTCGTGCTCTCATCGACTCGCGGGGCCGCGTGAGCGACGTAAGGATCCTGGCAAGCAATGACCGCAACGAGACCTTGCAAAACTGCATCCGGCAGCGTATCGGTCGGTGGCGGTTTCCGGAGGCGGATAGGCACAGTACCGTCACGATTGTTTTCACACTCGACCCGGTCCGCACCGCGGATTCCGAGCGTAGGCCGATAGTTTCGGTCGGCTCGAATGACCAAGAGCAGCTTCGGGAGTTCTCGGTCGTGCGTGAGTTTCCTACGCCGGTGTACCACGGCCTCGATGACTCGCGGGAGGATTTTAGGCCGACTGTTTTCTGGTCGCCGTCGGTGCGCACCGACGAGAACGGCAGAGCCCGGGTCTCCTTTTTTCTGTCGGATGCGGTCACCTCTTTTCGAGTCACTACGGAGGGTGTAGGCGCGGCGATGGCTGGACGAGACGAGACCACCTTCCGAAGCGTTCTTCCCATCGACGTGAGCGCTCGTTTGCCTCTTGCGGTGACTAGTGGTGACCTGATCGAGTTGCCGGTAATCGCATCCAACCGAGGCGACGAGGCCGTGGAGTTGGAGGTGCGTCTCGAGGCTGCTTCGGGTCTTCGGTTCCAAAACGAGGAGCCGGGCCCCCTCATTTTCTCATTGCCGGTGGAGGCTGGTGATAGAGCGACCCGCTATGTCCCCATGAGAGCCGGAGACGAAGCGGCTGAACACGAAATCCGGCTCACCGCCGAAGCCGGCAATCACGAAGACGGCCTGGTGCGGCAAGTCAAGGTGGAGCAGCGCGGATTTCCTCAATCCCTCTCGGTATCCGGGCGGGTATCCGGAAAAGTGCGCCGGGAGATCGAGCTGAAAGACGCAATTCCCGGCACGGCGGACCTCCAAGTCTCGATTTTTCCAGGCACCCTCTCGAGTCTCGTCGCGGGTGTGAAAGGGATGCTGCGAATGCCTCGCGGATGCTTCGAACAGACCAGCAGCGCCAACCATGCAAACGTCCTCGTTCTCCGTCTGCTTGAAGCCAAGGGGCTCTCCGATCCCGAGCTGGTTGCCCGCAGCAGGCGCCTGCTGGAGGGCGGTTACAGCAGGCTGACCTCCTTCGAGTCGCCGGGACACGGCTTCGAGTGGTTCGGCGGAGAGCCGGCGAGCCCGGTTCTCTCGGCCTACGCGCTAATGCAGCTAACGGAAATGAAGTCCGTGTACGATGGGGTGGATGCAGACATCATCGAGCGAACCTCGAAGGTAATACTCGACTCGCGAGACGAAGAAGGGGGCTTCCGGTATAAACAGGGCAGGGGAGGAGCCTATGCACGTGCTTCCGATAAGGTGGCGTCGGCTTACATAACCCATGCCCTTGTCCGGGCCGGCCGACGCAACGGCGTCGGGCGCGAGATTGACCTCCAAAGAAGAGTGGCCGCATCAACCGGCGACCCATACGTGCTGGCTCTGGCCACGACGACCATGGCTCGCTCCGACGGCCGAACTGCTCTGGTACGACAGGCTGCTCAACGCCTCAGCTCCATGCAAGCGGACGACGGCAGCTGGCCGGGGGCGGATCACAGCATCACCCGTAGCGGCAGGCGGGATCTGCTGGTGGAGACGACCTCGCTTGCGATTCTCGCGCTGAAGGAGTCCGGCGGGCATGAACAGTCGGTGTTGAAAGGCGTGGAGTGGATCGAGGGTGCTCGCCGCAATGGCCGCTGGGGTGCGACACAGGCGACCATCCTGGCCCTGGAGGCGCTGGCCCGGCACGCCGAGAGCAGGGCTCGGGCGCCGGACTCCGGCGAAATCCGAGTTCTGGTCAACGGAAGCCACGTGGCGACCGAGTCATACATCGACTCCTCGACCGAGTCGATTCAGGCGAACGGATTCGGCCGCCACCTCCGGACGGGAAGCAACGTGATAGACATCGAGAGCCCAAGAGACATACCTCTTCCCTACGAGATAAAGCTTGATTACCGCTCGCGAGATCCCGCTTCTGCTGATGACGCTCCGGTGATCCTGGAAACCTCATTGGCGCGGGAGATGGTTCGAATGGGGGAGACCGTGCGCCTTACCACCACAATAACCAATCCGAGAAGCGAGGGCCTGCCCATGACCATCGCCCGCATCCGGCTTCCCGGCGGCCTCGAGAGCCAGGCGTGGCAGCTCGCCGAGCACCGCGAGCGGGGCGTCGCGGATTACTTCGAAACGAGCCCCACCGAGGTCGTCGTCTATCTGCGAAGTCTCGAACCCGAGGAGACACGCACCATATCGCTCGATCTCGTCGCGGCGGTGCCCGGCAGCTACGAAGGTGGAGCTTCTTCAGCGTACCCATACTACGACGAGCAAGAGAAGTTCTGGGCTCCTCCTGTCTCGGTGAGGATTGAGAGGCCGTAGAAAGATAGAGGCAGCGGGTATGGACCCGCACTTACGGGGCCATATATGGCTTCGTACAGTATGGGTCCATGCAAACCTTTCTTCCCTACCGGTCCTTCAATAAGAGCGCGGCGATACTCGACTACCGTCGACTCGGACGTCAGCGGGTAGAGGTGCTGCAGATTCTTCGGGCACTGCACTACTCGGACTATGGCTGGCAACACCATCCAGCCGTTATCATGTGGCGTGGCCGCGTCGATGCGCTGGTCTGTTACGGGATGGTGGTGGTGGCGGCCTGGCGCAGGCGTGGCTACGCGGACAGCACAGGCGCGCTAATAGCGGAGTTCGCGTCAAGCGCCGGCCTTCGGTCACAGGCAACGCTCGCGGAGGCGGGCGAGCTTCCTCCGTGGCTGGGCTGGCGCCCCTTCCATCGTAGCCATCAGTCCGCGCTGGTGCGAAAGGATCCGACTTGGTATCGGCGCTACTTTCCGCGAGTTCCGGACGATCTCCCTTATGTTTGGCCGGTGCCGAGCTAGGACGGTCCCCTCACCGCGGCAGGACCGGGATCCATGCCGGGCAGCCGGCGCTACGCCGGTTTGGGTGCGGGTTTGTACGGAGCCAGGGGCCACCTTTGACCGGCAAGCGGAAGTACAAATCCGCCGCCGGGGTTTTCCTCCACATGCAATGCAAGACGATGGTACAGGGAGGGAGGAAACCGGCATGGTACCGACAGACCATGTCTGGTGATCCGAGCGTAGAGAACGCTTTCTTCCGAGATCATCAGGGACGAAGGATTCAGTGGCTCCTCCTGACCATCGGAGAGGCGAAGCTGTACACCAGCAAGTCTGCCATCTTCGATTTCGTCGAGGTCCATACCTTCCACGAAGAAAGCTGTGTCGGCGACCTGAATGGGCTCGGTATCGTCGCCTAGCTCTATGATGTAGCGGCCATCCGGCTTTGGAACTATATGACGCGCGAACAGAGCCGCGACGCGGGGAAGGATGGGTTGTCCTCCATGCAGCCACTGCCCGCGCTCGGTGAGGGTGATGGGCGGGTGCTCTTCACTCGAAACCATGACGAATATGTATCGCCGCCCGGCCGTGATGTCCAAGCCCGGCCGGATGACGCCTGGACCGGTGTGACTCGAGCATGGGCTGGTTGCTGCAAGATGTTCCCCAAGCCCGAACGAAATCGATCCCATCGGGGACTCGTCGAAGTGGGTGGTTCTCAAGTCCGAACAGGTGTATCTGACGGTTGCGGAATTTCAGGAGGCATATCGATGAAGAGCGAAATACTCGAGTGGCACGCCGAGCTCGACTCGGCGGATGTGGAGCCGCACCCCGCCTACACCCTCTACCCGGGTTCGGTGGCGTTACTGGTAATCGACATGCAGGAGCGTCTTGGTGCAGCCATGCCGGAGAAGGTGTGGAAGAAGTCCGTCGAAAACACGCGGCGGCTTATCGACTCGGCAAGCCTGCTCGAGATTCCGATCCTGCTTACGGAGCAGTATCCCAAGGGGCTGGGGCCAACTGTCCCTGTCGTCAAGGAGCGTCTACCCGAAGGTGTTCAGATCGTCGAGAAGATGGACTTTTCGTGTGCCCATCTTCCCGCAGTGCGAGAGTTCTTGGGAGCTCATCGTCGGCGACAACTCGTGATCGTTGGGCAGGAGACCCACGTTTGTGTCTTCCAATCGGTACGTCACTTCGTCGAGAGGGGATGGTTCTGCCACGTAGTTTCAGACGCCGTACTCTCTCGGAGCATCGAGAACTGGCGGATCGGGCTTCGTTTGATGGATGGTGCGGGAGCCACCATCACCAGTACCGAGACCGTGCTCTTCGATCTGGTCAAGAACGCCGAGCATCCTTCGTTCAAGGCTATCTCCCGTTCGGTGCGGTGAGCTCGAGTCCCAAAGCACAACGGGTAGCTTTCTGAAGTAGGACGATATCCGTCGTCCGCGCGAGCCCGGGCGTGTGCGAGGACGAGGGAGCAAGTGTCTTGCGAAGGAGCGGATCGCGGTGACTCTCCTCTTACGTGCGGCGAACCGGCTGATGTAGCTCGAGGGCTATGTGGCCGTCCCGAAAAATCCGCACGGTTCCACTGGTCTGTGAGACGGTGATTGAGATTGACTGGGTTTCCTTGGTGATCGCCGCGGCGGCGGTGTGCCTGGCACCAAGACCCAGAGGAACATCTACATTGTAAGTTCCGGCCTGCAGATATCGGCCGGCCGCCATTACAACGCCGTCCTCCCTAACGACGAAGGCGCCGTCGAGTATCGAGAAGCTCCTGATGGCCTCTCGAATCCTTGGATTCAGTACGTTTCGCTCAGCCTCGCTAACTCCCTGAAAAGGGTTGATGGTGAGCTGGCGAGATTTCTCCATCACGGTAACAGCGTCCCCAACGACCAGTAGGGTGCCTACAGGATGACCCTCAAAACCGTCGTGGCCTATCCTAAGGGCAAGGTCCAAGAGAGTCTCTATCACTTGCCCGTGAAACTCCTCCGAAAGGTCCAGCGCATCCACCGAGATCCTTTCGTCGAAGTCGGAACCAATCTTTAGCTTGATCAGGGTATCCAGGCTCTTTTTGAGCCCTGTAGCAGCTAGTATGACTTGGCCTTCCTTCAGCAATCCCGATGTGAGACCGTTGACCACAGCCACTTTGATTCGTTCGATGCGAGCATAATCATAAGGAGGAATGAGGACGGCGTCGAAGCCCTTCTCCCTTAGCTCTTCTACCATCTGCTCGCTCGTCACGGCGAACAGGAGCTTACGCTTGATGGGGCGGCGGCGCAGCTCCTCGGGGGGTAAAGGCTCGTCGTGAATGTAAAGAAGGCGTGCTACCTCCTTCCTGCCGGCGAGGTTCAAGACCATCTTGAGGATGTCGCGATCCAGTTTCGAAGGGTTGGCTTCTGCCATAACATTGATATCCTACTCAGAAGAGGGCTGCGCTCCAGTTCTCGGTAGGTTTTACGGAAGAAAAGCCCCATTATCATTGACATCACCGGGGCTGATTTGGTACACGGCGCAGCCTTTTCCTGCACAACCGGGCGGGGCATTCAGGGGATGTATTCACTCCGTCCAGTGGGGGTAGTCGTGAACAAGAAAGACCTAGCGCGTTTCAAGAAGAAGCTCCTCGAGTCCAGACGCCAGCTATTGAAGTCCGCTCGCAAGACACTGGCCGAGGAGACCATACTAGACACCGACGATTTGCCTGACGAGATCGATCTGGCCTCGTCGGAGTACGCCCAGTCGATGGTTTTCCGCCTTCGGGATCGAGAGAAACATCTCCTGGGGAAGATAGAGCAGGCCATAGACCGGATAGACGATGGGAGCTTCGGAATCTGCGAGTCATGCGGCGAGTCCATAACGCTCAAGCGGCTCGAGGCGCGTCCCGTGACTACTCTCTGCATCCGCTGCAAGGAGGAGCAGGAGAAGGTGGAGAAGTCCTTCGGTTGATTCGGCTCGGCCGGGCAACTGGGCATGACCCTGTGCCGGGCTCCACCAGGACAGCAGCCTCCCCAGCAAGCCACGACACACCGGAAGGCGCCTTGTGAGGGGAAGTGACGACGCTCGAATTGCGTTGGATCTATCGAGTGGTAGAATGCTCTACCGCGTTCCTCTTGAATTGGTTGCGTCTTAATCCCTTGCTCGGTTTTTCGGAAGTCTTGTGGCCTGATGCTACGTCTTGGTGACATCTTGGAGAAGGTCGAAAGCTATCGGCCGAAAGCTGATCTCGACATCATCAAGAAGGCCTACGTTTATTCGGCGCGAGTTCATCGAGGTCAGATCCGAAAGGGCGGTGATCCATACCTAGTCCATCCACTTTCGGTCGCGGGTCTTCTCGCCGACATGCGCCTGGACGAGGCGAGCATCGTCACTGGGTTGCTCCATGACACGGTGGAGGATACGGACGCAACCCTCGAGGAGCTCGAGGAGCTGTTCGGCGGCGAGGTCGCGCAGATCGTCGATGGCTTGACCAAGCTCTCGCAGTTCTCCTCGGAGCCGCGCAAGCCTACCGCGGAGGAGAAGCAAGCCGAGAACTTCCGCAAGATGATCGTGGCCATGGCCAAGGACATTCGCGTCCTTTTGGTGAAGCTGGCCGATCGCACCCACAACATGCGAACTCTGGACTCCATGAGCCCCGAGGGGCAGGAGCGCATCGCCAGGGAGACACTCGAGATTTACGCCCCCCTGGCAAACCGGCTCGGAATCCAGTGGATAAAGACCGAGCTCGAAGACTTGTCTTTCAAATATCTACGGCCGCATGACTACGAAGATCTCAACGAGAAGCTTTCACAAAAGCACAGAGAGCATCAGCGGTACATCGAAGAGGTGATCGGGCTTCTCGAGAAGAACTTGTCCGCGCAGGGAATCCCGGCGGAGGTGACCGGCCGCGAGAAGCACCTCTACTCTATCTACCGGAAGATGCGATCGCAGAACCTGGAGTTCGAGCAGGTACATGATCTGGTGGCGTTTCGCATCCTCTCCGACACGGTTTCTCGCTGCTACGAAGCACTCGGCATGGTGCACTCGTTGTGGAAGCCGGTGCCTGGACGTTTCAAGGACTACATCGCCATACCCAAGCCCAATATGTATCAGTCGCTGCATACCACCGTGATTGGGCCGTACGGCGAAAGGGTGGAGATGCAGATCCGTACCAAGGAAATGCATCAGATCGCCGAGCACGGTATCGCGGCGCATTGGGCCTACAAGGAAGGTGCGACGAAGGCCGAAATGCGGGACGCGAAGGGTTTTGCTTGGCTTCGGCAGCTTGTGGAGTGGCAAAAAGAGCTTCCTGATCCAGGGGAGTTCTTGCAGTCCTTCAAGGTGGATCTGTTCACCGACGAGGTCTTCGTTCTAACACCGAGGGGCGAGGTCAAGGCTTTCCCGCGAAATGCGACGCCGGTGGATTTCGCTTACGCGATTCACACCGAGGTGGGCCAACGCTGTCTTGGTGCCAAGGTCAACGGAAGAATAGTCCCCCTCAGGTACAAGCTGAAGAACGGGGACACGGTCGAGATTCTCACATCTCCGCATGCCAACCCAAGTAAGGATTGGCTCACCTACGTTGCCACGAGCCGGGCCAAGACGAAGATCCGAAGTTACATGCACAGGCAGCAACGCGATCGCTCCATGGCGATTGGTCGCGAGCTCTTGGACAAGGCTCTTCGGCGCCATGGTCGTTCGCTGAACAAGATGCTCAAGGGCGGCCAGATAAAGCCGGCGGTCGAGGGGTTGGGCTACCCCTCCGCGGACGATCTCATTTCGGCCTTGGGGTACGGAAAGACTACGTTGGCGCAGATTCTCAACCGGATCCTTCCCAGCGAGGAGCTGAAGGAGAAACCGCAGACCGAGCCCGAGAGCGAGGGAAGGTTTACTCAGCTTCTAAAGAAAGTCGGGCGTACCAGTAAGAGTGGTATCTCGATACAGGGCATCGACGACATCCTGGTCCGTTTCGGAAGGTGCTGTAACCCCGTTCCGGGTGATCCCATCGTAGGTTTCATAACACGCGGAAGGGGCGTGACCGTCCATACGACCCGCTGCGAGAAGGTCTTGTCAACCGATCCCGATCGGCGGGTCGAGGTGATGTGGGACGCCCAGAAGGGGATAAATCGCCCGGTGACTGTTAGAGTGGTGACCACGGATAGGCGTGGGTTGCTCGCTGAGCTGTCGCAGGCTTTCAGCCAGGCCGGGGTGAACATCTCTCAAGCCAACTGCAGGTCGACCAGTGACGATCGAGCCGTTACTACCTTCGAGGTCGCGATAAGCGATCTCAAGCAGCTTCAAGGCGTCATCCGGCAGCTCGAGCGCATCAAGGGAGTGTACTCCGTCGAGCGTGTTTGAGAGCCTGTTCCGGGTGACAACCTGAAACGGCCGCCGATTCGGCCGTGTCTTCGAAGCTTACTCATTTTGGGTTCTCCGACGTGCGCCGGAGCGTGTTTTCATCGTCCTTTACTCGTAAGCTTCGAGATCCACGGCCTCCTCGGCGGCTTCGCTACGGCAAGTCGTGAAGTCAGCCCGCGGCGGGAGCGATTATCGCCTCATCCACCCGCTCACTGATTTCTTGATACGTTTGCCTTGCCTCCTGGATCCTATCGTCCACCTGGAAGCGGGTTTCGCGGAAGCCCAACTCGGTCATCTCGTCCCAGTTCTCATACCGGGTCTTCGTGTTGTCGAGATAGCCGCGCAATGCGTCGATTCGCGGTTGGACATCGGTGCGCACCTGCTCCGGCGCATCTTCGAGGCGCTCTTCCAGCCGATCGATTTGGTCCTCTAGCTGGGAGATCTCATCGTCCACACGGTCTATGTAGGATTGGCGCTCCATCCGCTGCTGTTCTGTCAGCTCCACTTCCTCTTCTTCTGGAACTACTGGACGTTCCTCTTCCTCGAAAGGTTCCTCGGGTATCGTGGGTTCACGAGGCTCCGGGCAGGCGACTACGAGCAAGGGAACTGCGAGCAAGGCAATTGATAGTCTTAGATTCTTCATGGCTTGACCCCTTTCGTAAGGGTGCGGGGCCTCTTTTTCGAGGCACGCGTGCCGCAATGGGAAAACGTTGGGGAAGCCCCGCCGCCTCCGGCCGAAGAAGAGAACTGTCGGGCCGGGCGAGCGGCTGGGACTCGAAGGCCCTCATTACCGCAACCCTGACATTAAGCAGGTGAGAGCCGGAACAAGTGGGGGGCGACCGGTTTGACGGGTCCAACCTCCTACTGGTAGACGGCATCGGTACCTGAACGTCCCACTTGAAGATTTTTTTGGAGGCTTTGATGCAACGCAAAATAGTAGAGACGGATAACGCTCCCGCCGCCATTGGCCCTTACAGCCAGGCAGTTACCGCAAACGCGCAGACTTTCACGTTCTTGTCGGGACAGATTCCACTTGATCCCGCTTCGGGCAAGGTCGTAGGGGAGGGTGATGTCAAGGCCCAATCAAAGCAGGTGATGGAGAACATGAAAGCCGTCCTCGGTGCCGCTGGTCTCGATTTCGGCAATGTAACGAAGACCACCATATATCTGGTCGACATGAATGATTTCGCCGTGGTCAACGATGTCTACAAGGAGTACTTTGGGGAGCAGCCTCCTGCTCGGGCGACGATTGGGGTGGTTGCGCTACCCATGGGCGTTAGGGTTGAGATGGACTGCATCGCGGCCTCTTGAGTTTTTGGGCCCTGCAAGTTCACGCGCGATCCATGCCGGTGATGACTAATGGGGATGGCGAGGTGATCGGTCTCCGGTCGCCTTTGCTCAGTTCCGTCCCGAACCTGGTCCATGGTTTTACAACCAGGATCGGAGGAGTGAGCCGAGGGCCTTGGTCAACACTGAACCTAGGTCACGGCGTCGGGGATGACCATTCGCGCGTGGAGGAGAATCGGCGGCGTCTCGTCTCGTGTGCACGTCTGTCGGCGCTTTTTGGGGTAAGCCAGGTTCACGGATCCAATGTCGTCGTTTTGACTGCCGAGAGCCATACAGAGACCGTCCTTTCCGAGAACGCGGATGCATTGGTCACGAGGACTTCGGGCCAGGCGGTGTCGGTGCGCACGGCCGACTGTGTACCGGTTCTGATGGTCGACCCACTGGTGCCCGTAATCGGCGCGGTGCACGCCGGTTGGCGAGGGTTGGCGGCGGGCGTCCTCCAGGCGGCATTAGTTCGCATGGTGAATGACCTGGGTGCCGATCCTGAACGTGTGATGGCGGCGATGGGGCCTGCCATAGGGCCATGCTGCTTCGAGGTGGGGCACGATGTGGCTGCCAGGCTAGCGAGTCTGGGATCCGGCGTGGTCGTCGGAGGAGAAAATGGCTCTCAACCTCGCGCGGACCTGTTTACTGCGACCAGGTCCGCTCTCCGAGCATTCGGCCTGCGGAGCACGGCTATCGACAAGGTGGGGGAGTGCACCTGTTGTGACGAGAGACGCTTCTTCAGCCATCGCCGAGACAAAGGTCGTACGGGTCGCCACATCTCGTACATTGCTATTCAGTAAAATGCCCTACGCTGCTTTTCCTTCTTTTTGCATGGGGAGACGTCCCCTTCCTTGACTTGCACCCTACTCCGGCGACAATTGAAGGGAAACCGCCTGCTTGCGGGAGGATACCCGATGCAACTAAGTGAATCTGTTCGGCGTGGCCGATGGCTGCTACCTTTTTTCCTTCTGGTGTTTGCCGCCGGTGCCCAGGCCATTGGTGGTGATGGTGATCGAGTGGAGAACGGTGATGTAATATCCATCGATGAGGCGGAAGAGGAGGAGGCCCAGCGGTACACAGTCCAAAGGGGCGATACTCTTTGGGACATCAGCAACCAAATTCTGGGTAGCCCATGGTACTGGCCCCAGGTTTGGTCCTTCAACCCACAGATCGCAAATCCTCACTGGATCTATCCGGGTAACGAAATTCGAATCATGTCTCTTTCCACTCTGGGCCCCCTGGAGGTCGTGGACGCCGATGAAGGTGTGGAGCTTCGGAGAGTGCCTTCGGCGGAGGAGGTCGTAAGCGTCAGCGCCGACCTCGTGTATCGAATACCTACATCGATCAACGTCATCGACCAGGGCTTCATAACTCCTCGGGAGTTGAGGAGGGCTGGAACTATCCAGGCATCGTTCGAGGAAAAGATGCTCCTCACGTTGTTCGACAGGGTTTATGTCGATCTACAGGAACCCGTGGTGGGCCAGCGATATCTCGCCTTCAGAACCGGGCGAGAGATAAGGCACCCCACGACGGGCAGCCTCTATGGATATCAAACCGACCTTTTGGGAGAGCTTACCGTAATCGAAGCACCTACGCGTGGGCTTGCGACCGCCGTGGTGGGTAATACTTTGAAGGCGATCGAGCGTGGTGACCACTTGATCCCTTGGGAGGAAACCGCCATTCGGCAGATCGAGCGCCGAGAGAATCGCGTTGAAGTGGAAGGCATCATCATCGCCTCCCTGGTTCCACAGCTGCGAATTCTCGGGCAGAACCAGTATGTGCACATCGACCGTGGCCGTGATCACGGCGTGGAAGAGGGCAACACTTTCGATGCACTAAGAAGGGGCGATCCTCTCGCGGATTACTTGGCCGAGCCGGTGGACGAAGAGTTGCTTCCCTGGGAGACCGTGGGTGCCGTGTTGGTGGTGGACGTTCACCAGGAAACCTCGGTCGGGCTGGTCACCCGCAGTGTGCGGGAGCTCGAACCCGGAGAACGAGTGATGATGCGGGTAGGTGGAGGTGCTCCCCAAGCGCTGCGGTAGCCGCGGCATTGAGTCGTTCGGGCGTGTCGTTTGTGGAGCCTGCTCGGGTCCACGGCCACTGGAGGCTGCCTGCTTCGCCCAGGCTGGATATTCTCCAGCGTTTTGCTCCTACGCTTGACGAGCATCGGAAGGCGCCGATATAGACCCAAGTTTCGAAGAGACGATAACGAACTTGCAAGCACGCCAATCTCTCGGAGGATCGCAGGTGCAAGGTAGAACATGGAGTGAGCCGGATGCGCTGACGGCTTTTGCTAGCTTGCCCGGTATGGGGCCGGCAAGTGTGCGAGCTATTAGGGAGCACTACGGGTCGTTCGCCGCCGCGGCGAAAGAGCCCCTTGATGAGCTGGCACAGCTGGCCTCGGCTGCCACGGCAGGGGCATGGAGTGCCTTCGAGGGCATATGCGATCTGTCGGAGCACCTCGCGTGTGTCCAGTCCGAGGCCGATCGCCTTGGAGCCGATCTGCTTTCCGCCGCACATGTTGCCTGGCCTACGCGGCTCGCTCTTCTTTGCGCGACCGAACGGGAGAGCGAGGCCCCTCTTCTCATGTACGTGCGCGGCAATCTGGGAGAGCTGGAGAGAAAGTACAGTGTGGCCATCGTAGGCAGCAGGGCGGCCGACAGCCAAGCGCGCTCTCAGGCGAAGGCACTTTCCTCGGGCCTCGCCGAGGCAGGTGTATCGGTGATAAGCGGGGGTGCGGTGGGCGTTGACGCGGCGGCGCACAAGGCTGCCGTGGAAGCCGGTGGACACACGGTGGTCGTTATGGGGACCGGCCTGGACAAGCCTCATCCGTCAAGGCACAAGGGGCTGTTCCGTGACATAGTCGATGGGGGAGGAGCGGTGGTCACCGAGGTTCCGCCGGGTACGGCGGCGAATGCGGGTCTGTTCTCGAAACGCAATCGTATCATCTCGGGTTTGGCGGATTTGATAGTGGTTGTTTCAGGCAAGGCCAACTCCGGCACCTTGTCGACCGCGCGCCACGCGATAAGCCAGGAACGGACGGTGTGCGCGGTACCCGGTGATCCCCGGCGGCCGCTATCAGCCGGACCCAACCGCTTGTTGGTTCACGGGGCAGCGGCGGTGGTTGACGCCGCTGATATCGTCGAGCTGCTTCTCGAGATCCGGGGCAGGGATTTGGACGGGGGGAGAGCCGCCGACTGGCTGGAGCAACGGCAGGACGAGCATCAGGGGGGAGCCATTGCCACGGGGGCGCAGGTGCTTCTTACCATGGGAGCGCACAAGCTCTTGGAACGGTTGGAGAGTCTGCCTAGAGGGCCTGATACTCTAGGAGACGGCACCGGGCTTTCAGGGGCGGAGGTAGCCGCGGCGCTCGCCGAGTTGGAGCTTGCTGGATTGGCGGAGAGGGTTGCCGGTGGCTACGTTCTGGCTGGAACTGGAACGGTAATGGTCGCGAGGGGCGGCCGATGATTTTCTTAGTTGGATTTTTAAATACCTTGAACCGCGGGCCTTCGTGCCTGCCAACATAAGTGAAGGAGGCGTGAGCCCTTGGCTCAATACCTCGTAGTCGTGGAGTCGCCCGCGAAGGCCAGGACCATCGAGAGATACCTTGGCCGTGAGTACAAAGTTAAGGCTTCCGTGGGCCATATTAAGGATTTGCCTAAGTCTCGAATGGGCATTGAGATGGAAGGTGGAGGCTTTCTTCCCAAGTACGAGACGATTCGCGGCAAGGGAAAGGTTCTGCAGGAGATCAAGAAAGCCGCCCGCAACATGGGGCGTGTGTATCTGGCTCCGGACCCTGATCGCGAGGGTGAGGCCATTGCTTGGCATATAGCCCAGGAGATAAGCGGCGGCTCCCTGAAAAATGACGGGAAGGGCAAGGGTCCCGAGATTGTGCGGGTCCTGTTCAACGAGATAACCAGCCGCGCCATACGGGAGGCCATGGCCAATCCTTCGCGCCTCGACGAGAACAAGTACAACTCTCAGCAGGCGCGACGGATACTCGACCGGCTCGTCGGGTATCAGATAAGCCCACTGCTTTGGAAGAAGGTCCGTCGTGGTCTGTCGGCCGGTCGGGTCCAGTCCGTGGCCGTTAGACTGGTTGTGCAGCGCGAGCGCGAGATCAAGTCATTCGTTCCAAAGGAGTACTGGACGATCGATGCTCGGGTCCACGCGGGTTCTCCTCCGCCCTTCGTTCTTCGGCTGGTGAAGATAGACGGCAAAAAGGCCCATGTAGGTTCCGAGTCCGAGGCGCGGGCGGTTGAAGATGCCATCAAGACCGCGGACTTGAAGGTGACGTCGGTCGAGAGGAAGGAACGTAATCGTAATGCCCCTCCGCCGTTTATAACCTCCAGGTTGCAGCAGGAAGCGGCGAACCGCTTGAGGTTTACGGCAAAGAAGACCATGGGCGTCGCCCAACGCCTCTACGAAGGAGTGGAGATGGGGAGCGAGGGGGCCGTCGGGCTCATCACGTATATGCGCACCGATTCTCCCCGTCTTTCAGAGGACGCCGTTGGTATGGCGCGGACCTATATCGAAGAAGCTTTTGGGCGGGATAGCCTGCCGCCCAAGCCCAACTACTTTCGTAGCGGCAAGAAGAGCCAAGATGCGCACGAGGCCATACGGCCGACGGTCGCCGAGTACACGCCCGAGAGAGTGAAGCCTTACCTGGAACGCGATGCTTATCGGCTCTACGAGCTGATATGGAAAAGATTCATCGCGTGTCAGATGGCATCGGCCGTCTACGATCAGACCAAGATCGAGACGTCGGTGGGACGCTACCTCCTGCAGGCCGTGGGCAGTATTCTCAAGAAACCGGGCTGGCTCTCGGTATATGGAGAGCGTACCGAGGAGGACGAGGACAGGTCCGAGCGAGGGGAGGAGGACGAGAGCGGGACCGGTACCAGTCTGCCCTCCGTGGAGCAGGGCGAATCTCTTGGACTGGACAAGGTGGACTCGACAAGGCTGTTCACCAAACCGCCGCCCCGCTTCAACGAGGCAAGTCTGGTCAAGGAGCTGGAAGTAAGAGGAATCGGGCGCCCATCAACCTATGCGTCCATTCTGTCCACGATTCAGGACAAGGACTACGTTATCAAGGAAGATAGTCGCTTTCGCCCCACTGACCTCGGGTTTCTTGTCACCGACTTGCTGGTCGAGAGCTTCCCCAAGGTTATGGACGTGAAGTTCACGGCCGAGCTCGAGAGTGACCTGGACGGAGTAGAAGAGGGCAAGATTGATTGGCAGCAGGTGCTCAGCCAGTTCTATGAGGGCTTTCAGGAGACGTTGGCCAGGGCCGAGGAGGAGATGCGGGATGTCAAGAGGGAGGAGGTCCCGACAGATCTGACCTGCGAGAAATGCGGCGCTGGGATGGTAATTAAATGGGGGCGTAATGGCCGATTCTTGGCTTGCTCATCCTACCCTGACTGCAAGTTCACGGCGGACTTCCGTGAGCGTGCCGATGGTGGAGTGGAGATCATAGGAGACGAGCCGTCCGGGGAGACATGCGAAGCCTGTGGCCGAAGCATGGTGGTGAAGAGAGGGCGATTCGGTCGTTTCCTCGCCTGCAGTGGTTATCCGGAGTGCAAGACGAGCCGGCCGCTCTCGGTCGGCGTTAGCTGCCCCGAGTGCAAGAAGGGGTACTTTGCTGAACGACGCAGCCGGAAAGGAAAGGTATTTTACGGTTGCAGCAACTATCCGGAGTGCAAGAACGCTCTTTGGGACTTGCCGGTGCCGGAGGCCTGTCCCCACTGCCATCATCCATTCTTGGTAGTCAAAACGAGCAGGAGAGCCGGTAAGCAACTGGCTTGCGTCAAGAAGGAATGCGGTTATCGACGCTCGGTCGAGGATGGTCATAATGTAGCCGACTCCGCGCAAGGATGACCGGTGGCCGCGGGTCGGCTCGGCGCCGACAAGATCATCGACCACCGACTTGATTCATTCGCGGAGCAGTATATTGCGAGGCGGTGCGTGCGCGCCTCTGGAGCTACCCAAGCTCGTGGATGACTAGGCCGGAGCGAAGCTTCGGCTCGAACCAGGTCGACTTGGGCGGCATGATTAGCCCCGCATCGGCCACCGCGATGAGCTGGTCCATTCGGGTGGGATACATCGAGAAGGCAACCGCGCACTCCCCGGAGTCGACGCGTCGCTCGAGTTCCTCCATGCCTCTAATGCCTCCCACGAAATCGATCCGCTTGTCCGTGCGGGGGTTCTCGATCCCCAGAACGGGTTTCAGTAGATTGTTTTGAAGGATCGCCACATCCAGGCTTGCTACCGGGTCCAAGGTGTCGAAGGACTCTTCCTTGGCGCACAGCGAGTACCATCTATTGTCCAAATACATGCCGAAGCAGTGTATCTGCTCCGGCTGCTTCCGTGACGAGGGCTCCACCAAGAAGCTTTTGGACACCTTGGCAAGAAACTCGTCCTTGGACAGTCCGCCCAAATCCTTCACGACGCGGTTGTAGTCCATGATCTGCATTTGGTCGTGAGGAAAGATTACCGCCAGGAAGAAGTTGTACTCCTCCTTGCCGGTATGGGACGGTCCGGCTCTTTCCTTGCGAAGTTCACGAACACGCGAGGCCGCCGCCGAACGGTGATGGCCATCGGCCACGTACAGTGCCGGAACAGCCCGCATCTCCTTCTCGATTGTTTCGATGTCGTCAGGCCTATCGACTACCCAGAAAGTATGAACAATGCCGTCGTCCGTGGTGAAGTCGTATGCGGGAGGTGCCTTGGTTAGCTTGTCGACCATGGCATCCATGGTTTCTCGGGCTCGGTAGGTCAAGAACACCGGCTCATCGTTGGCGTCGAGAAGATCGATGTGCTTCGTCCGATCGTCTTCCTTATCGGCCCGGGTCAGCTCGTGCTTCTTTATGAGATCGGCTTGATACTCATCCACGCTGGCGCCGGCTACGAGCCCTGTTTGCTCATGCTCACCCATCTTCTGGCGATAGAAGTAGAAGCATGGCTTGGGGTCGGCCTTCAGGATCCCCTCGTTCTTGAAGCGAGCAAGGTTCTCGGAGCCCTTATCGTAAACGACGTCCGAGTGCTCGTCCGTCCCAGGGGGAAGACTGATTTCCGGCCTGGAGATGTGGAAGAAGCATAGGGGGTTCCCTTCGGCGTAAGCACGGGCTTCGTCACTGTTGACTACGTCGTAAGGAGGACAGGCAACCTCGAGTACCTTGTCCCTCGAAGGTCGAAGCCCGGCGAAAGGTCGCACTATAGACATGATGCTTGCTCCGGCGGCCTCTTGGCCGCATGCTTGGGTTTGGAAAGCGGGTGCCCGCCGCACCCGCCGCGCGCGGGGTACTCTATATCAAAGAATGCCTCCGCACGTGTCGCTATCGGGGTTGTTTTTCCGGTCCGCCGGCGACTCCGCGGGCCGTGCGAGCTGCCGCGGCGTCTGTTCGAAACGTCCCTTTTCTTGTCGTGGTCCCAGGCGAAGATAGACTCAATTCGTGGATTCACGAAGTGAAGAGTTTCTGGAGCACCTCGTCAGGGATCGCGCCTCATCCCCGCAGACCGTTCGGGCCTATCGCGGCGACCTGAATCAGCTTGTGAGCTGCCTCCGCGAGGCTGGGCTCGAGGTTGGCGGTGAGGTGGAAAGCATTGAGTGGGCCCGTGTAAGTAAGCTCCACCTGCGGTCTTTTGTAGCGAGCCTACACGCGAGCCACTCTCCAGCCACAATCATGCGCAAGCTAGCAGCAATTAGAACCTTTTTCAGATGGCTGGTTCGAGAAGGCGACCTGGACGCAAATCCAGCGGCGCTGCTCGCTACTCCGAAGCAACCCAAACGACTTCCTAGAGCCTTGAACGTAGACGACGTTTTCACTCTCATCGAGGCGCCACGAGCTCGTGTGGGCTCGACCGGCAAGGCTAAGGCAAGGGCCGGCGCGGAAGATACTCTTCGGCTGCGGGACCGCGCCATTCTAGAGGTTCTCTACGGTGGAGGGCTGCGCGTGAGCGAGCTGGTAGGTCTTTCGCTTGGTGATCTCGACCTGCCAGGGGGGGTCGCGAGGGTCAGAGGCAAGGGTGGAAAGGAACGGTTGGTGCCCATTGGCGGTAAGGCTCGCGCGGCGCTCGAAGCATACCTCGATAGGAGAAGCAAGTTCGAGCGACCCGGCGGCGATCACGAAGCCTTGTTTCTCGGTCTGGAAGGCACGCGGCTGAGCAGCCGGCAGATCGCCCGTCGTCTGGACCGGTGGGTTCGTGTGGCTGCTTTGTCTAGAAATGTATCGCCCCACGTTCTCCGGCACAGCTTCGCAACGCATCTCCTAGCCGGCGGAGCGGATCTTCGGGCCATACAGGAGCTGCTGGGGCACCGCTCACTGTCTACTACGCAGCGTTACACTCACGTGACGATCGAGCAGCTACTGAAGATCTATGATGATGCTCATCCTCGCGCTCGAGGAGCGTAAGGCCCGTTCGCTCTTGCGCTTTCCCAATGAGTGCGCAGACTTGCGCAGATGGAGACGAGACAACCGAAGGGAACGACCATCCTCTGCGTCCGAAAAGACGGCGGCACGGTGATAGCGGGGGACGGTCAGGTCACCATTGGACCCACGGTCATGAAAGTGGGCGCTCGGAAAGTGCGCCGCCTTCACGAGGGCAAGATCATCGCAGGCTTTGCCGGCTCGACAGCGGATGCCTTTACGCTGTTCGAGAGATTCGAGGGGAAGCTGAAAGAGTACTCCGGCAACCTCCTTCGAGCTTCCGTGGAGCTTGCCAAGGATTGGAGAACCGACAGACTCCTGCGGCGCCTGGAGGCCTTGCTGGTGGTCGCCGACGCCGAGCGGACGCTGGTGCTATCCGGCAGCGGTGACGTCATCGAGCCCGACGACTCGGTGGCGGCGGTCGGTTCTGGAGGTGGCTACGCGCTGGCGGCCGCCAGGGCCCTGTTCAAGCATTCTAATTTATCGGCTCGAGACGTGGCCGAGGAGGCCATGAGCATAGCCTCGAAGATTTGTATTTACACCAACGACAACCTCGTCATCGAGGAGCTTCCGTGAGCGCAAATTTCACTCCAAGAGAGATCGTATCCGAGCTCGACAGGTACATAGTCGGCCAGCAAGATGCCAAGCGGGCTGTTGCCATAGCTCTTAGGAACCGCTGGAGACGGCAACGTGTCGAGGGTGAGCTAAAGGATGAGATCACCCCGAAGAACATCATAATGATCGGACCCACCGGCGTCGGCAAGACCGAGATAGCCAGACGTTTGGCTCGTCTGGCGGGCGCGCCTTTCGTAAAGGTCGAGGCCAGCAAGTTCACCGAGGTCGGCTACGTCGGCCGTGATGTGGAGTCCATGGTGCGCGATCTGGTCGAAGCCTCGGTCGGTCTTGTCAGGCAGGAAGAGGAGCAGCGGGTCGGATCGCGGGCGGAGGAGAGAGCCGAGGAGAGGCTGCTCGATGTGCTGCTTCCGCGGCCGCGACCCAAGCAGGAGGGGATGGGCTTCGAGGTGCGCGATCCCGGGAGTAGCGGGGGCATTCCTCTTGGCGCGCCCGGTCAGGACATATCACGCGTCGAGCCGGAGGACGAGGGCAAGGACGAGAGCCGAGAGAAGATGCGAGCGCTTCTTCGAAAGGGAACCCTCGACGAACGAGAGGTGGAGATCGAAATCCCGGAGCGTCCAACAATGCCGTCGATGCAGGTGTTCGGCGCCCAAGGCATGGAAGAGATGATGATGAACATGCAGGATCTCTTTCAGAGCATGCCGGGTTTGGGCGGCAAGAAAAAGACGCGAAGAAGAAAGGTAACGGTCGCCGAGGCTCGCAAACTGCTCTCGGACCAGGAGGCGGCCCAGTTGGTGGATATGGAAAAAGTCAAGATCGAGGCCCTGGAGAGGGCTGAGAGCAGCGGGATCATATTTCTCGATGAGATTGATAAGGTCTCTGGAAGACAAGGTGAGCATACGGGTCCCGACATCAGCCGCGAAGGGGTTCAAAGGGATCTGCTTCCCGTTATTGAAGGCTCTACCGTGACCACCAAGTACGGTGCGATTAGAACCGACCATGTGCTGTTCATAGCGGCGGGTGCTTTTCACGTCGGCAAGGTCAGTGACATGATTCCGGAGCTGCAGGGCCGGTTTCCCATAAGAGTGGAGCTAGATCCTTTGTCCAGAGAAGACCTCGTTCGTATCTTGGAGGAGCCGCGCAACAGTCTATGCAAGCAGTACGCGGCGTTAATGGGCACCGAGGACGTGGATGTTTCATTCACCCGAGAAGGAATCGAAGAGATCGCTCGCATCGCCGAGGAAACCAACGCGGCGGGTGAGAACATAGGGGCGCGCCGGCTGCATACGGTGATGGAACGTTTGCTCGATGACGTGAGCTTCCGTGCCTCCGAACTCTCGGGCAGCAAGTTGGAGGTCGACGCCGAGTACGTCTCAGGTCAGCTCTCTGAAGTATTGGCAAGCGAGGATTTGTCGCGCTACATCCTTTAGACCTTTTTCGCTTTTACCGAAACCAGTGAGCAGGGAGTTTCGCATCCGTATGAATTCATGCAACTTCCGACGCAAGACCCTATCGCCCTGAAGCGCTAGGGGATAGAATTCCGTGACCAGACAGCCTGGATGGTAAGGAGTTGGAAGGAGGCGGCACGTTTAGCTCATGAGCACCTTCACGTACCTCAAGAATCTCGTCAGCGACTATCGCATCGCCTCGGTGACGCCCACATCGTCGTTCGGAGTGAGGTGGCTTTGCCGAAACATTGATTTCGAAGGTTCCCGGACATTCGTCGAGTTCGGGCCGGGAACCGGCGTCATCACCGAAGCCCTACTCGATAGGATGCGGCCGGATGCCAGGATGGTGTTGATAGAGCTGAACCGAAACTTCGCTGAAATCCTTCGCAAACGGATCACTGATCCCAGAGTCTCCGTTCATCAGGCTGATGCAAGGAACGTCAGACAAGTAATCGAGTCCGAGGGATTGGACGGGATCGACTGTCTAGTCAGCGGGATCCCTTTTTCGTACCTGCCTGTTGATGTGCGAGACAGGATCGTGAAAGAGACCGCGCGTTTGATGGGTGACGGTGGGCGGTTTTTGGCTTATCAGACCCTTTGGCAGCAGGACAGGCATCTATTGGATCACCTGACCCGTTACTACGACCACACAGTCGGTACCATCGAGTTGCGCAACGCGCCGCCCTTGCGATTGTACCGCGCGATTAGGTCGTCACGACGAAACAACCACTCGGTCAACGGCGAACTGTAAGCGCGGACTTGCCGGTCACTGATGTGGGATGGCTGTCGTCGCGGGGTTGTGCGCCGAAAGACGCGGCCTATCTATGGATGTCCACCCGGCTGCGCGGGCATCTCGGGCGGCTCGGTGGGTAGCTCCATCTGCTCGCGGATGTCTTCCAGATTGCCAAGGTGCAGCCTCCACTTTCCGCCCTCCAGCCTCACCTCGAAGCTCTCATCTTCCTTGGCATGCACGATCTTCACGGTAGTATCGTTCTTCACCTCGAAGCTCAAGTGCTCCATCTCCTCGTCGATGTCCATGCCGCCGACCGGCATGTCACCATCTTCGGCTTCTTCGGGGCGATGCTTTTCGAGCAATGTAACCAGGTCGGAGAAAAGCTCCCGGCCCCTTGGTTCTATCGCGGCAATCGGCTCGTCGGCCCAAAGGGTGTGCTTGGCTGGAAGCTCGTAGTCGGCAAGCAATTCGTCGATTTCTCCGGCCAGCTCTCGGTTGTCGGTCATCGCCGCCATCATTCCTAGAGGCATCAGGAGCACCGTGCCCAGTGCAGCCGCCGAGCTGTTGGTGAGCATCTCCACGGCCTCGAGCGGATCGTCTAGGTTGCTCATTTTTCGCATCGCCCACTTTGCGCCCTCGAGCGGATCTTCCGGCATGCCGGCCGCCAAGGTCTCGGCGTCGGGCTGTTCGTCGTCGGCTGTTGCAGGCTCGGCGTTCTCCTGCTCCAGAGCTTCGATAGCCTCCGAAGCGAGGGTTTCCGTCTCGGCTGCTGGGGTGGTGTCCCCATTATCTGTCTTGCAGCCCAGGAATGACGCCGGGAGTGCAATCAAGAGCACGCTTGCCGTGAGCGACCATAACTGCTTGTTGAGGGTCGGGAACATTTGGACAGCTCCTTTATCGGGTGTTTTTTTTGATTGTTGGCACTATCTCAAGCCTTGCCGCGGAACGCCACCCCTACGCGATGCATTCCCCGCACGAATTTGTGTCACTCATGCCCGATCCTTGAGAAGCTCCTCGCGCCACCAGGTTTGTCCCGATTCGGGCAGTGTATAGACCGGATCGAAATACTCGTAGCGAACATCCAGGGCGTCGGGATCATCGGCGTCCACGGTGGTCAGGTAGTTCTTGGTCCAGTAGCTTATGCCTTTCTCGCGATCGTACCCGTCGAGCTGATCTATCCAGCGTTTGCCGACGAATGGCACATCACACACTGTTCGTGGTGTGGCGAAGCCGGGCAGATACCCCATTATGTCGTGCTGGAGCCTACGTGCCTCCGCTACGGATAGACGCCAATGCTCGCTATTGGGAATCATATCGCACATGAAAAAGTAGTAAGGCATAATCCCCGCCTCATCCAGGAGCCGGAAACAAAGCTCGAGCATGGACTTCGTGTCGTCGTTGACTCCACGAAGCAACACGCCTTGGTTGCGAACGTCGCGGACACCGGTCTCCAAGACTTTTCTGGAAGCCTTGGCTACAAGCGGAGTGACCTGATTGGCGTGATTGACGTGTGTGTGCACCGATAGCTGCACGCCCTTTTCTCGAGCCTTTGTTGCGAGGCGCTCGATGGAGGCCAAGACCTCGTCCTGAAGGAAGTGCTGAGGCAGGCCTATGAGACCCTTCGAGGCTAGGCGGATGTCGCGGATATTCTCGATCTTGAGAAGCCGACCGACGAAGTCCTCGAGCTGGGTTGTCGAAAGATTGGCTACGTCTCCTCCGGAGACCACTACATCTCGAACCTGTGGAGTCTTCTCCAGGTACTCGAACATTTTGGCGTAGCGTTCCTTGGCCTTGGTCTGGAATCGACTCTTACGGAATGAAGCAACATCCTTTCCTACCAGATCCATCCTAGTGCAGTGTCCACAGTACTGTGGGCATGTCGCCAAGAGTTCGGCCAGTACCTTTGTGGGGTATCTGTGAGTCAGACCCTCCACAGCCCACATGTCGGCTTCGTGAAGGCTATCCCGACTGGCTCGAGGATGATTCGGCCACTCGGGATGCCTATCTCGTTGAGCCGGTATCATGTAACGACGTATGGGGTCGTTCCACAGGTCGTCGAGATCCATGCAGTTGAGCATGTGAGGCGGGAGCAGAATGGACATTGTGGCCGTCTGCTGCTGATCAAGCTCAATCTCGTCACGCAAATCCTGCGGAAGGCGATCCCCCAGGGCTTTTTCAAGGTCTCCAAGGTTCTTGATGGTGTGGCGCCTTTGCCAGAGGGCACTCTCCCAATCCGACCGGGAAACACCCCTGTAGCCGGGAATACGGCTCCAGTCCGGCTCCTCGAAAGCTTGCTCGATGGGGTAGCGGAACGGTTGCTCGCATACTGCTTTACTTTCGGAGGAGGACAACGCAGTCGCATTGTTTCGATTTATGGGGTTTTTCACTGTCTCGTTTTTCATGGCGGCCTTTTTCAAATATCCATGCCGGCTTGTCAAGCGAACGGGCCTTGCCCGGCACGGCGGTGTCGGCTGTTTTTCTGGTTAGTTGTTTGTTTCTTGCGTGCTTAATCGCTGGGCATGCATAGCTTCTGGCGGGGTGGTCAATAGGGCGGAGCGCTGCTCTTGCACCTTATGAATTGGTTTGACCACCTCGTTTGAACTCAAATTGGATGGGGGGATCCGATGAGTAAAGAGGTACGAAATCGTGTCGCTGGTTCAGCTTGTCTGAAAATAATTGTAACTCTCACCGCGGTGTCGTTGTTCGGATGCCCGGCCTGCCCCGTCGACGAGGTGGCGGATATTCGAGCGATTCATCTGTCGCCGGATGCTCCCGCCGTGGATGTATGGCGGCTCGACCCGGACAGGACATTGTTTACCGGTCTTTCATTCACGGACAGCAGCGCCTTTAGGACATTGGACGAGGGAACCTACTCCTTGGAGGTTACTCTTGCCGGTGCTCCGGTCACCGAAGGTGTTCTCACGATCGATGACTTGCAGCTGGAAGAGGACGGAATCTACACGGCGGCTGTGTTCGGCTTTGCCGATTCCTTGGACGCGCTGTTCCTTACTGAGGATTTTTCTGACCTGGAAGAGGGAGAAGCACGAATTCGCGTGATTCACACTGCTCCGGAAGTGGGGGAGGTCGATGTTTGGAATATATCCGATCCGGAGAACCCTGTGCCACTGGTCGAAAACATCTCCTTGGGCGATGCGAGCGCCTACCTGGAGGTGCCGGCCGAGGCCTACGTCATCGGTTTGGATCTTACCGGGGACGAAGAGGCGGACTTGGTTTTCGAGCTTCCGGCCCTAACGGGCGGCGATGTGGTCAATCTATTCGCGCTTCAAGATGCCGACGGGGACGCCTTCATCCTTGCGCACTTCGCCGACGGTACGACCGCGCGGGTTGAGGCGCGGCCCGAGGCTCCCGAACTCGGCGATGACGAGGCGGGGCTGCGGGTAGTTCATCTTTCGTTCGATGCCCCGGCGGTTGATATTTGGGGGCCCGATGTTCCCCTGGTGACTGCCCTGTCCTTTACGGAAGGGACCGACTATCTGGCTGTTCCGTCGGACATCGACCTCGTGGAGATCGTTCCCGCTGGCCAGCCGCGCGATCAAGCTGTTCTAAGTGTCGAGATCCCCGGCCTCGAGGCGGGTGAGTACTACACCGGAGTCGCGGTGGGTCCTCTAGCCGATATAGAGCTGTTGTTGCTCTTGGATGATCTAACCCAACCCGCTCCCGGCTCCATCCGGTTCCGGCCGATACACGCGGCGGCCGGGGTTCCCGAAGTGGACGTTTGGGTGGCTCGGCCGGAAGCGGACCCCATCATTGCGTTCGAGGACTTGGTCTTTGGAGAGGTCGCCGACTACATCTTGGCCCCAGCCGGTCGCTACTCGGTTGGCCTCGATGTCGGGCGCGATGGTCTTATCGACTTCGTTGCGCCGTCTGGAGATCTGACCGCGGCGACGGTCGCTAACATCTATGTGGTGCTGGACGAAGACGATGTCTTCTTGCTGGTCCAGGAGAACGGGCGAAATACGCGATACGACGCGGAGCTGCAGGACCCACCGCTCCCTCCGGCCGAGGCGCTTCCCTTGGCGGAGTGATCCGGCAATGCGAATGGAGCCAAGCCGGATGTCGTGACTTTGGACGAATGGATCGCGGCGCGTGGCACATGCAGACGCAGACAAGAAGTAGGGGACGTAGCCGTGGCTGCGTAACCGACGACTGACGAAGCAGATGCTTGTGCCCGCCCGCGATGCGTCAATCCACCGTCATGTTTACGCCGAGCTCCTCGAAAGCCCGGTGGGCGGCGACGCTCCAGCCTCCGTTCGCGACCGGGCTCGCGGGACTAGGGTGGGGTATCCTTCCCAAAACGCCGCTGAACACGTCCTCGAGGGCGGCTCGAACCCGGGCTTCCGCGAAGGCCCCTATTCCAATAACCATTCTGGGCCGAAGCAGGGCTACTTCCTTTCGTAGTGCTTCATCGCAGGCGGCGAAAAGACGTGCTCTTTCCTGGGCGGGAAGCTTGTCGGGCGTTCGATTCCGGCCGCTCTCCTCCATGAAGACCAACGGACAATAATTTAGCACCATGAAGCGACTGAAGAAGCGTTCCGGAGACTCGAACGTATCTCGAGCCCAGCCCCACAGGCGTTTGCCGCTTATCTCCCTCCTCGGACACCCAAATCCCAGCACTGGGCGCTTCGGGTGCTGATGTTCAGGAGAACGCACGGGACCTTCGATGCCGAGCCAATCGCGGACCATTATGGGGTCACCAAAGGGCACGCCGGTCTGGGCCATTCCGAACGGACCCGGGTTCATGCCAAGCAAGAGGATCTCACGGGTGCCTCTACCGTAGCGATCTAGATACGCTCGAAGCGGAACCTCCGCATACTCGAGCGGGTTGTAGACGTGTGTGACCGGTGGGCCGAACCGCTGTGCCTTCACTTCTTGGGAGAGGCGGCGATGTATATGCCAGAGGTCCGTTTTCACGACCCTGGAAGCTAACACATTACCTGCTGGAAGTATGGGTTGCTCTCCCAATTTGCCGCGGTCCTTCGAGTGGATAAGGGAGCAGGGACCGGGACTTGGTATGGAGTTTCTCGGTCGTCTCCCCGCGTAGCCGGCTGGGGGGGGTCGGCTCGCGGGGAGCATTCCTTTGGTCCGGCGTCAAAGAAAGAAGCCGGCTAACGCTCCGACGAGTCGCCTCAGTCCTCTTGGCTCCTTTCGGGGGAGGTTCGTCTCCGAAACCTCCGTGAACTTATCCATATTGCCGTTGAAGACCATGGAAAGGCGCTCGGCTACGCGGGGGTCGTCGGTGACCACCATTACCTCGCCGTTATGTAGGAAGCTGCGGCGAGTGAAGTTGTGAGAGCCTACGGCGGAGAGCCTGTCATCCACCACGATTGCCTTGCCGTGAAGTGTTTCCTTTGGGCTCTCGAAGATCTGAATGCCTTGTTCGATGAGGCGCCTGTAACGGTGCCGGGCGGCCAGCGCGAAGGCGTGGAAAAGATCGTTTGTCTCGGGAGAGTTCGTGAGGATCTGAACGGTTACGCCTCTAGCGGCTGCCGCGATCAGCACCTCCTTGAACCGTGGAGGGGGTGACATGTATGGGGTGTGAATCACGACGCGAGACTTCGCGCTCTCGATGAGTATGCCGTACAGAATGAAAGAGACATCGGTGGCATCTCTATCGCTGTATGGCCGCTGATGATGAAAGAGCACCCTGGCTCCGGGCTCGCCGGTCGAGGCGAGGGCCGGTTGCGTGACCTCTTGCTCGATGGCTTGGCCCCGCGAAGCCGGTTCATGGCGCCTAGCCGCATAGCGGGGCGGACGGCCCGGAGTCACGGCCGCGTATGCTCCTCGCGTTCGTTTTGCCTCCGACCTCATCCATCTCCAAGTTTCATCGAAGCTGTCTTGTATCCGTATCGATCCGGGACCTTCCACGAAGATCTCGTAGTCTTGCCATAGGCCGCGCTTTGCGGTCTCCAACATGTACTCGTCACACAAATTGGCGCCGCCCAGAAGAGCTGTTTGTCCATCGACCAGCATGATCTTTTCGTGGACCCGGTCGTTTACGCGCCATCCCGCGTACAAAGGGTTGAACATGAACAAGTCTATCCCGGCTTGACGCAGTATCCTGTAAACCTGGGCTGGTCTCTTGTCGTTGAAGTAGTCGACTACGACGCGGACCCGCACTCCGCGGCGCGCGGCCTTGGCGAGCTCCCTGGCTATCTCGATGCCGGAGACGTCGTCGCACCAGAGGAACATCATGAGGTCGATGCTTTCCTTGGCGCCTTTGATCATTTCGAGGCGGCGGGGGTAGTACTCGGGGCCGCCCACCAATACCTCGACGAAATTGCCGGAGGTTATCGGCTCGTTGAGGATACGGGTCATCTCCGGCGGCATGGGGCCGTGCGCCGTTTTTGCCGGTGCTGCTTGCTGGGCCAACAAGAAGAATGCCGCGACGGCGGCAAAAGCGGCTACGCGCTGTCCATAATTTGGCCGCATTGAGCAAAGCATACGAGTAAGCGGTATATCAATAATACCACTGCCGTCCAAATCAGCGCTTCTTATTCATTGCTCGGTTCACCGCACGTCTGCATTTGGATCTCGCTCTATGACCGGTAGCCCCGAGGCGGCCGTATCCAGGAATCTCATTGATGCGTGGATGGCCTCGGTCTCGTTGAAGACGACGAAGTGATCTCCGCCGGGCCAGTGAATGTGTCCGGCGGTGGTGTCATGTAGGTTGGATGAGACAGGCGCCGGCGTTGAGGGAGCTCCAGCCAGGTCGTGCCATGGATGCTCGGTCCCCACGGGCTCCACGAGCGGGATGCCTCCGGCCGCCGTCTTTGCGAGAGCCGTCAGATAGGGAGTGGCCGTGTCAGCACAGCCCGAGGTGACGAGGAAGTGCCGTGGCCGTTCAGAGAGCAACCATTTGGGTGAGTAGTTGATGGGATCGCTGACCTCGTTGAGAGTATGAAGCAGCATCACCAGCGGGTGTAGCTCGTCTAGGCTTTCATCGGAGCTCACTTCACCAAGCGTCCTCAATAGCCACTCCATGTCTACGGGTTCCTTGCGCTGCATGACTGTAATCCCGAGCCCTCCTCCGGAGCCGGACAGCATCCAGGAATCGATGTCGGTCTCGAAAGCCGCCGCCAAGGAACCTGTGATGCCCCCCTGCGAGTGGCCGAAGAAGAGCATGGGGTCTACCGAGAAGCATATTCTTTCCCCGGTGGGGCTATGCTGGGCGGGAACCTCGAAGCCGTTCTTCAACAAACGCGTCAGGGAGAAAGTGTCGGCCGCCGACTGGCGCATGATGCTACGGGTGGCGAGAACGTTTGCCACGTTGAAGGTGCGAAGGGAAGGGTCGAAGCTGGCGCCGTCGGTACGTTCGCCATGCAGCGGCTGATCGAGCCCGATGGCCGCCAGCCCTCTGCCCGCCATCCGCCCGGCGGACCTGGTGGTGAAGCCGTGCGCGGTACCGCCGGTACCATGCGCGTACTGTACGATGGGATGGCAGTCTCCGTCGCGTGGCGGCGCGTCGGGTATCGTCAGGGCGAACCTCAAGGTCTCCTGCAAGACTGGCTCCGGGCGGCCGTCTACGATATAGAGGCCGCCGCCATCGGACGGCTCGTTGTACGGAATCGTTCCCTCTATGAAGTACGGCGACTCGAAGTACCCTTCCATGACGAAGTAGTCGGCGAACTCTCCGGGTGCCCACTGAAAGGAGCGGCGTTGCCAGCCTTGGCCGTCATCAAAAGCTCTCCATCCGGCAACGGAAGGGGGGTCCATTTGATGAATTACCTCGCGCATCGCCTCGACCTCGCCGGTGGCGTCCATTGTCGTGAACACCGTGGCGGCCACTATCTCTTCGAGCTCTCCCGAGGAGAGAAGGCTCCGTAAGGGCGCCAGCATCTCCCTGGCTTCGTCTACCAAGAGAGGGGGCAGGTCATGGGCACACGGATCCGAGTCCGCAAGTCCTAGGTGTGCCAGTAGGGTGGGCACCAAGGGAGCTCCATCGGAATCGAGAATGCCGCGGGTCGCGATGACAGCGTAGGTCGTGCTGCTTCGAAGGGGAAATCCCCACTCCGGTGCAATCGCCAGCGTCCACGGAGGTGCAAAGCTGTTCCCTTCCGGGTAGTACTGCCACCTCAGAGGAAAGCGTCGCCCCGTCTCGGGTGAGTCGGGATCCACGTCGATGATCTGTAAAGGAGCCTCGGACTCCAAATAAACGGCCGCGGCTTTGGGCAGGCTGGTCGACTCGATGGGGCCGTCGAAGGTGAAGTAGGCCGGCGTGTTGAGCCCAAACCCGTCAAGAAACGCTTCAGCCTCCCATAGATAGCTCTCTATCATCTCACTGCCCCCAGGGTTGGGCAGATCCTGGATGTATACCAGGCCGTTTTTGCGCCTGTGGTCAGACGGAAAAGGATGTGAAAGCCAGCCTCCAGGTGCGTTTGGCCTGTGGTCGAACATCACACTGGTGCCATGCTCGATCTCGCACAAAAGGTCTTCGGGCTCGCAGCCCAACGACAGCGAGGCTGCGAGCAAAATGGGAAGAAGCCCGCGGCCTACATCGAGGCGGGGAAAGAATGTTTCGTGAACGGTGCGGTTGCTATCATCCATGAGGGCCTTATACCTCGAGCGCGGCCCATGGGTCATCGGACGGGGGTCGCGTCAAAAGCCGGGTTTTCGTATAGTTCGCGGCGGCCATGCTCCCGGGCCGGCTGTTCAACGACTCACCGATTCCAGTTTATGGGAGAAGAGAGGTTTTTTGCCATCCGAGTCGGTTATCAAGATTACGGGTTCCTGCTTTTGATTTCTCTAGTTTTGTTCGTCCCCGTGCAATCGTTCGCGACTCCAGGGACCGAAGGTTCGGACCTGGAGACCGCGCTCGAGCCTGACGGCGGCGAGCAGGAGACTTTGGAGGCGGAGTCCATCTCCGGCGACGAAGACAAGACCAAGGAGTCTGTTCAGTGGGAGAACGAGGTTGGCGCCAGCTTCGTATCTCTCACCGGGAACGCGAGGGCGGTCACGGCTCGCATACAAGCTTCTTCCAGAGGGGAATTGCGAGGCTGGGCCAGCGAAGCTCGCTTCAACGCCGTTTATGGAGAGGCTAGGCGTGAAGAGGGCGTGGAGGTAACGGCGCGTGGAGCCGAGGGCTCGCTGCGTGGGGAGAGGGACATTTGGCGCCGTTCCGCGGCATACGCGCAGACCGGCATAATGGCCGACCATCCGGCGAGCATCGAGTACCAGATCTTCGGGGAGGCAGGCGTTACGTTCCGGTGGCTCGAGATCAAGGATGGAGATGAGGTTCGCACCAGACTGAGCACGGATGTCGGACTTCGCTCCACGAGGGAATCCAGATTCCAGTATTTTCCGACTCGAAAGGACATCGAGGATCGCACCATCATTTCCCCTCGCTTTGGAGCGGCGTTGAGGCAGCGTCTGGGTGAGCGCGCTCGTTTCAGGCAGGAGATAGAGATTCTTCCGGACTTCCCCGCCGCGGAGAACCTCCGCGTCAATTCGAGCAGCATTCTTTCGGCCCAGGTTGTGGATGGTCTCGCAATGCAGCTTGGGCTAAGTGTTCGCTATATTGCGCAGCCCGCCGAAGGACGGGTGCCCACGGACACCGAGTTTTCCGCCGGCTTATCGGTGAATTTCTAGTCCAGAGGGCCGATCTGGTCCGGTCTTGGACAAAACTCGGAGTTGCCGTGTATTGCCACGTAGTCACGGCGCATTCCGTTGCATCTCGAGCGGTGGCGGCAATCGTCACATCGATCGAGAAATAGGCCTCCCTCTATGGGCGAGGTCTCGAGCTTGAAGTAGTGGTCGCCGGGGTTTGCCACGAGGAGTCCTAGGTCCGCTGCTTGAAAGAGACAGTCGTGATGACTTTCGGGTACGGTGCAAGGAGGCGTGTGAAGTGACACGATGAAGCCGGGATCCGGCGACAAACCGAGATCCATCGCTCGGGTTATGTGAGGCACGACCTCCGATATCCGCGGAACCTGACTCCACAGCTCCTTTCCTGCATCGGTGGAGCAAAGCAGCCAAATGCTGAAGCGGGATACGCCCATACCGGCATAGTGGCGCACCATCTCCAGGATCTCCTCCGTATTGTCCTCATAAACCAGGATGTCTCCAGTGACGTGAAGCCCAGCGCGTAAGGCTTCCACGATGCCCCTTTCCATGAGCTCATGGCACCCGGGAGTGGCGGTCAGCGCATCGTGTGTTCGAGCCGTTGCGCCCTTGATGGCGAAGCACGCCTCGGTTACGCCGGATTCAGCGCAGCGAGCGGCAAACTTGGGGTAAGCGAGCAGCATTCCGTTGGTTTGGAGCTTTACGTGAGTAAATCCCATTTTGCGTGCCCGCTTCACCATCCAGAACATGTCTCGTCGCAAGGTGGGCTCGCCGCCTCCCAGCCACAAACGGCTTGCGCCACCGGTACGTCCGACATGAAGTGCCTTTACGATGGCGCCGCGGTCCATCGATGGACCATCGTCCATGACCGAGTAACAGCCGATGCATCGGTTGTTGCATCTGTAATCGGCTATGATCTCCAGCCAGCGCAGCTCGGTTTGCTGGTGCTCTTTGCTACTAGGTGTCATATGGTCCGTATGCTCACATGTATGACGGCCGTACGCCAGAGAGTTATCTCCCTCGGCTGTGCTAAACCGGAGATCGTGTTTCTGGACGAATGGCGTCGATCCAGAATCATGATTTCCGCTTTAGATTGCGCCAGCATGTTGCACTTTCCTTGAGACTTGCGAAGAACGCCTTTTCGCAAGCATGCCTTCCACCAGCAAATCATGACGGGACGTCGAATCGAAACCACCCACCCTACCGCGCATGCCCCGCGTTGGTGGTGGAGCATTCGCGAGATCATCCTTGGGGCAAATGACGGCTTGGTTTCCACGCTGGCATTCGTAGCCGGGGCGGCCGCCGCGGTCCCGGATCCCGATATCATTTTGCTCGCGACGATAGTCGAGATTGTGGCGGGCTCGGTCTCGATGGGCTTTGGGGCTTGGGTGGCGTCTCGCTCGCGTGCCGAACTCGAAAGGCGAGAGATCGACGTCGAAAGAAGCCATCTGAGGGATCGTCCCGCGGAGGAGAAAGCGGAGTTCGAGCAGTATCTGCGTAGCCATGGTTTGGAGGGGAGGGACCTGGATTTGGTTTCCCGCATCATAAGGAGGAAACCGGACCTATTCCTTTCCATAATGGGGGGGCTGGAACTAGGGGTACAGGCGGTTCCGGAGTCGCCTTCGCGGGCCGGCTGTTCCATGGCCGCGGCCTTCATAGTCGGCGCAATCCCTCCCGCGGTGCCCTTTCTCATCTTCGATGAGCCGCACCTGGCCCTGCTGGTATCCATAGGCGCATCGTTCGTCTTTCTCTCTGTAATCGGGCTGTGGCGCTCCTACATCGGTGGTACACGGCGGAGCAGAAGGGTGGTCGAGATGGTCCTAGTGGGCGCTGTTGCCACCATGGCCGGCTACGGGCTGGGTCACCTGGCAGCCAGCATACTCGGCTAATCCAGAGATCGTGATTCTGGATCGACGCCTCGCGCGCGACGAATAGAGCCTTCTTTTCGTCTGGGGCTTGCTCCCGGGAGGTTTGCTACCTAATCCAGCCAGCAGAGCCCCCGCGAACGGGGGTAGCCTGGGGGAGCGAGCATGCAGCAGTTCCATATTCTTTCGTTCGAGGGGCCGGACGCCTACTCGCGTGCCGGGGGGATTGGCACCAGGATAGCAGGCCTGTTCGAAGCTTTAGTCGATGCCGAGATAGAAACACATCTTTGGTTCGTCGGTGAGCCCGATGCTCCAGGCTACGTCATGGACGGGTTCGGCCATCTGCACAGGTGGTGCCAATGGATTAGCAGGCACCACCCGTGCGGTGTGTATGACGGTGAGGATGGAAAAGCGAAGGATTACGCCCGGTCCTTGGCGCCTTGCCTGGTCGAAGAATGGATGGGTCCACAGTTGATGGCGGGAGGCCGAGCGGTAGTGCTTGCCGAGGAGTGGCACACGGTCGATGCTGTGCTCCATCTGGACTGGCTGCTACGAAGGCTCGGGCTGCGTGATAGAGTCGTTCTACTTTGGAACGCCAATAATACCTTTGGATTTCACCGCATTGATTGGAGTCGCCTTTCGAAGGCCGCGATCATCACGACTGTAAGCCGATACATGAAGCAGATAATGTCTGCTGCCGGTGTGGACGCCCTGGTCATACCAAACGGGCTCGACAAGGAGGTTCTTGCTCGCCCGGATCCCGAGGCCGTTCGTACGTTCCGGCGCGAGCACGGAGATAGAGTCCTGCTGGCCAAGATGGCACGGTTCGACCGTGACAAGAGATGGATGTTTGCCGTGAAATGCGTCGACCTGCTGAAACGGAGAGGCCTCAAACCCCTCCTGGTTGCTCGCGGAGGGACCGAGCCGTACGGAGCAGAGGTCATGGACGCGGCACGTGGGTTGGGACTGAAGGTAGTCGAGAGAACCTTGGACGGAGCCGGTGCCGAGGGGCTTGTGCGGGCCCTTCGAGGCTGTGAGGACGTCGAGGTGTTGCACCTTCGCTCTCACCTGGACTGTGATGCGAGACGGGTACTCTTTCGAGCCGCGGACGCCGTGCTAGCCAACAGCTCACACGAGCCCTTCGGTCTCGTGGGGCTGGAAGCCATGGCGGCGGGTGGGCTCGCGTGTACCGGGTGTTCGGGCGAGGACTATGCCGTGCCGGGGCGAAACGCCTTGGTGCTCCAAACCGAGGATCCGAACGAGTTCGTTGCGCTATACAGACCGCTGCGCGCGAGCTTTGGAGCGGCGCGGGCCGTACGTAGGGCGGGAAGGGCCACCGCCCGAGATTTTGCGTGGCCGCGGGTGGTTTCAGGCAATCTGCTTCCCAGGGTGCGGCTTGCGGGCGCGGTGTGAGTCTCCGGTTGGGCTCATTCCCTTGGGCAGGTGCCGTCCATGCCCCTTCCCGGGCAGGTAGCGCAGCCTGAAAGGTCTTCGGACATGGCGGGTTGCTCGCGCCCTATGGATACCACCGATAGGACGCGCTCGACATGGTTCGACTCGCATTTGGGGCACGAGGGCGTCGCTTCCGAGGAGGATGTGGTGAGCACTTCGAAACCTTGCTTGCAGTCACTGCAAACGAACTCATAGATGGGCACTTTACGGACTCCTGGCTGTGGGCGACCTCGCCCTGGACAAATAAGGTTCGAAACTCTCGATGACGCAAGTTTAGTCGAACGGATACCTTACTACTTTCGGTGCTACAGCAAACTGAAGCTTTGTATCCGCCCCGCGGGGGGATTCCTAGACCGGCGCCCAAGCCCGTGTGTCGAGCCCGTAGAGGGTGGCCCGACGGATCACGACGCGTGCGGAGAGCTGGCCGCCCGCCCCCCGACAGAGTCAGTGCCCCCATGAGATGGCAAACGGGGGGCGCAGCAGTTGCGCTGGAGCGCACGGGTTGCGTGAAGGTGTTCGCCAAATTGGGTAAGAAACCCCCGTTTGAACGAAAATAGTGAATTCTTCCTGCTTTAAAGGTGGTTTTGGCGTCCAGGTACACGGAAAAATGTGTTACAGAGCTATTAAATGTCTTCTGTACGGTACCCAAAGGAGCTTCTTGAAGTAGTGGCCGCCCGGGCCAGGGCTGTTTTCCCGGAAGAGTGTCGAGGACTCATATCCGGTGTCAAGACTCGACGCGGTGTCGAAGCCGTTGCTCTTCATGATATCGAGGGCCCGGACGGAGGAGCGGAGGCATATCGGGGGTTTCCTATGATCACTGAGCGGTTTAGAGATCGGCTCATCGAGCTGCTCGAGGAGGCAGGCACTCCGGTCGTTTCATTCTACCGTACGCGTTCCCGCTGTGCGATGTCCGATGACGACGAGCCGTTCACGCTAAATGGAGAGCAGGCGACCTGGCGGGAGGTAGAGCACTTGGTGCTCGACGTGCGAGATGGACGGCTGAAGGATGCGCGCGTCTTTTCATGGGATGGCCGCTCCTTCAAGGGGCGGGAATTGGTCTTGGAGGAGTAAAGGGAGGACGCAAATGGCCTCGATCACTGAGGACGGGTTCACTATCTGGTTCACGGGTATGAGCGGCTCGGGCAAGAGCACGCTTGCGAACTACATCGGCGGACGCTTGATGGCCGCCGGTAGGCTGGTAGAGATACTCGACGGTGACGACGCGGGGAAGCTTCTCGGGTACGAGCTTGGAGAGACCCGGGACGAGCGTGACCTGAGCACTCGCCGAATAGGCTATGTCTCTGGGTTGCTCTCCCGCAACGGCGTAATAGCCATTGGGGCAACCATCAGCCCCTACAGGGCCATCAGAGAGGAGCTCCGGCGGCGCATAGGGCGGTTCATCGAGGTCTTCGTCGATTGCGATGTCGAGACCTTGATAGAACGTGACGTGAAAGGTCTGTACAAACGAGCTCTTTCAGGGGAGCTGACCCATTTTATCGGGATTACAGAGGCTTACGAACCTCCTGTTTCTCCCGAGGTGAGGGTGGATTCAGCCAAGGAGAACGTGCAGGACGCAGCCGAACGAGTTATCGAGTCATTGCAAGAGCTTGGCTTGATCACGGGCGATGAAACCCGGGTAGCGCTATTTGGCAAGGGGAAAGAAGCCGGAGCCAAGAGACGTAAAGCTGCTAGAAAAGCCGAGAGGGCCGCTAGGGCTTCGGCCTCGGCCTCGAGCCAGCGGAAGATGGCGGTCGGAGGTGGTGCCCGGCGGCGGGATGCGACCGCACGTAAGAAGACCGTCGCCGCTCGGGATGCCGCCAAGACAGCTAGCTCGAAGGGCGGTGGCGACACGGCTACAAGTGAAAAGAAGGCCGCCGCCGGGAAGAAGGCCGCCGCCGGGAAGAAGGCCGCCGCCGGGAAGAAGGCCGCCGCCGGGAAGAAGGCCG
>SLRQ01000113.1 GCA_007130885.1 Deltaproteobacteria bacterium
AACGTGCAGATGGAAGTGGAGCTCATCACGCCCATCGCGATGGAGAAAGAGCTTCGGTTCGCGATTCGCGAGGGAGGCCGGACGGTTGGTGCCGGCGTGGTGGCGGATATCATCGAGTAGCCAGTTTTATAAGGCCCGGTTGTGCCTGTGGTGCCGCCGGGCGGGGAATAAGCCATGCCCAAGGGAAATAGGAGCATAATCCAGCTCGAGTGCGAGTCTTGTCGCGAGCGCAACTACTCGACGACCAAGAACAAGCGCAAGACGCCGGACAAGCTCCAACTCAAGAAGTATTGTCCGCGGTGTCGCGGGCATCGTCTCCACAAGGAAACCAAGTAATTTCATTTAACCTTTAAGATAAAGGCCAGTAGCTCCAATTGGCAGAGCAGCGGTCTCCAAAACCGCGGGTTGTGGGTTCGAATCCCTCCTGGCCTGCCAGCCCAAGCCCATCATGACCAACGTTCGCCTGGTCGCCATTTCGTACTTTCTGTTCGCCGTCCTCGTCGGGATGTTCCTGACCGAGGTCCTACGCATGATGTGGGACTGGGGGGGGTGGACAGATGCTCGCTTAGTGGGTGATTACTGGACGCTCACTTCTCTAATCGGGTTCGCGGTCTCTTTCGCCGCCGCCATTGCGGTAGGTATGCGTAAAGATGCCCGAACCGTTTCGTTGGAGGTTGCCTCCGAGCTGCGAAAGGTAACTTGGCCGAGCGCGCAGGAGACCAAGGCAGCGACGATCGCGGTCTTGGTCTGTACCGCTGTTGTGGCGGTGATCCTCGGGTTCTTCGATTTCACCTGGGCGGGAGTCACAAACCGGATCTACGAGGCGCCAAGGTATCTGGGAGGCTGACGCTCGCTTTGGTTGGATAGGGCCGGTAAAACATGCGCATTGGGGAAAATCTTATGGCCGAGAAGAAGTGGTACGTAGTTCACACATACTCAGGGTATGAGAACAAGGCCAAGAAGTCCCTGGAGGAGCGCATTAGGTCCGAGGGGCTCGATGAGCACTTCGAGGAGGTGCTCATTCCCATGGAAAACGTGGTCGAGATGGTTCGAGGGGAGAGACGCACTAGTAAGCGCAAGTTCTTCCCCGGATACTTGTTGGTGAAAATGGACCTCAATGATCGGACTTGGCATTGCGTCAAGAACACTCCGAAGGTGACCGGCTTCGTGGGTAATGCCAAGAAGCCCCCTCCTATCCCGGAGGCGGAGGTGCGACGCATAATAGGTCAGATCTCCGCTGGTGAGGAAAAGCCCAAGCCCAAGGTCGAGTTCGAGGTCGGCGATCAGATCCGCGTCTCGGACGGGCCGTTTAGCGGGTTCCAGGGGATAGTCGAGGACGTGCGCCCCGATAAGGGGAAGGTTCGAGTTCTTTTGTCGATGTTCGGCCGGGACACGCCGGTCGAGCTAGACTTCGTCCAGGTCGAGAAGGTTTCGTAACGGAGGGTGCGCGCCTAGATTCACAGCGTCCCTGATAGGTGAAGCAGATGAAGAAGGTTATCGGTCAGATCAAGCTGCAGTGTCCGGCGGGAAAGGCCAACCCGTCTCCTCCGGTGGGTCCGGCCTTGGGTCAGCACGGCGTGAACATCATGGAGTTTTGCAAGCAGTTCAATGCTGCAACGCAAGAGGCGGCCAAGGAAGGCTACATCATCCCGGTGATCATTACGGTGTATGCCGACCGTTCCTTCAGTTTCGTGACAAAGACGCCGCCCGCGGCGGTCCTGCTTTTGAAAGCCGCTGGCTTGGAGAAAGGCTGTGGGACGACCGGCAAGGATTTGGTAGGAAAGGTGACCCGGAAGCAGGTCGAAGATATCGCTCGCATGAAGGAGCCGGACCTGACCTCCGCGGACATGGATGCGGCGGTGAATACCATTTCAGGGACCGCGCGCTCGATGGGCATCGAGGTCGTCGGCTAGAAATCTAGTGCGGGAGGCTCATCTTGGGTGAGCCGCTGGAACCGCGTGGAGAACTACTTATGTCAGGTAAGAAGCATCGTGAAGCTCTCGGCAAAGTTGACCGTACGCGACGTTATCCGCTCTCCGAGGCGGTGAAGGTCTTGAAGGAGGTCAAGCGCTCGAAGTTCGACGAAACCATGGAGCTCTCCATGAATCTCGGTGTGGACCCCAGGCACGCGGACCAAATGGTCCGGGGAGCCGTGGTGCTTCCGCATGGGACTGGACGCTCGGTCAAAGTCGCCGTGTTTGCCAAAGGCGACAAGGCGGCTGAGGCGGAGGAGGCGGGTGCCGATGTCGTGGGAGCCGAGGACCTCGCTCAAAAGGTGCAGGAGGGCTGGTTGGAGTTTGATAAGGCCATCGCGACGCCGGACGTCATGGGTATTGTGGGCCGCCTCGGGCGAATTCTTGGTCCTCGCGGATTGATGCCTAATCCCAAGGTCGGTACTGTCACCATGGATGTGTCGAAGGCGGTAAAGGAAGCGAAGGCCGGAAAGATCGAGTTTCGTGTCGAGAAGGCCGGCATCGTTCATGCCCCGGTGGGCAAGATTTCATTCGAGGAAGACCACCTCAAGGAGAACGTCGTTGCCTTGGTCGATACCATAATAAAAGCAAAGCCTGCCGCCGCCAAAGGAACTTACTTGAAGAAGGCCACTCTTTCGTCGACTATGGGGCCGGGGTTGCCTCTCGACACCACGGAGCTGGAGGCTGCGGCAAAGGGACCGTAGAGCGGCGTTTGTCGCTCATACAACATCATTAGAATAAAAGGTTGTCCTGGTCGAAGACGGCAGGTCTCTTTCGAGAGGTAATCGGTTGCGAGCCGGCCTGTCCAGACGAGGGCTTCGAGGAGCAAGGCGCCCCTCGGGCCGTCGGCCAGGGGGGCTGTCCAGAGGTTTCCGCCGGTTTCCGCGCTTTTTGCGTAGGCGCTTGCAGGCGGCCGCGGGGCGGCCCAAGCGACGCGCCGGCCTTTGGCCGGTCGCAAGCTAGCGCGGAAAGGAGGTGAGAGACACGTGACGCGCACTGAAAAGGAGCAGTTCGTAAGCGACTTGCGCGAGAGCTTTGAAAAAGCTCAAGCAATGGTGACGGTCGCCTTCAGCGGCCTGAATGTCGCGGCAGCCACTGAGCTGCGTAGGCGTTTCAGGGAAGGCGGGGTGGAGTATCGGGTGGTCAAGAACACTCTGGCGAAGCGTGCCGCGGAAGGAACTAATGCGGCGGAGCTGACAGAGCATTTCGAAGGTCCGACGGCGGTCGTCTTGGGGTACGAAGACGACGTGGTAACTCCGGCGAAGATTCTATACGGCTTTTTGAAGGAAAACGCCGGCAAGCTGGAGGTCAAAGGAGGAGTGGTAGACGGTAAGCTCTACTCCTCGGGAGACGTTGAGGCACTTTCCAAGCTGCCGGGTCTTCAGGAGCTTCGTGGCCAATTGTTGGCGTTGATCAATACTCCGGCCCAGACGCTCGTGCGCCTAGCAAGCACACCGGCTACACAGCTGACACAGGTGCTCAAGGCCAAGTCTGACCAGAGCCAGGAAGATTAATCATGCGCGCTCGTGGCGGTGCCGCGGGCGGTACAACCTCAAACGAATAACAGCCCGAATTTCGGGCGAATAACCCGGCCTCTTTCGCTGTTCTCCTCATCCGTCTCGGCGGACCGGGGGGCTCGGCGGAGGAGAAGGCCTTTCAGGAGTAATAGCAATGGCTGATCTGAATACTATTGCCGAGCAACTTTCCGAGCTATCCATAATGGAAGCCGCTGAACTCGTGAAGATCCTCGAAGAGAAGTGGGGAGTGTCCGCCGCCGCACCTGTCGCGGTAGCGGCCGCGCCGGGCGCCGCGGGCGAAGCCGCGGCTGAGGAGCAGACCGAGTTCGATGTGATCCTCAAGTCCGCCGGTGCGAAGAAAATCAACGTGATCAAGGAAGTGAGAGCCATGACGGGGCTCGGCCTGAAAGAGGCGAAGGATCTCGTCGAAGGCGCTCCGAAGGCGGTGAAAGAGGCGGTCACCAAGGAAGAGGCGGAAGAAGCAAAGAAGAAGTTGGTCGATGCCGGAGCAGAGGCGGAGATCAAGTAGCAGCGTACGGCTGCTTGTCGGCGGGAGGACGTCCCGGTAGAGGGCTTCTCGAGAGGCACTTTACCGGGGCATCGTCCGCCGTCGCATTCATTTAATCGAAGGCGCCAAGTCCTATTATTCGCGCTCCACGCCGAGGCACCCGATAATGGCGAAAATCGTTCAGCACAACTTCCGTGAGAGGAAGAGCTTCTCGAAGATCCCGAAGGCCATCGATCTTCCAAACCTCATCGACATACAGAAGAGGTCTTACGAGAAGTTCCTTCAAGCCGATGTTCCTCCCGAGGAAAGGGAGGATGTGGGCCTGCAAGGGGTCTTCAAGAGCGTGTTCCCCATACGGGACTTCAACGAGACAAGCTCTCTCGAGTTCGTTTCCTATCACCTCGACAAGCCCAAGTACGATGTGGACGAATGTCTACAGCGAGGAATGACTTGCGCGGCCCCCATGAGGGTAGTGGTTCGGCTCGTCGTCTGGGACAAGGACGAAGAGACGGGAGCAGTTTCGATCCGCGACGTAAAGGAGCAGGAGGTCTATTTCGGTGAGATTCCGTTGATGACCGAGCACGGGACGTTCATCGTGAACGGAACCGAGCGAGTGGTCGTCAGTCAGCTCCACAGGTCGCCGGGTGCTTTCTTCGACCACGATCGGGGGCGAAGCCACAGTTCTGGCAAGCTTCTGTACAACGCCAGGGTTATACCGTACCGGGGTTCTTGGCTCGACTTCGAGTTCGATCACAAGGACATCTTGCATGTCAGGATAGATCGCAGAAGAAAGCTGCCGGTCACCACACTGCTCCGGGCATTGGGTGGGGTTCCTGATACCTCGAAGGTCAACCCGTTGGAGTGGTATGGGACGACCGACGAGATCTTGAACTTCTTTTTCGACACCGAGACCATCCACATCGTCAAGGGCGGCAAGTTCGAGATGGAGGTCAAGCCGGGTCTTCTTCGGGGACAGCGGGCTTCTCGCGACATTAAGGACCCGAAGACCGGCACCGTTATCGTAAAGAAGAACCGCAAGTTCACGGCAGGGGTGATCCGAAAGCTGGAAAAGGCCAACTTGTCGCGGCTGCCCATAGAAAAAGAAGAGCTGTGGACAAAGGTTTGCGCCAGCGACGTAGTGGACGAGGAGACCGGAGAGATCCTTCTGGAGTGCAATGAGGAGGTGACCGAGGAGAAGATCGATCTGCTTCGCGAGAAGAGCATCGACAGATTCGAGGTGCTTTTCATTGACAACCTCAATGTCGGCAGCTTCCTGCGTGACACTCTGGTTCTGGACAAGATAGAGACACCAGAGGAAGCCATCATGGAGGTCTACCGGCGTCTTCGACCTGGTGATCCTCCTACCGTTGAAACGGCTACTACGCTGTTTATGAACCTGTTTTTCAATCCGGAGCGGTACGACCTCTCCAAGGTCGGTAGGCTAAAGCTCAATTACAAGTTCGATTTGGACGAGTCCCTCGATTTCAAGGTTCTCACCAAAAGGGACATTCTGGAGGTCGTTCGCTACCTCATAGAACTCAAAAATGGTCGGGGGCAAATAGACGACATCGACCATCTGGGCAATCGTAGGGTCAGAGCGGTAGGGGAGCTTCTCGAGAATCAGTATCGTATTGGTCTGGTGCGAATGGAGCGTGCCATCAAGGAGCGGATGAGTCTTCAGGAGATTGAAACGCTCATGCCGCACGATCTGATCAACGCCAAGCCTGTAACAGCGGTGATCAAGGAGTTTTTCGGCTCCAGCCAGCTCTCTCAGTTCATGGACCAGACGAACCCGCTTTCGGAGGTGACGCACAAGCGAAGGCTTTCCGCGCTGGGACCAGGCGGACTCACCAGAGAACGGGCGGGGTTCGAGGTTCGAGATGTACACCCCACCCACTACGGCCGCATTTGTCCTATCGAGACCCCCGAGGGTCCGAACATTGGATTGATTGCCTCGCTATCGAGCTTTGCGCGGGTCAACGAGTATGGGTTCGTGGAGACCCCTTATCGCAAGGTGGAAGACAGCAGGGTCACCGATGAGGTGGTGTATCTGTCGGCGCTCGAAGAGGAGAAGCACACCATCGCGCAGGCAAACGCCCCTCTGGACGCCAATAAGCGTTTTTCGACGCCGCTCGTGGCTGCACGTATCGGCGGAGACTTTACGCAAGCACGTCCCGAGGACGTGTCTTTGATGGACGTGTCGCCGAACCAGCTCGTCTCGGTGGCGGCTTCGCTCATCCCGTTCTTGGAGAACGACGACGCAAACCGGGCCCTGATGGGCTCCAACATGCAGCGCCAGGCGGTCCCTCTCATTCGAACTAATGCTCCGCTCGTTGGAACTGGAATAGAGAGGAAGGTCGCCGCGGACTCCGGCGTCACAGTCGTCAGCAAGCGTGACGGCGTAGTTGCTTCGGTGGATGCCAGCCGGATCGTCATCAAGGCCGATGTACCTTCCACGTCGACGGATATCGCTGCGGAGGTCGATATCTACAATCTCGTCAAGTACCAGCGATCCAACCAAAACACCTGCATCAACCAGAAGCCTATCGTCGATCAGGGAGACAGGGTACACAAAGGAGATGTCATCGCGGATGGTCCCGCCACGGAAACGGGCGAGTTGGCTTTAGGGGCCAATGTGGTCGTGGCTTTCATGCCGTGGCAGGGATACAACTTCGAGGATTCCGTCCTGTTGTCCGAGCGTTTGGTGAAGGATGACGTCTTCACCTCTGTGCACATCGAGGAGTTCGAGAGCATCGCTCGCGATACCAAGCTCGGCAAGGAAGAGATCACGCGCGATATTCCGAACGTGGGAGAAGAGGCGCTCAAGGATCTCGATGAGGCCGGTATCGTTCGCATTGGCGCGGAGGTAAATAACGGCGACATCCTGGTTGGAAAGATTACTCCCAAGGGAGAGACACAGCTCTCCCCCGAGGAAAAGCTGCTGCGTGCAATCTTCGGTGAGAAGGCGGGAGATGTGCGGGACAGCTCGCTTCGAGTTCCTCCTGGCGTCACGGGGACCGTGATCGGAGCCAAGGTGTTTTCCAGAAAGGGCGTGGAGAAGGACGAGCGTGCCAGACACATCGAGGCTCAGGAAGAGGCCAAGCTTCTCAAGGATCAGAACGATGAGATTAGGATCTTGAAGGAGAATGCCTTCTCCAAGCTGCGCGCCATATTGAAGGGTAAGCGCGTGGCGGCTCGCCTGACCGGCGACAAGGGACGCGTCCTGGTAGGCAAGGGCGATGTTCTATCCGATGAGGTTCTGGACAAGGTTCCAGAGAGGTACTGGAGCGATCTGGCTACCGAAGATGCGAAGGTAGACTCTCGTGTTCGAGGGATCGTCGACAGCTACAACGAGCAGAAGGAGATCATCAAGCTGCTCTTCGGCGAGAAAATCGCGCGGCTCAAGAAAGGCGATGAGCTGCCGCCGGGCGTCATAAAGATGGTGAAGGTGTACGTTGCCATCAAACGGAAGATTGCGGTCGGCGACAAGATGGCCGGGCGTCATGGAAACAAGGGAGTAATCTCGCGAATATTGCCCCAAGAGGATATGCCCTATTTGGAGGATGGGACGCCGGTGGACATCGTCCTAAATCCACTGGGCGTACCCTCCCGCATGAACATAGGGCAAATCCTCGAGACGCACCTGGGTTGGGCTGCATACAATCTGGGCAAGAAAATCGAGGAGTTTGTGGAGAAGAGCTGGGATTCGTCCGCGTTCCGCAAGCAGATCAAGAAGATCATGGGTGGCTCGCGAATCGAAGAGATCGTGGACGAACTCTCGGAGAAAGATCTTCGCAGGCTCGCGAGCAAGCTTCGAAACGGCGTTCACATGGCGACAGCGGTGTTCGATGGTGCTTCACAGGAGGAGATTGAGAGCCTCCTGAAGGAGGCCGGGCTCAAGCCGCACGGCAAGTCTATTCTGTTCGATGGTCGTACGGGAGAGGCATTCGAGTCGGACGTGGCGGTGGGGATCATGTACATGCTCAAGCTGCACCACCTCGTCGACGAAAAGATCCACGCCAGATCCATAGGTCCTTACTCGCTAGTTACCCAGCAGCCTCTTGGAGGCAAGGCGCAGTTCGGTGGTCAGCGTCTCGGAGAGATGGAGGTGTGGGCCATGGAGGCCTATGGTGCTGCCTACAGTCTCCAGGAGTTTTTGACTGTCAAGTCGGACGATGTGGTTGGTCGAACTCGAATGTATGAAGCGATTGTCAAGGGAGATAACACTCTCGAGTGCGGGCTTCCCGAGTCGTTCAACGTGCTGATCAAGGAGCTGCAGGCGCTCGCTTTGGACGTCGAGTTGCTCGAAGAGTCGCAGATTGCGGAGCGTGGTGGTGTAATCGCGCGCCGATCCGCCTAAGGTTTCGTCACCGTCTCAACAAAGAGGTTCGAAGTGAAAGACATTTTCAATTTCTTCGAAAAGCCCAAGGACCCGTTGTCCTTCTCCGCAATTCGTATCTCACTGGCATCTCCGGAGAAGATCAGAAACTGGTCCCACGGCGAGGTGAAGAAACCCGAGACCATCAACTACCGCACGTTCAAGCCGGAGCGAGAAGGGCTTTTCTGCGCCAAGATCTTCGGCCCAGTGAAGGACTACGAGTGTAATTGCGGCAAGTACAAGCGCATGAAGCACCGTGGGGTAGTGTGTGAAAAATGCGGAGTCGAGGTCATACAGTCCAAGGTGCGTCGGGAGCGGTTGGGGCACATTAGCCTTGCTACTCCTGTCGCGCACATATGGTTCTTGAAGTCGTTGCCTTCTCGAATCGGCAACATGCTCGACATCACGTTGAAGGACCTCGAAAAGGTCTTGTACTGCGAGGCCTTCATCGTCGTGGACCCAAAGGGGACGCCATTGAAGGAGGGCGAACTCTTGAACGAGGAGCAGTATTATCGAGCCATGGAGGAGTACGGGATCGACTCCTTCGAGGCCCACATGGGCGGGGATGCGGTTCGTGATCTGCTGAAGAGGGTCGATAATCACGCGCTGGCCGACGAGCTCCGTTTGGACATGAAAGAGACAGCCTCGGAGGCCAAGCGAAAGAAGTACGCCAAGCGATTGAAAGTCGTCACCAGCTTCATCGATTCCGGGAACGCTCCAGAGTGGATGATGCTCCAAGTAATACCGGTCATTCCTCCAGATCTGCGTCCGCTGGTTCCCCTCGACGGAGGTAGGTTCGCGACAAGTGACTTGAACGATCTCTATCGCCGGGTCATCAATAGGAACAACAGGCTGAAAAGACTCCAAGAGCTCAACGCTCCGGACATCATAATTCGCAACGAAAAGCGAATGCTGCAGGAAGCAGTGGACGCGCTTTTCGACAACGGGAGGCGGGGTAAGACGATAACGGGGCCGAACAAGCGGCCTCTCAAGTCGCTTTCCGACATGCTCAAGGGTAAGCAGGGTCGCTTCAGGCAAAACCTGTTGGGTAAGCGTGTCGACTACTCGGGCCGCTCGGTGATCGTGGTGGGACCCGAGCTGAAATTGCACGAATGCGGCATCCCGAAGGTGATGGCGCTCGAGCTGTTCAAGCCCTTCATCTACAATAAGCTGGAAGAGAAGGGATATGTCACTACCATCAAGAGCGCCAAGAAGTTGGTGGAGAAGGAGCGCCCCGAGGTCTGGGACATACTCGACGAGGTCATACGCGAGCATCCGATTCTTCTAAACCGTGCACCGACTCTTCATAGACTCGGAATTCAGGCGTTCGAGCCGGTTCTGATTGAGGGCAAGGCTATCCAGCTTCATCCTCTGGTCTGCTCGGCCTACAACGCGGACTTCGATGGGGATCAGATGGCGGCGCATGTGCCGCTTTCGATCGAGGCCCAGCTCGAAGCTCGGGTGCTGATGATGAGCACCAACAACATTTTGTCGCCCGCCAATGGAAAGCCGATAATCGTTCCATCGCAGGACATCGTGCTCGGCTGCTACTGGCTCACTCGTATGAGGGCTGATGCGCGTGGTGACGGCAAAATCTTTGCTTCACCCGAGGAGGTTCGCGTTGCTCTTGACCATGGCTTGGTCGAGCATCAGGCTCGAATCGTCTGCCGCATCCAAGGAACACGAATTGAGACTACTGTCGGACGTGTAGTGCTCGCGGAGATTGTACCCAACGAGGTCGACTTCGACACATGGGTCAACAAGGCGATGGACAAGCGGTCTCTCGGCAAGTTGATCGATGTTTGCTATCGGCTTTGCGGGGAGAAGGAGACGGTGTTGCTGGCGGATCGTGTCCGTACTCTCGGATACAGCTATGCAACCAAGGCCGGCATATCGATCGGCATTGCCGACATGGAGGTCCCGAAGGAGAAGGAAGAGTACCTCGGTAGGGCCCAAAAGGAAGTCGAGGAGATCACCAATCAGTACGTCGAGGGCCTGATCACGGACGGTGAGAGGTACAACAAGGTCATTGATATCTGGGCCGAGGTAACCGAAGAGGTGGCGGCCAAAATGATGAGCAATATCGGCACCGACGAGGTGATGAAGGACGGGAAAGTCATACGACAAGCGTCCTTCAACCCGATCTTCATGATGGCCGACTCCGGCGCGCGTGGTAGTGCGCAGCAGATTAGGCAGCTGGCCGGAATGCGAGGCCTCATGGCCAAGCCATCCGGGGAGATTATCGAGACGCCCATCACCTCCAACTTCCGTGAGGGATTGTCGGTGTTGCAGTACTTCATCTCCACTCATGGCGCCCGTAAGGGACTAGCGGATACGGCGCTAAAGACAGCTAACTCCGGTTACCTCACTCGTCGGCTCGTAGACGTGGCGCAGGACGCGATCATTACAGAGGAGGATTGCGGCACGTTGGATGGGATTACAGCCACGGCTCTCATTGAGGCGGGTGAGGTGGTCGAACCGCTTCAGGAGCGCATCCTCGGCCGAACCGCGCTCGACGACATCACCGATCCGTTCACCGGCGAGGTACTGATCAATGCCAACGAGGAGATAGATGAAGAAAAGGCCGGCATCGTGGTCGATGCGGGAGTTGAACGGGCGCGTATCCGTTCCGTGCTTTCTTGCCAAGCCAGGCGAGGCGTTTGCATAGAATGCTACGGGCGCGACCTGGCCCGCGGGAACAAGGTTAGTCTCGGAGAGGCTATCGGGGTCATTGCCGCGCAGTCCATTGGGGAGCCCGGAACCCAGCTCACCATGAGAACCTTCCACATCGGTGGCGCCGCCAGTCGGCGAGCCGAGCAGTCCACCCTGGAGAGTCGAGGTGGCGGGAGCGTCAAGTACCATAACCTTCAGACGGTCAAGCGTAGCGATGGCAACCTCGTTGTAGTCAATCGAAACGGTGAGGCTGTAATAGTCGATGACAATGGCCGTGAGCGGGAGCGCTACAGCGTCATCTATGGTGCGAGGATGCTGGTCCATGATGGGCAGCAGGTCGAAGGCGGCGCCCTTATAGCCGAGTGGGATCCTTTCGCTTCCCCGATTTTGACGGAAATGGGCGGTAGAGTTGCCTACGACGACATCGTCGAGGGGGTAACCATGTTGGAGACCCTCGACGAGGTGACAGGGCTATCTCAGCGAGTCATAATCGAGAACAAGGATCCGGAGGTTCGTCCCAGGATCAGTTTGCTGGATGAGAATGGAGACGTCATTATCCTGCCTAACGGGCAACCCGCGAGGTACTTCCTCCCAGTTGGATCAAACATCACGGTTACCGATGGGGAGGACTTGTCTTCAGGTGACGTGATAGCTCGTATTCCAAGGGAGACGACCAAGACCAAGGACATCACGGGTGGCTTGCCGAGGGTCGCCGAGTTGTTCGAGGCTCGAAAGCCCAAGGAAGCGGCGGTAATCGCAGAGATCGATGGAGTGGTGAAGTACGGAAAGGACACCAAGGGTAAACGTAAGGTTTTGGTGGTGCCCGACGACCCGAAGGCGGAGACTCGTGAATATCTAATACCGAAGGGCAAGCACATCTCCGTGCAGGAAGGAGATCGAGTCAAGCCCGGCGATCCTCTCATGGACGGTGCGGTCAACCCCCATGACATACTTGCTGTTTTGGGCGAAAAAGAGCTTGCGCGTTACTTGGTCGACGAGATCCAGGAAGTGTACAGGCTTCAGGGTGTGAGCATTAATGACAAGCACATCGAGGTCATCGTGCGTCAAATGCTGCGCCGCGTTAAAATTACGGATGTCGGCGACACGAACTTCCTAGTAGACGAGCAGGTCGAGAAAAGGGTCTTCGAGGAGGAAAACGATCGCATCTTGACCGAGGACGGACAGCCGGCAATGGGTGAGCCTTTGCTTCTGGGTATAACAAAGGCTTCTCTCTCAACGGAATCCTTCATAGCGGCGGCATCCTTTCAAGAGACGACCAAGGTCCTTACCGAAGCGGCGATATCCGGCAGGATTGATTACCTTCGTGGGCTCAAGGAGAACGTCATCATGGGCCGCCTCATCCCCGCGGGGACCGGCCTTCCTATCTACAAGAACGTCGATATCGAGGTGGAGACTCCGGCCGAGGAGGTCGAAGGAGCCGAGGATGTTCTGACCGCGGGAGACGAGGCCATGTCACAGGTCATGGCCGATGAATAGCGATAAGGGTTGACAGGGGCGGTTTACTGCTGTAAATGGCCGGTTTCTCCGCTGCGAGCCACAACCCATGACCGGCCGTGGTCCTTGGTTTGTTTGCCTGGGACGGGCTCCGCGGCTCAATACTCGCAGAATCCCAAAAAGGTGTGGTCCGCCACTTAATGGAGTGTCGGGTTGCGCGATACGAGCAAGACGCACCAATGCCTACAATTCAACAGTTGATCCGCAAGGGCCGAAAGCAAATCAAGGCCAAGGAGAAGGCGCCGGCCCTCCAAGCATGTCCACAGAAGCGTGGCGTGTGTACGAGGGTGGTGACCACTACGCCGAAGAAGCCGAACTCCGCTCTGCGCAAGGTGGCCAGGGTGCGCTTGACCAATGGCATAGAGGTTACAACCTATATTCCTGGAGAAGGCCACAACCTTCAGGAGCACTCCGTGGTGCTCATGCGCGGTGGTCGAGTGAAGGATCTTCCGGGAGTTCGATACCATGTCGTCCGCGGCTCGTTGGATACCGTTGGTGTGGAGGGTCGCAAGCAAGGGCGCTCCAAGTACGGAACCAAGAAGCCAAGCTAACGATCAGATAGGATTCGAGCAATGCCTCGACGACGCGAAGTACCAAAACGAAAGATAAGCCCGGATCCCAAGTGTGGGGATCGTCTCGTGGCCAAGTTCATCAATTGCTTGATGCTGGATGGCAAGAAGACCGTAGCGCAGAGGATTTGTTACGGGGCCTTCGACCGAATCGAGCAGCGTGCCAACGAAGATCCTCTGCGTGTGTTCAAGAAGGCGCTGGACAACGTAAAGCCGGTTGTCGAGGTCAGGTCCAGGCGTGTAGGTGGTGCTACATATCAGGTGCCGGTCGAGGTTCGGCCCGATCGTCGGGTCGCTCTTGCCATGAGGTGGCTGAAAGGCTTCTCCATAAAACGTGGGGAGAAGACCATGGCGGAGAAGTTGGCGGCGGAGTTGATGGATGCCGCCGCGAATAGAGGAAACTCGGTTAAGAAGAAGGAGGACACCCATCGTATGGCCGAGGCCAACAAGGCTTTCGCCCACTACAGGTGGTGAGTCCCTTTGCCCGCTAGTTCGTCTGGCGAACAGCCAGCCGGCATGCGGCTCTGTTACATAGCTCGTTTCACGAAATCGGGTCTCTGACATGGAGAATGCTCGATGTGGTGGGTCGTTCAGGCCCAAAGCACCGGTGTTTTGTGCTTGCAAGATAGGTGAGGCGAGATTTTTTCGGAATTGGAATAAAGCAGCAAGGACTGAAACCGTGGCCCGTCAGTACCCACTAGAGCGCGTGCGAAATATCGGCATCATGGCGCACATCGATGCCGGCAAGACCACGACTACCGAGCGAATTCTCTACTACACGGGAGTTTCGCATCGGCTTGGTGAGGTCCATGAGGGCACGGCCATCATGGATTGGATGGAGCAGGAGCAGGAGCGTGGTATTACTATTACCTCCGCTGCGACCACCTGTTTTTGGGACGACCATCGTATCAACATTATCGATACACCCGGTCACGTCGATTTCTCCATGGAGGTCGAGCGCTCGTTGAGGGTGCTGGACAGTGCGGTTGCTCTGTTTTGCGCTGTAGGCGGCGTCGAGCCGCAGTCCGAGGCCGTGTGGCGACAGGCAGATCGTTACAAGGTTCCGCGTGTAGCTTTTGTAAACAAGATGGACCGGGTGGGAGCCGACTTTTCCCGTGTAATTGAGATGATCCGCTCCAGGTTGAAGGCCAGGCCCGTGCCGGTACAGATACCTATTGGCGCGGAGGATGAGTTTCGGGGAATGGTCGATCTCGTCTCGATGAAAGCCATCACCTTCGATGACGCCTCCCTCGGTGCCAGGTTCGAAGTGGGGCCCGTGCCCGAGGAACTCGAGGAGGTCTCTCTGGCTGCGCGCGAACAGATGCTCGATGCGGTAGTTGAGTTCGATGAGAGGCTTCTTGAAAGGTTTTTGGCTGGACAGCTTCTAGACGAAAAAGAGATTCGAAGCGCAATTCGCCATGGTTGCGTTCAAATGGAGATTGTTCCGGTCCTGTGTGGATCCGCGTTCAAGAACAAAGGGGTGCAGCAGCTTCTGGACGGAGTACTTAGCTATTTGCCTTCGCCTTTGGAGGTTCGTCCCATCGAGGGAGAAGACGAAGAAGGTAACAAGATTTCGAGGAAAGCCGATGACGAAGCGCCGCTTTCGGCTCTTAGCTTCAAGATAGCTACCGATCCATACGTTGGTCAGCTCACTTTTCTCCGGGTCTACTCCGGTAAGCTTTCGGCGGGATCATACGTTTACAACCCGGTAAAACGCAAAAAGGAGCGCATTGGCCGCCTCCTGCGAATGCACTCGAATAAGCGCGAGGATGTCAAGGAGAGTTATTCGGGGGACATAGTAGCGGCGGTGGGTTTGCGAAACACGAGCACGGGCGACACTCTTTGTGATTCAAAAAACATAGTTCTGCTCGAAAAGATGGACTTCCCTGACCCGGTAATCGATATCGCCATCGAGCCCAAGACACAGGTTGATCAGGAGAAGTTGGGCACCGCCCTGCAAAAGCTCGCGCTCGAAGACCCCTCATTCCGAGTTCGAACAGACGAGGAGACGGGGCAGACGCTGATTGCTGGAATGGGGGAGCTTCACCTCGAGATTATTGTCGACAGGCTTCAGCGAGAGTTCAAGGTTGGAGCTAATGTGGGCAAGCCGCAGGTGGCCTACAGGGAGTCCGTGTCCACCTCGGCGGAAGCCGAAGGGCGGTATGTGCGGCAGACCGGCGGTCGCGGACAATATGGTCATTGCCGGCTTCGAGTGAATCCTCGTAAGCCGGGGGAAGGGTTCGAGTTCATCAATTCCATCGTCGGAGGGGCAGTACCGAAGGAGTTCATTCCGGCAATCGAGAAAGGTATCGTCGAGGCCACGGAAGCTGGAGTGCTGGCGGGGCACCCCATAGTAGACGTGCAGGTAGAGCTTTTCGACGGCAGCTACCACGAAGTCGACTCATCCGAGATGGCGTTCAAGATTGCCGGATCCAAGGCTTTCAAGAGTGCTTGCGTCAATGCAAAGCCGGTGATCCTCGAGCCTGTAATGTCATGCGAAATTGTTACTCCACCCGAGTTCATGGGAGATGTCATAGGTGATCTCAATGGGCGACGTGGGCGCGTGCAGGGCATGGAGGAGCGCGCGGGAATACAGGTGATACGGGCGAGGGTGCCATTAGCCGAGATGTTCGGTTACGCCACCGATTTGAGATCGATGAGCCAGGGCAGGGCCAGTTACACGATGCATTTCGAAAACTATGCGGAGTTGCCGAAGAACATCGCTGATGAGATTGTAGCGAAGTTCAGGGGTAGCACCGGTATCTGAAAAAGAGTAAAGACCAAGACGGGAGAAACCATGTCGAAGGCAAAGTTCGAGCGGACGAAGCCGCATGTGAACATCGGGACCATAGGGCACGTGGACCACGGGAAGACGACGTTGACAGCGGCGATCACGAAGGTGCTGGCCG
>SLRQ01000116.1 GCA_007130885.1 Deltaproteobacteria bacterium
AAAAGGACTACAACTCCAAGCGAATTCGAGGAAAGCATATCGCTCCCCACACCGTGGAGATGGCGGCTATGTGGGCGGTGCTCACTCGCCTGGAGGAGCCCACCAAGGCCAACCTCACACGAATGCAGAAGCTCAAGCTTTACAGCGGCAAGACGCTGCCCGGTTTCACCGAGGACAACATCAAGGAGCTGCGTAAGACGGCCGAGCGGGAGGGCATGGAAGGTATCTCCCCAAGATACGTCCAGGACAAGATCTCCAACGCTCTGGTCAGTGAGAAGAGCGAGGGATGCATCAATCCCTTCCTGGTGCTCAACGAACTCGATGCCGGGCTGAAGACACACTCGCTAATATCGAGCGAGGATCAGCGAAAGGAGTACAAGGAGCTTCTTGCTTCGGTGAAGCAGGAGTACGAAGACGTCGTGAAGAACGAAGTCCAGCGCGCAATCAGCGCGGATGAGGACGCCATAGAGAAGCTATGCGCCAACTACGTGGACAACGTGAAGGCTTACACCCAGAAAGAAAAGGTCAAGAATCGGTACACCGGTGAGTACGAGGAGCCCGACGAGCGACTCATGCGCTCGATAGAGGAAAAGATCGAGATACCGGAGAGCCGGAAGGACGACTTCAGACGCGAAATAATGAACTACATCGGCGCCCTCGCCGTGGACGGCAAGAGCTTCAACTTCAGGACGAACGAGCGGCTCCACAAGGCGCTGGAGCTGAAGATGTTCGAGGATCAAAAGGACTCGATCAAGCTTCGACATCTGGTCTCCAGCGTGGTGGACAAAGCGACTCAAGAAAAGATCGACGTCGTGAAAAAGCGTCTCATCGACCACTACGGCTATTGCGAGATCTGCTCCACTGATGCCTTGAACTTCGTGGCCAGCATCTTCGCGAGAGGTGATACGAAGGAGTGAGGCGAGGAAGGTCGACCGTCCAGCGGAGGGACGGGCTTCCAGCCTCTTTCTTGGAACCCTGCACCCAAGTGACCTGGAGACGACATTGTCCCTGAGCATCAAGCAGGACCACCGGCGCTTCAAGCAGATCGTCCGTGGCAAGATAAAGAAGAACCTGCGCAAGTACATCTCTCATGGTGAGATGCTCGGCAGGAAGGGCAAGGATACCGTCACCATACCCGTGCCCCAGATCGACATCCCTCGTTTTCGTTTCGGGCCGAAGAGCCAAGGCGGCGTGGGCCAGGGGGAAGGCGAGGTAGGCGACGTCATCGGGCACGGCGACGCGCAACCCGGCGAGGGACAAGCCGGTAAGGATCCCGGCGAGCACGTGCTGGAGGTCGATGTCACCCTCGAGGATCTGGCCAAAATCATGGGCGAGGAGCTGGAGCTGCCCAACATTGAGCCCAAAGGCCAAAAGAGCATCGAATCTGTAAAGGTACGTTACTCTGGGATTCACACCACAGGTCCGGAGTCGTTGCGTCACTTTCGGCGCACCTACAAGGAGGCTCTCAAAAGGAGCATTGCTTCGGGCACCTATGACCCGAACAATCCCTTGATAATCCCTGTCCGCGAGGACAAGCGATACCGCTCTTGGAAGGAGACACGGCTGCCGGAGTCCAACGCGGTCATCATCTTGATGATGGATGTGTCCGGCTCGATGGGAGACGAGCAAAAGGAGCTGGTTCGCATTGAATCCTTCTGGATCGATACGTGGCTGCGCAGTCAGTACAAGGGGCTGGATACGAGGTACATCATTCACGACGCGGTGGCCCGGGAAGTCGATCGGGAAACATTCTTCCACACACGCGAGTCGGGAGGAACGATGATCTCCAGCGCCTATAAGCTCTGCGCGGAAATCATCGACGCTGAGTACGATCCCCAGGGATGGAACATTTATCCGTTTCACTTCTCGGACGGAGACAACTGGTCGTCCGAGGACTCGCGCACATGCACCGAGCTAATGCGCAACTGCCTGCTGCCATGGTCGAACCTTTTCTGCTACGGACAGGTGGAGAGCCCTTATGGTTCGGGGCAATTCCTCAAGGATTTAAAAGAGTCTTTCCCCGATGACGAAAGGCTTATTTGGTCGGAGATTCCGGACCGGGAGGCCATCTATCAGTCCATCAAGACGTTCCTTGGGAAGGGCAAATAGGAGGGCCACGTGCCGAAGCCGCTCACAGCTCGTCTTTCCGCCTTGAACGAAAAAATCGAAGGTTATGCCAAGGAATTCGGCCTCGATTTTTTCGAGCAGGTGTTCGAGGTTCTCTCATACGATGAGATGAACATGATCGCCTCTTACGGCGGCTTTCCAAAGCGCTACCCTCACTGGCGTTTCGGGATGGATTACGACCGGCTTTCCAAAGGCTACGAGTTCGGCCTCTCGCGCATCTACGAGATGGTCATCAACAACGACCCTTGCTACGCCTACCTCCTGGAGAGCAACGCGGAGGTCGACCAGAAGACCGTCATGGCCCACGTATACGGGCACAACGACTTCTTCAAGAACAACTTTTGCTTCATTCATACCAACCGGAAGATGGTCGATGAGATGGGAAACCATGCCACCCGGGTTCGCCGGCTCATCGACCGGTTCGGAGTCGATCAGGTGGAAGGGTTCATCGACTGCTGCTTGTCGGTGGAGAATTTGATTGATTACCACTCGCCTTACATAAAACGGCGCCATGGTTTCGGCGACGAGGTCGACGCCGAGGAGAAAGAGGAACGAGACGGAGAGGTGAAGCCCGTCCACAAGCTGAGGGTCGAGCGTTCCTACATGGATTCCTATATCAATCCGAAGGGATTTCTGGACAAACAGCGGGAGAAGGCGGAGGAAGCACGTGTTCAAAAGAAGCGCTTCCCGGAGTCACCTGAACGAGATGTTCTATTGTTCCTTCTGGAGCACGCCCCATTGGAGGGATGGGAGCGCGATCTCTTGGCGATGGCCCGCGAGGAGGCTTACTACTTTGCCCCCCAGGCGCAGACCAAGATCTTGAATGAAGGTTGGGCGTCCTATTGGCACTCCAAGATAATGACCGAGCGCGCGGTGGAGGACCACGACATAATCGATTACGCGACCGCCCACTCCAGTGTCGTCTCCACCAGCGGCGGGCAACTCAACCCCTACAAGCTGGGCTTGGAACTGTTGCGTGACATCGAGGAGCGCTGGAACAAAGGCAGGTTCGGCAAGGAGTTCGACGAGTGCGACAACATGGCCGTTCGGCGCACTTGGGATCAGGGGCTGGGGCTGGGACGCGAGAAGATCTTCGAGGTTCGGCGCCTGCACAACGACGTCACCTTCTTGGACACTTTTCTAACGCCGGAGTTCTGCGTCGATCAGAAGTTCTTCGTCTATGAGTTCAAGGAGAAGGGCAACAGGTGGGAGATAGTCGACAAGCAGTTCAAGGCGGTCAAGGAGAAGCTCCTCTCCATGCTCACCAACTTCGGTCAGCCCATAATCGAGGTGGTTGACGGCAACTACCGCAACCGAGGCGAGCTTCTGTTGCAGCATTGCCACGAAGGCGTGGACCTCAAGCACGATTATGCACTCGATACGCTGAAGAATCTTCAGGCTATCTGGCGCCGGCCGGTGCACATTCACACTCGCGTCGATGACAAGGGCGTGCTTCTGTCCTTCGACGGCGAGGAGCACGCCGAACGTCACGTCGAGGAACCCTAAACCCGAGTTCTTGATTCTCGAAGAGTCGATCCCAGAGCGCGGACGCTCACCAAAGCCATAAAGGGGAGATCAGGGCTCTTCGTAACCCTCGGCAAAGATACCGAAGTCAATCGCCTCCGGGAGAGTGTCGGGAGTGTACCCCAGGACATCGGCCACCAGCTTTCTTGCGCCGTCCTGGTCGAAGCCGCCTACGCCGACCAGTAGATCGATGATGTCCTGGCTCATCATCTCGCCCTCTATGAGAAGGGTCCGCTCATCGGAGCCGGCTCCTTCGCCCACCGTCAACACCGCATCGTGCACCAAAAGGTCGCCGACGTTCTGGAGGCTCAGCGCCAGATCGGCCGGACCGCTGACCATACCGGCGCGGTCTCTACGCTGCACTCCTTGATGCGCGGCGACGGGCGTCTCCCCGTCGACGCGACCCAGCGCCATCATCTTCGCGCCGTCATCTCCAAGTCCCACGATGAAGCCGGGCATCAATGAGCCTACCAGCGAAGCTTCCTCTGGCCACTCCACCGTAAGAGATCCGTTGGGGAACACCATGCGGCGCTCCACGACGACGGCGTCGTCCACGTGATGAACCACCCCGCTCTCGGTCGTGGCATCGAGAACCCAGCCATGGAAGCCCTGCTCTTCATAAACGTGCGCCTCCAGCTCGTGGCTCACGTTTCCATCCCCCCAATCGATTCGAAGATCCGACACCTCGTCGGCAAGAATCGAGATCTCCACCGCATCGCCCTCCTCGAGGATCCGGCGTTCGACCCGAACGGTCTCCATTCCCTCTCCGAACAAAG
>SLRQ01000117.1 GCA_007130885.1 Deltaproteobacteria bacterium
GGAACGATCTCCGAGCCTCGCCGCTACAGCGGATCAACCGCCAAGGCTCGGAGATCCGGGAACCGGAAGTTCCGAAACCAGGCCCACCCGGCTTGCCATAGCCACTGTCTTTCCAGTGGCTTTCCATGTCCCGTCTGGCGAAAGCGGGAGGCGAGGCGATTCATGTAAGCATCATGTAACCGCCCCGACCCACTACAAGAAGGGCTGACAATGCTTGCACTCACCCGCCGTCGTGGCGCAGAGATGGTCATCGCCTTGCGCCTTGCTTCGGTAGCTGAGACACGAAACCAGGGTCGGGATCGAGGCGTTCCCGCGCTTCGAGATCTTCCGGCGAGAGGTGCCGGAAAGGCAGCAAGCGGCTGACGCACTCTGAACAGCAGCATTTACCATCCCTGACCCCGGCCGCCGTGCCGGCGTTTTCGTGCGGCTTGGGACGCCGGGGAATGAGAGGGGAGGTTCGGTCCTTACTACCCGCGGTTGATCCTAACCATGCGATTCCGAAATGGGCTCTGCAGCGATTCAGTCAACCTTGATAGCTCCTCAGTTGACACACAAATGGGCTGAAGCGACACTGCTTCGATGCCCAAGGCAAGCTCAAAGACAAGCCTCTATAAGAAAGGCGCACCAAAGGTCGGCTTCAACCGGTCCGTATTGAACTGGCTGAAGGGCACGGAACAGGTACGTGAGCACAAGTCACCAGCCGCATTCGAGGGCTTGAGAACTGCATACGACAAGGCGACTGACGTAGCACGAATTGCTGGAAAGACTAATCGCGAAGCACACCGCATCACGCTTTCTCGCCTGACCGAACTGCTCTTTGGACACGACCTTGGCGCTGAGCTCGCGGAGCGCCTCCTCTCGGACCCGATCAATAAGGCTGGCTTTCGGACGACACTCTCTCAGGGCGTGGCGAAGAACGTTGGCGAGAACTTCGTGAACATCATCGTCTACGCCCTCGCGGACCTGCTCTCCGACAACGATGCGGTACTCGTCGACAAGGGTTTGCCGCCGGCGCTGAAGGAAGCTCTGGTGCTGAAGCGGCAGGTGAAGTTTGCGGATAGAATCAAAACGATCCACATCCCGATCGAGGGTGACCTCGCGATATTCTCGCGCACAGATCCGACGAACGCGATTATTATCAGTGCGAAGACCCGCCTGAAAGAAGTCTTTCACATCGGAACGATGTGGGCTCTCCTATTTGACGCGATCGAAGACGAGTACTTGCAGAACAAATGGGGATTGGAGCCGAGCGGCTCAAGCGTCGAAAATGCCCTCTACGTCTTCGCTACGGCAGACATGGTTAATGCAAGCGGTCATAAGACGCAAGGACCCGATGTGGAGAGAGACCAGCCCAGAAATCTGATTGCCATGGACGCATCGTTTTTCGACTTCGTGTTGGTCTCCAAGACTGGCATCAGCCACGTTAGCGATACAGTGAATCTCGCCGGGCCTCGAGAGGCGTTATTTCATGAGCTGGGGTGTCTCATTGACATCGTGGAGCAGAAGTTTGGTTCGGGACCGACGAACGTCTAGCTAGATGGTCAGCACCAGCTGCACCTCGTGCCGCGACGGGGCCTCCATGGACTCAAGGACCTCGTCATGGAAGATGCAGTACTCCTCGTGCAGTTCTTCGATGCGCCGAGCGAAGGAGTTCGCGAGCAGAGGAGGTACGGCATTGCCGATAACCGAATAGGCGTCGACGACCCCGTCTGCTCCAAACTTGAAAAAGTCGGGGAATGACTGTACGCGTGCGGCTTCCCTGATCGTGAGGGCGCGAGGCTCGAACGGGTGCCAGTACGCGTACGTGTCTTTGCCGATGTGCGCGACGATCGTCCGACATGGCTTCGATGCGGAGAGCCTCTCGAGCCAGTCTCCGTGGGTCGAGCCCCCATTCTTCAGGTAACTATCGAGGAGCAAATGCTGCTCCGAGAGCCTTCCCTTGGCGACCGTGTGCTCAAGAAGCAGGCGCAGCATAAGGCTGTCATCCACCTTCTTTAATAGCTCGGCCGCTCTATTTCGAAGCTGCTTGTCCGTGGAGGCGTCTACTAGCCCAGCGAGAACGTCCTGTAGTTCGGCAAGTGTTGGCGACTTCCCCACCTTCAGGTCCATCCATCTGATTCCAGGGCCGATGAAACGGATAAAGGCAACATCGTCCTCGCGCCCTTGCCGGTAGATGTGTGCGTCGGTTTCTGTCGGCCTGTCGGCTGTACCTGGCTTGGCCGTCGCGATCCACCGCATGTACCGGGAATACGATTTCGGCTGATGCGCAGTAGTCACCAGATAGGAAGTCGCCGTCAAATGGTCAGCTTTCACGCCACCCTGTGGGTCGAAGACTGAGGGTTCGCCCAGTCCAAGCAACGCTTGGCTTAACGGTACGTCCTGTGCAGGGGCACCGAACTCGAAGAAGGCCCTGGCCGGCTTAGATACCGCTTTTGCTGCATTCAGACCAAACATGATGAACCGGCGACGATCCTGCGGCACCGAGAAGTGTCGAGCGTTCACTAGTTCGTGCTTTACGTGGTAGTGGACCTCTCCAGCAGAGAGATCCTCAAGAAGCTGAACAAGCATATCTGGCGCGTTGAGACAGCCGTTCGGAGTCTTGAGCGCGGACTGAAAATTCGAGACATTCTCGAATAGAAAGACGTCAGGCTGAAGCGCCTCTAGAAACAGCACGTACTGAATCATCAGAGAGTTGCGCTCGTCGCCGAATTCCTTGTGCGACCAAGCATGCGCGCCCTGGTCCCTCAGACTTTCGATAACGGGCCGACCTATCCGACTGAAGCCCTTGCACGGCGGGCCACCCAAAATCACGTGTGCACGTGCACGAGCGAAATATAAACTCCGAATCGCTTCGCGATTTTCTAGACAGAAGCGTGCTCGCAACGAATCGCGTGCCGCCTTCCAACCGACCCAATGGCTTCTCAGCTTCCTGCCGGACGCACTTTGTAGGAAGATCGTGAGGGCCTTCAGCCGCTCCGAGTTCTTCGCGTGTTGACCGCGGCCAGACTTGCCGGATGCCTCGGTTAACTGCTCGACAGACTCGTCCCATTGTGATGCCACGGACTTGGCGAGATCGGCGATGGCGGGACGTTGAGTCAACAACCTCCTCGGCACAGCCTCATCCGTGATACACCGGTACTCTTCCGTCCACGGCAATTTTCCTAGATCTATCACTGGCCTTCGGAAGTTTGTTATCCCGAGCCTGCCAGCGAAGGAGCGAACGAGCGCGAGAGTAGATGCCTGCAAAGGAATCTGTTCTGCATCATTAGAGAAATCGTCCCGAGAATTTAGGTCGGAAAGCGCCAGAGAGAACTCGTCATCTAGCGCTTTGAGTTCCTCTAGAAAGCGCGGGAAACCGATGTCGGCTAGCTCCCCCCTCACGTCGGAGAGACGTTCGGTCTCAGTTATGTGTGCCAAATAGAACAGCCGGATCTCGTCTGGATGCGAGAACCAAGTGACATCAGCAAGTCGTCCGATCGCAAGCCTAGAGCCTTCCTCTGGCCGAAAGTTATCATTGAATACCTTGGTTGCAGCAACGTCATTGTCGACGCCGAGCACAGTTCGGAATTTGAGATCGCCCCTGTGCAGCGCGAAGCCCAAGGCGAGGCCGCCGCAGCCGCAGAACAGGTCGACCACCCTGAGCTCCGATTTTGTCTCGCTCGAATTCTTGCGGCTGTTTGTCCGAATCGGTCGTTCTGTCTGTGTCATTGTTCGTCCAAAAAGTTAACGAGCGTTTCAGTAAGGCTGTCGTTATGAAGCTGGCATTCCCAGACAATGAGTACTGACCAGCCCAAAGATTCGAGGTCCCGTCTTTGGCATCTATCGCGCTCTACGTTCCCGAGCAACTTGGGTTTCCAGAAGTTCTTGTTACTTTGAGGCATTGTTGCGTCCTTGCAGCCTTCGTGCTGATGCCAGAAGCAGCCATGGACGAAAATCACCTTTCTTCGGCACGGAAAGGCCAGGTCAGGCCTCCCAGGAAGATCGACCACATGGAGTCTGTACCGATAACCCATTCCATGCAGTAACCTTCGGACGTACATCTCCGGCTTAGTGTCCTTTCCACGGATACGCGCCATATTGTTCGAGCGTTGCTTGGTCGTAAGGGTGTCCACCTTCTACCGCTCGCCAGAGGCCTCGATCAAGGGCCACTTCGCCTGCAGGTACTGATCGACTGCGTCACGAACCACCCAGGCGAGGGACACCTTTTTCTCCTCTGCGATCTGTTCGAGAAGCTCATACTGCTGAGCTGGGAAGGAGATGGTCGCACGCACCTTTTCTTGATGTTCCATTAGAATTCACCGTTATGCACCGTTATTCACC
>SLRQ01000112.1 GCA_007130885.1 Deltaproteobacteria bacterium
GACGGCGGCATCTTCGCCCAGAGTTCGCCTGGATGCCGTGTGGCTTGAACAGAGGGCAGCGGTGCTGTTCGCCCGCCTGAGTGGCGTTACTCGGCGGAACGGGGACGTACCTCTCTACTAACCCACTCGATGATCTCCTCGGTGCTGGTGCCCGGCGTGAAGACCTTGGGCACGCCCAGCTCATGGAGCTTGGATATGTCGTCGTTGGGAATGATTCCGCCGCCGAACACCTGAATGTCGCCCGCGCCCTTCTCTTTCAATAGCTCGATTATGGCCGGGAATAGCGTCATGTGGGCGCCGGACATTATGGACACGCCAACGGCGTCCACGTCCTCCTGGATGGCCGCGTTCACGATCATCTCGGGGGTCTGATGGAGGCCTGTGTATATGACCTCCAAGCCGGCGTCCCGCAAGGCCCGGGCGACGACCTTCGCCCCTCGATCGTGGCCGTCCAAGCCCGGTTTGGCTACTAGTACCCGTGCTTTTCTCGTGCTGCTCATTTGCAAGTCTCCTTTACTGAAACCTGGGTGCTGCCCTTGTTGTCCCGCGATAGCGGCGTCCTTGCCGTGAACCGGCCGGGAATGTAGCGCATCAAGCGGTTTGTGGCATCTTTTCCCGCATCGTCGTTCAATTTCCGGCTTTCATCACGCATCTTTTCGTCGGCAGTCAGCGAGCATGGCAAGCGCATAACATGCGAAAACGCCTTGGCTCCTTCGTGCCTCGAATCGAGATTATCCTGCGTTTATGGTGGACACTCGCTCCCAGGTGGAATATCCAAGCGCTGGCTTTACCCTCCAAAACATTGAGGAAAGGAGCAACCCATGGGAGTGGCGGTTATGGGTGTCGGGATACACGGATGCTTTCCGACATCCGACGGGTTGTCGTACCGGGAGATGATAGCCCGGGCGGCGACGATGGCTTATGACGATGCCGGGATCGCGCCGGAGGAGATCGACGGAGCGGTATCGGTGGAAGAGGACTTCATCTCCGGCTACTCGATCTCCGATGAGTACGTGCCGGATCAGCTAGGCATGGTGCGGAAGCCGGTCTACACGATCTGCGGCGATTTTTTGCACGGTCTCTGCTCGGCTGTAATGCAGCTTCAGACCGGCAGGTATCGGACCATCGTGGTGGAGAGCTACTGCAAGGCGAGCAACGTCCTCGAGAAGGACGAGGTGCTGCACTTTGCATACGATCCCGTTTTCGATCGTCTCGGAGTCTCGCCGCATTACCTTGCCGGTTTGGAGATGCAGCATTTCGTGCACAGCGGCGGCGCCACGGACGAGGAGATCGCAGCCTTTGCCGCCGAGTCGCGATCAAAGGGCCTACGCAACCCACTTGCTCCGTATGGAGCCAAGCTGACGGGAGAGGACATCCTTGCTTCTCGGCCGCTTGCGACACCCGTCTCGGAGTTGATGGTTGCTCGCCACTCCGACGCGGCGGTCGTAGTCGTGCTGGGCGTGGATGACATCGCCTTCGAGCGGGCTCGGCGGCCGATTCTGATCTCCGGAACCGGCTGGGCCTCCGGAAGCTCCATCATTCAGCGGCGCGATCATTCGGATTCCGTTGGAACCGCGATAGCCGCCGGCATTGCCTACGAAGAGGCCAACATCAAGACCCCGGCCATGGATGCGGATCTCTTCTATCTATCCGATCTATATGCGCACAGGGCACTGATGCACTTGGACGCCTTGGGGCTTCCAAGAGAGGTGCTTCCCGATGTGAACCCGGATGGCGGGTCGCTCTCGATGGGCGATCTCATAGAGGCTAACGGTGGTGCCCGCTTCGTGGACGCGGTTCTTCAGCTCCGCGGAGAGGCCGGCACGCACCAAGTAGAGGACCCGAGCTGCGCGGTAGTGCATGGGTGGAGAGGACTGCCCACGGATAGCTGCGCCGTTGTCATCCTCGAGAACGACGGGAGGACGCAATGAGCAACAGAGTCGCAGTCATCGGCGCGGGAATGACCCGCTTCGTGCGTAGAGCCGAGGAGTCGACAGGCGAGCTGGCTTCGAGAGCGGTCGAGATGGCACTCGAGGACGCCGGCATGACCATCGACGAGATAGACGCTGTGTGCCTTGGAACCGCCCCGGATGCTTTCGACGGCATTCACATGAAAGGCGAGCACTTGGTCTCCGGCGCGGGCTCGACGAACAAGCCCTACATGAGGCACTTCGTCGGCGGCGGGACCGGCGTGTTCAGCCCAATCCATGGCTGGATGCACGTGGCATCGGGCAAGTTCAAGAACTGCCTGGTGGTGACGGAAGAGAAGATGTCGCCTTGCGTGCCGCACCCGGCCGGCGCGTTTCTCACGATCTTCGATCATACGACCGAGCAGCCTCTGAAGCTCACGCTCATTCACATCTTTGCTATAGAGATGTGCCGCTTCATGCATCAGTACGGCTACTCGGAAGAAGAGATCGCGGAGATATCGGTGCTCTGCAAGAAGAACGCGCTAGAGCATCCGGCCGCCCAGATAGCTCAGGAGATCACGGTCGACGACGTAATGAAGTCGCCGCTGCTCTCTTGGCCGGTCAAGCGTCTGGATATCAGCCCTACCTCCGACGGAGCTGTGGCTGTCGTTCTGGCCAATGAGAACGTGGCCAGGAGCCGGAGCAAGACCCCGGTGTTCATCGACGGCGTCGGTTATCGACTCGACACGGCCTACTGGTGCACTCGCGATCTGGCGTTCCCGACCTACGTTTCAATGGCGGCTAGGGATGCTTACAAGATGGCGGGCATCACCAAGCCCGAGGAGCAGATCGACATCTTCGAGCCCTACGACCCGTTCGCCTACAAGGCATTGCATCATATGAACGGGCTCCTCATGGACCGGACCGGCCGCAAGACTAGAGAGCTTTTCGAGTCTGGCGCCTTCGAGCGCGACAGCTCTCACCCGCTGTGCCCCTCCGGTGGGGCGCTTGGAGTCGGTAACCCCATTTCCGCGACCGGTCTCATGAAGATCGCGGACTTGTACTTCCAGCTCTCCGGACAAGCCGGCGGGCGACAGGTCAAGAAGAACGCTCATCGCGGTATAGCGCAAGCTTGGGGTGACCTGATGCAGGTGGGAACGGTGGTCGTGATGTCCTCCGACGGCGCGCAGCCCGGCCAGAAGACAATGTGGTCGGACATGACTCCGGAAGATTTGCCTGTGTCCGGAATCAAGAAGATCGACGAGGTGCCCAACGTCAAGTACACGCCGACCCTGCGGTACTCATGGGACGACGGGTTGGCGCTAACCACGTATCTGGACGGTCTCCGCCACGGCAAGATCCGGGGTTCGCACTGCAGCGGCTGTGACAGGATGCTGATTCCCGCAAGGTCTTTCTGCGAGATCTGCAACCTCAAGCCGGTGGACCACTGGTTCGATCTGCCCGACACCGGAACGGTCGAGACCTTCACTCTCTCGAAGGTGAACTGGGATTCCTCTCCGTTGCCCAAGGGACAAACGAACATCTTCGCCGTCATAGCGATTGATTGCGGCACCGACAAGATGGGTCTCGTCCATCGTCTTGGCGACGTAAAGCCCGAGGATGTGAAGATCGGCATGCGGGTCAAGGCCGTGTGGAGACCGGAGAAGGAGCGTGAAGGCACCATCACGGACATCAGCCACTTCAAGCCCATGACCGCCAAGGAGCAGAAGCAGCCGATTCCGGATCCGGTGCCAATCAAACCGGTGCCTCTCACCTCGGAGACGGCCGGGTCGTTCCCAGGCCAGATTCCGATGAGCTATGCATATAGCGCCGGCCTTGGCGGCAAGAGGTTCTATCAGGATCTCGCCAAGGGCAAGGTGTCGGGGACCTGGTGCTCCGACTGCGAGGCAGCGCACCTGCCCGCCTCGGGCTACTGCGAGCACTCCATGGCTACTCTCGATCCCGAGCAGGACGCCAAGGAGATCGATCCGAAATCCGGTGTCGTGGTGGCGTTCACGGAGGTCCATGAGGATCGCTCCGGCAATATGCTGCAAAAGCCGGAGACAGTCGTTCAGGTGGCCTTCGATGACTCCATTGGGACAATCATCGGTCGCGTTCGGCTCGAGGAGGATCAAGAGGTCCACCTTGGCCTTGGCGTGGAGCTCGTGCCCACCGCCGATGTCGGCCCGGAGCATGTGCTCTTCCGCCCGTTGTAGTGATTCAGGCGCGGGCGGAGCGTTCCGTATACGCCCGCCCGCGCTCCCTTCTCGACCAACCTTGGTCGCGCCGGCCGCGGCTTGACCTTCGAGGCTTTTTATCGGGTATGCTGAAGAGCCGGCGCCCGGCGTTGCCGGCGCCAACGAAGGCCTTTCCATGAAGCAGATCAGCA
>SLRQ01000014.1 GCA_007130885.1 Deltaproteobacteria bacterium
AGACCGGGCGCTCGTTGCCCGCCGGTACCGCGTACGCGATCGGATTAGTCCCCATGACTGGCGCTCGGGCTCCCGGAACCGTCATGCAGACATCCACGTTGCTCATGGAGAGACCGATCATGTTTTGCTCGGCCGCCATGACCGCATAATATCCGGCGGCACCGTAGTGTCCGCTGTGACGCACCGCTCCGTAGGCGATACCGGCCGTGCGCGCCTTCTCCATGGCGGCCTGCATGGCGAGACGCGAGGTGACCATCGGCATGGCGTAGTTCCCGTCGACCACCACGACACCAGGTGCCTCGGACACCACCTGCGGGTCGGCGTCTGCCTTCAGCCCGCCCTTTTGCACGTTGTTCATCAGCGGCACCAGCTGCCGGGTACCGTGACTGTGGGCGCCCCAGGTATCGGTGGTAACCAGAACCTCGGCGGTCTGCTCAGCGTGTTCGACCGAGAGCCCGAACTCTCGCATAACGGCGACGCAGAAGCTAGTGAGATCCTCCACGCTGATGCGTGATCCTACGTAATCGAGAGCTTTGTTGGCCATGACGTCCTCCTTAGGAACGGCGTTCTAAATGAGTTTCCGCGGTGAGCCGCAGGGTGCCACAGCGAATGCGCTCCAGTAGACAAGCCCGGAACCCTGCTCCCGGGCGGGCTGCATGAGACCGGGGGGTGAGCTCGGCCGGCACTGCGAAAACGCCTACAGCAGGCGCCGGCCGGCGGCTCTTGCAACCGTATCGACGATTGTGTCGTCGTCCAGCATTGCCGCCGCTTCGAGTACCCGCGAGACCGAGTTCGGCACGTCCAGCGACGTGAGGCTGAAGCAGGGCGCATCCAGATAGTCAAAGTACCTTGCGGAGACGATGGCGTCAATCCGGTTGCCGATGGCTTGCCCGCCGGCAGCCTCCTCCACAGTTACTATGGCTCCAGTCTTCTTCAACGACTCGCCGATCGTTTCGAAGTCCATAGACGGAAAATCGAGCGTACGCAGGTCGATGATATCGGCCGACACGCCCTTCTCGGCGAAGGTTTTGCGCAGAGCGCGCAGCCGGTCGGCCATATAGCCGTAAGTTACCACCGTGACGTCGTTGCCCTCCTCGATGAGCCGGGCTTTGCCGAACGGAATGCAATAATCAAGATCATCCTTGGGAAGATCAAACTTGGACTTGTAGAGTGCATGGTGCTCGAGAAACACTACGGGATCATTGCTGTGCATGGCGGTGTTGAACAGCCCTACGTAGTCGAAACTGTTGGAGGGCGCCACAATGCGCCACCCGGGAAAGAGCGCAAAGAGGCCCACCGGGTCCATTGAGTGCTGTCCCCCGTAGCCGCAGCCGATGGCGATGCGAGTGCGTACCACCAGCGGCAGGTTCGTAGTGCCCCCGTACATGTGCCGCGCCTTAGCGATCTGGTTGAAGAGTTGGTCGGCGGCGACGAGCGCGAAATCGGGAAACATCACCTCGATTACCGGGCGCATGCCGGACATCGAGGCGCCGAGCCCGAGGCCGACAAACCCGGCCTCAGAGATGGGCGTGTTGATTACGCGGTCGGGATATTTCTTGGGTAGTCCTTTGGTGGCACCGTAGGCCCCTCCGCCGAAACTGGCCACCTCTTCGCCCAGCACCACCGCGCGTTCATCGCGTTCGAGCCACCGGCCGGTCACCTCGGCAATCGCGTCGCTGTAGGCCAGCTGCCGGAAATCGCTGAAGTCGTCGCGAGTCGCGTAACGCAGCGTCGCCAGTTCAGAACCGTCGCTGCGAACACCCTCGGCGGCGCTTTCCGGAGAGGGCCACAGCTCCTCCCGCACGGTGCGCGGCGTGCCGGGATTGGTGCAGGCGTCAACCGCCTCCTGAACGCAGGCGGCCGCTTTCTCCCTGACTTGCTCCGCCTGCTTCTTGGTCAGGACACCGGCGGTTTCCAGCGCGGCCGGGAACCGTACCATGGCATCCTGCTCGGCATACTCGGCCTCTTCTTCCTTGGAACGGTAACCGAATGCGCTGCCCGGCGTTTCGCCGGCGTGATGATACTTGCGGTAACAGATCGCCTCAATGAACCACGGTTTTCCGCCGGCACGGATCTCCTCGGCGGCGGTGCGGGTTGCCTCGTAGATGGCAACCGTGTCATTGCCGTCCACGATTAGCGCATTCATGCCGTACGCGTTGGCGCGCTGTGAAAGAAGTTGCACCGCGGTCGCTTCGTGGGAGTGCGTACCAACCGCGTATAGGTTGTTCTCGATGAAGAATATGACCGGGAGGTCCCAGATGCCGGCAAGGTTGGCGGCTTCATGAAGCGCACCCTGGTTTATGGCACCGTCACCGAAATACGAGACCACTACGTTCCCGGTATCGGCCTGTTTCTCGGCAAACGCCGACCCAACGGCGATCGGGATGCCCCCGGCGACGATGGCGTTGGTGCCCAGCACCCCGGCCTCGAGATAGCGTAGGTGCATCGAGCCGCCGCGCCCACCGCAGTAGCCGTTCTTGAGGCCCATGATCTCGGCGAAGGTACGAGTGATTGCCTCGCGACCGGCGTCAGGTACCTTGTCGGCCGACGGATTCCAGGATGGGTCCAGTACGTAGTTCATCGCCTTGCTGAGGAACTGGTGATGGGCGCGATGCGTGCCGGTAATCTTGTCCTGTCCGGTGAGCGCGCGAATGGAGGCGGCGGCAACCGCTTCTTGGCCCACGCTGGTGTGCACCGGTCCCCAGACGCAGTCGTCCGCCTTGAGCCGCAACAGCGCGTGCTCGAACTCGTTGATCAGATACATATCAAAGAGGATCTGGGCCGCTCGATGCGGCGGAATCCTGTTGATGTCTTCAGGGGCGGACTTCCAGCGCTCCCAGCGCTGTTCTACGAGCAGTTTTTCCTGTTGCAATGCGTTAACCTCATTTTGCCTGTCGGCTTGTCTTTTCTTCGGTTCGGCCCCGTTTAGGTCTTCTTATGCTCCACGACTTCCCCGTCCGGACCGCGGAGGTAGAATAATCACACTCCGGAGCGGAATTCAACCGGGTCTCTCGATGCTGCAACCCCGTGTTCTTTTAAGCGCTTGATATCCTCCCGGGCGTCGATTGAACGGAGGCCGATATATGGATCGGGTCGCAATAAAACTCCAGCGAGCGTTCGAGTTTGGAGACGCTCCGGGCAACGTGTTCAAGACCGGCAGTCATGAGTCACTCCTTTTCAAACGGTTGCAGATCAGACCACTTGAAGCGCAGACCATGGCCCGGGTCGGTGGGCGCGATCGCGCAGCCGTCTTTGATCACCAGCGGCGTCTCCAGAAACCGTTCCAGACCGAAACGGTGCACCTCGAGGTAGGTGGAGTTGGACACGGCACAGAGTAGGTGCACGTGCAGGTCGTGCGCCCCGTGCGAACTGACCGGCAGGTTGCGGCACTCGGCAGCGTGCGCAACCTTCATCCAGCCGCTCACGCCGCCGATGTTGCTGAGGTCGGGCTGCAGGAAGGACACGCCGCCGTGGCTCATCATGCGCGAGAACTCAGGCAGGATATGCAGGTTCTCGCCGGTAGCGACGGGTATGCCGCAGGCGGCAATCTGAGCGTGGTCTTCGACGTACTCGGGCTCCACCGGCTCTTCCAGCCAGAAAAGATTGAACTCGCGCAGCGCCTGAGCCGCCCGGAGAGCCTGGTCGAGCCGCCAGATCATGTTGGCATCCACCATCAAGACGATATCGTCGCCGATGTGTTTTCGCACCGCCGCCACTCGCTCGATGTCCTGGCGAAGGTCGTCCCGACCCACCTTGATCTTCACCGCGTTGAAGCCGGCCGACAGATACTCGTCCATTTCGGCCAGCAGCTCATCTGTGGTGAACTGCAGGTCGACGCCGCCGGCGTAAGCGGGCACGCGGTGATCGGAGCCGCCGAGCAAGCGCCACAGGGGCTCATCGTAGCTCTGGGCTTTTAGGTCCCACAGCGCCACGTCAACTGCGGAAACTGCAAAGCTGACCGCGCCGCCTCGTCCAACGTAGTGAAGGCGTCGGCGCAGGTCGTGCCGGATCTGCTCGGTGCGGCGCGGGTCACAGCCCATGATACAGGGAGCGATCTCGTCGTTTATCAGTCGTTTGATTGCCGAGCCGCCGAAGCCGACGGTGTACGTGTAGCCGCAGCCTTCCAGTCCGGTGTCGGTTGTTATGCGAACGGTGACCATCTCGAAGGCGACGATGTCGCCGTGGGTTGAGTCGCTGAGGACTCGGGGCAGAGGGATCCGGTAGTGGCCCGCGATGATACGGGTGATCTGCACAATGCTTCCCTTTGCGCCAACCTTGACGGCATGAAA
>SLRQ01000060.1 GCA_007130885.1 Deltaproteobacteria bacterium
ATCTCTCCGTCGTCGTTTGCTGCCCCTGATGGCTGGTTGATGAGAACGTTGTCGATCCCCTGGTGCGGTCTTTCGCTGTGATAATGCTCGACAAATTCTCTGATAGGCTAGCGCAGGTGACCCCGACCTGTCTCAATAGTCAGCCGAGACCTATGAAACTCTCATCCGCACCAATCAAGGCTCTTGTCAAACACGATGACCGAGGTTCTGGGCCGGGATCAGGGCTGCGCTCGTCATGATGTCGGAAGCCCGGCCGACACCACGGGTAACGGTGTGACGCTCATCCGAAATCGCTTCATCGATGGAGGCGCTACCGTCCCAAGCAGCAACGCGGTCCTGGTCGACAACGAGGGCATTCCATGAGCGGACTTTCCATGCCAAAGGATGATCGATGAAACACTTACTATTCATTGCAATGCTGCTGTCAGCCATTTTGCTCGGCGGCTGTACGCTTGCCCTCCGCACGCAGGAAGGCACGGGTGCGAGGTCTTCGTTACCTTGAGTGGCGATGGATCCCCGAGCCAAGCCACGAGACCTACGTGACGGACATGGCGTACCTGCTTCGTGACGAGAGCGGCGCCGTCGAGGTTGTGCATGACCGCCATGTGATGGGGTTATTTTCCAGGGCCGTCTGGCTGGAGTTGATCGCCACCGCCGGCTTCGATCCGCTCGCGGTCCCCTTCGAACACAGCTCGTACAGCAACACCGGGCACGAGGTGTTTCTCGGGCTGCGCTTACCCCTTCGAGAGGAGCCATGACATGAACGAGCTAACGCCGCGCTTCTGGGAGATTTTTCTCGAGCTCTACGAGAGCTTGCCAAGGCAGGGACCCGGCAACCGCACCTGTGCCGAGGAGGCGCTCGGTCTGTGCCGCGAGCTGCCATCGACACCAGCCGTGCTCGATCTCGGATGCGGCGTCGGCGGGCAAACGCTGCACCTCGCCAGGATCACCTCCGGGACCATCGTTGCCGTCGACAACCATGCCCCGTTCATCGAACGCCTGGGGCGTACCATCGCGGAGCTGGGGCTCTCGGACCGGATCCGGCCGCTGGTCGCAGACATGGCCAATCCTGGTATGCCGCCCGAGAGCTTCGAGCTCATCTGGTCGGAGGGCGCGCTGTATCAGATATGCATCGAGAGCGCCCTGCTGATCTGCCATGGGCTGCTACGCCCCGGTGGCTACCTCGCGTTCACCGACGCGGTCTGGCGCAAGGACAATCCGCCGCCCGAGATCAAGACGAGCTTCGACTTCGACTACCCGGCGATGGGCACGGTTGCCGACGTCCTCACGGCCATCGACAAGACCGGCCTCTCGCTCGAGGGCCACTTCTCCCTGCCGAACGAGGCCTGGTGGGATGACTACTACACGCCGATGGAGCGACGCATGGGGGAAATGCGTGCCAAGTACGCCAGCGATGCCGACGCGCTCGGCGTTCTCGATCAACTCGCCCAGGAGCCCGAGATGCATCGTCGATACTCGGACTATTATGCATACGAGTTCTTCGTCGCGCGCAGAACGACGGGAGGTGGCGGTCCATGAACCTGGTCGATTTGCTCTGCTCGCACCAAGACGCGGTTGTCGCCTACAGAGCGCGGCGGCTGTTAGCTGGCATCAACCCTACACGTATCTGTTTCGTGAGACGCAAACCGTGGACGTGGACGACGGCTACTTCTCCACTTATCTGGGGAGCGTCGAGGACCTGGACTTTGCGCTATTTGTTGGCAACGCGACGCTCTACCTCGGAGTCAAGGTCGGCAACGACGATGAGATGAGCCGGGTCCTGCTTGGCGCCGCGCCATATGCGGCTTACGCAGAGTATGCAAACCATGCGCTCGAGGCCACGAGCCTCGGCGGGAAGAGCGCCACCGACTTCATGACGACCTCGCACCCGGCAAACGTCATCACCGAGGACGACATCACGGACTGGTTCACCGCCTACGAATGGGGCGACCATGCCGCCGCAGGCTATCTGAAGAGCATTACGGCGCACACGCATTCGGCGGCGAACATCACATCTGGTACTCTGCCTGTAGCTCGTGGTGGTACGGGAGGTGGCAGCTTCACCTCGGGCGCCGTGCTCGTCGGGGCAGGTACGGACCCTGTGACGACCGTGTCCCGCAGTGGTATCGATACGCGAGCCAGCTTCCCACCGGCGAGTCACTCGCACGCGACCTTGGCGCGTGGCACTGGTTTGACCGGCAGCAACTACGATGGTTCCGCGGCCCGAACTTGGGCCGTGAGCTTTGCTGGCACAGGCAGCTTCACCAGCGCTGCCCGCAGTGACCATACGCATGCGTTTTCTTGCGACCGCCACAGTCAAGACGTAAGTTACGCCGCAGGTGGTGACGGGAGTGCTACCACCAACTGGCCCGATGGTACTACTTTGACAGGTGGAGGTTATTGGGCCCAGGGCGCATACGGCATTTGGGACGTTGCTATTAGCAGGCCATGGGGGAATGGCTGGAACGTATGGGCACGAAACAATTCCGCCTCGAGCCAGACGCTCACTCTCTACGTGGTTTGCTGCTCGTTGTAGAAATGGGCAATCATCTCTCGCCAAGGCCCTTCGGGCTTCTGGCGACCAGCGAGTAGCTCCTGCCAACGGGGGCTGGACAAGGCATCGAGCGGCAGCCCCGCTTGGCCTGTCCGGCGGCTCCTCGTCGAATGCCCGACCTGTCTCAATAGTCACCCGAGATCTATGAAGCCCTCATCCGCACCAATCAAGGCTCTGGTCAAACACGATGACCGAGGTTTTCGGCCGGGATCAGGGCTGCGCTCGTCATGATGCCGGAGGCCCGGCCGACTTCGATATCGGTTTCCGGCGCACGATCGACACATCGCCGGCGTTCCGGCTCTCTGGTGCGGAAGGCATTTGGGACAGGACGAGCGGAATTGGATCGACATCCAATCTCAGACAGGTATCTGTGAACTCCTCTATGCCGTCCTTCATCGTCCATCTCCGTTTTGAACAAGAAACCTTTCAAAGGCCGGGGCGAGGCGGTAGCTCCGGGCCTTTCGGGACGGGTTTTCGACCTCCAGAAAACCCTCCTCAACCCACTTCTTGCACAGGGCGTTGATGGTGCGGGGGGACAGTCCCAGTTGCTCGGCCATCTCTCCCGTTGTGATCGTCCGGCTTCGGGCGAACAGGGTCATGGCCTTGCGTTGGCGGGTCGTCAGACTACGAAGCAGTGGCGACTGGTCGGCCTGCCCCCGGCTGGCCGCCTGCTGCGCCTTGAGCCGGACCTTGGCGAAAGCGTCGGCAACGCCAAGCGTGAAATACTCCACGAAGCCGGTAATGTCGGCCTCGGCCCGGCCCATATAATAGTTGTGCGAGGGGCCAACGGTGAGGGCCTGGTAGTACGCTTCGAGGTTCTGGGCGTAATAGGCGTCCAGCGAATAGATCCCCTTCAGCCCATAACCTTCGCGGTGTAGAACAAGGGCGGCCAGCAGCCGCGCCGTTCGCCCATTGCCGTCATAGTAGGGATGGATGGTGGCAAACTGATAATGGGCGATGGCTGCGATCAACGGCACGGGCAACTCGCCGCGCTCCCGCTCGCGGTCGATCCAGTCCACCATTTCAGCCATGAGGCGCGGCACGTCCTGAGCCTCCGGGGGGATATAGACGATGGCGCGGTCGGTACTGTTGCGGATGACATTCTGGCCATCGCGGTAAGGGGTGGCCGTCTTGCGGCCGTTCATCACTAGGCCATGAAGCTCCTGGATATGGGTCTCGGTTATGGGGCCAGGCGCTTGCGCCAGGCGCTCCATATGTTCCAGCGCCAGATAGTGGCAGCGGACCTCTTGCTCGTCGCGCTCCCGGTTGGGGAATCGGGCGCGTCCGTGGATGACTTCCCGGACCTGCTCCTCGGTCAGCCGGTTTCCCTCGATCTGTGTGGAATAGTGCGTTGACAGGAGTTTGGCCGTCTCCCGAAGGGAGGCCAGCATTTCCACGCTGATCGGCAGGTCAATGACCGCCTGGCGGCTGGCCTCGATATCCATCAGGGCCTTGGTGAGCGCCGGGGTGATCTGAAAATTGGGCTCGAACAAAGGGGAATCCTCCTTCTTCAGGATACCCCACTGCAGATAAGTCGACAATAAACCGACATTAAACTGCGGATAACCTGCGATTAAGAGCCCGACCCGTCGTGTCCGAAAACTCAGCCGACCCAGCGCAGGTGACGTTCTCCCAGAGGAATGATCTTGGAGAGGCACTCGGACTTGATGGAGAGCACAAACCTCTCGGCGAATGAATTCAGATTTGGACTGCGAGCAGGAAGGCGCAAGCCCTGTGATGCCGAGGCTCTGGAGGACTCCACAGATCCTCGAATAGCCCCAGGACCTGCACAATGTAGCAATCGAGACGATCAGGTTCTGCAGGTCGTTGGCGATCGGCGGCCGGCCCCGCCCGCGACGGTTGGCGCTCCCATCGTATTTGGCCGCCACGAGCCGCCGGCCCAGCAGGACCTGTTGCCTTGCCACCATTTTTTGCGGCAAAATCGGTGACGATGTATACACGTGACTTGAAGGTGCCTCGCCGCGCGTTCTTTCTCTTCGGCCCGAGAGCCACCGGCAAGAGCACCTGGCTGCGAGCCGCGTTTCCCGAGGGACTGCGTTTGGACCTGCTTCCTCCGGAGACGGCGCTGGTCTATGCCAAGACCCCCTCTCTTCTTAGGCACGAGGTGCTGGCCCAACCAAGGAACACCTGGATAATCGTGGACGAGATTCAGAAGGTCCCGGCTCTGCTGGACGAGGTCCACTTCCTCATGGAGAGCCACGGCTACAAACGCTTCGCCCTGTCCGGCTCGTCGTCCCGGAAGATCAAGAGAGGGGCGGCCAATCTTCTGGCCGGGAGAGCCGTCATGCGGCGTCTCCATCCCTTAACCACGCACGAGATCGGCCACGACGTATCCGCTCGGCAGGCCATGACGTTCGGAATGTTGCCCATGTCGATCACGGCCCCGGACGACGCCGAACGAGAGGACTACTTGAAGGCCTACGTCGACGCCTACCTGCGCGAGGAGATCAAGTACGAAGGTCTCGTGCGCGACGTGGGCGCATTCGGGCGGTTTCTGGACGTGGCGGCCTTGATGGCCGGACAGCGGGTGAACGCAGCCGCGCTCGCTCGTAACGCCGGTGTCGCTAGAGACACTGTTCGGGGCTACCTCTCGATCTTCGAGGACACTCTTCTGGGCTGTTGGCTGCCGGCATATCGCCCGCGTGCCCGTGTCAAGGAGGTGGCGGCGCCGAAGCTCTACTGGTTCGACAGCGGGGTCCTGCACGCCGCCGCGGGAGGGTTCCAGCAGCCGTTGCCGTCGGAGTGGGACGACGTACTTCTGGAGCACTGGATACACCATGAGATCCGCGCGTTCATGGACTACAGCGGGGTTCGAGGCTCCCTTTGCTATTGGCGCACGCCCACGGGCAGCGAGATAGACTTTCTGTGGTGGTTCGGCTCGCGAGCAGTGGCGATCGAGGTGAAGGCATCCACGCGCCACCGAGCCGAGTTCACGAAAGGCATCGAGTCTTTCAGAGAGGGGCACCGCCTGCATTCGAGCTGGGTCGTCTACCTGGGAGAGAAGACGCTTCGAGTGGGCGAGACGACCGTGTTGCCCGTGATGGAGTTCTTGCGCCGCCTCCACGAGGGCGACGTCATCGAGTAGCGCCCGGGCGAGAATCAGGCCGGCCGGGGGTGGAGTCGAGGCCGGCTCGGCCGGCGTGATGCTACAGTTGATTCCGCCGTGCTCGTGGCTGTGCGAGCTTCGTGTCGTCACGCAAACCTCTGAAACTAGGTCATGCGGGATCGGCGATATTCCGGGGGCCGGACCGGCGAGTGTCCGGATTTCGGACCAACGGTCCCCGATGCCGGATGGAGTTCGTCAAAGCGTCCATCCGGTAACCCAGTTGTTCAGCTTTCTTTTCGATCGAAATCGAGGCGCAGGACGCACGGCGGAATCTGCTCTTTCACCGAACCAAGGCGGGTCTTACCGCCGGAACGACCCGACGGAGACGGTCAACCGCGGCTGTAGGTGCCGACCAGACGGTTCATGCCAATTATGTTCGGTTCGATGCGTTCGAGAAGCTCCCACATCGACAGGCCCGGCTCCAGCCGAGTCTCCTCGTTCAAGGCGATGATCCAAAAATAGTAACGGTGGGAGCCGTGTCCTTCCGGCGGCATCGGTCCGCCGTAGCCGGTCTTCTTCATGTCGTTCACTCCGGCGGTATGTTCGCGGGTGCCCTCGTCGAGCGAACGGATGGCGGCCGGAATGTTGTATAGCGCCCAGTGGACGAAGCCGTATGTTCCATTGGCGGAGACCAAGGGAGCATCGGGGTCGTGGCATATCACCGCGAACGATCTCGTACCGTCGGGTGGATTTTCCCAGGCGAGGGCGGGGGAGACGTTCTCGCCTTCACCGGTATGCTTGGCCGGTATCCGGCCGTTCGGTTCGAAAGCGCTGGAGATGAGTGTCATCTTGGATAGTGCGAAAGGCATTGGCTCCTCCATGAGTTCGGTATCGTGGGATCTCCTCGCGGGCGTTGAACACTATAAGTTCATGGTCATAGCGGTGTCATGGTCGTGATGCTCGCTCGAGTGGTCGTGCTCTCGGCCCTTTGCTTGCTCATTTCCAGACTCTGAGAGGCCCGCTTGATTTCAACCATTTGTCGGCGGTCATGTTTGTGACAGGATGGGCCCGCCTCCAGCGCTGGCGATGCTCACCCTATGGCGCGCGGGTAGGTCACGGTTCCGAGCGCCTCCCCTGGCGGTCATCCGACCGGCTCGATTCATCCGATACGCCGAACTCTTCGCTCGCCTTCGCTGAGGGAACCGCCCGGAAGGTGTTTCTGCGCGAACCCTATACGCCGGTCGTTTCCCTCACGCGAGCATGGCGCGGCAAAGAGACCTCGAACACCGTAACGTCGTCTTCGGCGCCCGCTACGGCGATGTCTCCACCGTGCGCTTTGGCTATCTCCCGCGCTATGAAGAGGCCGAGACCCAGCCTCTTTCTTAGGATCTGCCTGAAGTGGTCCGTGAAGATGGGATCTCGGTCCATGATGAGGACACGACGGGATGGAGACGCCTTCGTCCGGCTGCACGGACAAAGCCGGCGGGGCTATCCGCTTGGTGGGGGCCGCCGAACTGCGCAGTCTCTGGGCAGAGATGGCGCCGAGGTAGACTCTCAAGACCGCCCGAACAGCATCGTGGAGCACACGACCCGGTGCTTGAGCACGTCGTATTCCTCGACCTGCCGTTCCACGTACTGCTCGAAGAGGGCGGCATTCTCGGGGTGCTTCTCCGCCAACTCACCGCACCGGAGACGGATTAGGGCGAGCTCACGGTCGTAAGCTTCGGCGGTCTCCTCGAGCCCGCTCACGACACGCTCTGCCAAAAGCGTCATGCCGGCCTGCCGAACCTGACCGAGCAGTTCATCTTTCGGGAGCACGGAGGGATGCGTGCTTCCTTCCTCGGTGTAGGCGTCGTCGATGACGATGATGCCGTCCGCTACCAGGCACCGCGAGAGCGCCGAGAGCGTCTCGAAGTATGAGCCCAGCACCGGACCCGCGGCGGCGAGGACGATGACGTCGTAGCGACCGGCTTCGTTCACCTTCTCTCGGATATCCCCCGTTTCGAAGACACACAGGCTCGAGACGTGGTGCTCCTCGGCCTTTCTTCTAGCCTCGGCGATGAAAGGCTCCATTGCGTCCACGCCGCGACAGCGACAGCCTATCTTCGAGGCCAGTCTGACCGAGACGGCGCCCTTGCCGCAAGCCAGATCCAGGACATGCAGCTGCTCCCTTGCCGGCGCGTGCCCGCGAACCAACTCGAGGATGGCGGCCGGTGACGCACCTATCTCCCACCAGTCTTGCAAGATGTACGGCAGAAAGGGGAGAAGCCTCGGGTCCAGATGGTCCATCGACGCGGCGATGCTCTCTTCTATCGATTTCATTCAAGAACCCCAGGATGGGACCGGCCGAACCTGTCTCGGTCGAGCTCCCCTGTACCAGATCGAACGAGACCGACCAACCGGCGATGCGTAGCCTGCCTGGTATGTCCTCCTTTCAGTCTTCCGTAGGCCTCCTGCGCGAGGCCTTCCTCTCTCCCTGGCGCTTCTTCTCGGCGACTCGCCTGCGCTTGGAGCTAAGCGTCGGGCGGGTGGGCTTTCTTGGAGCCGCGGTCTTGGTGAGGTTCTCCAGCGCCTTGCGCAACCTCTCGAGGGCGACCTTACGGTTCCGTGCCTGGCTTCGCCGCTCCGATGCGGTAACCGTGACGCCGGTGGCCGGATGGGCCAGGCGGACGGCGCTGGAAGTCTTATTGCGATGCTGGCCCCCCGGACCACCTGCCACGAAGAAGGTCGTCTTGCACTCTTCAAGCAGAGCTTTGTCCTCCAAGGCGAGCGCCCTGCGGACCTCCCTTCGTCTGGTAGTGTCGCTCGCAGGGTTGGCGGGGCTTCTGGACGCCACTCGCTTCCTGACGTCCTCCGAGGTCAGCTCTCGAAGAGCGTTGCGCGCGATCCACCGCGCGCTTCGGACGCCGGGTGCCGTGGTCCGCTTACCCCTCGCCTGATCGCTCGCGCGGGACTGGATCCTCTCGGCTGACTTAATCGCTGCAGCATTTAGAGCGGCGTTTCTCTTGCCCAACCCGCGCAGAGCCCAGTTTACGGCTTTCTTCACAAAGTTTCGCTCATCGAAAGCGGCACGTTCGATGAGCGGAAGCACCCGTAGAAAGTCGGCGTCGGTGGCCTTGTTGTCGTGACAGGCCAGGCTGGCCATGAGCGAGAAGGCTGCTCGCCGAACCCACTCCTCCTCACGCCCCGACCATTCGATGGCCTTCGTCCAGGCGTGGGGCGTCTTTCTGAAGAGGCTGTTCGTAGCCTGATCACAAAGATCCCAAGAGTCGAAGTCGCCTGCCCAGGCCTCCATCTGCTCTTCCGTCACCACGGTCGCGTCGTCGATGAGGCAGGCGAGGATGCGGGCCTCGTGGTTCGCGCTGTCCCAGAGGGCCAGCGCCAGCTCGTGGTCCTTGCCGACACGCCGCGAGATCCTTCTCAGCTCGGCCACTGGGATCCCATAAGCCCTGGCCACGTTGATGCCGTAGCGGGCCATGCCGGTCCTATTCCGTTCGCTGCCGAGCTCTCGAAGCTCCTTCAGAATGTCCCGCACGTTCGTGGCGGCGGCTTGGTCCGTGCCTGTCACGTGATCTCCTTTTGGACGGCATCTTGGGTTCGTGGCCAGTACCTCACCTCGGCGGTGAAGCGCGCTCCCATGACGTAGATGAGGATGCTCGTAGGTCAGAATATTCTGTCGCCGCCTGGCTTCGAAGAGCTGCCGAGGCTCCCGACAGAGGTGTCCCCACAAATATCGCGACCAAAGGCGCAGAAATCAAGACCTTAGGGACTAGACGTGCATGGAAGGGTCTGATCTCTCGGTGTTGCGACACGCCAAGGATCGGAGCCCCGATCTCGCAAGAGAAGGAAGAACAGAGCCTCACGAGGGTATCGTCGTTTTCATCGAGCACGTGGCTGCTTGCCACGTCATTACCCCACGAGTCACCGGCGAACTCATCAAGAGGCTCTACGGCTCCAGAATGCCGATCGAAGAGAAGTTAGAGGAGTCGGCGAGACTGCACCGGCCTTTGGCGCGAGAGCTGCTGTGAAGCTTGACCCCGCGGCCTCTAGGATGTGGTCACGCGCAGCGCGAGCTTGAAGCCGACGAAGATCTCCTGCCGCTCGTTGGGGCTCCAGCCACCGAACTGGAACCACGGCGAGAGCGGCTCGCGGTTGCCGTGAGAGTAGCTCCAGACGACGGAGGGGCCGGCGACGAGATCGAGGCGGGGAGCTACCCGGAAACCAACGGCCGGGGTCAGGCTGACGAACTGCCTGTTGCCGACTTCGAACGTGGTCGAGGACTGGATCTCGGGGTTGAAGTACACGGTGTCGGTGAGGGGGACGACTGAGCCGATCCCCAGACCTGAAGCCGACCGCCGGATCGTGCCGGGGTCGAGCGCCAGCACGAAGGATGTGTAGATCCAGGGGATTCCGAGCTTGAAGGAGGCGCTCAGGGGGTGGGTCTCGGTGACGGCGAGCTCGAACGCCCTGTAGCCTCCCTGCCGGACTACCGAGACGAAGCCGAGCGGGAAGCCGCCCTCAATCGACTCGACACTGTTCACGAAGCCGAGCTGCACGCCGCGAAGCGTGCGCGTGGCGTTTATGAAGCCTACCTGCAAGCCGACGGCGTCCGTGGCCGTGTTCACGAACCCGACGTTGGGACCGAGGGCCGGACCGGAGGTGGTGTTGACGAACCCGATCTTCGGACCTCTGAACGAGCCTCCGGTGGAGTTGAGGAAGCCGACCTGCGCGCCGCGGCCGTCGCCGCCGGTGGAGTTGACGAAGCCGACCTGGGGCCCTCGCCCCTGCCCGCCGGCGATGTTGATGAAGCCGGCCTGGACCCCCGTTACGTCCAGCCCGGCCGTGTTCACGAACCCGACCTGGACACCCTGGAAGGCGCCCGCGGATGAGTTCACGAAGCCGATGTGTGCGCCGCGATGGCTCCCTCTCCCAATGTTCACGAAGCCTATCAGCGGGATGTCGACTCCGTCGGACACGCTGTTGATGACGAATGTGTAGACGATTACGGAGTCCTCGGCGCCCGCCTCAGAGTCGGCCGCCCTGGTGAGGCCGGGAGACACGGTTGTGGTCGCTACGAGCATGGTGGCCGCGAGGTGGTTCATCCAGCGCATGTTCTTCTCCTCGATTCCCGGGTTGTTCCCGGGGAAACCTAGCTGAGCGCGGGGTGGCAACGGTCAGTACAGACAAGAGTCTGCCTGGATGCTCTCGCCTCACAAGGCGCCTGAAAGGATCGCACCACTATGACAAGCACAAAATACGCAATCGGTACAATGCTTATTGCAGCTTCACTGCTTTTCGCCGCATGCGAGAACGGGGATAACGAAGACATAGACCCGATCTGTGGCGATAATGTAATTACCCCTTCCTAAATATGCGACGGCACGGACCTGGGCGGCGAGGAACCGCGCGACCTACCCAGAGAATCCGACCGCGGCAGACTGCGATCCTTGATACTAGGTGGCTCGGCCCGGGGGAGGGAAGCACGATCTCGGGGACCATCTCGAGATCGCATCCTCTGGTGAACCGGGCCCGATAACCATAGGAGTGCGGCAACCTCGGTTGCCGCAAGTCCCTGCTCGAAGACGGCAGCGGCACGGCCTTTCCGGGAAAGTACAAGAGTCTCTTTCTTGCGAGTACCGGCACCAAGAAGGAGAGCCTGCAAGGGTTGTCGGGCGCGCAGCAGGTCCCTTCGGCCTCGGGGTTCTAGGGGCCGAAGGTTTTATCGCAAGGCGCCATAGAACAATGCGTCTGGGCTTGCAGCCAGCGGCGGCCAATTGCTTCCGCAGGACGGCGTTTTCAGCCTGGAGGTAGGCGAGCGCACTCTGCTGGTGCCGGTTGAGCTAGCCGGCAGCGGCGCAGCGCATCGCCCGCCTTCTGGGCTGGCGTCTCGCGTCTAGTCAGCCTCGAGCATCTTGTAGAAACACCGAATGGGTTGACCGTCCAAGTCGCGGTAGAGGTGAAGGCTGCCGCCCTGGCATGCGCCGAAGGAGTCGCACGATGCGCAGGTGCCACGGCGCGTCCATGCTCGGTCGCGCAGGGCCTGATAGCGGGTTTGCCAAACGTCCTTGAATCGGTCGGTGTGGATGTCACCCTGAACGAAGCAATCCGGTAACTCGGGGCAAGCGCCGATGCGGCCGTCACAGAGGATTCCGCCGACCGTCAGTCCGGCGCGGCACAGGTACTTGAATGGGCGCACCGTGCCCTCGTAGGAAGGTCCGAGGTAACACTCCTCCCCGAACTCAGGTTTGGGTAGCAAGCCATCAGCGCGGCCCGCTTTGACGAACTCCAGAATCGCGCGAATGTCGGCTGCGTCGGGGATCAGGTCCTCGGTGCCCGCGGCCCGGCCGATGGGTATGACAGGGGCCAGGCGCCACTCGGCGACCTTCATGCCGGCGATGTGCTCCCGCAGCTTGTGCAGGTTAGGCACAGCGGGCTTTACAATCGTGGAGATGATCTCCAATCGCCGCTTGTAGCCGGCTTTGCGAAGGTTGGTGATGGCTTGCTCCACCCTCCTGGCGGTGCCTTTGCCTCGAAGGGTGTCGTTCAGCTCGGGAGGGGCATCGAAGCTGATGGAAATGGCGCCAATGCGGCTTGCCGCGAGCTTCCTGGCTGCCTCGCGGTCGAGAAGTCCTCCATTGGTCACCATTCCGTACGGGAAGCCCAGCGTATCCGCCTCGGCGATGATGTCGAAGAAGCCCGGCTTGAGAAGCGGCTCGCCACCGGTAATGGCGAGCATGACTTCCTTGGGTGGGAAATCCTCGGCAATCTGATGAAGGACTCGAATCCATCCCGAGCTTTCCATCTCGCGATTCGACCACGAGGGCGAACATCCGCTGCCGCAGTAGGTGCAGCTCAGGTTGCACTTCCTCGTGACCTCCAGAAACAGGTAGCGGAGTGGATGGTGCTTCGCCAGATGCGCAAACTTCCGTGCAGCTCTGTGCTGCTCGAACGAATGGCGCACGGCTCGGAGCATGACGACTGCCTACTGTCGCTCCACACAAGTGGGCCACGTTACGCCGCACGCCTCGTCGATGACGTGATCCTTGTCGCAGAACCAGTCAGCGCCGTGCTCGTCGATGCAGTCCTGGTCGGTCTGACAAGGCGGCGGTCCGTAGTACGCCTTTGACTTACAGTCATCAGCATCGCCGCAAGAGACGGGGACCAGCATCGCTAGACCCAACCCCAATATACCTGCGGCCCTAAGCGCGAGCTTCTTGAGCCCACTCGTCGTTGCCTTCATTGGTCACTCCAATGAATTGGTCATTCAGTCGATGGCACCGAAAGAAAATAGCACGCATCGTGCCAGGAGCATATTTCAATTGTTCTCGGGGGTTGCCGAAGGTTAGAGCCTCGAACAGCGGAGGCGCCGGCCGAGCGGCATGACGCGGATGTCGCACTTGCCGTCAGAAAGTCCGGGCCGGCGACCGATTTCAAGGCTCGAGAGGGACATCCGAACGGCTTTCGGCAGAATCTGAACGGTTTGACTCATCACTCCGGCAGGTGTGTGCTCGACCACCTAGGCTGTTCCGAGAGTTTGCGCCGACGATCGGGCACAACGCGTTCAATATAGGAAGATACCCATCAGCACGACGCCCAAGCCAAAGACCCCTGCGCCTATGTCTATGAGCACTATGTCGCGTCCTCTATCCCTTGCGAGCATTCGGGCAACCCAGCGGTGAAAGCGCTGATAGTCCAGTATCAGCGTTACTGCCTTCATTGCCGTCAGGGAGACGAGGATCGTCAGCACCAGCGAGTACCTCACCTCGGCGGTAAAGTGCATGTACCAGGTCAGGGCGATCAGCCCCAAACCACCGAGCGCTGCTCCCAGGACCCAACGTGGTCGCTCCTTACCATAGGTTTTCGCGATGAAGGACTTTTCGTCCCAGGGCAATAGATGCATGTAGACTGGCTTCAACAGGGCGACCGAGCCAAAGATGAGTGCAAGAGCTTTGAAATAGTTCATCGAATCTCTCGGGCTAGATGAAGTAGGCGAGCGCCAAAAAGACAGGAACCAGCGTGGCTCTAGCGATGGCGATCCTACGCCACGCAAGATCTCCTTCTATCGAAGTAACTCGCTCCTTCCCCTTCTCGTTCAGGATGACGAGTCCCAGCTTCAAGGTGGCGACGATGGGAATCACTACCATCAGAATCCACGCCGCCCAGTTTCTCTCGTCCGACATGATAAAGCCCGCTAGCGCCGTGAGATAGGTCGCTGCGAAGGCGGCGAGGCCAACCTGGAACCACCAGGGCCGTTTTTCGCCCAAATAGGCCTTCTTCTCGATCTCTTGGAAGCGCGCTCCCATGACGTAGATGAGGATGCTCGTAGCCAGGACAGCGACGGCGAGGATCAGTGCGAAGATTCTTGGCAACAGCATCTGTGGTGACTCCTTCATGGAAAAAACGACGGCGATGTGGCCGCCAAGTAGTCCGATTCCAATGGTCGACGCCGACTCCATCGGGCGTTCCCGGGGGGCCCACAGGCGTGCGAGCCCACCCTCGATGAACTCTCGTGTCTCTTGCTCATCGTAGTCGTACCCGTGCTCTCATTCCAAGCCGAGCACCGCGTCGGAGCCACTCGCCGGGACGACGATGACGAGATCGAGGTCGGTCGTCAGCCGCGGCTGGACGCGCGCGATGATAACAGCGCCGCCGACGAGAGCGCAGGGCCGGCCCCAAGCATGGACGAACCCGGCAAGCCGGACCACGGCTTCGACCAGTGACTCGTTCATGATGGTGCCGCCCCGCCCCGCCTGCGACGGTTGGAGCTCCCATCGTAGTCAGCGGCCACGAGCCGAGGAATACTCTTCGCAACTAGAGCAAGCCTCGGGCGCTGCTTGTCGGTGAGGCGAGGTTTGTAGCCAGCGGCGGCCAATTGCTCCCGCAGGACAGCGTTTATTTCGGTCTGAACGTAGGCGAGAGCCGGTGTGGGCGGCTGAGTTCTCTGTTGCCGAGAATTCTTCCCCAGCAGCATGGTGGGTCAGATGACTCAATGCTCTTCGCCCCTGTGAATAGGGTGTCCCCCGTACTCATGACGCAGCATGGCCACTACCTTCGCCGTTACGTTTCGGCGATCCCGGTATGCATAGAAGGCCATCTCGGACTCGGTGATGACCGGAGCCCAGATCTCCTTCTCCAATGCATGCTCGATAGCCCAACGAACCTCGCGGGTATCCTCGACGTAGCCGCTCAATGGATCGGTGTCGGGATTCGAACGAAAAGCTCTCTCCGCGAGCTCGATCAGCCATCCTCGGATGACCGAGCCATGGGCCCAGTTATGGAATACGGCCGGAAGATCGAACTGATACTCTCCGCTTTCGAGAAGAGCTACTCCCTCCGCGATTGCCTGAACCATTCCGAACTCAATCGCGTTGTGTATGAGCTTCGCGAAGTGGCCTGCTCCCGGACCGCCTACGTGAGCGGTCCCTTCGGCTACCGAAAGGTCTCGAAGGAGCGATTCGACCACATGGTAGGCGTCTTTGGCGCCGCCCACCATGAAGCACGCTCCATTGCGGGCGCCCTCCACACCCCCGCTGGTCCCGATGTCCAGGTAGCGGATGCCTCGCTCCTCTGCCGCGATAGCTCGACGCCTGGAATCGCGCCAATGCGAGTTCCCACCGTCCGCGAGGATATCGCCTAGATCTAGCAACTCGACGATCTCCTCCACAGCCTTCTCCGTGATGTCACCGTGCGGGACATACAAGAGCACGAAACGTGGCGGTGAGAGACGTTCAACTAGGGCTTTTATCGACTCGGCGGCTTCTACTCCGCTGTCCTCCAGCTTCGGCGTTACGCCCGCAACATCGAAGCCGACGACAGAGTGGCCGCGGGCCATGGCCTGAAGGGCGATGCCGCTTCCCATTCTACCCATTCCAACGATTCCGAATCGCATCAGCCTGTCTCCTCGAGCACCACCATGCATTCATGTTTGGATCACACACCCACAGCAGCCGTTCAGGAAGTTGAGAAGTGTTCAAGGCTCATGACTACCGACTGCAGACCTTCGGAGAAGGTAGGATGAACGAACTGCGCATTCACAACAGCGCGCAGCGAGGCCTTGGCCTCCATAAGAGCTACGAACACGTGAAGGAGCTCTCCGGCTTCGGCGCCTACTATGGCCGCACCTAGCATGCGCTCCGTATCCGGCTCCATGAGCACTTTGAGAAGACCGGCCGACTCGTCGACTTCGAGCGAGCGGGCGATGGCGTTGTATGGCAGGGATGCCACCTCGAATCGAAGGCCTTGTTCGCGCGCTTCTCGCTCGGTAAGGCCGACCCCAGCTACTTGTGGGTCGGTGAAGGCGACATGCGGATAGGCTCGTTCGGTCCGCTTTCGGCTCGGGCGGCCCATCAGCACGTCGAACAAGATTCGGTGGTCGTCCCAGGAGACATGAGTGAACTGCGGCTCCCCCGATACGTCACCGACAGCATAGATGCCCGGAGCGCTGCTTTGGTAGGTCTCGTCGATCACGACGAAGCCACGATCGTCCAGGTCGACCCCGGCGTTCTCGCAGCCGAGATCGTCGGTGTTGGGACGCCGTCCGGTGGCGACGAGCAGGTGCGATCCTCGGACATCGTCTGCGCCCTGTATGCGCAGGGTGACTTCGTCTCCGCCTCCATCCACACCCTCGACTCGAGAATCGAGCCGCAGAACAATGCCCTCATTGCGAAAAACCTCCTCGAGTGAGGTCGAGACTTCAATGTCTTCGCGGCTCATCAGATTTGAGGATCGGTTGACGATGGTGACATGGGAACCGAAGCGCCGGAACATCTGGGCAAACTCGCAACCGACATAGCCTCCTCCAAGGATGACGAGGTGCTCTGGTACATTCCGCAGTTCCATGATTCGATGGTTGTCCAGCCATGGAACCGACTCCAGGCCAAAGATGGGCGGCACCATCGGTCGCGCCCCAGTGTTGATCACCACAATCTCGGCTTGATGATGCTCACCGCCCACCTCGACGGTCCTCTCTTCCACGAACCGAGCATGACCATGCAGCAATGTAAGGTGTTCTCCGGCTGCCGTCAGTCTGCGCTCGATGCCTTGGCGCCACGTTTGAACGGTCTCGTCCTTTCGGCGAACGACGGCCGCAAGGTCCACGGTGACCTCCGGAACTCGTACCCCAAGCCGCCCGGCCGTTCGGGCGACATGAGCGGCGCGGGCGCTTGCGATCATGGTCTTGGTCGGGGTGCACCCGGTGTTGATGCATGTGCCGCCGAGCTCGCTCCGCTCAACCAGCGCCACACTCTTGCCGGCGCCGACAAGCTTGGTCGCGAGAGGCACCGCGGCTTGCCCGGCTCCTATGATCAGTACGTCGGTTTTCATCTCCCCCCCTTTGCCTGGTCGGAGCGCCTCATCCCCCTTCGCTGAAGCCGGGATAGAGCATCATCCCGCCATCGACCACTACCGTCGTGCCCGTGAGGTAGTCGGCTTGGTCCGATGCGAGCCAGGCCGCAACCCTGGCAACGTCTTCGGGAAGTCCGATGCGTTTATACGGAATCAGCTTAAGGAGGGCATCCAGCGCCTCCGGTGTCTTCCATGCCGACTCGTTAATTGGTGTTTTGATGGCTCCCGGCGCGATTCCGTTTACGCGAATTCGCTGGGAGGCAACCTCTTGGGCGATGCTTTTCATCATCAGCATTGCTCCGCCCTTGGAGGCCGCATAGTTCACGTGCCCTGCCCACGGTATGGTTTCGTGCACGGAGCTCATGAAAATGATCTTGCCGGCCGCGCATGAGACATCCGTCACGACTCCTCGACGTCGAAACTCGCGGATGGCCTCACGGGCGCACAGAAACTGTCCGGTGAGATTGACGGATATCACCTTGTTCCATTGCTCGAGAGTCATCTCGTGTATCGGTGCGTCTTTTTGAATTCCCGCGTTATTCACAAGTATGTCGATGCCGCCGAAGTCTTGGAGCATCTTGGCGAACATCGCGGCAACGTCCTCTTCGCTCGTGATGTCGGCTCGGTAAGCATAGGCGCGGGCTCCCGCGGCCCCAATCTCATGCACGACCTCCTCTGCCGCATCCTCACCTGAAACCCAGTTGACGACGACATCCGCTCCCGCTTGCCCGAGAGCGACGGCGACAGCGCGCCCAATTCCGGAGCTGGCGCCGGTGACGAGAGCCTTCTGGCCCTCCAGTAGGCGCGGAACCGCGCAGGTAGGTTCGACGACCTTCGGTAAGTCTGAGCTACTCATCAACTGGCTCCCCGGAGTTCAAATGATAGAGAAAAAGCCCAAGATCGGTCCCATATCTTCAGTCCAATGACGGTCGGTCTAGGGGCAAGCCGGTGGGCTTACTCCTAGGTTTGATGTATTGCTCCTGGCTTCTGTCAGGTGGTGCTTGGCCAGGAGCCCCCAACCGACTGTCATTCAGGCTCATCTGCTCCTCTCGACCCAGTGCTCGTGTCTCTGGGCGGGCGCTGGGAATGATGATCCGCGCGGCACGGCGATTGGTGATGTAAGTCCAGAACCAGTCGGCCAACACGGTGATGCGATTGCGAAAGCCCACCAGCCAGATGAGGTGAACGAGCGTCCAAGCGAACCATGCCGGTGTGCCGGAGAGCTTGATGAAACGTAAATCGGCCACGGCAGCGTTCCGTCCAATGACGGCCATGTAGCCTTTGTCGCGATATCGGAATCGAGAGCGCCTCCGGCTCCTGAGATCTCGCCGAATCATCCTGGTCGCGTGTTCCGCCATCTGTAACGCCTTCTGGGCAACGTCGGCCACCGGACGACCGTTCTGCTCCCAGTGAACCATGTCGCCGATTACAAACACGTTAGAGTGACCGGGCAATGAAAGATCGCCCTCTACGAGCACCTTCCCTTTCTTGTCTAGAGCGGCCCCCAGCTCCTTCGCCAGCGGGCTCACGGCCACTCCTGCCGTCCATATTATGGTCTTGGCGTCTAGACGCATGCCCTCACCAAATGTGACTCCAAGAGCGTCAACCCCGGTCACTTTTTGGCCTGTCTGGATCTCGATTCCTCTTCGCTCGAGCTCGCGCCGGGCCATTCGAGACAGCTTTGGGTGCAGACCAGGCAGTATGCGGTCCATCGCCTCGACCAGCACCACGCGGGTGCTTCGAGGGTCGAAGTTGCGGAACTCTCCCTCCATCGCTTTCGACGAAAGTTCGCTCAACGCGCCGGCGAGTTCCACCCCCGTAGGACCTCCGCCAATCAGTGCGAAGGTCGTCCACATCCTACGCCGCTCCGGATCCGGCTCGAGTTCGGCTGCTTCAAAGGCCAGCAGGATTCGCCGCCTGATGTCAAGTGCCTGCTCGATACTCTTCAGAGTAGGTGCATGCTCCCGCCACTCCTCATGTCCGAAGTAGCTGGGCACGGATCCTGCGGCTAGAATAAGGTAATCGAACGGTATGGAGCGCTCATGAGCGACGTGCACCAGGCGTCTGTCGAGGTCGATACCGGTCACGTCGCCAAGTAGAACTCGTGTGTTCCGTGCATTTCGAAGAGAGGGTCTTATGGGCGCAGTGATCTGATTGGGCGCCAGCGCGGCGATGGCGACCTGATACAACAAAGGCTGAAAGAGTTGGTAGTTACGGCGGTCTATGACAGTTACGTCAACCGGCAGTCGTCGAAGCCGCCGTGCGGCCTTCAGGCCGCCGAAACCGGCTCCGACGATGACGACATGAGGACGCCGTGACATCATTCCCTCCCCCAGGACAATGAGGCGCGCAGCCCGAAGGCTAGGCCGGCGCCTGGGCTCGTCTTGGCTGCTCCACCCGCCTCTCGGCAGCTGCGAACATCAGACCAAGCAGCAACCCAAAGAACACAGCATGCAGAATCAGCTGGGCGAACTGATTAGCCATGAGGAACCAGGGAAAGAGAAGCCGAGCGATGATTTGAAAGTTCACGAACCAAAGCACCGCACCAAAGCCTAGACCTATTCCCGCCTGCCGAGCCACATCGGCGCGCGTCGCCTGCGAGAAGACGTTGTTGATGGCCCCATAGGCCACACCGAATATAGCTGAGAGCGCGAAGTGTACGAGCAGCCCCACTACGACTGCCGTGCCTATGGCCACCTCCTGAAGGGCGGCTTGGCCAAGGAGTATGCTTGCGAACATCCGCACCGGCATGAGAGCTGGATCGCCCATCGCCGCCGAAGCGCCGATTTCTGCGACAGCAAAGATAGCGCCGGCGATGAGTCCGTAGAGAGCGCCTTCCTTGATGTTGCGGCGCAGTGTATCGGGATCCCGGGGTCGACTGGTCTGAGAGGATGTTTGCTGGGCCACGGCTGGACTCCTTGAAATGAGGAAGCTGACCCTGCGTCAGGCCGCTTTAAGCATGCGTTAGACATCCGATGGCTGGAAGCAAGAGAGTATGTTGTCCCGCGGGACGACAGGAATGGAGCAGTTGCCTTCTTGTGGCGCAGCGATCGCGATCCAAATGTTGGCCCGAGGCAATCGCGGATCGGCATGGGCGCAGGCGGCTGTTCGTGATCGGCGCCATCGGCCGCAGTGTTGTTCGTCGCGGGAGCAACCGCTATCCACCTATCTCATCGCGCCGAGCAACTCGAAAAATGCTTAGGGAGATTGGAAGAGGGTATCCCCAAGCGGCGGTGGCTTCTCGATGTTCGAGATCAACACCGAGCGTGCCGAACCGTGCGCGCGCCCGAATGCCTTCAGGCCTCGGAGAAGTGCGGGAGTGAAGGTTTGAGTGTGCTTGATCTCGGCGGCGATCGGCGTCGCTTCTCCTTGTGTCGGCTCCAGCACGAGATCCACCTCGGCGCCCTCCTTAGTGCGAAAGTAGAACAATTGCCATGCCTCGGAATGGGACACCTGCGGTTTGGTCAACATTGAGTAGTGAGGCTCTTGGTGCCTCCAGTCAGTTCGGAGCGAGGCGGGGCACAAGGCACCGACCTGCGGTGGCGTGACGGAACGTGGTGCCGTATGCAGGCCGACCCATGCCGACGATCTCCCTCGCGCCATCTTCTTGCCTGGAGCGAGTATCGGCTTTCCTAGAGGTGTCGACCGCCTCTCGGAGGTGCCCATTGACGGTGCTCGCTTCCTGCGCGGGCTGGCGCTTCTTGATCGAGCAAAGGGAGGTCGCGCGATCGAGATCCCGACATACCTGCTGGGTCTCACCGAAACTAACGCCGCCGGGTTACCCTGTGCTCGTCGACGCAGGAGATCACTCGACTACCGAGGGCATGGTGGCGGTCGCAGTAAGCGATTATCGGAGCCGGGTCATACCTGTATAGAGAAGCGGACTCGACACAGCGGACCAGGTGGCTGTCCAGGACCGTCGCGTCTCCACAAGCACGGATCGCCTGGGCCGGAGCGACGCGGAAGCTCGCCGCAGCCTCAATGCAATCCCGAAAGCCGGATGAAAGGGTCGTTTCCTCCGCACACGCGCGGACGGCCTCGGCCGGCCGTCGACCGACTATGTGCTGGGCTTGACGGATGCAGTGGTCGCGGACGCTACGAAACAAGGAGTGCCTTTCACAAGCCGCTATTACGGCATCAAGGGAACGACTGCTAGGGTCGCGTCCCCGGCGCCTGCTTCGATAGGCGGTGGGCTCAGCTTCCCGGGTTCGATTATCCGCATGGTTTTGGAGCGAGACTTCGAGCGCGAACTTCACAAGAGAGCCCGCGCTGTGGACGGTCATGGCCGTCCCTCCCCACTCCATGTAAGAGGAGGAAGATATGGCAGGCGCCGTCCTCTCGTAGCCGGCGAAAAGTGCGCTTGGGACGGCGGCACAAAGGATGACCAAGAAGGTGGTGGAACGAGGTCCAATCAATCTCATGACAGTAGCCTTGGGTTCGTGCGAGGTGCGGTGCTTGGCTCTCGAACCCATGGACGACATTGCCATTGGGTTATTCACGCATGCGCTGAAAGCCGATGCCCCGAGGTGTGGCGCGTACTGCCACTTAAGCGCAAGCGGTGGGCCAGTTTCGGTGCGCTGCATAACGCTGCTTTGGCGCACTGAATAATGTCACTTTGGTGCAAATGCGGGTGTTTAGCAGTGCGGCAGTGATACAGTCGCCGCAATGCGCGAAAGAAACGTCGTCACCACGAGTCCAGGCTCGCCGGCGCTGGCGCTTTGCTTGGGGAAGAGGCGATGGAAGAGATTTGCATGTCGATGAGCAAGCCCGTATGGCCAAACGAACTCTCGTTCCGCGAATCGATTAAACTCTGAAGGCGGTTTTCATGCCTGTGCGTGTCTCCGCAATCGTCTTGGAGCTCGACGAAGTCGGGCAGGAGCCAGCGCTGCTGCTGACCCGTGCCGCGCGGACGCTGGGGATAGACCCGGCTCAGATCGTCGATCTGCGCATTGTCCGCAGATCCCTCGACGCTAGAGGCAGCAGGGCCCCTCGCTTCGTCTTCACCGTGGACGTGACGCTAGCCGGCGGCCCGCGACAGACCCTCTCGAAGGGCGTCAGTCCGTTGTGGAAGCCCGGAGCCCAGCTTCGGATCGAGCCACGGCCCGTGATAGTCGGCATGGGGCCGGCTGGGATGTTCTGCGCGCTCGCGCTGCTCGAGGCCGGCATCGCCCCCGTGATCCTGGAGCGGGGCAGTTCCGTCGAGGTTCGCAAGTTGGACGTGGCTCGTCTCTATAGGCTGGGGGAGCTCAACGCCGACAGTAATGTCTCATTCGGAGAGGGGGGAGCCGGCACGTTCACGGACGGCAAGCTATCCGCCAGGACCAAGGATCGGGCGGCGATGGAGGTCCTGCGCCTACTCACTGAACTGGGGGAGGCGGACCGGGACATCCTCATCACCAACAGACCGCACCTGGGTTCGGAGCGTCTGCCCTCTGTGGTCGCGACGATTAGGCGTAGGCTTATCGAGGCCGGCTGCGAAATCCGCTTCGGCGCCCGCGTCCAGGAAGTGCTGGCCAAGAATGGGAGCGTCACGGGAGTGCGCCTCGCCGGGGGCGAGACGCTCGAGTCCTCGGCCGTGGTCCTGGCTCCGGGAAACGCAGCACGAGAACTCTTCGCCAGTCTTGCCGGGGTGCCGGGCCTGCTCGTTGCCAAGCCCTTTGCCGTGGGCTTTCGGGTGGAGCACCCGCAGCAGCTGATCGACAGTGTTCAGTACGGTAGGTGGGCCGGGCATCCGGCGCTGCCGGCCGCCGAGTACGATCTCGCCGTAACGGGCGCCGGCCGGGGGGTCTGGTCGTTCTGCATGTGTCCCGGCGGAGTAGTTGTGCCCACTCCAACGCAACCAGGCGGCCTGTGCGTGAACGGGATGTCTTCTTCCCGTCGGGCTGGTCGCTTCGCCAACAGCGCCATCGTGACGGAGCTGAAGCCGGAGGACGCGGTGCGCGCTGGGTTCGGAGACGACGCTCTGGCCGGCATGCGCTTCCAAGAGAACGTGGAGCGGCTCGCCTACGCATCCGGTGGAGACCGGTACAAGGCACCGGCCCAAAGGCTCACGGACCTGTTGGAGCGCAAGGTCGGCCATCTACCTTCGAAGAGTTCGTACCCGCGCGGGCTTACCCCAGCCAACCTGGGCTCCCTGTACCCGGGCTTCGTTACGGAGGAGCTGCGCCAAGGAATCGTGGCGATGGGCAAGAGAATGCGCGGCTTCGTGACGGAGGACGCGGTGCTCATCGGCGCGGAGACCAGGACCAGCTCCCCTGTGTCCTTCCCACGCGATGAGGAGGCCCGGAGCACGGCGCTGGACGGCTTGTATCCGTGCGGCGAGGGATGTGGGCATGGCGGCGGCATCGTGTCGGCCGCGGTCGACGGCCTGCGAGTGGGCAGAAGCCTCGCACGGCGCCTGGGAGCGCCAGCGCACTGCGAATAACTAGCCGATTGCCAGGTCCACCCCTGTCGCTTGTATGGCCCGTGATGTCCGAAAACTCAGTCGACGCCGACAATGCCAGAACCTGCAAGTATAATGTAGGGTACAGTTATTGAGGCATGACTCTGTGTTCGGCTCAACACCAAGTTTCGGAGTGAAATGATGTTTTCATTTGGTGGTCGTCTGTTTTTGTTGCTTACACTCTTTGTTGTCGCCTGTTCAACCCTGAAGTCAGCGGTGTCTGGAGACGATACGAACGACGCGAAAAGCCCAGTTCTACTGGACGGCGATTTCCCGACTGTTGGCGCTTTCGAGCCATGGCCAGAAGATGATTTCACCCACATTGTGGTCCGTATGGACAGGATCGAGATTTTTTATCCAGACTCGGAGCTAAGAGAAGAAGAGAACGAACAGGAGCCAACACTTGTCATTGAATTGACGGCGGAGGGTGAGCTTCCCATTCAGGATAATAGACCCCATGTGAGGTTTCGTTCTTTGATTGATCTTTATCATGACGACGAGAGACTAGCTTCAGAGGGCTCCATGGTCGTAGTGTCCATTGAGTCCGATCAGTCGGTGGATCTCGTTCGCGATGTGATTCATACCGTTTGGCGCTTTGGATATGAGACCCGATTTCTGGGCGTGCAAAATGCTGCCGGTCATATGGGACTAATCCCTCTTTCATCGCTGCAAATCAATTTAGCAAATAGGCGCATGTCTCGTTGTGAGTGGGATGACACGGCGGGCTTATTACTTCTGGTAGCTCCAAATTCCTTCTTTTTGGATGGAACAACAGATGGAACCATGGTCGATTTTTCCAGGTGGGCCTATACGCGGCTAGTCGACGGGGAACTGAGTGGTGAATGGCCCGATCGACCCGGCGATTTGGAGATATTGAAGGCGGACTCTCTGGAAACACTTTCGCAAGGAGCATTAAATTTCAGCGACTCTTATTTTGGAATTAGTCAGCTCGCCGTGGTTGGAGATAGAAGCCTAAAGTGGAGGCGAGTTGTGGAGGCCATCGACGCAGTCCGCGCTCCCGAGGGAAAAGTCATCGCCTCTGATCTATGCTTGCTCCCGATTGAACAATACGATCACTATCTCGAAATGCAGACAAAAGGTCCGGAGTTCAGAAGAACATCCATAGATAGATCCTCCCTTCGAGAGAACACCTTTGTCACTCGCTGGAACACCGCCAATACCAATATTGTCCGTGACATGAATCAAATCACTCTTCCGCTGATCGAGGAAGGCTCCTACGACTTTACAATCGATTGGGGAGACGGAACCCAGAACCGAATAACCGCCTGGGATCAGCCAGAGCGAACTCACACGTACGAAGAGCCCGGGGAATATGTAATCACCATTGAAGGGGAGATCCTTGGTTGGAGCTTCCCTCAAAGCCACGGGCCCAGACTATCGCGCCGCACTCACATCAACCGCGAGGGCGATCAGGAAAAATTGATCGAGATTGCTCAGTGGGGGCCCCTTCGCCTTGGTAATCGAGGGGGATATTTCGCCGGCGCTTCAAGTCTGGAGATTACAGCAACGGACCTTCTGGATCTGACCGGAACTACGCGCCTCGATTGGATGTTCGCCGACTGTCGAAGTCTAAGCAATGTTCCGTCGATTAAAAGGTGGGATCTCTCGCAAGTCACGACGGTCAACGAGATGTTTGCCGGAGCCAAGAAGTTTAACTCGGAAATCGATAAGTGGGATGTATCCAACATCACGCAGATGGCTTATCTTTTCGCTGAAGCAGAGAGCTTTGATTGCCCAATCGGCAGTTGGGATATTTCCAATGTCACTGTTATGAGGGGTATGTTTCAAGACGCGAAAGCATTCAACCAGGACATCCGTAGCTGGGATATATCCAGTGTTCATAATCTGGGATACCTCTTTGATGCCGCCACAAGTTTCAATCAAGACATCGACGGGTGGGATATAACCCATCTGACCGATCTAACGGGGGTCTTCGCTGGGGCCGAGAGTTTCAATCAGGATATAAGTGGTTGGAATACCTCGAACGTAAGAAATATGACTAGCACGTTTCGAGGCGCGTCGAGCTTCAACCAGGACATCAGCTCATGGGATACCTCGCAGGTTCGCAGCATGTCGTCGACCTTTAAAGAAGCCGGCAGCTTCGACCAGGACATCAGCCCATGGGATACCTCGCAGGTTCGCAACATGTCGTCGACCTTTGAAAACACCAGCAGCTTTAACCAGGACATTAGTTCATGGGATGTATCGGCGGTAACGACTATGGCTCAAATGTTCAGTTTTGCCCGAGCGTTTGATCAGGATATTAGCGCGTGGAATACGTCTAATGTCGCCAATATGGATATGATGTTCTATTACGCTCGCAAATTCGATCAGGACATCGGCCAATGGGACGTTTCCAATGTTTCGAGCATGCGTTCTATGTTCGACGACGCGGCGCTCTCCGCAGATAACTACGATCGGATCTTACGTGGTTGGGCCGGCCAGGATGTGCAGAGAGAAGTGAATCTGGGAGCGAAAAGAGTATTGTATTCCACAGCCGCAGCGAGTGCTCGCCAGCATTTGATGGACGAGCTGGACTGGACCATCGAAGACGGCGGTATCGAGCAGTAGAGCCTGCTTCGAGTGCGCTTTTTTTTGGGGCTAGTGTTTCACAGCGCCGGGAACTATGGATAATGACCCCTCACGAGCCGCAAGAATTTCGAAGACTCGATCCGCCCGCTCTCACCCGGGCTGCCTGCTCCGATGGATAAGACCGTAAAGAAGAGAACCGCCTCAGAGGCCGTGGCCCTGAACGCCGCCATCCAAGACGAATCCGAGCACCTCGAGTGGCTGGAAGAGGTGGAGGGCGCTAGAGCCCTAGGCCTTGCAAGAGCCATGAATGAAGGAACCCTGGCGCGATTCCGGGCCGATCCCCGCTACTCCGAGTTTTACGAGCAGGCTCTAGAGGTGCTCGAGAGCACGGAACGCATTCCTTATGTCGACGTGCGAGGCGGCAAGCTTTGGAATCTGTGGCAGGACTCGGAGAGTATCCACGGCGTCTGGCGGCGGACGACCGTGGAGAGCTACGCAACGGACTCGCCGGTCTGGGAGATCGTCTTGGATCTCGACGCGCTGGCCAGTTTGGAAGAGACCAACTGGGTCTGGGCGGGCTCGAGCTGCCTCGCACCCGACTATCGTCACTGCATGTTGTCTCTCTCCGACGGCGGCTCCGACTCCGCGGTGCACCGGGAGTTCGACACGCAAACGTGCCGCTTCGTTGACGATGGCTTCGTGATTCCGAGCACGAAGGGCGTAACGGAATGGATCGACACCGACACCCTGCTAGTGGCCACTGCTCTCGACGAAACCGAGACGACTACCTCGGGATATCCTTTCGTCGTAAAGCGCTGGAGACGGGGTACCGCCTTGAAGGATGCGGAGCCGGTGTTCAGGGGGAGGCGTGAGGACGTCGTCGTCTGGCCCATCCGACTGCAGCATGGCGACGGTCCTCGCTACCTACTTGCCGCGCAGCGCGAGACCTTCTTCGAGGGCGTCTATTGGCTGCTATCCGATGACGCCGAGGCCGAGCCCCTGGCCATGCCGTTGCCACGCAAAGCCATCATCGAATGCCTGTTCCAAGATCAGCTCGTCTTCACCATCGCAGAGGAGTGGAGGCCTACCTTGGACGGCCCGAGATTCCCCGCTGGGGCGGTCCTATCCATCGACATGTCGAAGCTCGCTTCGGAGGGCGAGCTTCCGAAGGTTCGAAAAGTCTTCACACCGAATGAGCGTCAATCCATCGGATCCATGGGCGCGACGGCCAACACCCTGCTGATGGTGGTCAACGACAATGTTGTCAGCCGGCTGCGATCCTTCACCTTCGAGAAGGATGTGGGCTGGAAGAGCCGGTCTCTAGATGTCCCGGACAACTCCTCGATCACGGTGATCACGGCCGACGAGATGAGCGATCTCGCATACCTTGTCGTCTCGGGCTTCCTCACTCCCGAGACTCTCTACCGCGTCGGCGCCGATCTGACTCTCGAGCCGGCCAAATCCGCCCCGGCCTGGTTCGATTCGTCGGGCATGACCGTCGAGCAGCGCCACGCGAAGAGCACCGATGGAACGATGATCCCCTACTTCATCGTGCGAAGGGCCGATGCAGACGGTCCGCGGCCAACCTTGCTCCACGCCTACGGTGGCTTCAAAGTGTCGCGTGCACCCTCCTACGCGGGGGTGCTTGGAAGATTGTGGCTGGAGAGAGGCGGCACGTACGTGATGGCCAACATCCGCGGTGGTGGAGAGTTCGGGCCTCTTTGGCATCAGGCGGGGCTACGGACGAAGCGCCAGCGGATCTTCGATGACCTTATCGCGGTCGCCGAGAACCTCATCGCCTGCCGCGAAACGACGGTCGACAGGCTCGGGGTGGTAGGGGGTTCGAACGGCGGTCTTCTGACCGGTGTGATGTACACCCAGAGACCCGACCTCTTCGGCGCCGTGGTGACCCAGGTGCCGCTACTCGACATGCTGCGCTTCCATCTACTCCTCGCCGGAGCCAGCTGGCAGGACGAGTACGGCTTCCCCGACGAGAACCCCGAGGAGAGGAAGTTTCTGCGTTCGATCTCGCCCCTGCACAACGTTCGAACGGACGGCGACTACCCACCGATTTTCATTTTGACATCGACCAAGGACGATCGGGTTCATCCGGGCCACGCCCGCAAGCTCGCTCACCTCCTGAACGAGCTGGGTCATGAGGTGCTGTACTACGAGAACATCGAGGGAGGGCACTCGGCGGCGGCGAACCTTCGAGAGACAGCGCGGCGCTCGGCACTCGAGTACTGCTTCTTTATGCAGACCTTGATGGATGGACCCGAGAAGGGCTCGGAGATCAAGGGTTCTCGCTCGCAATAGTGACGCGCCACGTCCTGTCTCTTTTCTCGGACGACCGAAGTTTTGCGCGGTCTGTCAGATCAATCCGCTGCCAAGGAGCAGCGCAATGAGAATCAGGAGAGAGCCGGTAATTCGCTGTACCGTGATCATCGTGATCTTCGGTAGAGCCCGCTTACCGATCACGACTCCACTGAAAGCAGCTAATGCTCCTGCTAACACGAGCCCTCCTTCGCGGCTGTGCACGAGATCCCCAAGCTGTGCTCCAAACAAGATCGCTCCGTAACCCACTAGTCTCACGAGGTCTACCATCAAGCCGATTATCGCGTTCGTGCCCACGAAGGCTTGGGGCGAAATGCCGACCTTGGCCAAGAATGCGGACCGAAGTGCTCCTTGATGGCCCGAGAGGCCACCAAAGAATCCGGAGAGAACACCACCAAGCGGGAGGTATCGTTTGTCGAACTCCAGCTTTGCGAACTTCGGATGAAGCTCGATCAGCGCAAATGCCCCCATGAGCAGACCCATGGCCAGCTTCAGCGGGGTAACGATTGCCTGCCGCCCCAGCACCGAGTAGGTCCAGAGTTCAGGGATATTGGCCAAAAGCGAAAGAACGTAGACTCCGGCGAAGGCCGCGACAATGGCTGGAAGGCCGAACCGCACCACCAACTTCAGATCGGCTAGCTTGCCGAGTAGCGATGCCTTTAGCACGTTGTTGGCTGCATGGACCAACGCAGTTGCCGCGACTGCAAGCTCGACGGGAAGGAACAGCGCAAAGACCGGAAGCAGCATGGTTCCAAGCCCGAAACCGGAATACATGGTTAGAGCCGAGGCCCCAGCCGCCGCGATGACAACAAGCAGGAAATCCATGTGTGGCCATTATCCTCACTCCGACGACCGGATGACCAGCCAGGTCGTTGAAATCCTCTATCCCAAGCAGTGCATGCACGAGGCCGCTGTCTCTTACATATACTTGCGACTTGACCTGGCGCTTGCCGATATTCGTGCGGAATACCCACCCCTCGAAGCGTGTTCCGCTCAAATCCCTGTCCGCGGATCCCTTCCGCCGGCCGAGATGTGGCCGCGCACCGCTCCTTGGAGAGATGTCGAAGCACCCCACCCCATCCTGTCACGCTCCATCCCCGGGCCAGGTTCGCCTCGAGCGTGCATGGACCATCAAGGAACTTGCACGGCGCCAGGATGCCAAGAAGAGGAAGTCATGAGGACATTTCTCTCATCCCGGGAGTTTCGGAATGAGCGCTTGTTGCGATAAGACTTCCGAGGCCCTTCGGCACCCGCGAACCCGGCAGCGTGGGGTTCTGATCGCAGTGCTGTGGATCAACGTGGTGATGTTCTTCGTCGAGCTCGGCGCCGGCCTTTACACCGGTTCGGCGGCGCTCACCGCTGATGCCCTCGACAATCTTGGAGACGCCTTTGTTTATGGAATCAGTCTGTACGTGTTGTACCGCTCGATTCGATGGCGAGCCGGCGCCGCCCTGGTGAAAGGTCTCATTCAGCTTGCGTTCGGGATTGGCGTGCTCATCTACGTGGGGCATCGAATCTCTGTTGGCATCGCTCCGGTATCATGGATGATGGTGTCGGTGGCCAGCGTCGCCTTGATCGCGAATCTCACCTGTTTTCTCCTGCTCATGCGTCACCGCCGGGATGACATCAACATGCGCTCGGTCTGGCTGTGCTCGCGCAACGATGTCATCGGCAACATCGGGGTCATCGTGGCAGCGGGGTTCGTACACCTGACCGCCAGCCATTGGCCGGACGTCATCGTCGGCGCACTGATTGCCGCGGTGTTTCTGAAGACGGCCGCCAACGTCCTTCGCGAGAGCATCTATGCGTTACGTCACGGCGAAGAGCGGACGAGTGGCGACACTTCGCGACTCGAGCAGCGGTGCGACTAAGGGCCCGCCGCGAAATATCCTGTCCGTTACGAGGGCCGATCCATCCCGCCTGGCTGCGGCGCGCGTCGCTTACATAGCAAGGGCTATGCTGCGCTCCCCGCTCCTTGCCAGGCGGGCGTCTCGACCCTCTCACTTGGCCAGGTTATTTCCCGGCGGACCCTAAGGGCTCGCGTGAGAATCTCGTCCGGCGCGGATCTCGACCTCTACGAGACCTGCGTCGCGGAGGCCGGCCAGGTATTCCTCCTAACAAATTGCTCAGCTGATGCAGGACGAGTAGAGATCCGCCATCTTGCGGATCTCGGCCGGAAGTCCTTGGCCACGGTGTCCGGCACCATTGCATTGTCATGCAAGTGCTGGGATCTGTTACTCCATGCAAAGAAGCCATCGAGTAAGCTAGGAAGACGATCTGAAATGGATACCAAGCAGCTGACGGGTGTGGTGTAGTGCGTCATAGAGAAGATGCGTCATCCCCCCTGTACCGACAGCTACCGACAGAAAGGAGGTCATCGGCGATGACCATCAAACGGCAAGACTCCTCTGGAGGATTACCACATTCGGAACCGGTCGATCTTCCGGAGCTGATTGCGTATCAGGACGGGGCGATCGTCAGTCGCACCCTGGTCAAAAAAAACGGCGGCACGCTCACGCTTTTCGCCTTCGATGCCGGCCAGGAGCTATCGGAGCACACCGCTCCCTTCGACGCTGTAGTGCAGATTCTCGACGGCGAGGCCGAGCTGGTCATCGGCGGCGAGAAGGTGCCAGCCCGCATGGGGCAGACGGTCATGATGCCCGCAGACGTGCCACACGCGGTCCGTGCAGCGGGGCGCTTCAAGATGCTCTTGGTGATGATCCGCGAGGTCAACGGCTGATTCGAATCGCAGTTGGGCGTTCATCGACCGGCAGCAACGAGAAGCGCATCCGGTAAGAGACTCAATAGCGTCAGGGTCATGATCTAGATCTACTTCCAAGGTCACCATTCGCCGGCCTGTTACCTGTACGGTGATTGCCAAGAGCTGTGGGACTATACCCGCAAGCGCGTCGAGCGCTGTCTGTTCGGCAAAGCAAAGACAAGACCGGCCCTCCTCGACGTACGGGTGAGTACGCCTGCGTCGGGCTACGGTCCGGGAGCGCCGGATCCGCGGCCACCTCCACGGCCTCGCGACGGTGTACCGTGAATATGTTGGGTTCAAATCCCCGAGCCACCGTCGAATCGTTCCTCGCGCGTCTGGGCTTGTGTCACGCGGGCCCCCGGCGGAACATCCCGATCTATCCAGACATTGCCGCCGATGACTGTCCCTCTGCCGATGGTTACGCGCCCGAGGATGGTGGCGCCCGCATAGATGATTACGTCGTCTTCTACCCACGGGTGCCGTGGCACATTCTTCAAGGGACGGCCGTTCCCGTCTAGGGGGAAGCTCTTCGCTCCCAGGGTTACGCCTTGATAGATTCTCACCCTGTCGCCAATCTCGGCGGTCTCTCCGATCACGACGCCGGTTCCATGGTCGATGAAGAAGCTTTTGCCCACCTTGGCCCCAGGGTGTATGTCGATGCCGGTCCTAGAATGCGCATACTCGGTGATCATTCGTGGGATCAGGGGGACTCCCTTTTCGTGTAGTTCGTGAGCTAGACGAAAGCACGTTAAGGCTTGCACCCCCGGGTAGCAGAACACGGCTTCGTCGGGGCTTCTGGCCGCTGGGTCGCCTTCGTAGGCCGCCCGTACATCGGTTGCAAGAAGTCGCTGAATCTTCGGAAGACGCGTGAGAAAATCTTTAGTGATTTCCAGAGCCTGTTGTTCACAGGTTGCGCAGTCGGTTGTTTCATCCTCGTCGCAGGCGAAGCAAAGGCCGCGGCGTACTTGCTCATGCAGTCGTTTGAAGATCCGATCCAGCGTGGCTCCCACGTGAAACGCCATGCTCGAGCGGCAGACGTCGGTGTTGCCGAAATAGCCGGGAAAAAGCACCGAGCGAAGCTCCTCCACAATCTCCATCACCATATCCTTGGATGGAAGCGCGTCGCGCCCTGGCCCCCGCAGCACACCGGGCCTTCCTCCGGTGTAAGCAAGACAAAGCGACGAGACGATGCCGGCGAAATCGTCTCCGGGCTCGATGGTGGGGTGCATCGATCTCATTTCTTGGTGCTTGTCTTCCATGTCCGAGTCCTTGGAGGATCCCACAGCGAATAGCTCGTCTTTCTTGTCTTTCATGTCTCGACTCGAGACGCCGTTGGAGGGGGGAATGTCCGTACTCTTGCCGACGTAGATTACACAGCAGCAGGATAGTAGTCAACTAATTCGGTTGACACACTATAGTATAGCGTTGTACATATTGCGAACAGGAAGCATGGAGAGAACACGAGATGAAAGTGTCAACCAAGGGGCGCTACGGATTGCGCGTGATGATGGAGCTTGCCGGGCATTACGGCCGTGGTCCCATGCCGGTCGAAGCTATTGCCAGAAACCAAGCAATTTCAGGCAAGTACATTCACGTGCTTGTCATGAGACTTAGGGCGGCCGGGCTCGTTCGAAGCGTGCGGGGCCCTGGTGGAGGCTACGAGCTGGCCAAGGAGCCCTCTTCGATCACCGCTCTCGACGTGGTGTCGGCTCTCGAAGGAAAGATCGTTCCCGTCGAGTGCGCCGCAAACGCATCCTCATGTCCGCGGGGAGGCGGTTGCGCCGTCCGCGACGTGTGGAGCAACGTCGCCTCCGCAGTGGACGGTGTGCTGTCTCGGCTTACGCTCGAAGACCTTTGGCTTAGACAGAAAAGTATGACGGAAGAGTCGCTAACCTATTGCATCTAGAAGAGAATTTCTAATGGACAGAGTATTCGATGATAACAGTCAGAGCATAGGAAACACACCACTAGTTCGCCTGAATAGGCTCACCAAGGGCATGCCGGCGACTGTTGTGGCGAAGATCGAGGGCCGGAACCCGGCTTACTCGGTCAAGTGCCGCATAGGCGCTGCGATGCTCTGGGCGGCCGAGCGGAACGGCATTTTGAAGCCCGGTTCGAAGGAGATGACTGTTGTCGAACCGACAAGCGGCAACACCGGCATCGCCTTGGCCTTCGTATGCGCGGCGCGAGGATACCCGCTGCTGTTGACCATGCCCGAAACAATGTCGATCGAGCGACGCAAGATGCTCGTCGCTTTCGGTGCGCAAATCGTGCTGACAGAAGGTTCCTTGGGGATGAAGGGCGCCGTGGCCAAGGCCGAGGAGATTGTCGGATCCGATGCCTCGCGGTACTTCATGCCTCAGCAGTTCAAGAACCCGGCGAACCCAGAGATTCACTTCAAGACCACCGGTCCCGAAATATGGAACGACACCGAGGGGAAGATCGACATATTCGTCTCCGGCGTCGGGACCGGCGGCACCATCACCGGTGTCGGCCGCTACATCAAGCAGACCCAAAAAAAGGGCATTCAGACCGTTGCAGTGGAGCCGATCCACTCGCCGGTTCTCACCGCTATCCGCGACGGAGAGGAGCCCATGCCTGGGCCGCACAAGATCCAGGGGATCGGTGCGGGCTTCAAGCCGGATATCCTCGATCTCGACCTCGTCGACGAGATTGCCACCGTGTCCAATGACGAGGCACTTGAGTATGCCCGCCGCTTGCACCGCGAGGAAGGCATCACTTGCGGCATCTCGAGCGGCGCGGCCGTGGCGGTGGCCTGCCAGATTGCCGCCCGTCCGGAGAACGAGGGCAAGCTCATCGTGACGGTCCTCCCTGACGCCGGAGAGCGCTACCTGAGCACAGCGCTCTTTGAGGAGACGAAGTAGGAGCGGTAATGGCCGAGGTCGCCCAACCGGCGCTGTCGAAAGGACGACAGGCACGAATGGAAGTAGCTTCCGCCGAGCTCGACCGTGCGCTCAACGGAGAGGTCCGCCAGTGCGTCGTCCAGGTCTGTCGACATCACGGCACAACTTACGCCTGCCTGAATCTCGAAGGGTATCGCACGGGCTCGATGAACGAGGTTCTGCCGGTTTCGGAGGCGCGATGACGGTTGAAGCGATACGCCGGGAGAGTCCCGAAGGCGCTCGAACAAGAGCCATCGTCCTTCTCTCGGGTGGGCTGGATAGCACGCTGGCTGTCACGGCAATGCTCGAGCAGCACATCGAGGTCGTGGCCGTCAACTTTGTCGGCCCCTTCTGCACTTGCAGCCCGCGAGGGAAGGGCGGGTGCCATCTTGCGTCTGATGTCGCCCGGCGGCTCGGCGTCGAGATCCGCGTCCTTAGCAAGGGCATGGATTACTTGCGGCTAGTAGAGAACCCGCGGTTCGGTCGAGGCCGGGGGCTCAACCCTTGCATCGACTGCCGCATCTTTATGCTGCGCAAGGCTGCCGCCCTAATGGAGAAGGTTGGGGCTAGCTTCGTTGTGACCGGCGAGGTTCTTGGCCAGCGCCCCATGTCCCAGCATCGTGCCGCACTCGACCTCATTGAACGAGAGAGCGGCCTGGCAGGTCGCTTGTTGCGCCCACTGAGCGCACACCTACTCGCGGAGACCATCCCCGAGAAGGACGGAATTGTCAGGCGCGACCTTCTGCTGGGGCTTAAGGGACGTTCGCGGAAGCCGCAGAACGCTCTGGTTCGAGCCAAGGGCGTGGAGGTCTTCGGATGCCCCGGCGGTGGCTGCCTTCTCACGGAACCATTGATCGCGCGCCGTATGCGCGATCTGTTCACCTACTGCAAGAGCTGGACAGTGCGGGACGCGAAGCTGACCACCTTGGGGCGCCATCTACGACTCCATGACCAACTCAAGGTCATCATTGGACGCGGTGAGGACGAGAATCGTCGGCTCGCAGAGATAGCTGGTGACAATCTCCCTCGTGTCGAATTCACCGTCGCCTCAGGTCCCACCGCTCTTCTATGCGGGAACTTCTCCAACACAGATCTCGAGACGGTGGGTCGGTTGCTGCGATTTTTCGCCAAGAAGGAGACCGCACCAGTCCTCGAGGCTCTGGTGCACTCGGATGTCGGCCCGCGCAGGTGGGGGGTGACTGGCAGGGCGAGAATCGAGGAGGTCAACCGATGGACCATCTGACCGACAGTTTGGGCAATCAGTCGACCGTCAACGGTTGCATGGGCTCGGTCGTCGAGATGGGCGACGGACGCGAAACCGTCGACCCGGCGCTGCTCCAGGAGCGGTCCGCTACGGGCGAAACGGTGGCTACTCGGCCCACGGGGTTTCGGAACCGTGCGAGGTGAGCGTGACGGGATGAACCCGATCTACCTCGACCACAACGCCACGACCGCGCTCGATCCCGCGGTGCGTGACGAGATGATGCCCTGGCTTGGCGGCACGCCCGGCAATCCGTCGAGCATCCATTCGTTCGGCCAGGAAGCTCGGCGCGCCATCGACAAGGCTCGCGCCCAGGCGGCCCGGCTCATTGGTGCGAAGCCCGAGGAGCTCATCTTTACGAGCGGCGGCACCGAGGCCAACAACCTCGCCATTCTTGGCGCGGTGGCCGCATCCGGAAAGTCCTCCCCACGCCTGGTCACCACCTCTATCGAGCACCAGGCAGTAGTGAGTCCATGCCGCCAGGTCGAGAGGACCGGCGGTACGGTCGCATGGATGCCGGTCGACAAGAATGGACTGTTTCGGCTCGAGGAAGCCATCTCGCTGCTCACGAGCGACACGCTTCTTCTTTCGGTGATGCTGGCAAACAACGACATCGGCACGATCCAGCCGGTCGGGGAGCTTTCGGACTCGGCGCGGGGGCTTGGTATCCTGCTCCACACTGATGCTGTACAGGCGGTAGGCAAGATCGATGTCGACGTGAATAGGCTCGGAGTCGATCTCCTGTCTTTCTCCGGGCACAAGCTCTATGGCCCCCAGGGAATCGGCGTCTTGTACGTGCGCAAGGGCACACGGCTGTCACCGCTCACTTTCGGAGGGCATCAGGAGCGGGAGCTGCGACCGGGGACAGAGAGCATCGCGGGGATCGTCGGGCTCGGCAGAGCTTGCGAGCTTGCCAGGAAGCGGCTCGCCGCGGATGCCGCTCGAATGGAAGCTTTGCGCTCTTCCTTCGAGGCCGCGATACTCGATCGCGTCGCCGGCACGACGATCAATGGTCTAGGTGCTCTCCGACTCGCCAATACCTCGAACCTGAGCTTCGAGGGCCTGGACGGAGAAGCGCTCGTCATCAACCTCGACCTGATGGGGCTCGCCGCGTCGACTGGAGCGGCCTGCAGCAGCGCGCAGAACGAGCCCTCGCACGTGCTCACCGCAATGGGGCGCAGCCTTGCCGAGGCTCGCTCGTCGGTGCGCTTCTCCTTCGGGCGGGACAACAGCGACGAGGATTTGGCGGTGGCGATCGATCTCGTCGCCCAGGCTGTCCAGCGGATACGGGAACACCGTCGATGAGCGATGTGGCACGCCTCTCGCGCCTCTCGGAGTCCAAGCTGCCTAGCTCCCGGCGCCTGGTAGTTGCCATGAGCGGCGATGTGGATAGCAGCGTCGCCGCGGCGCTTCTCAAAAAGGGCGGCCACGAGGTCATCGGCGTCACTCTGAAGCTCCAGGAATGCCACGAAGCACAAGGGAGCCGTTCCTGCTGCTGGGTCGACGGCGTCGTGCGCGCAGTGGCCGGAACACCTGTCAACGCGGGAGTTCTCTACGACGGCGACCGAGTCCTCGGGAGGGGGTGGATCGATGTCTGCTGAGCCCGCCGCAACCACCCCAAGCGGCTCGCGGTATGCCCGCCAGGCCGTGCTCGATGTGATCGGGCGCGCTGGTCAGGATGCGCTGGCCAGTAGCACCATACTTGTCGTGGGCTGTGGGGCCCTTGGCAGCACACAGGCAGAGCTTTTAGCTCGCGCGGGCGTCGGCCGGCTCATTTTGGTCGATCGTGACGTGCTCGAGCTGCACAATCTCCAGCGCCAGATCCTATTCGACGAGCAGGATGTTCGCGAGCTGATGCCGAAGGCGGCCGCGGCAGCCCGAAGGCTACGGGCGATCAACTCGGAGATCGTGATCGACGCACAGGTCACGGATGTCACCGCGACAAACGTCACCGAGCTCATACGGCCGGCCGACCTCGTGATCGACGGTACCGACAACTTCGAGACGCGCTATCTCATCAACGACGCCGCGGTCCAATCCGGGAAGCCCTGGGTGTACGGTGGCGTCCTTGGGACCGATGGCACAGTGATGGCGGTGAGGCCGGGGCTGGGTCCATGTCTGCGCTGCATCTTCCCCGACCCGCCGGATGCGCACCTGCTGCCGACCTGCGAGACGCAGGGCGTTCTCAACACGGCAGTGGTGTGGGTCGCGGCTCTTCAGGTGACGGAGGCGTTCAAGTTGCTTGTCCGCGATTCCGCGGCCGAGTTCAGGCTCACCGCCCTCGATGTGTGGCGTGGCACGACGCATTCGGTGGTGGTCCACCGCAACGAGACGTGCGTCTGTTGCGCCGAGCGACGCTTCGAATTCTTGAGTGACGAGCGCGGCTCATCGTCGACCGTGTTCTGCGGGCGCAACGCCGTTCAGGTCACTCCGGAGAAGCGGACTGCTCCGGACTTCTCGGACCTCTGTCAACGCCTAGCGCCGCTGGGCAAGGTCACGATGAATGGCTTGGTCCTGGAGTTCGGCTGCAAGGACCGCCGAATAGTGGTCTTCCCGGACGGTCGCGTGCTCGTCATGGGGACGACCGACACTGCGGAGGCTAGGAGCCTCGTGGCGAAGTACATCGGGAGCTGACAAGCCATGGAATCAATAGTCGATCGGATTCGAAAACTCCGCGACAGACGAAGGGCTGTCATCCTCGCGCACAACTACACCCTTCACGAGGTCCAGGACCTCGCGGACTTCGTCGGTGACTCGCTCGAGCTAGCGTTCCGAGCAGCCGAGGCCCGTGCCGATGTCATTGTGCTCTGTGGTGTCTACTTTATGGCCGAGACAGCGAAGCTCTTGAATCCAGGCGCCTCGGTCCTCATGCCCGATCTGCGCGCCGGGTGCCCAATGGCCGACATGTTGACCGTCGAGGACCTGCGCCAGGCGAAGGCCGCGCACCCTGGCTGCGCAGTCGTGTGCTACGTCAACAGCTCCGCCGCTGTAAAGGCCGAATCGGACATCTGCTGCACCAGCTCGAACGCGGCCGCGATCATCGCCGGGATCCCCGCGACACAGCCCATTCTCTTCGTGCCAGACCGAAACCTTGGAGAATGGGCGGGGGAGGTGGTTGGGAGAGATGTCAAATGTTGGGATGGCTACTGTCCAACTCACGAACGGATCCTGCCTCAATATGTGCAGCAAGCACGCGAGCAGCACCCCGGCGCGCTCGTGGTGGTACACCCCGAGTGTACGAGCCCTGTGCGTGCCATGGCCAATCACGTCGCGAGCACGTCAGGAATACTATCCTTCTGTCGGACATCGAGCTGTTCCGCCTTCATCGTCGCGACCGAAAGAGGGCTGCTGCACCGCCTGCGCGCCGAGAACCCGACGAAGGAGTTCTTCGAGGCGAGCCCTCACATGATCTGCCCGAATATGAAGCTCACCACGGCAGAGAAGATCTTGTGGTGCCTCGAAGATCTGCCTGGCGAAGTAACCGTCGCTGATGACGTGGCACCAGGGGCTCGTCGAGCGATCGATCGGATGCTCGCCGTGGCGCCTCCGCGATGTCGCAAGGCGCGGGGCCGAGGAGTTGATCATGAACCACACTGAGATCCTGAGCTGGCTCAGAGAGGAGCGAGCAGAGGCCCTCGCGGACCTATGGCGAAAGGCAGACGACGCCCGCCGCGACGGCGTTGGAGATGAGGTCCACCTGCGCGGCCTCATCGAGGTCTCCAATCACTGCGTGCGTCAGTGCCACTACTGCGGGCTTCGCGCAGGGAACCGTGATCTTTTACGCTACCGCATGAGCGTGGAGGAGATCCTCGACTGCGCGCGTGCCGCCGTCCGCTTCGGCTATGGCACGGTCGTTGTGCAAGCCGGTGAGGATCCAGGCCTCACGGGACCGCTGGTCGCGGACCTTGTGCGGCAAATCAAGGACGAGCTGCCTTTGGCGGTGACACTGAGCCTTGGCGAGCGCAGCCTCGAGGAACTCGCCACGTGGTGTAATGCGGGTGCGGACCGCTATCTTCTGCGCTTCGAGACATCGAACCCGGAACTCTTCGCGCGGATCCATCCCCCGCGGCGCGGTGAGGCGACTCCGGTCGATCGTATCGGTCTCCTCGGGCAGCTGCGGCGTCTCGGCTACGAGGTGGGCAGCGGAATCATGATTGGCATTCCCGGCCAGACCCAGGCGGATCTGGCGCGAGATCTCGAGCTGTTCGGCAAACTCGACCTCGACATGATCGGGGTGGGACCATTTATCGCTCACCCGGCAACCCCGCTCGCCGTGACTCAGTCGACCGATCGGCTCACGGTTGACGAGCAAGTTCCACCGACGGAGCTCATGACCTACAAGGCAGTGGCGCTCGCTCGGCTTTGCTGCCCGCGCGCTAACATCCCCAGCACCACAGCGCTCGCCACGCTGAACCTGGCGGAAGGCAGGGAGCTCGGCTTGCAGCGCGGAGCCAACATTCTCATGCCCAACCTCACGCCCCCACGCTATCGCACCCAATACGAGATCTATCCAGCCAAGGCGTGCATTCAGGAAACGGCGGAGCAATGCCAGGGTTGCATGCGGCGTCGCATCGATTCCATCGGACGACGTGTGGGCCAAGGTCACGGGGCGGCCCAATCGCGTATGTAAACATCACTGTCATGGAACTCAAACCCTCATGTCCTCGATGTCAGAAACCGCACAAGCATATGACGCCGTTGCGTTCGACGACCCATGAACCAGTCAGGTTCACCTCTAATGGGCATGACCGGTCGGATGCAGTGGAGGCAACCCCTAGGTTCCGGTGGCGCCCCTTGAGAGGTGGTTTCGCCAGAGCGGTTAGGAGACCGGTCATGCAGCTCAAGTCAGAAGAGAGTCCAGCACGCAGGCAGAGTTGATTGTGATTGCTCCCGAGGAGAATGATGATGAAGGACGATGGACTTCGCCGCCGGTCAGAAACTGATCCATTTTCGGCGGATGCAGTGATCCATTTGGGGTTGCGGAGCGGGAGTTTGATTCAGGCCCGAGCCAACAGAATGGATCTTGGCTGCAAAGATGAGC
>SLRQ01000087.1 GCA_007130885.1 Deltaproteobacteria bacterium
CCAGAAGATCCCGCGCCTGCCGGAGCTTGTCCCGGAGCGAGCGTGATGCGGTGAACGTTACCTTGTATGTTTCCTCTGAAAGAGGTTCCACGGCGCCGCGCCTTTGCGGGGAGGCAGCAGGAGACCGCAAGCCAGCCGGCCGAACCGCGCAATACACATTGTCTTCCGCAGAGCTACGGCCGAGGACAAGCTCCGGCTCTACGTTGTTGTTTCCAATGGTATCGCCATGATGACCATTTTCATTTCCATCTCGCCGGCACCGTAGAGCGCCGGCTTGTCCATCGCCGGTCGTTGCATGACCGTAGGTCGTCTTTGGTGCGACAACCTTATTCCCGTATTCCCCGAAATAAGTGAGGTGTCCCCCTATTCCACCGTATTCGAACTCCCCGGCACCGTAGGGCGCCGGTTTGTTCATCGCCGTCCGTTGCATGACCGTAGGTCGTCTTTGGTGCGACAACCTTATTCCCGTATTCCCCGAAATAAGTGAGGTGTCCCCGTATTCCCCGTATTCCGCGAAATAAGTGAGGTGTCCCCGTATTCCGCGTATTCCCCCGTATTCCGTACCCGTATTCCGTATTCTCCGTATTCCCGGAAATAAGTGAGGTGTCCCCGTAAGAAGTGATGCAGGTAAAGATCATCGGGGTGGTATCGTTCAGCAGTTGGGTGCTCCACCGGCAAGACTGTAATAGGATGGCCTTGTCTCTTCAGAAGACGAAGAAGCAACCCAAACTGGTTACTTGACGTGGCGGACCAGAACCGACCGACAACCGACGACCAGGCCATCGGGGCTAAGCACCCGGCCATCCTCGCCAATAGCTGCGGCAAGACGGTTGCACTCTCCTGGGTATTGTTCGCCGCAGCCGTTGGCGGGTGCCTGTTCACGACGTATGGGTTTTTGGCCATCGGCTACCGTTTCGAAACGATGCCGGAATCGCCCAGGAAGGACTTGTTCGTGGCGTGGGGGATCGTCGCGGCCGTCGCCAGCTTGGGCCTGGTGCCCGGCACGCTGAGTCTGGCCATCTTCTCCATCTTCAAGCAGATACGCTGGCGGATGCTCGCCGTTGCCGGCCTCCTCATCGCCATACCGCCGGCTGTGATGATCTCCATCTTCTTCGCGCCAATGTGAGGACCTCCCCTGGCAGGCTCGACGCCCAAAGGAGGCGCTAGTGCCGGTACGGGCGGATGGCGATCTCGGCTACCCGGGAAGCCCGGCGCCGCTCCGGACACCGGCGGCCTCGCTCATCGACGAAGGTGCACTGCTTTCCATTCCGCTCCAGCACGGCACGGCGAATGTCCACGCGCAACCGCGCGGGACCCTTAGTCGAACTTCTTGTAGCGGGAGTGAATGCGCAGCATCTCGCCTTTCTTGCGCTCGATCTCGACGGTCTCCTCGAGGGGGACCTCTTTCTTGCTGACCGCGCAGACAACCATCTCGGCTGGCGCCTCCTTGGCTGATTCCTCGGGCTCGCTCGTAGGCTCGGTGCCGGCTTTCTCGTTCTTTTCTTCGGTCATGGTGTCGTGGCTGTTAGCACGGCGCGGGCTTGGCCCGCAACTGGTATGGGTCTATAAGTGTTAGGGGCATGGGAAAAAAGAAAAAGAAGAAGAGCAAGGAGAGTTGGGCTCGAGAGGCCGACCCGTTGCTCCATGAGATATTGCAGGCCGAGGAAGAGGGCGACAACCGCCACGCGTTGACTCTGGCAAAGACGGCGATGGAGGATGTAAATGCCACCCCGGAGGCCAAGCAGGCGGCGCTTGCAACCAAGCAGCGGCTCTCTTTGGATCCCGTGGCGTTGGCTCTCGGCCTAGCCGGGGCGGCCTTCTGGGGCGTAGTCCTGTATGTGTTCGTAATAAGCTAGAGGCCGCGCACGTAGATCTCGTCGATGTTGCTCCTCCCACCGCTTGCCACGGGGTCACCGTTTACAGCCGTGTTGCTGGTCATCAGCCAGCGTATGTAGACGACCTCTTCGTCCTCGAGCTGCTGGGGCAGGTTGCCTCTGAAGGCGCCCGACTCGTAGTCGTTGGCTACCGTAATTGGGGCGATGTCATACCAGTCGCTTCCGTCGAAGCTGTACTGGATCTGGAAGTCCCGCGGTCCGGTGCTCGTGCTCCGCTGCTTCGAAAGTAGCTCGAGGCTCGAGAAGCCTTCGCTGGAGAAGCTTATTTGCCAGTACCTCGATTCGGCGCCCTCGTTCCAGCCCGTGGCCGAAGCCGACCTCGCTCCGCTCCCACCGGCGCCGGCGTCGGCTATGGTGATCTCTCCATCCGGCTGCAGGGTGAGGTCGCGGCCGTCGTTGTCGCCGTTGTACTCCGTGACGGTGGTTTCCTCGTTGGTGAAGTCCCAGCCGACAATCACGGTATTGACGCAAGCGCCGTTCTCCTCGTAAAAGCCCTGGCGGCACTCCCACGGACACAGTTCGGCCTCCTCCCAGTCCTGCTCGCTCTCGTCCCAGCCGACCACGAACTTCACGGTGGTGTCCAAGGTATCGGCGTTCTCCGGCCGTTCGTTCAGGCAGAGCATTTCCTGTGTAGCCGGCCCCCGGTGAACCGCTGACATCCCGCCGAGAACCAGCTCACCGTCCTCGTCACCGTAAATGCGTGTCGCAAGGCGAAGGAATGCCGCGTCCTCCGGCGCCGCCACGATACGGCTTAGCACCTGCCAGTCATCGCTCTCCGTGGTGTAGGAGCCGTAGTAGGGGCTTCCCAGGGTGCGCTCGCCATTCTCGTCGAGCCACTGATAGATGAACCTGGCACTCACCGTCTCATCGTCATCGTGAAATGCCATCTCGATTTCGTAGAGGCGGTCGGGTTGGACGGGATTCAGCCCCATGGTCGTCAGCTCGTTGTCTTCAGGGTCTCCTCCGCCGCGGATGAGGCGCGCGGCGTAGTCGCCGTACTTGACGAGGTCCTCCTCGCGTTCCACTCCAAGCTCCTCGTTCCAAGTCCAGTGAAGCGGTACCAGGTTGCCGTCTTCGTCATCCACCCAGTCCTCCATATCGGCGTTTCGGGGGATGAAGATACTTGCCTCGCCGGGCTCGAGAGGCAGCCCCGCAAAGCCGTCGAGGTCGCAGGCTTGCCAGCTATCTCCACCGTCGCCAGAGAAGGCGAAGACGTACTCGTATTCGCCGGGGGTGTCGAATGCATGAAGCGTCACATAGCCGTCGTTGTCGCCGCCTTCATGCTGCGGGTCGTACCCGGCAGTGAAGCAGTCCAGATGCTCGACGCCGGTTATCACGCTTATTGGAGCCGGGCCGTGGCACCATATCGCGGAAAGGCCCGCCAGCTCGTCCTCTTCGCCGGTCCCATCCGCCCTGATCTCGCCTATGAACTCGATCTCTCGGTCGATTGGAGCAGCCACCTCGTCGGGTGCATGGATGGCGCACCACTCGATTTCCACATTCTCCATGCAGACGCCGTTGTATTCGTGATGATTGGGATCGCACTTCCAAAGACACGCGTCGCTGGTCCAGTCCTGGTCGTCCTCGACCCAGAATATGGCGACGGTTTCGGCTATTGGCTCCGCGTTTTCGGGGGACTCGTCCTCACAGTCCACCACCAAGGCGTCATGACATTCGCCCTGTCTGCTCGGATGCTCGCCGTAGTTCTCCTCGCACTCCCATGGACATCGTTCATCCGTCCAGGACCACCCATCATCGCCCTCGACCCATTGCACCGTGACGGTCTCAGCCGTGGGCTCGGCGTTTTCGGGCGACTCGTCCTTGCAATCGACCTCCAGCTCGTCATGGCACTCATCCGGCATGCTGGGATGGAAGCCGTACTCGGTCATGCACTGCCAAGGACATCGGTCGTCGGTCCAACCCCAGCCGTCGTCTCCCTCGACCCAGTTGATGAGGGTGGTGTCTGATGTGGACTCGGCGTGCTCGGGCGGATCATCCCTGCAATCGACCAGTACCTCATCGAGGCACTCTCCCGGGCTGCTGGAATGCTCGTCGTACTCTTTATCGCACTCCCACGGGCAAACGTGGTCGGTCCACTCCAGCGCGTCCTCGTCCCATGTGATGGTGACATCGACCCCGCTTTCGGTGGTCTCCGCGTTTTCGGGCGGATCGTCTCTGCACTCCAGCACTACCTCGTCGAGGCATCCTCCAGGTGCGCTGCCGTGTTCACCGAAGCCGGCGTCACATTCCCACGGGCAAAGGTCATCGCTCCACTTCTGATAAACCTCGCTCCATATCACGATGACCGTCGTCTCGGTCGACGAGGCGTTCTCGGGTGGCTCATCTCGGCATTCCACCTCCAGCTCCTGGTGACATTGACCGGGAACACTGGGATGCTCCCCGTAGCCCGGGATGCAGGACCAGTCGCACTCGGCCGGCTCCCCCCAGCCGTCGTCCTCCGTCCATTTTATCTCGACATGCTCGAGCTGTGAGCTTGCATTTGCCGGCGCTACGTCCTTGCAGGCCACCAGGCGGCTGTTAACGCAGTTGTCGTTGACCTTCGTGAAACCTGCCTCGCATACGCATTCCCCAGTATCGGGGTCACACGTGGCGTTGTCTCCGCAATGCACTCCCTCGCACTTCGGTGCTATGGGCTCTTCTTTCTCGCCGCAGGCGGCGGCTAGAGCCAAACAGAGGGCTGGAACTAAGACGGAAAGCAGTCGATTAGAGCTCATTTTTGACTCCGGGTTGGCCGTTTTCCCCCTGAGCCAAGCATCGGACGGCCCCCACGTCAATCACCGTCGTTCACACGGGCTCTTGTACGACAAGCTCCCCGAAGTCCGGGATCTCTTTCTCCATGTAGGCCTTGAGACGGTCGACCAGCTTCTTTTCGATCTGGCGCGCCCTTTCGCGGCTGACTCCGAACTCTTCTCCGATCTCTTGCAGCGTCTTGGGGTCTTCGGCAAGGAGCCGTTTCTCCAAGAGGGCCTTGTCGCGCGGATCGTCGATTGACGCGCTGAAGCTCTCGAGCTTCTCCAAGAATATGGATCTGAGTTCCACGTCGGCCAGAACGGTATCGGTGCCTTCCCCCTCGAAACGAAGACGATCCCCCAGTGTTTGTCCTTCCTCGTCCTCGCCCATGGGGGCTTGTAATGATGCATCGGAGCCCGATAGCCGCTGCTCCATATCCATTATGTCCTGCTCGGGTACGTCGAGACGCTGAGCCAAGAGCTTGGGCTCCGGTTTGAAACCCATGCTCTCGAGTTTTCGCTTCTCCTTGCGCAGGTTGAAGAAGAGCTTCCTTTGATTCTGGGTGGTGCCGAGCTTCACCAGCCGCCAGTTGTCCATTACGAAGCGGATTATGTACGCCCGAATCCACCAAGCAGCGTAGGTAGAGAGCTTCACTCCCTTGTACGGGTCGAACTTCTTGACCGCCAGCATCAGGCCCACGTTGCCTTCCTGAATCAGGTCCAGCAGGTTGAAGGCGGCCCGCCGGTACTCGTTGGCTATCTTCACCACCAGACGAAGGTTCGAAGCCACCAGCTTGTAGGCGGCATCGATGTCGCCTTCTTCAACGTAGCGCACAGCAAGGTCGTGCTCGTCCTCTCGGGAGAGTACGTTGTGCCGGCTAATCTCCCAAAGGTACCTGGTCAGAGGGTCGGCGGGGGCCAGCGCGGATGGGTTCTCTTCCGCCGGTACTGGGGGCAACGGTCGATTGGATGGCCCCGGCTCGCTAGCGAAGCTTTCGCGTGCCGCATCCTCCTCGCGGCCTTCCGCGCCGGCCTCTTCGGAGGGCTTTCTTGGATCTGTTTCTTGTCTTGCTCTTTCCGTCATTCTGGCTTCTAGACGTGTATACCGGCGTCAATAGACGTTCCAGCGCAGTTTGCGTCACATCTTATCGTATCGCAATGGATTTGCTTGGGATGGAAAACAGGGTCGAAGTAGGTTATACGTGCTGACTATCACAAGTAGCCGGGTGGTGCGTCGGATGCTGGCGTGACCGCTCGAGAATCTCCGCAAGGTGCTCACCCTCGCCACGGCGATGCGTGGATGCCAGGCAAAGGCTCTCGAGTGGTCTAGCCCACCGAAGCTCGGACCCCGGCCATCCCCCACTACAGCTAAGTTGCATCAGAAGGGTGACCAATGGAGCCTTCCGCAGAAGCAAGACAAGATTCGTCCAAACCCAGTCCATGTCCCGCTGACGGCAAGACGCCGGTCGAGGGGCTGTTCAGTGAGTACTCCTTCAGTGACCTTGATCTCTCTCCGGCTTTGCTGGAGTCCATCGAGGAGCACGGGTATGCCCTAGCCACGCCGGTGCAGGCTCGCTGTATTCCCTTGGCCCTCGAGGGTAAGGATCTCATTGTCCGATCGAAGACCGGTACTGGTAAGACTGCTGCTTTCGGTATCCCACTAATCGAGAGCATCGAGTCGGGAGCCGAAAAGCCACAAGCCTTGGTGCTTGCGCCCACCAGGGAGCTTGCGTTGCAAGGAGCCCAGGAGATCGAGGCTTTGGGCAGGAAGAAGGGAGTCCGGGTTTGTGCCGTCTACGGAGGCGCTTCGCTGCAGGCACAAATTGAAGAGCTGCGATCAGGTGTCGATGTGGTCGTCGGCACTCCGGGACGTATCATCGATCAGATGAAGCGAGGTCACCTGGATCTGTCGGAAGTTCGAGGGAAGGTACTCGACGAAGCCGACGAGATGCTTTCCATGGGCTTTCTCGAGGACGTGCGCCGAATACTGGAAGCCTGCCCTTCGGAATCCCAGACGCTTCTTTTCTCCGCTACGGTCTCGGAGGAAGTGGAGAGCCTGATCTCCCGGTACATGAGCAGCCCGGAGACAATTTTGCTTTCCGGTGACGAGTACTCGGTCGAGGGAATCGACAACATCCTGTACGAGACGCGCGGCGATTATCCAAAGCCACGTAATCTCCTCTATCTCCTGGAGATAGAGCGACCGGACTCGGCGCTGATTTTTTGCAACACCAGGGATGACACCTCGCTTGTGGCCGCGGTCTTGAACCGCCATGGGTGGCAAGCCGAGATACTAAACAGCGATCTCTCCCAGCGTGCACGCGAGCAGGTCATGAGGCGGGTGAAGGCTGGTGAGCTTCGGGTGATGGTGGCGACGGACCTGGCCGCTCGCGGGATCGACATCAGCGGGCTGACGCACGTCATCAATTACTCCATGCCCGAGGATCCTCTCGTGTACATGCACAGGGTAGGGCGTACAGGTCGGCTTGGCTGCGCCGGAACGGCTATATCGCTCATGGGGGGTAAGGATCTCTCCACGCTCTCCGTGCTCGAGAAGAGGTATGGCGTCGAGTTCGAGCGCCGTAATCTGCCCGATCAGGAGGAAGCGAGCCGTACCTGGGCGGAGCGACACATCCGGGAACTCGAGCACGCCATGAACGGCAGCGTTTTCGAAGCTTTCCTGCCGCTCGTAAAGGAGATCAAGAGCAGGCCGGATGGTGATTTCATCATGGCCCATGCTCTAAAAAGCTACTTCGAGAGCAGGCGCCCCCGGGTCGAGCAGGAGCGCGCCGGCGAGGCCCGGAGCGAGGAGCGGCGACAATCGAGGAGGAAGGGCAAGAGCGGCGCGGGGACGAGACCTCGCCGAGAGCCCGGAGAGCGTACCGGGCCGGGCCGAAGAAAAGACGCCTCGGAGCGGCCAAGGGGAGAGCATAGGCTCGAGGAGAAGAGCAAAGGCGATGGGCACCCCGAGCAGCGAGAAGGCCGGCGGGATGGCTCTCGGCTTTTCGTTGGAATCGGAAGTGATGCCGGCCTAGACGAAGCCGGTGTCAAGGAAGCCGTGTGCAAGGCGGCGGCAGCCGACCCGCTGACCGTCGTCTCGGTGGACATGAAGGAGCGTCATAGTTTCCTCATCTGCCGAGATGAGGACGCGGCGCGCGCTCTGCTCTCGGCGAATGGCCGCGAGCACGGCGACACCGTCTTGAAGATCGAGGTGGCCCGCGGCGCTCGCCGCCGCCAGCGGAGTCGTCCGCGAAGGCGAACTTCGCCGGGCAAGGAGGGCTAGGGCCAAGAAGACCGCTCCCCGGGAAAGAGCATCATTGGGGAGCTTCCTTGGAGGTTCTTTCAGCCGTTGACTGGCGCGTAAGCTGCTGTAATTAGAGGACTAGGCAGCGGGCTGGCGATTTTTTTGGGCCTAGCTCCACGGCCTCCGTGACGCGGAGCGCAAGATAGAGCCGTCGTTACGGGACTTGCTCCACCGAGCTGGCTCCGCAGAGAAGCACCTGCGGAGAAGCGCCGGCCGAGATGGAGCCATCCAGCCAGATTGACGACCCCCGGCGTAGTGCAAGTAGTTCAACCTATTGCCGGTGAGGAGTCATCGGCGAGGAGGGAGAGATGCGCGTACTCGAGAGTGGGATCTTGCGTCTTCTCATGGTCGTGATGTTCGGTATTGCGACCGCGTGTGGGCCTGATTTGCCCGGAGACACGAAAGATGACGGTGACAGCGGGGTCGATGTCGACAAGGACGACGGTGGCGGCAAGGGAGACGCGGGCGAGCCCGACGACGGCTATGCCGCCGACGACCCGGTGCAGGACGATTGCCCCGACCCCACGCTTTGGGTCAAGGATGACCCAAAGGACTATGAAAAGGATTTCTACTACAAGGACGAGGGGGAGAAGGAATCGGACAAGTATTACGACGACAAATACGAGAAGGACTGTTGTCCGAAGTACGACAAGTATTGCGACGACAAGTACGAGAAGGACTGCCACGAGCATCCCAAGGATTGCTGCTGCAAGTGCTGCTGCTACTGGAAGAAGTGGTGCAAGTGTCCTTGCAAGCCTGACCCGGACCCCGATCCCGACCCGGATCCCGACCCGGACCCGGATCCCGATCCGGACCCAGACCCTGATCCGGACCCGGACCCCGATCCGGACCCAGACCCGGATCCCGACCCAGAACAAGGCTGCTCTCCTGGCTTCTGGGGAAGGGCCGCCGGTGAGGCCGGATGGCAAGAGACGAACTACTGGTGTCAGGATGTGGCGGATGTCTTCGATGCTGGCTGCATTGTCTCCGAAGAAGTGCAGGGAATGACTCTTCTCCAGGCGGTAAGGATGTCGGAGAGCCCTCCTTCGGGAGGAGATATCGAGGGTGCACAGCGCATTCTGCTGTTCCACGCGGTGGCGGCGCTCTTGAACATCGCTCATCCTGACGTGGACTACTTCTCGGATGTCTACGTCAACCTCGACGGTGTCGAAGTCATCTTCGGTGACGAGGAAGAAGAGTTCATTGCGGAGGTGAATGCGGTACTTTGCAGCGACGACCGGCAGCAAATGCTGGATTTGGCGGATGCCCTCGACATCTATGATGATGTCGATTGTCCTCTCTCCGCCAGCCCGTTCGAGGAGTGCATCCCCGAGTAATGGGGGTTCAGTCATGGATGCCGCGGCCGGCTGGGCACTCTGCCCGCGGCGGCGCTCCGAGGGGCTCCGAACACTGGAGCCCCTCTTTTTTAGTGGCAGTCTCGCGAGCCTTTAGCTTGGGAGTCCGGACGCCGGACTTCGGATGCGCCGGCTACTGCTCGTCACGGCTGTCCAGAATCTCGAGGATCTCGTCCCTCTTCTCTACGGCCCGGTCCTTCATCTTCTCTGCCTCGGCGGTCGTCTCCTCTATGTAGGAGCTGTCCTCGATGTCCTTCATGTTGATGAGAACGTTTTGGTAAGCGCCCCAGATGCCGACCTCCAGGGCGCGCGCGCCGACCTGCACGTCGGACTTGGAGGCCATGTTTCCGTGCCGCGCCGTCTCGATCATCGCATCCCAGGCGGCGTCACCTATTTGCATGGTCCGCAGAGGCACCTGAATGGCTTTCTTGAGGCCGGCCTGCATCTTCTCGAGCCGCTCCTTCTTCTCCTCTTGGGTGCTCTTTGGAAGCCTCATCGCATCGACGAAGTCGTTGAAAGCTTCGGTGTCAGCGTCGATCATGGGTATTAGATCCATGGTCGCTTGGTGCAACGTCGGTATTACCTCGCGCAGCTTTCCTTCCAGGTGCTCGAACCTGCGCACGCCGTAGGTAAGCTTGGCGACCATGCTCCCGAGACCGGCGCCGATAGCGGCCACCGCGGCGGAGGCGCTGCCTCCACCGGGCGCGGAGGTGCGGGCGTTTACCGACTCGATGAAACCCCGCGTACTCATGCCGGCCAGGGGTTCATCCGGCTCCTCGCTGATTATGTACTCGATGATTCGCTTGCGCGGGTCGAAAGGCGATATGGAGCTTAGGCCCAGGCGGTCGATGGCCAGCTTTACCTTCTGGTCCTCGTCCAGGATGAAGAGGTTCTCCTTCTTCATGTAGTACTCGGCGGCTAAAAGCACGGCCTCGAGGGGAATGAGGCCTACCAGCTCGGACCCCGCCACTCCTACGTTCAGGCTCGCCGCGATCTCCTTGGTGGCCTCGAAAACCTCGTGAGGAGTCGTTACATGGTAGTTGTTCAAGTTGAACGAGCACTGGGCCATGTTGAACTCGTCGACCCACCAGCCCAGTCCCTTGAGTTCCTTGAAGCGGCCGGGCTGGTTCGGACCTCGGCCGGCCTCGCGAAGATCCAGGGCGATTCTGTGGGCCTGGTTGTTCGTCCCAAGGATGTTGATGTTGTAGGCGATGAGAAAGAAGCGGGCTCCGGTAACCGTGGCGCCCCACTCCGGTACCAGCCGCGCCGGTCCGTAATCCGGCTTCCACTCCGGCTGTACGATCTTCTCGGCCAGTCCTTCGTACTCCCCTTTCCTGATTTGCGGCAGCTTCTTCCGGTGCTCTGCTTCCTGGGAGTGCTCGTATAGGTACATGGGCACGCCAAGCTCATCCGCCATTCGCTGGGCGAACCGTTTGGATATCTCGACGCATTCCTCCATCGTCACTCCCGCCACCGGAACGAACGGGCACACGTCCATTGCTCCCATTCTGGGGTGCTCGCCGGTTTGGCGGCGCATGTCGATTCTCTCTCTTGCGACCCCGGCTCCCGCCAGCGCTCCCTCGACTATGGACTCCGGATCGCCGACGAAGGTGTAGACGGTCCTGTTGGTAGATTTTCCAGGATCCACATCCAGCACCTGGACTCCGTCGACACCATCGATCGCTCTCGCGATGGCGTCGATGACCTCTTTGTCTCTACCCTCGGAAAAGTTGGGAACACACTCGACAATCTTTTTCGTGGCCATGTGTATGTTTTCCTCGTCTTGTTGACCCGTTTTTCCGGAAACTAAAGGCACGGCTCTTCCGTGCGCGAGCACATGGTTCACAACCAGCGGAGGAAGAGCAAGAGGTAGCGTAGCCAAACCACATCGATTACGGCCTTTTGATCACGCCGGGGGTTGCCGAACCGACAAAGTGTTGAGAGTAAAGGTAGAGGAATCAGCCAAGGAGAGACGATGAATCGCATAGCAACCTTGACCCTCAACCCGGCAATAGACATGGGCACGAGAACGCCGCGCGTAGTACCGGAATGGAAGCTCCGCTGTCAGGAGCCGTGGCGCGAGCCGGGCGGCGGAGGCATAAACGTCTCCAGGGCCACAAGGAAGCTGGGCGGCTCATCCGCGACCGTCTACCTTGCCGGCGGACCCACCGGGGACATTCTGGAGGAACTACTGCGGGAGGAAGGTCTCGATCCCAGAGTGGTCGCGACGAAGGGCTGGACCCGCGAGAACATGCATGTTTTCGAGGAAGTCAGCGAGCAGGAGTACCGCTTCAACATGCCGGGTCAGGTGATTTCAGTGGACGAGCTTCACTCATGCCTGGAGCTCATAGACAATCTCGAACCGGCTCCGGATTACCTCGTGGTCAGCGGCAGCTTGCCGCCGGGTTTTCCGCCGGCCTCCTTTGCTCTTCTTGCCGACGAAGCGGAGAGAATCGGCGCTAGGCTGGTGGCAGACACTTCGGGGGAGGCGCTCCGCAGCGTCGTGGAAAAGGGAGTCTATCTAATAAAACCCAACCTCCGAGAGCTGAGGGACCTGGTAGGCCGTGAGCTTGCCGACGAGGTGGAGCAGGAGGAGGCTCTCCAGCGGCTCGTCGAGGAAGGGGCCTGCGAGGTGATAGTGCTTTCCCTGGGGTCAGCCGGTGCTTGGGTGGTCTCTCGCGACGTCAGCGAGCACATTCGTAGTCCATCCGTGCCGATTCGCAGCAGGATCGGAGCAGGCGACAGCATGGTGGCGGGTCTTACCCTCGGACTCTCACGGGGGCTGGACCTGGTATCCGCCGTTCGTTTCGGCGTAGCCGCCGGAGCGGCTGCCGTGATGACGGAAGGCACCGAGCTTTGCGGGCGAGAGGATACCGAACGTTTGTACGTTCAGATGGGCGGCTCCTTGTGACGACTACTCCGCCAGCATTCCCCCGTCTATGGCCAGTGCATGCCCCAATATGAAGGAAGCCTCTGGCGAGGCCAGGAAGAGCACTGCATCCGCTACCTCATTTGGAGTTCCGACGCGGCCGATAGGCTCGCTGGAGACGAGGGTTTCGAGCGCCTCGGCTTTCCCCTCGGTGAACCGATCGATCATCTCCGTTTGTATCACTCCCGGGCAGACCACGTTCACACGGATCTTCTTGGAGGCGAGCTCCAGGGCGGCTGCTCGGCTAAGCCCCACGATGCCGTGCTTTGCCGCCGTGTAAGCCGGCATCCCGGCGAAGCCGGCCAGTCCAGCGACAGACGCCATGTTCACTATGCTGCCTCCACCCCTCTTCAGCATGGGAGGGATTTCGTGTCGCATGCAAAGCCATGTGCCCTTCAGGTTTACCCTCGTAACGAGATCCCAGTTCTCTTCGGCGCATTCGTGTGTCTCGGCCGTCTTGCCCTCGATGCCGGCGTTGTTGAAAGCGACGTCGAGCCTGCCGAAGACCTCCAGGCATTTCGAAACCATTGAAGCAACATCGGCGTCGTTGCCCACATCGGTCTTGATGACTATTGCCTCCGAGCCTTCCTCGCGGATCAAACCGGCGGTTTCCTCCGCTCGGTCCAAGTCCAGGTCGGCGACCGCGACCATGGCTCCTTCTCGCCCGAACGCAAGGGCGGTGGCTCTGCCTATGCCAGCCGCGCCTCCCGTAACGATGACCGCCTTGTTTCTGAACCTTCCGCTCATTGCAGTCCTCCTTTCAGGAACAACTGGAGAGCGTTAGGCACGGCTCCTTGCTATCGCAACCGCGAGCTATTGGTGCTCGGGCTGAATACCCTCCAGCCAGGCAGGAACGGTCTCGAGCACGGCGGCCTTGGCGGCCGCGTTGCTGAATACGTGGTTGGCACCGGGAACCGCTATGTGCAGCACGCCGTCTTCCCGGCCTCTGAAGACGGCATGACGTGATTGACGGAAGTAAGCCTCCCACAGCAGCCCTTCGGCGGTCATCACGAGCGACGGCACTCCTCGGCCTGCTACCTCCGCCCAGGCCTCTACGAGTGCAAGGTTGGCGCGCGCCGGAATCTCACCCGGTGTCGAAACCATCCGGAGGATCATGCCTTGAAGCCGTCCAAGCCACCGGTACTTGCCGCGCCTGCGCGAGAGAAGACGCATTAGACGCCAGGAAGGACCCAACCTTGCCGTAACCTTGCAATCGCAGGCAAATGCCTCGGCCGCGGAGAGAGCTTCGGCGGCTCCCGATGATCCGGCGAAGGGTTGCTCGGCTTCGGCCGCCGGCTCGCTTTCGAAAAGCTCCGGTTCTATGAGCAAGAGAGACTGCACTTTTCCCGGATAGCGATGGGCCGTAAAAACCGCGGTTACGGCGGCGCCGCAAACGCCGCCCAACGCTATGTTCTCCTTGCCCAGAGCATCTTTCGCCCAGTCACTGACCCCCGCGGCCAACGAAGCATGAGCACCGTTTTTTAGATCCAGCCAAAACGCCTCGATTCTCTCCGGGAGCGAGCCCGGTGAATCGCCGAGGCCCGGAAGGTCTACTCGCACCACCGGCCAGCCCTGCTCGCAAAGGGTGTCGGCTATATTTACGGGCAACCCGCCGTGACCATTTCTGGGCACATGACCCGCGTTGAGCAAGATTACGGTGGTAGACCTCGGGGATAGTGCCGGCCGGTGTACGGTGGCTACGGCACGGGCGTGGCCGCTCATGCCGCTGGAACCATTAGTTCCGGTCAGCGGAATCTCGACTATCTCACGCATTACGAGACCTCTGGGGCCCGCCTCATTGCAACTTCATCGATGAAGCGGAGTGAGCGTTCGAACAGCGAATCGACCTCGTGAATCAAGCGGTGCCCCACTACCCAGAAGGGCGGCCACGATATCGGAACGGTTTCCAACGAGCTTGTGGGATCTACCGCCGCCCGGCGGCCTAGGTGCAGCCTTAGTTGAGGCCTTCCGGCCTTTGGATCAGGAAAGAACAGCTTCCATGACTTGGCGTCGCCCCAGAGCGCCGGTGTCCAGGTGTAACCGTTGATCTCCACCGGCAGCCCTTGTTCCAGTCGAGCCGCTATCGCTCGAGGGCCGGGCACTCCTCCAGCGATGCCTTGAACCAGGTTGGCGGCTTGCTGGCGCCTGGCGGCGTCAATCATGAGCGCTTCACCGGAGATCGATGGATCCCAAGCGATGACGGCGTCACCATAACCTTCTTGGAAGGCTCGTGCTCCAATAAGGCCGCCCATACGCAATCCGTGGATTACCACCGGCTTCGAGCCGTCTCCTCCCAGTCGTTCGAGGCAAAAAACCACTTCCTCCATCCACCGTGACAGCGTCGCTGTCTCGAAGCGGCCCTCGCTTTCCCCCGTGCCGGAGTAGTCGAACCGCATTACCTCGAAGCCTCTGTGGGCCAGGAGTCGTGCCCAGCGAATCCAGGTGAGATGGGCATGCGTGCGTTCATCGGGAAGTGGTCCGGCCAGCAACACCTTCGCCCTCGCGTCCACCTCCGGACGGTGGATCACATAATAGATCCTCTCTCCAAGAATAGAGAAGTATCCGGCCGTCTCCGCTGCCGCGCAGGTTGCCTGCCCGGGGTGTGATGGCTTTGTGGAAGGTCGCGCGGTGGTCATGCTTTTCGGCTCCACGGAGCGGAAGGCTCGTTGGGCGGAACTCCCTTCGATATGGGCTCTACGAGCAGCGGGGGTCTGTGAAGCCGCTCAGCGACGGTCATCTTTCCGGTGAGGTCCGAGTAGATTGAAGCGACCTGTTCGGGGCTGAGGCCGAGCCTGCCGGCCAGGTCTTCGGGCGAGAGCCCTTGCAGGCGCGCGAACAGACATTGATCCAGCACCTTGTACGGCAGACCGAAGTAGAACTCCTCCTGCGAGGCTTCCATCGGGTAGGTGTCGGTCGTTGGGGTGCGGCTCGAGATCTCCTTCGGCACACCCAGTTCGTCGGCTAGGCGGTATACTTGGCCCTTGTAGAGGTGCGCGATGGGCTTGATATCGGCGAGGCCATCTCCTCCCCGTACGAAGAAGCCAAGAGCATACTCCAGGCGATTAGGGGTGCCGGCTACCGCGAAGTCAAGCTTGTCGGCGTGGTGGTACTCAACCATCTTGCGAACTCTTTGCTTGAAGCATGTAGCGGCCACAACGGCTCGATATTCGTCCGGTGGTAAGCGAACCTTTTTGCTGCCGCCTTCGCCGTCTTCGACTACCACCGCGAAAAGTCTGGCGTCCGCCGGGTCCAGCAGACCGGGACGAACCAGCTTGCAGCGGTCTCCTGGACGATAGGCGGGTATGACGGATGCTATGGCGGCGTCGCGCCGGCTGTAGCAGCCGGCTGCCTCGAGCATTGGTGTGACATCTTCGACCAACGTCTCGATTCCGAGACCGCGCGCGAGAAGATTCGCGAGGTCGATAGAGTCAGGTGAGGATTCTCTCTCGGGCATCAGCACTCCCAGCACGCGTTTCGGCCCCAAGGCCCGGACCATGAGAGCGGCTACCACGCTGCTGTCGACGCCTCCCGATAAGCCGACAACTACCCCACGGCGTTTCAAGATGCCGTGTACGTGACTGCGAGCCGATGAGGCAATGCGGTCTACCTCACGCACGGGGTCGATCTCCAGCTCGGCATCGATGTTTATCCGCGTGGCGGACCCTGCGACGGAGCTCTTTTCACGCATGACATGCCTCCTGTGTCTTGCGGCTGATGAACTCCGCAAGGGCGTTTATGGACCCGAAGTTCTCCTGAACCAACTCGGCGTCGTCCACGGTCATGCCGAACCTCTCTTCTATGAAAGCCACCATCTCGAGTACTCCCGTGGAGTTCAGAATTCCCGTCTCGAAAAGATGTGCCTCATTTGTGAGAGCAGGATCCGGCTGACCGAACAAGAAATTCTCAACAATGAAGTTTCGCAACGTCTCTTGAATGTCACGCATCACAGCCACCCCCGGAAGAAGTTGAAAGTTGTTCCATGACGAGGCCGGTGGACAGCACCGCCACTACCGCCATGTCGTCTCGGGCGCTCGGAGCAGCACCTTGCTCGATCTTTCGAATTAGAGCAGCAACGCTGGAAGGCTCGAAGACTCCGTCCCTGCGCAGCCGCTCTTCGGAGAGCACATCCTCGACCCACGCCTGCCGGTCACCTTCGCCCTCGGAAGACAAGAAGCATGCTGACTCCGGGGCTCGATAAGGCTGCTTTACTCTTTGGCGCAGATCGTCCGGCACGACGCTTTTGGTCGCTCTGCGCAGTAGATACTTTTCTTTTAGGCCGCGCATCTTCATGTGAACGGGCAAGGTCGTCGCCAGCTCCACGACGCGACGATCCAGAAACGGAGTGCGCAGCATGATGCCGTTGGCGGTTGCAACCCTATCGCCTTGTACCGCCAGCAACGCCGGCAGGAGTATCAGGGTCTCGAGATATTGAGCCCTGAAAAACGGGTCCCAGCAGTCGAAGCCGCTCGGCAGTTTTTCCCTTAGATCTTCTATGGGGTCATATCGGCCCAATTCCGAGCGGACATCTGGATGATACAGTCGTTTCAAACCGGACGTGACCGACCATCTCGGACGGTGAGAGAATAAAGGGTCCAAAAGGTCTTCGGGTCTAGCCCTATAGAACGCAGCCAGCATGTCCGCCGGAAGCGCTTGCAGAGCCGGCATGTAGTGATAAAGACGCTTGAAGAGAAGAGGCCGCAGCCTTGATCCCGGTAGGGCCGCGCAGAAGCGCCGCACCTTTACTTCCTTGAAGAGATCGTAGCCGCCGAACAGCTCGTCGGCTCCTTCTCCCGTCAGCACGGCACGCACACCGGATTGACTTGCCAGCCGTGCCAGCAGAAAAAGCGGTGCCGGGGCCGTGCGAACAAGCGGCGTCTCTACATGACGGATCACTTCCGGAAATACACCGGCTATGTCAGCCTGGGTGCATGAGAGTGACATATGATTGGAGCGCAAGCGCCTAGCCACCCTCCGTTGCTCCAGGCTTTCGTCGTAGACCGGGTGTGTGAATGAAACTGAAAATGTTGCCAGCACATCTCTTACTTCTCTTTCCGCGAGGCAGGCGATAATTGTCGAGTCCAGCCCCCCGCTTACATAGGCGCCCACCGCCTTGTTGCCGCGCAGCCGTCTTTTCACCGAGCCTTCAATCTCCCGCAGAAGTCGGCCGGCGGCCTCCTCGGTGTTGCTGGCCAAATTGCGCGGCGCAACCAGCAAATTGCAGTAGCGGCGAAGTGACAGGCCTTCCGGGGTAGCTTCGAGATAGTAGCCGGGGGGTATCTCTTCGACATGCTCCATGATCGTTCTCGGCGCCAGCGTGGACCAGAAGGTGAAGACCTGGTCGAGTCCTCGCAGATCCAGGCGGCGTGGCACCTCCGGGTGAGCGAGCAGAGCCTTTATCTCGGAGCCGAAGGCCAGACCGCCGGGCACTTGCGAGAAGTAAAGGGGCCTAGCTCCGAAACGATCACGGGCCAGTATGAGCCGCTCTCGGTGCGGCCACCATGCAGCTAAGGCGAAAGCCCCATCAGCCTCGGCGAGGATTTCAGGCCCGGTCACGTCGATCGCATCAATGAGAACCTCCATCTCCGTACCGAGGTTGATCCTGCCCTTACGAGCAAGCGCGCGCTCGAACGGTGCGCGCTCGGTTATCTCCCCATCGATGAGTAAGAACGCCGGTCCGCCGACCGCCAGAGGTCCGCTTAGTGACAGGCGGGCTTCCCCCATTCGGAGCAAGGCCATTGACAGCCCACCTTTTTGGACGACGTCCATGCCGTCGGGCCCACGATGGTGGATCTCCCTCGCCATTCGCCGAATCAGCCGCTCGTCGCCGCCGCGGCCTTTTCGATCCAGCACTCCAACGATCCCGGACATAGAAGCACCCCACGCCTGAAACAGGGCCGAATATGCCGGGGGGTGCCAAGGGGTGCGCTCGAAACGCGCCTCCTGATGGCGACTTATGAAGCCCGGCGCCACACGACAAGTCGGTAAGCAAGGCTGGCCGAGAGTCCTACTGTCGTTGCGGCGGCGACCACTTTACGGGCCACCGTGGCTAGAAGCAGGGACTAGGACGCACCCTCGGTGCGTAAGGTGCAAATCAAGAGCGGCCGTTGTCCAGCATCGCTCGAACCTCCGCGATGGCTTCGTGAAACTTCGGTATTACCGAATCCGGAAGCGGATCGCGCGGAGGCAGACGGAGAGTTAGAGGGTTGATGTGCCTTCCCCTGTGGCGAATCTCGTAGTGTAGATGCGGACCTGTGGCCATGCCCGTGGCTCCCACGCGGCCGATCACTTGCTGCTGGCGCACTCTTTCTCCCACGCGCACGTGGATTCTGGATAGATGCGCATACCAGGTCGTGTAAGCATTGGCGTGCCGGATGACGACAAGGTTGCCATAGTTGCCTCGGCGGCCGGCGGTGATCACGGTGCCGTCACCTACCGCCCAAACGGGAGTTCCGGTGGGGGCGCCGTAGTCCACGCCGCGGTGCTTGCGGCTGTAGCCAAGGATGGGATGCCTTCGGTTCCCGTAACCGCTGGTTATTCGTGCTACCTGTAGAGGCGCCCTAAGAAAGGCTCTCTGCGCGCTTTGCCCTTCCTCGTCGTAGTAGCCGGCCTCGCCGTCGTCGCGCTCGTAATGGAACAGGCGAACATGTCCCACCTCACCCTTGTACTCGGCGGCCAGAATGTCTCCGTATCCTAGGTGGCGCCCCCGGTGGTGGAAGCGCTCCACCACGACTCGAAACTCATCCCCCCGCCGCGGGTCGCGATAGAAGTCGACGTCCCAGGCCAGCACGTTGGCCAGGAGGACCGCCAGCGAGATGTCGGCGCCCGCGGAGGTAACCGCGCCGAAAAGACTCGAGCGAATTTCTCCTTTCTTGAGAACTATCTCGAGTTCGGGCTCCACCTCACGTTCTTCACCGACCAGCTCGCCGTTCCTCTCGCGCACCAGAAACGATCTTATGGGCGACCGCTCATATTCGAAGAGGCGCAACTCACCATCGACGGTTCTCTTAATCCTGAAGCCTTCGCCCGGGCGTGACCTTCGCACATCGAACACTGCGTTTAGTGCCGCTACGACCCGGTGCGCTTGGTCGCCGGTCAAGTCCGCCTCCATGAGGGCCGCACCTATCGGTTGACCCGGCTCGATGGTGCCACTCGTTACTGTATGAGATAGGGCATGGCCCGTCCCTACGGTGGCACCAGGAACCATGATGGATGGGGGGGTCTCTTCGTCTGTTGCCGTCAGCACTCCTCCTGGGCGTATGGGGGAGTCGACCTTGTCGGCGGGGGGATGCGTGGCCTCGCTGTCATCCAGTTGGGTTTCGAGTCCGATATACTGCCGTGCTTCGACATCGAGAGGTTCCGGTAGAGTTGGCTCTTCGGTCTCTTTGGCAGCCGCAACCGTTTCCGTGCGTTCGGGCATGATGCCGCCGGTGGAGAGGATCTCCTCCGACGGGGAGCTCGACCCTCTTATGATCACGCTCACATTCCAAGCGACGACACCGGCGAGCATCACGGCAGCGATGGCTCCTATCCACATGCGATGGGGCGAGTTCTTGTGCTCGCGCAATAGAAAGCTTCTGGACTGGTGACCACTCTCGAGCATCGAGATCTTCTATATCAGTTGAGGGGACAGCCGGGCAAAGCCGGATCTCCAACCCCGAAAGCTTCGCCAAGGGTGTGTCGTAAACAGCGCTTCATTGATATCTTGCCGACCTCGCTTCTAGAAAGTCCCCCGACCTGCATGAACCTCCCGGTGAGATAGAGAAGAGTCGAAATGCCGCGCCGATCTTTGAAGTCGGTATCCTTGCCGATAGTTCTGACGGTCATAGCCCTGAGCCTTAGCATCGCCATGCTGGTCGCTTGGACTCTTGTGATCGCCCAGGCTTTCCTTGGTAGATCCGAGCACGCCGGCGGCATATGGCTCATGGTGCTCGGAATACTGTCCTTCGTGACGGTGATGACCGTGCTGGTGATATTCGGCATATCGCTCGTTAGACAGGTATTGGAGTCGAGGCGGCAGGTCAGCTTCATAGATTCGGTCACACACGAGCTGAAAAGTCCGCTTGCCTCGCTCAAGCTTTGTCTTCAGACATTGGCGCGCTCCAGTCTGGACGAGTCGCAAAGGGTTTCGCTTCATCGAATGATGGAGGCCGATGTTGGGCGATTGTCGTCGTTCATCGACGATGTTCTTCATGCGAGCCGGGCGATGTCCGGCAGACCGAACCTCGTCATCTCGGAGGTCAGGTTGGATGATCTTCTGCGCCGGACTGCACTGCAGGCCGCGGCCCGGTACCGGGCAGACCCCCTAGCCATAATCATAGACGTCGATGGGGGCTTGGTTCTTTCCACGGATCGAGCCTCTTTGCAGGTGATCATCGACAATCTCGTGGACAACGCCGTCAAGTACTCGGAAGGCGCAATGGACGTTAGAGTTCGTGCCGAGGTCTTGGATGACGGCCGGGTGTCGATAGAGGTGATCGACAAGGGCATCGGCATTACAAAGAAGGATCTTCGGCAAGTCTTCGACCGGTTTTTCCGGGCACCCGAGGAAAGCGTAAGGGCGCGCCGAGGAACGGGACTGGGTTTGTTCGTTGCTTCGGCAATGGTCAAGAACATCGGAGGCCGGATCCATGCTGAATCCAAGGGTCTAGGAGAGGGTACGACCATGAGAGTGACGCTTCCTGCATCGTCAGTGGTTCGCTTGTCCGAGGTCGATGAGGCGCAGCCCTTGTGTGACGATGATAAGGAGTTATCTTCGGCTCCTTTGGAGGAGCAAGCCAGATGACCGAAAGCAAAGACCCGGGGTCGTCCCGAGGGGCGCGTCCGGCGAACGAGGGATCCGCGAGACTCTTGGTGGTGGAAGATGAGGAGCACCTCGCGGCCGGTCTCAAGTTGAACTTCGAGCTGGAGGGGTACGTGGTGGATGTGGGCTCCGATGCTCGTGAAGCGGCACGGCTGCTGGCAAGCCACGAGGCATACTCCGCCATTGTCCTGGACGTGATGCTTCCCGACTTGGACGGGTTTTCTCTTTGCCGCCGGATTCGCGAGGCGGGAAACTACACCCCGGTGATAATGCTCACCGCCAGGAGCAATCACTCGGATCGGGTTGCCGGCCTGGAGGCGGGCGCCGATGATTACATGGTCAAGCCTTTCGATCTCGGGGAACTGCTCGCAAGGGTCGGTTCCGCCTTGAGGCGCAGGCGATGGGAGAAGACCGGGCAAAGTGAAGGCGTCAAGGAGATTTTGAGATTCGGTAACGCGGAGGTGGATCTAGCCAGCCACAGAGCTTCGGTCCGTGGCGAGAAAATAGACCTCACGAGGTTGGAGGTGGACCTGTTGCGTTACTTCTCGCAAAACCCCTCCAGAACGCTTTCCAGGCGGGAGCTTCTGGAGAAGGTCTGGAACCTTCGAGGCTACTCCAACACCCGCTCGGTCGATAACTTCATCGCGCGGCTGCGCCGCTACTTCGAGCGCGATCCTTCTTACCCGGTCTACTTCCAGTCCGTGCGCGGCGTGGGCTATCGCTTTGAGCCGGATCCGGAGAAGGACGGCGGCGAGAGAGGTGAAAGTTGAGTGCAGCCGAGATTGTAGCTGTGGTGCTCGCATTCGCCGCGGTGCTCCTTCGGGGATTGCTGGCGGCGGCCGAGACGGCCGTGGCCTCGACAGGACGCTCCGAGGCCGTCGAAATGGCCGAGAGTGGTCTGTGGGGCGCAAAATGGTTGGTTCGCTTGAAAGACGCGGGAGAAAGAGCCACCTCCGCGATTCGCGCTATGCAGCTCGTGCTCCTGGCTCTGGCTGCCGCCGTGGCCGGCTGGGCGGGCGCGGCGGTAATCGGCCCCAGGCTGAACTGGGCGGCATTAGGGTTGACCGGAACGGGCGGCGCAATCATCTCGGCACTCGTTGGGGGTTTTCTTGTTGCCGCGTTGGCATTCTTTCTTGGGGATCTCATGCCCAGGTCTTGGGCGGCGGCTCGGCCGAAAGGAACGGCGAGGCTTCTTGCCGTACCGGTGCTGATGGCGGTTTGGCTAATGGGGCCTTTGGTCGGCGCGGACCGATGGGTCACGCACCGTCTCATGCCCGCTCTAGGTCTTCCCGTGGGGAGAGGTAGGCCGCCTCCTCCTCTCGAGGATCTCGAACGTTACCTCGCCGACCACGCGGCGCGTGGCACGGTTTCTTCCGTGGCGCCTGAGCTTGTGCACTCCATCTTCGAGTTTGGTGAAACCAGGGCGAAGGAGGTGATGGTTCCGCGCACCCAGGTGGTGGCTTTGGAGGTCGGAGCGCCCGCGAAAGAAATACTGAACACGATTACCAGCAAGGGTCACACGCGCCTGCCGGTCTATGAGGAGAAGATCGACAACATAATCGGCATAGTCAACGCAAAGGACATTCTTCCTCTGCTTACCGAGGGCGAGCCGATAGAGCTGCGAAAGATCCTTCGCCGGGCACTGTTCGTCCCCTGGAGTAAACCCATCAACCAGCTCATGAGGGAGCTGCAGGTCAAACATGTCCATATGGCCATGGTGGTCGACGAGTTCGGAGGGCTAATGGGGCTTATAACCCTCGAGGACATCCTCGAGGAGATTGTGGGTGAAATCGAAGATGAGTTCGATCCGGTCGACTCGCGAGAAGTGGAAGCTCTTCCCGACGGATCCTACCTCGTGCGCGCGACAATCGACATTGGGGAGTTCAATGAGGCTTTCGGCTCCTCCATTTCCGATGAGGAGCCCTACGAGACCTTGGCCGGTTTTCTAAACTCCCTGGCGGGAACTATCCCGAAGGAGGGCGACACTTTCTTGCACAATGGTCTCCAGCTCATGGTCGCGAAGCGAAGTGAACGCAGGATAAGACAGGTTCGGGTGCGCAAAGTAAGGGCCTAGCGTTCTAGCGACCTGCTTTGCTTGCATGTTGGCGCACCTTTGTCCAGACTCAAGCCCATCCGACCGGTGAGAAAGCAATATCTTGGATTAGTTGGTGCAGCCGGGCGAAGCTCACCCATGGAACCGTGTAACGGCAAGACTGCAACCGAAGGTGGCTCATCGATGGGCCGGGCCGTGGACCAAGTATCCGATGCTCCGATTGCGTTTCGTTTGCTCTACTGGTTCATGCGCCTTTTGGTCTGGCTGTTCTTTCGCGACATAGAGGTGGTGGGACTCGAGAATGTCCCCTCTGATCGCGGCGGAGTGGTCGTCTCATGGCATCCGAATGGGCTCATCGACCCTGGCCTAATCATTACCTCTCTGCCCCGGCGCATTGTGTTCGGAGCGAGAGCCGGGCTCTTTCGCTATCCCTTGCTGGGAGCGCTGATTCGTAACATCGGCACGGTGCCCGTCAGGCTCAAGGAAAACTCTTCCCCAGAGGAGCGCCGCCGGGCAAACGAGTCCAGTCTCAACCAGCTTGCCCAGGCCGTGGCGCACGGGCATTTGACGGCGCTGTTCCCGGAGGGGATAAGTCACGATGCTCCTCACCCCATGGAGCTGCGCACCGGTGCTGCTCGTCTTTACTACCAGGCGCGCAGCTTGCAGCCCGACGGCGCGCTTCCTCCTGTCATTATTCCGGTAGGCCTCCACTACGACCAGAAGAAAGTTTTCCGCTCGCGAGCATTGGTGCGGTTTCATCCTCCCATGGAGATCCCGAAAAGCCTGGATGTGAAGCCGGATTTAGACGAGCCGGAGCCCGAAACCAGGGAGCGCTCCAAGGCGCTGACCGCGGAGATAGGGCGCGTCCTTCATGATGTGGTGCTCGCGACCGAGGATTGGAAGACGCACGAGCTCTTGTCCAGGGCTCGAACGCTCATGCGGGCGGAGAGCGCGGCGCGGCACGGCCGAGACCCCGGACCGATTCGCTTCTCCGACATGGCCAAGGGGTTCGCGAGAGTTCGAGCTGGGTATCTAGCCAGGCGCAAAACGGATCCCGAGGCGGTGGAGAAGCTGAAGGGAAGGCTGAACAAGTATAACTCGGCCATGATCAAGCTTGGTCTCGAGGATCACGAGCTCGATCGCAACCCAAAGCTCGTTTCGCCATGGATTTCGTTGGCGGCACAGCTTCTACTCGTTTTTCTGCTCATGCCGCCTCTTCTGCTGTTTGGATACATAGTCAATGGCCCCACGGCTCTGGCGCTTCTGGGCCTTGCAAGAGCAGCGGGCAAGACAGAAAAGGACGTGGCCACCATCAAGGTGCTCTGCGGCGCCGTTCTCTTTCCTGCTACCTGGGTAGGGCTCGGCTTTCTAGGGGGCATGGGCTACCTAGAGCTTCGCTCGCACTTTCCGCGGCTACCAGATACGGCGGTGCTTCACGGGATCCTGCTCGCGTTCTTGGCCGCCGGCTCCGGCGTGCTTGCCTTGAGATGGCTAACCCTGGCGCGGCAAACGATACGTTCGGTAAGGGTGCGTATGGTGCGAATGAGTCGTAGGGACGTCTTGGCTCGCCTACGAGCCGATAGGGCCGAGCTTCACAAGACCCTCATGGAGCTGCGGCGGGGGCTCGATCTTCGCGAGGGCTCTCGGTTCCCTCCTCCAAAGGCCGCCCATGTCGCCGCTTGAGTCGGGTTGACGCTCTTATTTTCTGCCCGGCTAGCACCCCGCCCGAGATAATCATGCGTACGGGCGCGGCTCATGGCGGGCCGAGTGTGCGGCGATTGGACTCCGCAAACGAGAGCTAAGCGGCCTGGGTTGCGGACCTGGAAAATAGTGCACACGGTAAAGTTGGGGGTGTGTGTTCTTGTGACAACCCGGCAAAACCACCAACGAGGAGGCACGAGATGTATGGCTTGAAGGAGGTCCCGGCTGCATCCATTACTCCCCATCTCGATAGTGTGGATTTTCCTGCTACACCCGTGGAGATTGCGTCGGCGGCGGCCGACGGGGAGGCTCCTCATCAGGTCGTGAACCTCCTGCGGCTCTTACCAAGGCCGCTGTATGCCAAGAAAGAAGACATTCTAAGAGACCTGTCGGAAGCTGCCCGCAGGTTCGCGGGCGGACCTAGAGACCACCGCGATTCCTTGAGGGACAGGCGCAATATCGGACGCGAGGCAGCCCAGGAGAAGCGAAGGCATCCTTAAGGAGTCCGTTTCAGGCTGGCAGTGATTCTGGCGAGGGCGCACTCGATGTCGTACTTCGTCGTGTCGATCTTTACGAGATTGGTCGATGGGATCTCGAGGGGCTGCTTGTAGCGGTTCCACAGGAACTCCACGTCTGCGGCGCGGGCGTCGCTTATTACGTTTTGCTTTTCGTCTCTTTCCGCAAGCCTCCGCCTAACCGTATCCCGGTCGCATGACAGGCTCACGAACCGAAAGGGAGCGCCCCTCTTCCGTGCGGCGACGGCGAGCACCGCCCGCCTGTCGGGCGTTGGCCATGTGGCATCGAGAACCACAGACCTGCCGCTTTCCATCACCGCCTCCGCGGCGTCGATCATTCCCTCGTAGATTCGCTGCGTGAGGGCAGGGTCGTATGCCCCTTTGTCTGGTGGAGCACGGGCCGACGCCGTCGGCTCGATGCCGAGCAGTCTCTTTCGAAGAACGTCGCTTCGGACCAGAACGGCTCCAATGCGCCGGGCGAGATGCTCGGCCAGGGTGGATTTGCCGCTGCCCACTGGTCCGCCCACGGCAACTAGTCTAGGAGCGTGCCGGCGAGAGAGGAGGCGCCGCGCCAGATCCTGGTGGCGGTCTATTGCCAGTTCCTCCCGGGAAATGCAGGCCACCTTCAGCCTGACCAGGGCGCGGTAGAGAACATAGAAGTCGATGACGCGGTAGAGGTCGTGGTCGGAAGCCACGCTCGAGTACGCCGAAATCCAGTGCTCGGCCAGCCTTTCAAGCCCGTGGAGCATGAGCGACATGTGAAGAAAAGCGACATCGGCGGCCACGTCGGCGCAGCGAAAACGTTTGCCGAACTCGATGCAGTCGATAATCGCGAATCGGTCTGTGTCCGAGAGCGGAGGTGTAATGTCGGGTGACGCGAGGTCGAATACGTGGTCCAAATGCAAGTCGCCGTGCCCATCGCGAACTTTTCCCGCCCGGTGACGCCTGACCAGATGCTGTCGGGACTCCGACAGAAACCTAGTTTGGGCATCTTTTGCCGCGAGGTAGAGCGAGGCGCCGATTCGGTCGCCGGCGAAAGGAGCGAGCTCGGCTAGGTTTTCGGATACCAGGGACCGCACCGCCTCCGCCGTTCCGTAGCGGGCTTCGTCTATCCCAGCCGGCGCTCGCGCATGGAAGGCGCTTATCGTCTCCGCGAGGTCCGAGAGGACGCCCTCCTCCAACGCGCCGCGCTCGGCGATTCGCGACAGAGCCCGTTCCTGGGGCAGGCGAAGCATCTCTACTATGTGCTCATGGCCGTGGCCTGTGAAGCCGCATCGGCGCGAGGGGCATGCCCCCAAAACCTCGAGTTCGGCGTCCCCTCGCCACTTCCCGTGCAGCACGCCACGATACACTCTGGGGGAGAGCCGGCGGTTGAGCTCCACCTCATCGTGGCAGGCGATACGCCTGAAGCGAGCATCGGAGAAGTCCAGGAAACCCAAGGAGACGGGCTTTTTCACCTTCAGCACGCGGTTCTTTGTGAAGTACAGCCAAGACACATGAGTTTCACGCGTCTCTTCGATTGCCGCGTTGCGCACCCGTGGGACTTTGCCCGGCGGTTCCTCGGTGATGATTCTCATCACGACCCTGCTTCAACGTCACGCCCGGAGGTGATAAGAAGCCTGGCTTCGGCTCGTCCAGCCAGGCGCCACACAACACCCATATGGCATGGCAACGCCGAGAGCCAGGGCGCGATACAAAGGGCGGGAAACCGAGCAGATCCTTTGCGGAATAGACGATATGATTCAACTCAAGTCCAACGATGAGCTGAACGTCCTGCGCCGGGCAAACATGGTAGTGGCGGAGGTGCATGCTCTCCTGCGCGAAATGGCGCGCCCCGGCATCACGACGGCGGACCTGGATAGAGTGGCCAGTGAGCATCTTCGGCGCCGAGGCGCTAGGAGCGCTTTCCTCGGCTATCAGGGTTTCCCCAATGTTCTTTGCACATCTATGAACGAGAAGGTCGTTCACGGCATCCCAAGCTCCAGCGATGTCCTGGAAGAGGGAGATATCTGTTCCGTCGACTTTGGCGCCATAGTCGATGGCTACGTTGGTGATGCTGCTCAGACTTTGTCGGTGGGCCGTATCAGCGATAGCGCTCGCAGGCTTCTCGAGGTAACTCATGGCGCGCTTTGGGCCGCCATTGAGCAGTGCCGGCCCCGCAAGAGGCTACGCGACGTATCCGGTGCCGTGGAGGATTATGTGGTTCCGCATGGCTTTGGCGTGGTCCGCGATTTCGTCGGTCACGGCATAGGCCGTAAGATGCACGAGGAGCCACAAGTCCCAAACTATAGAGTCGGTGGGCGGGCGGGAGCCTTGCGGCTGGAGCCCGGGCTTGTGATCGCCATAGAACCCATGGTCAACGAAGGTACCCACGAGACCAAGGTGCTCGATGACGGCTGGACCGTCGTAACCGGAGACGGGAAGCTTTCAGCGCACTTCGAGCACAGTGTGGCCGTCACCGCCAAGGGGCCGTGGGTCCTATCGGATCCGGATGCCATCGATCCTCGCTGATCTCCGTTTTTTCACGAACAGGCGCCGTGGCGGCTGAATGGTAAGGCTACCGCCCACCGGTTTGGTGTATCCTCTCGCCATGAAAAGGGCGAAGTGGACTATTCCTTGCGTGTGTCTTGCTTTACCGCTCATTGCTCTTTCCGGTTGTTCCGGCCCCAAGGAGACCGTCTCGGTTTCGGCACAGGCGGGATGTGAGTGGCTTCTGCCCGACCACTGCGCGTTGCCCTGGCCGTCCAACCGCTTCGCGGTCTCCGATGAGGCCACCGAGACGGGGCTTCGGCTACGGTACCGCATGGAAACCATGCCGGCGTCCGGCGGCAGCGACCCCTTCCAGCCGGCTCCATGGAACCGTCTTGACGGTTTCAGCGCTTCCGGGACTATGCTCGTTTCTTTCAACGATGTCGTCGATATCGAGGATCTACCCGGCCATCGCAACATAGGGGCTTCGCTCGAGGCCGATAGTCCCACGGTCGTAATCGATGCATCCACCGGTGAAAGAGTTGCGCACTGGGCCGAGCTGGACGCTGGAGCCATGGGACCCGACGGCGAGTGGGTCGATCGCTCCAAAGTTCTTCTATACCTTCGTTCGGCCGAACGTCTGAAGGAGGCGACCCGCTACGTAGTGGCGCTCCGGGGCCTCGGATTTGAAAATGGGGAGCCGGTGCCTGTCTCTCCGGCCTTCAGGGCTTTGCGGGACGATTTGCCGACCGACAACCAGTCCGTGGAGCGGCGTAGGGAGGAGTTCGAAGAGATCTTCGATATCCTCGAAGGTGCCGGAGTTGGCCGGGAAGATTTGCTTCTCGCCTGGGACTTCACGACCGTTTCCGGAGATAGTCTTCGTAGAGATCTGCTACATATGCGTGATGACGCCGTGGCTCGCCTTGGAGACAAAGGCATAGGCTGCGAGGTGTTGAACGTGGACTCACCATGGAGGGAGGTCTACGCTCGGGTGGAAGGCACCTTTACCGTGCCTTCCTACATGGACAGCGCGTCACCGCCGGCTCTGTTGGCACGAGACGAAGACGGGATGCCGAAGTTCCAAGAGATGGTGGAGGTGGATTTCTCGGCTATCATTCCAAATTCGCTGGCCGAGGAAGATGCGGAACCGGGCAAGCTCATCACATATGGGCATGGGCTCATGGGAAGCCGCGGCGAGGCGACGGGCGGGTCCGTTAGGCGGATGGCTGAACTGCACGAAGCGGTGGTCGTAGCTACCAACTGGGCCGGCATGGCGGGCGAGGATGTTACCACGCTCATCGGGGCGCTTACCGATGTGTCCGACTTCGATCGCATAGCGGAGCGCCTGCATCAGGGCATGATCAATCAACTGGCCTTGGCCAGGACCATGGCGGGCGTCTGCGCCGAGTCCGGGGCCTTTGATGTAGAAGGGCGGCCGACTGTCGATCCCGAAAAGACCTACTGGATCGGCATAAGCCAAGGAGGGATCTTTGGAGCGACGGTGATGGCCATCTCGCCGGACATTCATCGTGGAGTGCTGCACGTCGGCGGTGCCAACTACGCCATGATGGTGGAGCGCTCTTCCAACTACGAGGGTTACGAGGTGCCTTTCGAGATGGGCTATCCAACGCGAATGGACCGGCAGCTTCTCCTCGCGGTGATTCAGCAGCTTTGGGATTTTACCGATCCCATTTCGTGGTTAATCAACCTCGAAAGGGAGCCTTTGGAAGGCATGCCCCCCAAGGAGGTTCTCTACTCGGTCGCGCTGCATGACGCTCAGGTGCCGAACCTTTCATCGGATCTTGCCGTGCGTACCGCCGGCTTTCCCTTGCTCGTGCCGTCGGTGGTGGAACCCTGGGGCATTCCGGTTGTGGAGGCGCCGGTGGAAGGGTCGGCCTACGTATACTTCGACGTCGGCGATCCTCCGCCGCCGGAGACGAACGCCACGCCTGAAGAAGATCCCGGCGGGCACGGCAGAATGCGTGGGATAGAAGAACACCTCGAAATGGTGGACGTGTTTCTTCGGGAGGGAACCATAATCCATCCATGTGATGGCCCGTGCGTTTTCTAAAAGCCGAAGCTTCAATGGACGGCTCAAGGCACGGGTACCGAGGTCACTCTCTTGGCTATGGTCTCCGCCCAGAGCGCGATGTCCTCGCAGTCCAGGCTCTCCACCTGCATCCGTTGCGCTCTGACTACTATGTCGTCGAGGTCCGGATCACGACCGACCAGCCTCCACCCCAAACGCAGCGCGGAGGCGAGCAGCTTCCTTGCGCGTTCGTCGTTCTTCTCGGCGGCCGCCCGCATGGTCGCCCGCGCGGTATCCGACAGTGCCGGTAGCGCGGAGCGATCATGCGCGATCAACACTTCGCGTTGGTTTATGACGTAAAGAGACTCCAAGAAACGCGCGAGCCCTTCCAAGGTTTCGTGTGATGCCGAGCAGGAGCCTTCCTCCAGCGCTTCCGCAAGTGAACACCGAAGGTCAATGAAGGATCTGCGATCAGCCGCCCGAACCGTCGTCCATGCCTTGCTGGACATGAAACGATCCAGCAGCTTGAGAACGTCGTGCGCGCGTTGACGTATGGCGGTGCTCTTGCGCTCTTCTTCCTCGGCGAGCGAGCTTTCCTGAACTACCCTAGCGGACAGCAATGTCAGAGCTCGCCTCAACCCCACACTTCTGTCCACCTCGCCGCGATAGCCGGGAATGACCTTGTCCTTTTCCACGTCTATCAAGTTGCTCGTCGCGGCGAACACCAGCTCACCAATGCCGGCCTTGAACCTTCCTCGGAACGCTTCGATGTGATCGATGAGGTTCCAGCGATCGGCTACCACCTCCGGTTTTCTGATGCTGGCCCCGAAGGTGGCGACCTCTCTGCGTAACAGAATAGCGATCCCGTGGATGGCGGAATAAGCCGCAATTACCCGTGACTCGGAATCGCAATCTTTTTCGCCGTTGGCCTCGGGTTCCGTGTCATTTTCCGTGCCTTCTCCGAAAAGATCGAAATCGTCGTCAGTATCGGCGTCGGGGTCCGGGATTGTCTCCTCAATCGCGGAGAGAAGCTCGTTGACCTCCGCCATGGTCTCGCCGATGAAGGGAGCGACCTCTTCCCAGGCGGCGAGATCCGCGGTCGCGTCAGCCGACGGTTCGAAGCTGGATAGGTCGATGTCACTCAGCCTGTCCATTGCTCGGGCGGCCACAATGAAAAGCCCGAAGAGCCTCTCCCGGTCCTCCAGATCTTCAACTGCTTCCACGGCGCTCAATACGGGTTTCGGCAGCGCTGACTTGGAATCCGAAAGATGCCGACCTTCTTTGGTCTCAAGGTCATGAGAAGCTGCCGGGCGGTGCTTCCCTATGGCGGAACCGTCACTCATATCCGATGGAATGATAACAGGCCGGTCAAGTAAGATCTGCCTGTGGCGTCAACCGGCGTTCTCGACTATCGATTCACCGATGCTTTTGGTGGCTAATGGGAGATCCGGATGCTCGTAAAAGATTCTTGCTGGGAGCTGGGCCCCCGTTTCCGGATGCCGTACCGTTCTTTTGAGTACCAGGTCGAAAAGCAGAGGATTTACCGCTCGAATCGCTTCGAGGCCGCGTCTTTGCTTAGTGTCGATGAACCCCTGGCGAGCTAGACGCCGCGGAATGATCGTCAACCTCAAGGCAGGGATCGGGTAATCACTTCCGTTGACGAGCCGTTCGTGCAGATCTGTTCGCTCCATTATTGTGCGAAGCGGTCTCTCTCCCCGGTTAGCCTGCACCAGCCCGGAGATCTCCCCGAACAAGAGCCCCTCCCATTGCGGATCGTCCATCATGTTCATGAAAAGGTCGAAGCATGGCACCGGTTTTTTCGTGCGCTGTTTGAGGTCCGGCATCCTGCCCAAGGAGGCGCAGTGGGCGACTATGACCTTAACGCCGTGGGATAAGGCACGCTCGAGGCGTTGAGGGTTTCCCAAGTACTGAAGAGAGTCATCGGTTTCCAAAGCATGCTCGGTGCCTCCATGCGACAGGAGGCTGAGACCGAGCTTTCGCATCATTTCGTAGAAAGGGTCGCATGACGGGCTAGCCGGATTGATTCCCATTACGTTTGGGAGCCACTTCACGATTCGTCCGCCCGCGGCGTGCCAGTGCTCCAAAGCTTCGAGCGCGTCGGGTCGTTGAGGATGAACGGAGATGACCGGCGCGAACAGCCTCGGGTTATCGGCAGCCAGTCGGAAGACATACCCGTTTGGCACGTACAGCTCGGTGTTTGCGAGGTCAGGAGAGCCATCGGGCCGGTGGAAGCGGTCGAAGGCCAGCAAGCCGTGCCTTGGCGGGGACGGATACCACTTTGCGCAATCGAGCAGGCGAGACAGGAACTGCTCGTCCGCCCGAGCGTCGTCCGTGATTCCGTAAGCACGGCGAAATACAGCGAAGCGGACAAACCGGCGCGGGTCTCTCATCGAATGTGCGCGAGGATGAACGAACGCCCCGGTCGGGCTGGTTCCTACACCGGCAACGTGTACGTGGTAGTCCGCCAGCAGCTCTGGTTGAAGCCCTTCGTAAGCAAGATCGCACAGCGCGCGCGCGTCCGGAGGGAGGGTCTCGAGCCGCCCGTGCCGGCGAAGCCCCCGTGTCCGTCGTGCGCTGCGCGCGGCCGTGCCGGCCTCATCAGTAAGGACTCGTACAGCCGCTGTAACTGTGGCTATCGCGGAGGGTAACCGCCGCCGACGTTTCTCGCCCCCACGCGCCGGTGTACCCGTTTTGCTTTTCTTGTCCTTGCCTCGGAATGGGTTCTTTTTCGACATCACCTCGTGCTTTACACCGGCTCGTCCGTGCTTGAAACCAATCTTAGTGTGGGTTTGCGTCGCGAGTCACTCTTCCTCTTGCCCTCGCTCGCAGTGCGGCGGCGCTTCGAAGCTAGGCCACTGGACGAGTCAGCGCCTACCCAGTTTTCGGCTTCTTGAAGGCTGGTTACGACCCTGGCCGTGGTCCTGGCGTGAGCGTCCGCGATGAAGACCAGGTTTGCCATCAGCTCCGCCCGCTTTCTGGTCAATAGGCTAATCGTCAGGTTTGCGCGGTCCCATCTAGCAAGCAGGCCTCCAACCACCGCTTGTTCCCGCTCATCGAGGATCTCGCCGGCTCGGCGCAAGTCAAGAACCAAGCCTAGAGGACGAAAGCCTCTGTCCAGAATGCGTGCCGCGGAGGAAGCGGCCTCTTCGAGAACCTGAAGTCTCCGCTGTCCGTCGCCGCTGCCGGCGGGGTCCTGGATTTTCAAATAGGCGAGATCCCCAACCATCGAGATCCTAAAGCCCTCTCCCTCCGACCAGACGTACATGCAAGTCCCCCGCCATTGGTCAGCGTCCCTAACCGTATTCACCGGCCGGACCGTTATACACAGTTACGCTAGTGAGACGCTCGACTCTGCCAATGGGGAACTGCCGTGTCCGGACCACCGTGCTCGCGACGGAGCCGAATCGAAGACCCGGTCACTTCAAGGGGCACCGCGGGTTAGGGAGCGTTACGGCTCGGCTCCTGACGTGCCCCGAGAGGCGAGAGTTGCATCGCCTCTTCCAGCTCGCGCCAGGCGCCCTTCCGCTTCGGATCCATGGTGACCTCGGCACGGCTTTTTGCGCGGGCGGCGCTGCCGTGCACGTCTATGAGCTGCAAAGTCTTCGAGATCTCCGTTTGGATGACGGAATCCGCGTTGGGGTAGGCATCCACCAGCGCTTCGACGATGGCTGGACGTACGGCATCTCCCTCCTCTTTCCAAGGGGACAGCGCCGGCGTCCGCCAAGCCTCGAGGTTTCCCCATTCTCCGAGCGCGCGAACGGCTGCCCGCCGCAGGGTCGGGTCGTCGGTGGCCGTGAAGACATCGAGCAGGTAAGAAGCGGCGGCCGGGCGTCGCGCCTGACCGAGCCCCTCCACCACCGCGGCGCGGTGCCTGGATGACTCCTCGGCAACGGCGATTGCAGCCGCGATTCCGCCGGCGTCGCCGGTCCGTCCGATCGCCGCGACGGCCGCGCGTCTAACGGCCGCCTGCGGATGGTCTCCTCTTGCTATCGATAGGAGTGGCGGCACGCTGCGTGGATCGCGGAGCCTGCCGATGGACTCGATCACCCCTACGCGCCAGGCCACCCACGCCCCTAGTCCCATTCCGAGCGCGAAGGGATCGTCGGATGCCAGCGCCCAGAGAAGCGGGAGTAGGCGCTCCTCGCCAAGCCCATCCAGCAGGAGCGCTACGTTCATGGGCCGCCACGCCCCGGCTCGGTGGTAGGCTATAACTGCGTCTCGCACCTGATCCACCGCTTCGAATAGGTCGGGCCGGGTCCGCCAAAGCAGGGCGAGATCGTCCGTGACTTCCTCCAGCTTCCGGTATTTCGAGAACGCCGGGGATTCGTCAGTGCCCTCCGGTGTGTGGATGGAGACTTCCGCGTTCTCGTCGGCTGCTTCTTGCGAATCCGCGCCTGCCGGCGCGACCGAAAGCGCGATGCCGGCAAGGATCGTAATAGTCAGGCGCGCTCTCATGGTTCTTTCTCCCTGGACCACCACGGAGTAGCCGGCTGCATGCGTTCGCTGTTGGTCCCACAATGAACGTGGCCACCACCGACGTGATAGACGTCCCAGCTATCAATCCAATTCACCTGCACGCCCAGCGGCGCGAGCCGTTCCTCCACGAGGTTCTCGAAGACGTCCACGCCGTCGATGACGGGGCCTTCCGGTCGCGGCATTCCGAATCTGCCCGCGTCCAGGCTCAAGCCGTTGACCATTCCCGGCTGGTATGCGGAGAGGCCGCCCCAGCCTCTGTCCGTGTAAAGAAAAGGTATGGGTACCAGGTCGTCGTCATCGAGCCCCATCTCCTGAATGAACACGTCTACTTGAGCCGCGACCTCCACGGCCGCCTTGGCGGTAGCGGCCATGACGTCGGGATCGTCAAGGACCTCACTTACGGTCACCGAGGCCGGCGTCGGCCACCAACCTCCCATCTGACTGCGACCCTCGAAGAGGAGGGCGTTGCCGCCGTTCATCTCATCTCGAACCTTCTCGAGGATTTCGATGGCCTCCAACGGCTCGGAGTGGAGAAGCGAGAAGCCTCGTTCGGTCTCGGTCGGCACGAAGCTCACGGTCTCGTCCACATGCGCGACCGCGAGCCAGGAGGTATCTAGCCAGATGATCGGCTGCAGCCCCTGGGCTTCTATGACGCCGGTGAGGGTCGGATCGGGGCGGAAGTCGGGCAGCGCCTCTCCGCCGTGGCCCCGGTACACCCGGCCGAAGGGGTAGACCGATCCATCGGAGGCGATGTAGGGCGGTGTGGTCTCGGTGTTGCCGAAGGAGTCGAGAGAGTCGGCCTCCGATACTCGCTCGATGTGCTCGGCGATATGCGGATAGGATTGCTGGCTGCCGCTGCCGTAGAGGTAACGGACCACATCGTCCACGTCGACGTCCTCGAGGTCTATCGGCGCAAAGCCTTTGTCGGGATGGTACTTGGCCCGGCCTGCACGTTTAGGACCATGAAAGTGCGTATAGACCACGGCCCCGGCTTCCCGAAGCAGCGTGGGCATGGGCCGGTTCTCCATTTGAGCGAGCCGCCTGTAGACCGGCTCGAGCGAGCCGGGATAGTTGAGGTTCGCGCTCCTGAAGTAGACGCGCATTACCCGCGGCCCATTGGGCCCCGGGATGGCCGTGTAGCCGATGAGCAAGTAGTCCTGCACCCAAGGGTCATCGATATCGAGTTCGGTGACGCCTTCTTGCAACTGTGCCTGGCGCACAGCCTCCTTCAAATCGCGTCGAAAATCGTCGTTGGAACGCCCGAGGTCGGCGACGAAGACCTCGGCGGCGGACTTCATGTGGTTTGGGAAGAGGAGCGGAGCCACATCCATATGGGCGCGGTCCTCTATGGGCTCGTCCCTGCCTGGAACGTTCACTGACAAGGTCAGCTCTACCCGGCCGCTCCACTTATCGGGCTCAACCCAGGATAGGCCCTCGACCGCGAACTCGACGCCTTGCGCCAGGTCATGAGCGTCTATGGCATCTCCAGGCTCGTAGAGGGTGAAGTCGGCGGCGTCCTCACCCGCGCCGGTGCGCCGCCGGTAGATGCGAAGACGGTCTTTGGACGCCTCATCGATGGTCAAGCTGCCGACGGCCTCCTCGGGCGCCTCCTCGCCGAGAGGATAGGTGCGTATGCGTGCCATTTGGGCCAGGTCGATCTCGTTGACCACGGCGTCGAGGCGCGCGTCATAGCAGACCTCCCTCTGGGCATCGGTCGTGGCTTCCGAACATCGACCGGACGCATCGTCCAGGTTGGGGAGGAAGAGGGCGCCGAACCCAGGCTCCGGATTGTGCCTATTATCGAGGTCTTTGGGGTCGTGGAAATCGATGACGCCGTTTCGGCTGGCGTCGACACCGAGGATGACGGGCAGACTCTTGAGTTCGAATGTGCCTCTTATGTCCGGTATCCACGGGAAATCCGGCTCCTCCCGGTGTTCCACGCTGCAAGCCGCGAGGAGCACTAGGAGCGTCAGGGCCGGAACCAAGCCTCCCCGGCGGGCAAGGTGGGCGAGCATATTTGAGTGCGTTCGGAAGTAAATGATGGCGATCTCCATTTAGGCGGGGTCGCTCTCGAGCGGCTTTTCCTTTCCTGCAAAGTTACCACGCTCGTATTCGTAAACCGAGGTTTACTGGACAGATTGAGAAACCCGTTCTCCCGTGCGCGGGGGCCCGTGCGCGGGGGCAGGCGCCTAGGCACGTCCAACCCAAGTTGCTCCGCGCACCCGTTCTCCCGTGCGCGGGGGCAGGCGCAGGTACAAGCTCGCGGACGGCACCGAGGTTTCCCCGTTCTCCCGTGCGACCGTAGAGTGAGGTCCAGCGCCGTGCGGGATGCGAAGGGCCTTTCGTGTCAGGGGGCAAGGCGGCCGCGTCCGCGTGGATGAGCGATGCTCCGGGTTCGTCACCGTGTCCCAGCCGACAAGGCGGCCGCGTCCGCGTGGATGAGCGGGGTAGCCGCGGGAAATGGACATCGGCGCCCGAAGTGGTCTAGACCAGTTACATGCTCCGCATGAAGCTTCACTGGTGGATCTTGATTGGCATGGTGGTGGGGGCCCTCTGGGGCACCGCCATGAATATCGCCTACCTCGATGCTTTCGAGGCGGAGGCGCAGGCCGAGGTTCTCGGTGATCAATGGACCGAGGAGGAGGCGATAGCCGCCGCAAGGGAGGTGCAGGATCTGGTGCGCGGGAAGATCCGTGCCACCGCGCTGGGAGGACTCGCCTATGGCCTGGGGACGATCTTTCTGTCCTTGCTCATGATGGTGGTCATTCCCTTGGTCCTGTCCTCTTTGGTTTCGGGTGTGGCCGGAATGGGCAGCGCGAAGCGTCTGGGCCGGTTCGGCTGGAAAGCTGCTAGCTGGTATGTGTCCACCAGCCTGCTGGCGGTGCTCACGGGCCTGGTTTTGGTAAACGTGTTTCGACCCGGCCACGGCGTCGAGATGCCTCTGCCCGTTTCCTCCGGCGCTTCGGTAGAGGTCCCGGACTCCGGATGGGATCTCCTGCTTCGCTTCTTTCCGAGCAACCCCTTCCAGGCGGCCGCCGACTTCGACCTGATCCACGTGATCTTCTTCTCGATACTATTCGGTGTCTTTTTGTTGCAGGTGCCCGAGCGAGTGCGAGCTCCCGTCGTCTCCTTCTTCGAGGGCGCGTTCTCCGTGATGATGAAGATGACCCTGTTCATCATCAAGCTCGCGCCGGTGGGTATAGCCGCTCTAATCGCTCAGCTCGTGGCCCAGACGGGACCGGCCGTCTTTGTGGAGCTGGCAGGCTATGCCGGCACGGTCGCCGCCGCTCTGGCCGTTCATTTTTTTGTGACGTTGCCCCTGATTTTCTGGGTCGTAACACGCCGAAACCCATATAGAGTCATGAAGGCGATGAGCCCCGCGCTTCTAACGGGCTTTTCCACCGCTTCGAGCTCGGGGACGCTGCCTTTGACCATGCAGCGCCTCGAGGAAGGCGTCGGCGTCGGCAACCGAACCACCAGCTTCGTGCTTCCGCTGGGCGCTACAATCAACATGGACGGCACCGCCCTCTACGAGTGCGTGGCCGTCCTGTTCGTCGCCAACGTATATGCCGCCGTCAACCCGGCTTTCACAATGACCTTGGGAACCCAGGTCACCGTGGTGCTGCTGGCATTGATCGTAAGCATTGGCGCCGCGGGCATACCTCACGCCGGCCTCGTCATGATGGTGATCATCTTCAAGGCGGTCGGGCTTCCCATCGAGCTGACAGCGCTGCTGTGGGCGGTGGACAGGCCGCTGGACATGTGCCGAACCATGGTGAACATCTGGAGCGACAGCATGGGCACCTCCACCATAGCCATGACCGAGAACGACGTGGACATGGCCGTTCTCTTCGATGAACCCGAATCTTCCACCGCGGTCTTCCCCGGTGAGGAAAGGGAAGAAGACGTTGCGGCCGGCGGACGTTAGGAGGGCGAAGCGCGAGGCGCCCCCAATACCGTCGATGGGCTCAGATTACGGTGTGGGGGCCATAATCAGTGGGCAGCAGAGCGGATGTACGGCCGAGCTTTCATGGAGGAGAAGCGCGCGGCGACGGCGTCAGCCCCGGGGTCATGAGATGAACCGAAGTCGGGAGGTGAAGCAGTATGCGGGGCTTATCCAGTCCGCGCGGAAGGGCGGACGTGGCAGAGACGAGGCGCCGGGGCCCGCGCGGTTGCGCGGTTGCGCGCATGCCGCCGCCGCCCACCAAACCGCTCATAACCGCTTCCTTATTGCTCCGCGCGGACGGCGGACTTCCGCGCGCGCTGAATACAGGCACGACATCGTGCCCTACCAGGTTCCAGCGGCCAAAACTGCGAGGGTGAGCCCTCACCTTTGCGAAAATTGCTGCAAAACGGCCAAAACTGCGAGGGTGAGCCCTCACCTTTGCGGAAATTGCCGCGAAACGGCCAAAACTGCGAGGGTGAGCCCTCACCTTTGCGGAAATTGCCGCGAAACGGCCAAAACTGCGAGGGTGAGCCCTCACCTTTGCGAAAATTGCCGCAAAACGGCCAAAACTGCGAGGGTGAGCCCTCACCTTTGCAAAAATTGCCGCAAAACGGCCAAAACTGCGAGGGTGAGCCCTCACCTTTGCGAAAATTGCCGCGAAACGGCCAAAACTGCGAGGGTGAGCCCTCACCTTTGCGAAAATTGCCGTGAAAGAGCCAAAATGGGGTTCCTCCATTCGTATGGCACCTATTTTCGCGTACCTATTTTCGCACCGATTTTCGCACCGATTTTCTGCCAAGAACGGACTCGTACCGGTCCGAGTAGACCCACGCCGGCTCCATGCGCTTCACTCCTCGTCCAGGTCTCAACCTCGAACCCCGCCACGCGAACGAGATTCGACCCATATGGGTCCCGATCTCAGCCCCTGCCACGCCAACGCGGTTCGCGAGCCGGCCGTTTTGCGAACGAGGACGTGGATGAAACGCCCCTAGCCCGTGAATCCCGAACGGCCGGGGGCATCGGTTTCGCCTAACGGGCTCCGCCCTTCGCCACCGCCAACTGAATTCGTTCGATGCCGTCAAATTGACGCTGGGCTCGTGGGTGCGCCGCGTTATTCGAAACCGAAGACCCCCGGCCTCTCACAGCGCTTGCATCTATGAAGTCGCAGGTTAGCTGGCCGTCGGCATCGGTATTCTTCTTCGCCGTGCGCAAGCGCGAGCGGGTATCGCGAAACGTGGTTTCGCGGCACGCGATTCGCGAGACGGCCGTTTCGTGGACGTGGACGGCTTATTTTGCGAACCCGCGGCGGCGCGGACAAAAGTAGGGATCCGCCCCGCATATTCGCCCCGCAAAACGCTTACGGGGACGGCCTTCCGCGACACTCCCGCAATCCGGCATGACTTACGAACTGTGCGACACCTTCGCTCGTCATCACGACCGCCAATGCCGTGCTCGCCTAGTGCCCCGTGCGAGGGACATGAACAGTCGCTCCGGCAAACCACTCGGTGTCAAACCACTCGGTGGTTGTACCACCCATGTCCTATGAGCTAGACTACTAGTCAGTCCCCGGGGGAACGGTTGGCTACTGCTTACGGGGACAGATAGGAGCCCCGTAATGAGCCGCGTCGTGCGCAATATGTCGTGCAGCAAGTCCGCCCCCCCCAACATGTAGGGC
>SLRQ01000050.1 GCA_007130885.1 Deltaproteobacteria bacterium
ATTGCCGTGGGTGTACTGCCGTTGTTGGTCATTGGAGCGGCCGCCGCGTTCTACTTCGTTGATCCGGACCGGGCACTGGAACTGGTAGGGTTGCATGACACGGTCTCCGAAGAGGCCCCCGAGGCGGCCTCCGCCGAGGAGCCGGCCGAGAGCGAGGCGACCGAGGAAGAAGCCGAAGTCGTTCAGGCCGGGGAAGAGCCATCCGAGGCTGATGAGGAGGAGAGCGATTCGGAGGAACCGACGGTTGCCGATGCGGAGAAGCCGGAGGAGCCGGAGCAGATCAAGGCAGAGGTTACCCCCGCTGTAGCGAAGGCCGAAGCAGCTCCTGAACCCGAGGCGCCTAGACGCCCCACTTATAGCGGTTTGCTTCAACAGGCTCGCAGGGAAAGAAACAGGGGGAACATCGACCGGGCACTCGATCTATACACGCAAGCAGGCCAGATGCGGCCTAATAGTGCCGACGCCTACGCGGGACAAGGGTACTGCTACGTTGAGATGCGTGCTTGGCACGCCGCCATTGCGTCTTTCGAACAGGCGTTGAAGAGGGACTCTCGGCATGGGGACTCTCTCATTGGAATGGCGGATGCCCAGCGCCTGGACGGCAACGCTGGAGAGGCGAAGAAGTACTATGAGAGGTACCTGGAGCTCTATCCAGAGGGCTCGAATGCAGCCGTTGCCAGGACCAACCTAGAAAGGCTTTAGAGCCGTCCCTGCACTCGAGGGCGGGAGCTCCTTCCCATGGCTTGGGAAGCCACCTGCCCTATGTTTTCGGTAGACCAACCGTGTCGATCCGGCACGAGCGGTCGGGGTAATACCGTGTAGGAGTTGCATGGATGGACGAGGAGCTTCGCCCCAGTATTGCCGAGCAGGAGTACTTCCTTCGGGAGGACGTCGAAAAGCTGCGACTTTTGGCTCTCAAGCGCCAAAAACGCATGGCTAGGGCCGAAAAAGAGGAGCTGCGCCGCCTTCACTGGATGAGGTGCCCCAAATGCGGTGACGAGCTTCATCCGGTGGATTTTCGGAACATCAAGATAGCCAGGTGTTTCTCATGTCACGGAACCTGGCTCGACGAGGGTGAGCTCGAGAAGATGGCCGGGAGTAACGGGCACAAGGTCGTGGACGCCGTCTTGAATATCTTTCGCGGATGATGCCGGTAATCATCGGGCCCCGACGACCATGTCGGCTACCTCTTCTCCCCGGCGGCTCTCGACTGTAACCCACTCGTTGGTTGAGGGGTGCCGGAGACCGAGCCGGCAAGCGTGTAGGCCCAGGCGCGGGGCAGGTACTCCTCCAGACCGCGCATCTCCCATGACTGGGTGTCCAAGCCAGGCTAGGTGGACTCTTACCTGATGCGTGACGCCTGTCTCGAGTGTCACGTCGAGCAGGGTGGAGCGGTCCGCCGCGGCTCTGACTTTCCATTTCGTGCGCGCCGGCCAAGCTCGTATGTTCGCGGGAGGGTTCGCTATCATGCGCCGTTTTGATTGTCGCCCGATCCTGACGTCTATGGTTCCATAACCCTCGAGAACGCCTCCTACGGCGGCAACGTAACGCTTGTCGATCGAGTGTTCGCGGAACTGGCGGCGAATCGCCTGGAAAGCCTCGTTCGTCCGCGCGAACAGCAGGAGACCCGAAGTATCGACGTCCAATCGATGGCACAGACCAGGTGCGTCGGGATGATCTCCTACGCCATGCATATCCGGAAGCATGCGCAGAAGAATCTCCGCTACGGAGCCGCCTTCGCCGGGATCTCGCGGGTGCGACGGAACTCCGGCGGGTTTCTCCGCTACCACGATGGTGCTGTCTTGGTAGACGACCTCGATGCCAAGATTATCCGGCTCCGGTTCAGGGGCCGGGCTCCAAGCGCCGGAATCCGGCAGATCGAGCATTCTCACGTGTGCTTCCGGGATGGCCGAATCCGATCCTCGGGCCGCCCTCCCGTCTTGAAGGATCCGTCCTTCTTTGAAGGCTGCTTTCAATCTGCGGCGCGATACCCCGGAAAGTAGCCGTGACAAGGTCGCGTCTAATCGTCCCGCCGACTCGGGCGGGAGGATTAAGGTGCGCTCATGTTTGGTACTTGCTCGACTCGAGGGCGCTTTCAAGCGTGGACACATCGAAAGGCTTTTCCAGACAGTAATTCGGTACCTTCTCGAGGAACCTCGATGTACTTTCATCGAAGCTCCCACCGGTCATGAACACGACCTTCTGCTCCATGCCAGGCCACCGTCTGGCTACGCGCTCATAGAGAGCTACTCCGGATTCTCCGGGCATGTTCACGTCACATACGATGGCATGAAAGCCGGGGTCCCTTTCAAGGCGGTGGAACGCCCGAAGGGCGCTGGTTTCGAACACGATCTCGTAGCGATCGCTCATGGCGCGCGCAAGGGTCAGCCCCAGTGTCCGTTCATCGTCTATCAGCAGAACACGCATTGGCAGGTCATCCCTCATCGAGGCCGTGGATTGGAATGGCCGTTTCCCCCAACCCCTCTCGATTACGCTCTTCATTACACGGTGCGCCGTCCCCCACCGTGCCCAATCAACGCCTACATTAATAGCACAAACTTGGAGTGGCTGCCACGGTTCAAGCTTTCCACATCCCAAGCCTTTGAGAACGTTCGGGGATTCGGAGCGTCAAGTGTCCATAACGCGGTAGCCGTTCTATTTCCACGTGTTCCGACATATTCCTGACCGTAATCAAGACGACCTCGCCAGGAGGTAGACCCAGCGGCTCGAAAGGCAAGGCCATCTCTACGATGTCGCCATAGCAATAGCGTCCGATATCGATCCCGCCCGCGCTCGACTCCGAGCTCGAAGCGCTGGCATGCCCCGTTCCTCGGCGCAAGGACACCAATATGTCCAACTCTCTATCGCCACAGACGAGCTGGACGGAAAGCTCTCCCAAGTAGTGTTTGCCGCGGGCTTCGGGGGATGGATCCAGACGGAGGTACATCTCGGTTTGATCGCAGCCATAGTAAAGAGCCGTGAACATCGACGAGGAGCGGTACATTTTTCCTAGGTTCCTACCTGGTCTGTAGACTCCCGCACCTTGCCAGTCCACGTAAGGAGCGGCTTCGCCGTCGATGAGTGGAGTTATGAGACTCCAAGGCTCCTGTAGCGGAACCAATGCTTGCCCCTTGGCCGCCGCCGGGGAGATGGCTCTGCGCAGAGGTTGAGGCGTTGCTTCCCCCGTAAGCTCGTAGATTTTCAGCAACCGTGCGCGGAACAAGGCGTCGAAAGCTTCGGGGGTCTCGGTTACGAAATCGTCTCCGTACCACCATGTCCAATCCGAGCCTTCGGCCGCTAGGAGATGATTTAGTGCCTCCTCACGGTTCTCCGGTGCCATCGAGGCACCGCGCGCGTCGAGCAGGCGGCCGGCCTGATCGATCAGTTTCCAAGCTTTGTTTCTTTCCGGGCATCCAATCCACGCTTTGAAGCTCGCGTTCACCCATGAGCCGGCATGCAGACGACGGATGCATGCCCGGGGAGTGTGGTCGGCGAGCCACTTGGATGGGGTAGTTGTTCTTATCGTGACGCCGTGATGGTCCGCCGAGGCAAGCTCTCTGAAGAGTGCTTCCAGGAAGGGGCGCCCACTGTCGGGGTAATGCTCCCACGGACCTTCGCTATTCAGGGCAAGAGTTACGATACTCTCGGAGGGGCCATTGTCCCTGGAGCGCTGATGGCGATCCGCCGCGGTGGCAAGGCGCTTGATCATATCCTTGGCCGCCTTGGCTGGTGGATTTCTCGAGTAGCTGAAGCCCACGAGGTCGGACAGCGCTTTGTCCCGAAAAAAAAGTGCTACTTTCGCCGAGTCGGCCGATACCTCCCACACGTCCAGATGAGCCCCTGTCTCTTGCGCCTGTTTGTTTGCGATAATGCTGTGCCGGAGTACGACCTCGTCGCTGACCATCCAAGAAAACCCGGCTTGTGCCGCCAGTATGGCCGACTGGTGGGACACGGAACCTTCGGAGGGCAGGAGTCCGGCCGGCGATACCCCGAAGTGCCGCTCATGAGACTCGATTGCTCTTTCAAGCTGCAGGACGGCATCTTGACTTCTGCGGCACCGCGGCGGAAGCCGAGCCTCGGGGTCCGCCTCGCGAGCAGAGTCCGTGTCAATCAACAGGGGCAGGATCGGCTGGAAGTAAGGGCTGGTACAAAGCTCTACCTGGCCTCTAGTCGCGAGCGCCCGCCATCTTGGCAGGACCTGGCAGACGAGGTGCTCTTGAAGGTCCAGTAGGAGCACTTTCTCTATCTCGGTGAAGCCTCTTCCTTTTCGCAGGAGGTTTTGAACCAGCGGATGAGTGGCTCGCGCCATCGAGCCCATCCAAACCAGGTTGAACAATACTTGGAGGTCACACAGCTCGCTCTCGGTGAATGTCTTCGCCACTCGATCGAGATCCAGGCTCTTGAGATTGCGCCCACGCTTGTGGAGCAGGCTCCAGTAGCGGGGCAAGGGGCGAACGTTTCTCTCCCAGTCGGTCATGAAGAAGCCGGCGAGTATCTCCATCTTGTCGAGGTGTGAGAGATCTTCGGCTGGTCTCCGGGAAAGATCCAAGTAGCGATCTCCGCATCGAAGATGAGCCAGATCGTCGATTTGATCGGCCAGCACGGGAGAGATGCTCACAGTGGCCCTGATATGAGGGTGGCGTTCGAGGAGCCATGCGACGTCCGAGTAAGCGCGGCAGCAGTGAAGCCGCACCCACGGCAGCACCATGTCCCCCACACCGGTGGGGTCGCGGTAATCAGGCTGGTGCATGTGCCAAATCAATGCCAGCGAGACACGTGTGTTCGTGGAGTCGCGTTCAGCCGCAGACATCACTGATCTCCTGTGACGCCTGGCGAAGGAGCGCTTTGCGCTCATGGAAAGGCAGAAACGCGCTCTTGAACCCCGCCATCAGTACTCGAATGATGTCTTGCAGATCGAGGCCGAGGTGCTCGTGAGCAAGAAGGATCTCGTTGGTGCAGGTGGTGTTCGTGATGAGGCGGTTGTCCGTGTTGAGAGTGACTCTTAGGCCATAGTCCAAATAGAACGGAAGCGGGTGCTCCTTTAGGCTGCCTACCGCCCTCGTCTGTACGTTGGATTGCAGACAAATCTCCATTGGTACGCGGTGGTCCGCGAAGTAGTTGAGGAGATCTCCGTCCTCGCGTAGCCTCGTCCCGTGACCGATGCGATGTGCTCCGCAGTTGTGAATGGCCTGCTGAATGGACTCCGGGCCGTAGGCTTCGCCTGCATGAGCGGTGCAGTTGACATTGTTCTTTCGGATTAGCTGGAAGGCCGCCAAGTGGTCCTTGGCGGGGTAATTGTATTCGGCACCAGCCAAGTCAAAACCGATTACGCCCTGATTCTTGTAGGCTACAGCCAGCTCCGCCAACACCAACGACGATCCGGCGCTTATGTTTCTCACGCCGCAGAGGATCACGCCGCTGCGAATTCCCGAGTCGCGTTCCGCGCTCTTCAGGCCCGATACCACCGCTTCGACTATCGTGGTGAGGCGAAGGCCCTCTCTTTGATGAAGAATGGGTGCGTAACGAACCTCTAGCCAACGTACGTTTTCGGTGGCGCAGTCCATGGCCAGCTCGTATGCGGCTCGCTCGAGAGCCTCCGCTCGTTGGAGCACGCTCAAGGTGACCTTGAAAGCTTCGAGATATTGCTCCAGATCGGCGCAAACTTCCCCCATGTGTATGGCCCGAGCCAACCCCTCGGGGGTATCCGCCGGCAACCTTATCCCCTGCCGTTCCGCTTCTTCGAGCACCGTCGAGAGGCGAAGAGATCCGTCAAGGTGACAGTGCAAATCGGTCTTCGGAAGCTTCTTGATTAGGTCCCGCTCGATCTTGCGGTTGGGATCCCGAGGCGGCGGAGGGGGGGTCTGGGTATGACCTTCAACGGACATGAGACTCCATTCTATGGGGAGCGCAGCCTAATTGGGAGGAGGCTATCGCTGATCCCGTCTCGGCGAGGCCGCTTTTCGGTTCTTTCAGTGGAGCTAGCTTCGTGCGTTCGGAAATGCCTGGTGTAGTCTAAAGGACGATGCGAGGTGAACAGGCCATATTCGATGCAAATGCCAGGGTCGACGGTTTGAGCCCCATGGAGCTGGACAATCTGGCTTTTTTTGGTGTTCAGGCGCTGGTTTCTCCCGTCCATGATGGCTTTCCCGGAACTAACGCGGGTAACATCGAGGCCTATTGGAACTATTTGGTTGACGAGGTGGTGCCTCGTGTCAGGGGAGCGGGCATCTCGGGCTACATTGCCGTTGGAATTCCTCCAAGAAAGATCCCCTGGCAAGGCCTCGAGCGGTTGCTGACGAGAATGCCCAACTGGCTCGGGCTGCCCGAGGTAGTCGCGGTTGGTGGTGTGGGCCTGCACGACGGCACCGAGTGGGAGGAGGATGTGCTCTTGCGTCAGGCGGTCCTTGCAAGGGATCTGCGGGTTCCTCTTATCGTGACGATGCCTTCTCGTGGAGGTGGCCCCCTACTGCGCAGAAAATTGGCGCTCATGCGCAAGTGCGAAATGCCGGAGGGAATGGTCCTATTCACTGGAGTAACCTGCCCCGATGCCTCCGCGGTACGGTCTTGTGGATACCGGGTCGCCATGGGCGCGATGAGTGCCCGCGATGCATCCTTGATGGTCGCACGGTTTGGACCCGAAGGATTGCTTCTCTCGAGCGATCTTGGGCACGAACGCCCCGATCCGATCGTGCCGGCAAGGATGGTGGCGGCAATGGAGGCGGAGGGACTTTCGCGGGGTGTGATTCGCCGGGTGGTATTCGAGAACGCGGCTTCCTTTTTCGGGAAGAGCATTTGACTCGAGTTACGGCTTTTACGTGACCGCAATATGTTGAGGTGCCGGTTCGGGCTGCATACCCGTGATGGTATGTGCCTCATAAAAGGCATTTAAGGTTACGTAACCGAGGAAAAAACCTTGCGCCCTTCGTCAGGATAGTCCACGATTGGCGAAGTGGTAGAAGGTGGGAACCGGTGTCACCAGTGTGTCAGAGGCGGCAAGATCAAACCCAAAGCCTGACCAAGTAGGCCAAGGATGTTTCTAGGACAGTTCGCGCACAACATAGACGTCAAGAGCCGCACGAGTCTTCCCGCACGCTTTAGGGAGATCCTCGACGCTCGAGGGACGGAACGTCTAGTCATAACGGCGGACGTGGAGCCTTGCCTACTCTTGTACCCACAGGACCAGTGGCAGGCGTTTCTGGACAAGCTGCTGGCGTTGCCTCGCATGGATCACCGAGTGAAGCTGGTGAAGCGCTTATTTGTCGGCAATGCTCACGTGATTGGATGTGACAGCGCCGGCCGAATTCTCATTCCCACGTCGCTGAAGAAGCACGCCGGCCTGGAGAAGGAAGCAATATTCACCGGCCAGGTCGAGCATATCGAGATTTGGAATCCGGAGCGGTGGCGCGAGGCATGCGATGAGACCTCGGCCGACGAGCTTCGTCAGGCACTCGATGAGCTAGGAATTTAAGTATCATGCCGCTTACGACCTACAGACATCGACCGGTTCTAAGCGAAGAGGTGCTCGAAGCACTGGCTCCCGCCCTGGGCCCGGACAGAGTCGCCGTCGACTGCACGGTGGGTGGAGCAGGCCATACGAGGGGTCTGCTGTCCACGGGGGCCAAGGTCCTTGGCATGGACCGGGACGAGTCGGCTCTAGCCGCCGCACGCGAGATCGTGGGTGAAGAGCGGCTGGAGTTGGTCCACTGTGATTTTCGTTTTCTCGAGAAAGTAGTCCGCGATAGAGGCCTTCGGCTGGTCCACGCCGTATTGGCGGATCTGGGAGCGTCCTCCCCCCAGCTCGACGATCCCACGCGTGGCTTCAGCTTTGGTAGGCAGGGCCCGCTCGACATGAGAATGGACCGATCGGAAGGCAAGCCCTTATACGCTCTGTTGGATACCGTTGATGAGAAGGAACTGGCCGATGTGATCAGGTCTTACGGTGAGGAGCGGCGCGCAAAACGGATCGCGAAAGCCATTCTGGATGCCCGGAAGCGAGGGGAGCTCGACGATACGGTTGTTCTGGCCGGTGTCATCAGCCGGATCGTTGGGCGACAGTCTGGTGAAAGAGACAGAACCATTCATCCTGCTACCAGGACTTTTCAGGCCTTGAGGATCTGGGTGAATGACGAGCTCGGTTCGCTGGAGTCTCTGCTCGACGCGCTCCCAAGGGTTTTGGCCATCGGAGGTCGCGCGGCAATCATCAGCTTTCATAGTCTAGAGGACAGACGGGTGAAGCAGGCCTTTGCCAGGCTTTGTCAAGGCTGCATATGTCCGCCTGATCTTCCTGTTTGTGGATGCAACAGACGTCCCGAGTTCGTTCCGGTTAAGAGGCGGGCCATCAAGGCCTCCGAGTCCGAAATTACTCTAAACCCGCGTGCTCGCAGCGCGCGTTTGCGTGTGGTGGAGAGGATTGAATCGCGGACGGAGCCGATGTTCGACGAAAGTGAGGGTTCAACGCATGCTTAGGATTCTAGTCAAGCTTCTTCCAGCCTTGCTGGTCTGTTGTTCACTGGCTGCAACCGGTGTCTTTCATACGTGGCAGCGCGTTGAAGGGGTTTTACTGGGATACCGTCTCGATGAACTGGTGTCCGAGCACGATCGGCTGGTCGAAGAAAAGAGAAGCCTCGTGCTCGAGATGTCGACGCTCCGTCAGCACTCACGTATCGAGTTGATGGCCCGGAACGAGCTTGGAATGGTCCCTCCGCGCCCAAGCCAGGTAACGGTCGTTAGTGAGCCCTTCGAAATCGCTGATGGATCGGAACACCCAACCGAGAAAGATCTTTCGATGCCTGCTCAAAGCGAAGAGAGGAGGCACTCATCATTGGTGTCCATGTCCACTGCCGAGGAAGGACCACGTGGGTAGGTCCTCTACAGGGCCTGTTCCCCGGCCGGCATTGCGGGGCGGCGGCGGCTCTTCTTCATCCTCGCGGGTGGTGGGGGAGTCGGGCTTCGACCGCCGCGTAGTGAGATGGATTAGGCTTCGTGTTCGTGTGATGGGCGGACTGCTGGCGGTGATGTTCGCCATAGTCAGCTATAGAGTGTTCGATTTGCAGGTCTTGCAGGGAGAAAGACTTGGTCAGATGGCGGAGCAGAAGGCTCTTGGCCAGGTCGTTCTCACACCCCGTCGCGGCGTCATCGCGGATCGCAATGGAGACCCTTTGGCGATTTCGGTGGAGGTCGACTCGGTATTCGTGGAGCCGACACGCGTGGAGGATAGGCATGAGGTAGTTAGCGCACTGGCTGATGCCTTGAGCTTGGATCCAGCCGCCTTGGAGGGACGTATGCAGCGGGGGCGCCATTTTGCTTGGGTGAAGAGGCGCGTGTCGCCGGCCGAGGCAAGGCGGGTCAGAGAACTTGGGCTGACCGGCGTACATCTCACCAAGGAAGCACGCCGCTTCTATCCGCAAAAGCAGCTTGCTGCTCATGTGCTGGGCTTCGCCGGTATAGACGGTGTGGGGCTGGAAGGTATCGAGATGTCTCTCGACGTAGATCTGCGGGGCATCGCCCGTACCGCGGACGTCCTGCGTGATGCGAGGGGTAGACAGCTCATTCCCGGCGGGAATCTCCATGTCGATAGGCTGGAAGGTGGAAGTGTCACTCTGACCCTCGATCGCACATTGCAGTATCATGCCGAGGCTGCTTTGGCCGAGGCGGTGAAAGAAACCGAAGCCAAGAGCGCCTCGGTGGTCGTATTGGATCCTCGGACCGGCGAGATCTTGGCGCTCGCGACTCGGCCTACCTTCAACCCCAATCGGCCTGGAGATGTCCATGGAGGTTGGCGTCGCAATCGGGCGATAACCGACCTTTACGAGCCGGGCTCCGTATTCAAGGTCTTCTCGATAGCGTCGGTTCTTGATGCCGGACTAGCCTCCCCCGAGGATGTAATCGACTGCGAGAAGGGTAGCGCTCGAATCGGAGGCCGCACAATTCGAGATGCCAATCCGCATGGTGAACTGACTATCGCCGAGATAATGAAGGTGTCGAGCAACATTGGCTCGGCCCGTTTGGTCGAGAGGCTCGGCAAGCAGAGCTTGGTCGATGCTCTGGCGGAGTTTGGGTTTGGTCGCCGTACCGGTGTTGGTATGCCTGGAGAGAGAGCTGGGCATCTTCGCTCGGCATCGGATATGTCGGACGTATGTCTGGCTACGTTGGCTTTCGGCCAGGGGGTGTCCTCCACTCCGCTCCAGGTGGCCTCCGCCCTTGCCGCGGTTGCAAACGGTGGTCGATTGATGCGGCCGTGGATCGTTCGCGAAGTCAGGGACGAGGAAGGTCGTGTGAGGAGAAAGGGGCAGGCCGAGTTGATCTCGACGCCGATTCAAGAGAGCACTGCGTCCGCTGTTACGGGAATGATGGAGGCCGTCGTGAGAGAGGGTGGGACCGGTTGGAGGGCGGCTGTTCCCGGTTATCGTATCGCCGGTAAGACGGGCACAAGTCAGAAGGTGGATCCACTGACGAGGGGCTACTGCTCCCATAGAAGAGTCGCCTCTTTCGGGGGCTTCGTTCCCGTCGAGGATCCTCGCCTGGTAATCATGGTGGTAGTCGATGAACCCCAGGGAGTAAAATACGGTGGTGTGGTAGCCGCACCTGTTTTCCGACGTGTGGCCGAGGAAGCGGTTAGCTATCTAGGGATATCGCCTAGCGAGCCAGTGGAGGATCCGCCCGTCTTGGCGGCTTTCGATGAACGTGAAGCAGGCGCCGGGATTGTTCTACCTGGATTTTTGGTTCCACCGCCCGAGGGCAAGACCTTGGTGCCCAATGTATCCGGTCTGGACCTTCGTGGGGCATTGAAAGTACTGGCTGAAAGGCACTTGGAGGCGCGGCCGGAAGGCGCGGGTCTGGTCACGGAGCAAGACCCCCCAGCCGGTGAGATCGTCTCTCCGGGGGAGTTGGTGACGCTGAGGCTCGGGCCGACCGGCTAGGACCGAGGAGTTGGAAGAGAGAAACGAAAAAGTTGAAGGAAGCCGAAGGGTGCATCTCTCACAGACATTGAGAGGGGTTGAAAGCCGGCATTTGAGCGGACCGAATGCCGACACGGTAGAGGTGCGCTTCGTGACAGCCGATTCGAGAGAGGTTGGTCCTGGAGGATTGTTCGTTGCTGTACCCGGCACTAGGACCGACGGTCATGAATATGCTCTCGAAGCCGCTGGGGCAGGCTGCGCGGCGGTGCTGCTGGAAAGGCCCGTTAAAGGATTGAGTGCGTTTCCCGATTGTTCGGTGCACGAGGTTTCGCGCGGGCGCGCGGCGCTGGCGCTCTGTGTTTCCAACTTTTACGGTCGCCCGGGCGAGCGACTTTGCCTAGCTGGGATAACCGGCACGAACGGCAAGACCACTGTCGCGTGGCTGCTGGCCGCGATCGCCGAGCAAAGCGGTAAAAAAGTGGGACTGCTCGGTACCATAGGCGTTCGCCGTCGCGGTGTCATGAGCTCGGCCGCTCATACCACCCCTTCTCCCGAGGTACTTCAAAGGCTTCTTTCGGAGATGGTCGAGGATGGAACCGATCTCGCTGTTATGGAGGTATCCAGTCACGCGCTTGATCAGGAAAGAGTTGTCGGTTGCCGTTTTTCAGCGGCGGCCTTCACGGGGCTGTCCCGTGACCACCTCGATTACCACTCGGATCTGGAGCAATACTATATTGCCAAGACCCGCTTGTTTACCGAGCATCTCCGAAAGGCCGGGACCGCCGTAGTCCTCGTGGATGACGAGCATGGAAGTCGCCTTCACGGCGAGCTTTTGGCCGGCGGTAGAGTTCGCACCGTTGCCGCCACCATAGCGCCCGCCATGAATGGCGATGATGTCGTTGGGGCGGATTCGGCGGTCGTTGCCCGTGAAGCCGGTCTTTCCTTGTCGGGCTCGGAGGCAATTATAGAGCTTCCAAACGGAGGACGGTGTCAGGTCGAGAGTGAGTTAGTGGGTGATCACAACATCGCCAACTTCACTGTAGCGGCTGGGTTGGCGCACTCGCTTGGAGTAGACGCCGAACAGATCGGGCGTGGCCTTTCTGCTTGCCGGGCCGTGCCTGGAAGGCTGGAGCGGGTGCCGGATGTTCTGGGGGCTCGCAATCTATTCGTTGACTATGCCCACACCAGCGACGCACTGAGCCGGGTAATAAGTGGTCTTAGAGATATGACGCCGCTCTCCAGCAGGATAATCGTCGTCATTGGATGCGGCGGGGATCGGGACCGGGGTAAGCGGCCGCTCATGGCGAGTGCGGCGGCCTCCGCCGATGTCGTCGTGGTAACGAGCGACAATCCTAGATCCGAGGACCCACAAGCCATCATTAGCGACATGCTTCCAGGGCTCGAGGGAGCAAGGTATGTGGTGAACGCGGACAGGAGAGCCGCTATCGAGCATGCGGTCGCCATGGCGCGTGACGGTGATGTGATACTCGTGGCCGGTAAGGGGCATGAGTCTACTCAGGAAGCGCTCGATCGAACACGTGTGTTCGATGACCGGGATGAGTCTCGTCGCGCGCTGACAAGCGTGCCGCCGGAGACCCGGCCGTTGCCGGGACACTCCGTCGAAGGCAGCACCTAAGGGGGATGATCCGACTCGGAATGGACTCGATTAAGGGACAGACTGCAACAGGATGATACAGGTTGAAACAGGATATGGCCTCCAAGAAGAGGTGTCGGAATGAACATGCCGCGGTTTACCGTCGATGAGATCGTGCGAGTTACCCGTGCATCTCACCATCCCCCGGACGAGGCCGGAGGCAGGTCGTCAAAGAGCGGCGATGGAGCGGCCGCGTGTTCATCGATATCCACCGACAGCCGTTCGATAGAGGCCGGTGGTCTGTTCTTCGCCTTGTCCGGCCCAAATTTCGATGGTCATGATTTCTTGACTGATGTTGCATCCGCGGGAGCTTTTGGCGCGGTGGTTCGTCGCGGCTCCGAGTCCATACCTAAACTGCGGGGTAGGATGCATTTGTTCGAGGTCGACGAGCCGTTGATCTCGCTCGGTGGCTTGGCGCGCCTTTATCGAGACAGATTCCCTTCGCTCCATCTCGCGGCGGTCACGGGCAGCAACGGCAAGACGACGACGAAAGAGATGCTCGCGTCGGTGCTCTCATCAGTTGGAAGGGGACTGAAGAGCGAGGGCAACTTCAATAATCGCATTGGTGTGCCTTGGACCCTGTTCCGTCTTCGAAGCGATTATCGTTGGGCAGTCATCGAGATGGGTATGAACGAGCCGGGGGAGATAGCCGACCTCGCTGAAATGGCTCGTCCGGCCGTCGGGCTTGTGACTACCGCGTCGGCGATGCATCTGGAAGGGCTGGGCGGCGTCGATGCCGTGGCAAGGGCCAAGGCCGAACTCTACGAGAGTTTGCCCGATGGAGCCGTGGCAGTTGTAAATCTTGACGATCTTCGTCTGCCGTCACTAGCGGAGTCAGCCGGAGCAATAGAAGCGGGGGGCCGGCTTCGTCGCGTGACCTACGGTTTGCATCCACGGGCGGATGTGCGGCTCGGTGACGTGGAGATTGGGGACGACTGCACTCTTCGTTTCCAGATTCTAGTGGGGAGAGTAGACGCGTTATTGCCGCCGCGGGCCCGCTCCGGTCGTGCCGAAGGTAAAGGAGGCCCGACCATACTTCAGGTGCGATTGCGTTTGCTTGGTCGGCACAATGCTCACAATGCCTGTGGAGCTCTGGCGACCGCCCTGGCGATGGGAGTACAGCCGGAGCAGGCTGCGGAAGCTCTTGCGGATATGCCTGGTCTTCCGCGCCGTCTCGAAATGAAGCCGGGGCCTGGGGGCAGCGTAATAATCGATGACTGCTACAACGCCGGACCGGCATCTGTTCGCGCCGCACTCCAAACTTCCGCGGAGCTGGCCGCTGTACGCGGCGGACGCCTTTTCGCGATCCTGGGCGACATGCTCGAGCTCGGTGAGCGGGAGGATGCATACCACCGGGAGATGGGGAGAGCCGCCGTCGAGTTTGGAGCAAAGCTATTGGTGACCTTTGGAGATCGTAGCGCAATGGCGGGGGAGGCGGCCCGGGAGGCCGGCCTTGGAGATGTCGCTCACGAGGATGCTCCAGAACCGGTTATGGAACATGTGCGCGAGGCGGTAAGGCCTAAGGATGTGATTCTGGTGAAGGGTAGCCGCGGCCTGGCCATGGAACGAATAGCAGATCCGCTTACCGAGGCCGCGGACGAGAATGACTCCTCTGTCCTTTCCGGCAATGGGAAGGAGGGTGGCCCATGATCTATTGGCTGCTGTTCCCGTTGGCCGACAAGGTGACGTTGTTCAACGTGCTCCGCTACCCCTCATTCCGCGTGGTCATGGCCGGGTTGACCGCGCTTCTCTTCTGCCTTGTGGTCGGCCCCTGGTTCATCGGCAAGCTTCGCGCCGCTCAGGATGGGCTGGACACCGTAAGAGAGGACACTCCCGACAGCCACCTGCAGAAGACAGGGACCCCCTCCATGGGTGGTTTGTTGATTCTGTCGTCGCTGTTCCTGGGTACGTTGCTTTGGGTGGACCTAACAAACCATCTCATCTGGACCGTTCTTACAATTACCGCGGGTTTTGCGGCGGTGGGCTTCTATGATGACTGGAGAAAGTTCAAGAACGGGACCAAGGGGTTATCGGGCCGCGCGAAGCTCGCGATCCAGTTCGGAATTGCCGGTGTGGCCATCTACGCTTTCCTTACCGACTGGAGCATTATAGTCGATAGCACGTTCCCGTTCGTCAAGATAGGGTTCCTAGTTGATACGACAATAGCGTTGCCTTTCGTGGCAACCCACATCTGGACACCCGATCTCGGCTTCTTATATCCGGTCTTCGTGGTTTTCGTGGTCGTCGGTACCAGTCATGCCGTCAATCTTACGGATGGGCTGGACGGGCTGGCGATAGGGCCATCGATTGTGGCCGCTATAACCTGGTTGGTGCTTGCGTACGCCGCCGGCACCATCATCGCGGGATTCAACATAGCGGAATATCTATATATCCCTCACATCGAAGGCGCTGAAGAACTCTCCGTGTTTTGCGCCGCGCTCGCTGGTGCCGGCATCGGCTTTCTTTGGTACAATACCTACCCGGCGACCGTCTTCATGGGGGATGTGGGCTCCCTGTCCATCGGTGGCGGTCTTGGTGCTGTCGCCATACTAACGAAGAACGAGTTGGTCAGCGCCATCGTTCACGGAGTCTTCCTGATAGAAGCGCTGTCGGTGATTCTCCAGGTGGGCTTTTATAAATCCACCGGCCGGCGAATATTCAGAATGGCGCCCATTCACCATCACTTCGAGCTGAAGGGTTGGGCGGAGCCCAAGGTAATAGTTCGATTCTGGATTATGTCAATCATTTTGGCACTGGTTGCCGTAGCGGGGTTGAAGCTCAGGTGAGAGTCAAACCACCATACGGACCGCCTTGGCGGCTTGCCGGTTGCAACGTCCTGGTCGTCGGGCTGGGACGATCGGGGATCGCGGCGACCCGGCTTTGTGTCAGGGAGGGAGCACGCGTCACGGTAACCGACATGCGTTCGGCGGATCGAATTGACACATCGATGTTTAGCGATTTAGAGGTGCGCCAGCGCCTTGGAGAGCATTTCGAAAGAGACTTCGTCGAAGCGGATCTGATCGTTGTTTCACCCGGTGTGAGATGGAACCTCTCAAAGCTTCAGGCGGCAAGAGATGCCGGAGTGGAGGTTGTCAGTGAATTAGAGCTTGCCGCCGGCTTTCTTACTGATATTCCAATGATTGCGGTTACCGGTACGAACGGAAAGAGCACCACCACGGCTCTGGCCGGAGCCATGATGCGCGCGGGGGGCCTCAATCCTTTCGTCGGTGGAAACCTGGGAAGGCCGCTTTGCGAAGCCGTCCTAGCGGACGCTAGGCCGGAATCGCTTGCGGTAGAGGCCTCCAGCTTTCAGCTCGAAGGCTGTCAAAGGTTCCGTCCACAGGTGGCCGTGATACTGAACCTTGGACCGGACCATCTCGACAGACACGGCTCTTTCGATTCATATGCCGCGGCGAAAAGGCGGATTCTCGATTGTCAGACAGAGAATGATCATCTCGTCGTAAGTGGCGATGACTCTGGAGCATTGGATATTTGCCGGGGGTCGACCGCGGTGCGTCACTGCTTCGTACATGGCGAGCCTCCGCCTGGTGGAGCAGGCTTGGCGGACGGCAAGGTTATTGCTCGCCTTTATGAAGGTGGAGACGACGAATCGTACCGCCTAGGTTCTCACGCTCTGCGCGGATCACACAACCTTGCCAATGCCGCTGCTGCTGTCTTGGCGTGCCGCATAATAGGTGTGTCCTCAAAAGCAGTACAGCAAGCCCTGGACAGCTTTGCCGGACTGCCGCATCGTCTCGAACGAGTCAGAGTCTTGAGAGGAGTGGAGTGGATCAACGACTCCAAGGCCACCAACGCCGACAGCGCCGCGGTCGCTCTTCGATCTTTCCAGGGAGACGTCGTTTGGATTGGCGGCGGTAGAGGCAAAGGCGGAAACTATGACGAGCTTGCCGAGGCTGCAGCCGGCAGGGTCAAGGCATTCCTTGCGTTCGGGGAGGATGGCGCCGCCATGGCGGATGCCATGCGTGACTACGTGGAGTCGATTGAACGGCAGGAAACACTGAAAGCAGCGACCGAGCGTGCCGCCGAGCTGGTGAAACCCGGTGATGTAGTTCTGCTTTCACCTGCTTGTGCGTCCTTCGACCAGTTCGATAGCTTCGAGGAAAGAGGCACGGCGTTTAGGCGCTTGGTGGAGGATCTGAAATGACCTCGAACACCGAAACCAAGAGCCTCCTTTCAGTCCGCGATCAATACGGCATGGAAGCGGTTGATGCAGGTGAGCAGCCGGTTGATGTCGTAATGCTTTGGACGGTATTGGCATTGACGGCGTTGGGCGTAGTGATGGTGTACTCGTCGAGTGCCGTCTTCGCGGATGAATTGAGACAAGATTCCTCTTTCTTCTTGAAAAGGCAGCTCTTGTCACTGGGTCTTGGCGTTGCCGCCATGCTATTCGTCTCGCAGTTGCGAATGGATATTTTGCGCAAGCTGAGTGCGCCTATCTTTCTGGCGGCTGTCGTCCTGGCGGTGATGGTCCTAATACCCGGGGTAGGCATGACCGAACGCGGTTCGACTCGATGCTTGCCGGTGGGTCCTCTGCAGATGCAGCCCGCCGAGCTGGTAAAGTTAGGACTCATTATCTATTTGGCGGCAGTTCTTGCACGGAAAAGGGAAAGCGTTCGAGAGTTCAAGACGGGCTTTCTTGGGCCTGTTATGATTGGAACCGTTCCCATCATTCTAATTTTGGCTCAGCCGGACCTAGGTACGACGTTTTTGCTGGGAGCAATTCTGTTCTTAATGCTCTTTGTAGCCGGAGCCCGAATTTCGTTTTTGATGGGCGCGGTCATTTGCGCCCTGCCGTTCATCTGGTATGCCATCTCTTCGGCTTCGTATCGCATGCGGCGTATCATGTCTTTTCTCGACCCCTGGGCTGACCGGCAAGACGGTGGTTATCAGGTGGTCGAATCACTCATTTCCATAGGCTCCGGAAGCGTATTCGGCGTGGGGCTCGGAGATGGAAAACAAAAGCTATTCTTTCTGCCCGATGCTCATAACGATTTTATATTTGCTATTATCGGAGAGGAGCTTGGATTAATCGGCACCATGGGTGTGATAGTTTTATTCGTGGTATTGATATGGAGAGGGTTGCGGGCCGCCTTCAAGGCCGAGGATGCATTCTCTGCATATCTAGCCGTAGGCTTGACGTCACTGCTGGGCATTCAGGCTTTTGTGCACATGTCGGTCGTCACCGCGTTATTGCCGACCACCGGCCTTACTCTTCCGTTCATATCCTATGGAGGCTCCAGCTTGCTCATATGCATGGTCGCTGTAGGGCTTCTCTTGGCGATTTCGCGAGGCCGCGGAGGCTTTCTTTCGCCCGCTCCAGGTGATCCGAGATGAAACATTGTGTTGCATCAATAATTGCGTGTGTTCGGTGCGCCGTGCACAAAGGGAGACGCTACCGATGACGATGCGCGTCGTCATCGCTGGTGGTGGAACTGGTGGACACTTGTTCCCCGGTATTGCCCTGGCGGAGGAGTTCATGACTCGCCACACGGACAATGATGTGTTGTTCGTGGGAGCTAATCAGGGCATGGAAAAAGAGCTGGTTCCCAAGGCAGGGTATCCGCTGGAACTCATAGATGTTTCTGGACTGAAAGGACAGACGTTCTGGCAGACTCTGAAGAACGTTATCAAGCTTCCCTGGGCTTTGCTGCAGGCCAGCAGAATCGTTCGGCGCTACCGGCCGGGTATAGTAGTGGCCGTAGGAGGTTATGCATCCGGTCCCACTGCTTTGGCGGCATGGCTTCATGGGATACCCGTGGTGGTGCAAGAACAGAACGCTCTTCCAGGGTTTACGACGCGCATCATATCGAAGTTCGCAAAGAAGGTCTTTGTTGCTTTTGAGGAGGCGGAGACGAGGCTTCCTCCAAATAAGGTCATGAGGACTGGAAACCCCATTCGTCAGTCCTTGCTTGATAACTTCTTGCGTCCACGACCCGAGCTGACCGAGCCGATACCAAGGCTGCTCGTGTTGGGCGGCAGTCAAGGTGCACAGTTCGTCAACGAATCAATGGCTCGGGCCTTCCGCATAATTCACGAGCGTATGCCGCCGGTCCGATTAGTACATCAGGCCGGCCGAGCGAAACTGGATTCGATAATTCCATTGTACGAAGAAGCGGGCCTTCTAGGGAAGGCGGAGGTAGTACCGTTTATCGATGACATGTCGACGGCATATGCCCGGTCGGACTTGGTAATCTGTCGTGCCGGTGCGACGACCGTGGCGGAGCTGACCATATGCCAGAAGCCGGCGATTCTGATTCCTTACCCCTTCGCGGCTGATAACCACCAGGAGATGAACGCTAGAGCCTTGGCGGACCGAGGCGCCGCTGTGCTCATTCGTCAATCTGAGCTGACTCCGGAACGGCTCGCCGAAGAAATACTGTCTTTGTTGCAGGACAACGAGAGACGCTTGATGATGGCCAGATCGGCCGGGCGACTGGGATGGCCCGAGGCCGCTCGAGAAATAGCGGACGTTTGCGTCGAACTTTGGACGCGGTCGGGGGGAGCCGCGAGGGAAAGAAAGGCTTTGGGAGCTCGCCGAAAGGCGACAAAGTCCAAGAGCAAAGAGGGGGGCTCCTGATATGACAATGTTTAGAGGAAGGGCGCGTCGGATACATTTCGTCGGCATCGGCGGTATTGGAATGAGTGGCATAGCTGAACTGCTTCTTAACCTGGGCTATGAAGTGACCGGCTCGGACCTGAAGCGCTCGGAGGTGACCGGCCGCCTCGAAATGTTGGGGGCCTCCATAGATTACGACCATGCCGGCGGGCAGGTGGACGACTCGGACGTGGTAGTCAGGTCCAGCGCCGTGGCCGGGGAAAACGCTGAGATATTGCGTGCCCGGGGACGAGGCATACCGGTGATCCCCAGAGCGGAGATGCTGGCCGAGCTCATGCGCCTCAAGCATGGCGTGGCGGTGGCAGGCTCGCATGGAAAGACCACCACGACATCAATTCTAGCTTCGGTCCTCGAGGCGGGAGGGCTGGATCCTACGGTCGTGGTAGGGGGCAAGGTCAATCAGCTCGGTACCAACGCACGGTTGGGACAAGGCGAGATACTGGTGGCGGAAGCTGATGAATCCGATGGTAGCTTTCTCGTGTACTCGCCTACGATTGCGGTGGTCACGAACATCGATGCGGAGCACCTGTCTCATTACGGGGGAATGCATGCCCTACGGGATGCCTTCGTGCGGTTTGTGAATCGCTTACCCTTCTATGGTCTGGCCGTGCTCTGTCTTGACCACTCGGAGGTGCAGAACTTGCTCCCAAGGTTCGATAAGCGACACGTAACCTATGGAACGACTTTGCAAGCGGACTGGCAGGTCAGCTCCTTGTCCTTCGAAGGCTTGACTACGGAGTTCGACGTTCGCTTCAGGAAGGAGCGGTTGGGTCGTTATCGGCTACCAATGGCGGGTGTTCACAACGCGCTCAATGCGCTTGCCACCCTCGCGGTAGCAGAGGAGCTGGGCGTCGATCGAAAGGTGGCCCGGGAGGCTCTTGCGGCTTTCGAGGGAGTACAGCGACGCTTCACGGTCAGAGGAGAGGCCAAGGGTATAACGGTAATAGATGACTATGGGCATCACCCATCGGAAATTCGGGCGGCGCTAGCAGCGGCTCGGGAAGCCTTCGACTCGACCATTGTCGCCGTTTTTCAGCCTCATCGTTACACCCGCACTCGGGATTGCTTCGACGGTTTCGCAACTGCTTTCAATGACGCGGACAAAGTCGTCGTCTCTGATGTCTATGCGGCGTCGGAAGAACCCATTGAGGGGGCCGATGCCGCAGCGCTCGTAGAGGCTATGGTGCGTCGCGGACATCATGATGCGCGGTATACAGGAAACCTCGACGAAACTACTGCTTATTTGTTCGACACGGTGAAATCGGAAGATGTGGTAATCACTTTCGGCGCAGGTGACGTATGGAGGGTGGGATCGGATCTGCTCGATGCGCTGAAGAATGAAACGAAATCAAGGCTGTCCCGCTAAGGCAATGAGCATACGTAACCATTCAAGACGGATCGCGGCGTCGGACGGAACTCCAGATTCGGTGAGCTGGCAGGACGAGTTTGCTGCTTCCGTACGTGGATTGGTGAGGCGTAATGAATTATTGAGCAACTATACAACACTCGGCCTGGGCGGACCGGCGGATATCATGTTCGAACCAGCCGATGAGGCTGATTTGAAGGCTGCGTTGGCGATCGTTCGGAAGCGAAAGGTTCCGTTGAAAGTGATTGGCGGAGGCTCCAATCTCCTTGTCGGTGACCGAGGGGTGCGCGGCATAATTGTAAGATTGCCCCCGGATCTAATTAGTACCGAGATGGTGGGCCAAGATGAAGGCGTGTGGGTTTCTTACTGTGCCGGGATGTTGAGCGTCGCCGCATACCGTCACGCAATCGAAAATCGGCTCGTAGGACTGGAGTTCTTGCCGGGTATTCCCGGGACGATCGGCGGTGCCCTTCGAATGAACGCCGGCGGTAGGCTGGGTGAGATGGCCGATGTAGTCGAAGGCATCGAGGTGATGCGTGTTGACGGTGCAACATATATTCCAGCGCAGGAACTTGGTTTTGCATATCGTTACGCCGAGCTGCCGGATAGTGCTGTAATTACTCGTGTGGATGTGTTGTTGCGTCCGGCGGAGTCCCGCGAAATAACCTCCGTTAAAGAACGCGTCCAACAGGAGATCGAGCATCGTCGTTTGACGCAGCCTGCCGGGCGGAGCGCTGGGTCGATGTTCAAGAACCCACCCGGCCGTCATGCCGCTCGTTTGCTGGAGGACTGTGGACTGAAGGGGGAGTCCGTTGGAGGTGCTCGCGTCAGCACCGAGCATGCCAACTTTCTCATAAACGACGGTACCGCCACTGCTGGAGACATGATGCAACTGATCGACTTATGCCGCAACAAGGTAAGGAAGCAGTTTGGTCTTTCTCTGGAGCTGGAGGTCAAGCTCGAGGGTGAATTCTAATGGTTAACGAATCGATCTTGAAGGCGGGAACCGTCGCCGTCATACAAGGCGGAAGAAGCGAGGAGCGAGAGATATCGCTTCGAACTGGAGAGGCGTTCGCGAGGGGGCTGAAGGCTCGGGGATATAGAGTGTGCACCGTTGATGCGGCTGATCGCTTGGTTGAGAAATTGTCCGAAACCAACCCCGTGGCCGCCGTCATCGCCTTGCATGGCAGGTGGGGTGAGGATGGTTGCGTTCAAGGTTTGTTGGAGTGTCTGGGTATCCCCTATACCGGCTCCGGTGTAATGGGGTCCGCGGTCGCCATGAACAAGGTTGTCGCAAAAAGGCTGTTCGGAGATGCCGGGCTTCCGACGCCGGAGTTCATCGACATTCCAGCGGGAAGCGGAAAATCCAACAAGCAACCCAGTATTGAGCCGCCGGTCGTAGTCAAGCCTGCTCGTGAGGGTTCCAGCGTGGGTATTAGCATCGTTCACGCGAAAAGTGACTTGGACGAAGCCGTGGAGGCGGCCGCGAGCCTCGGAGGACCGGTTCTGATCGAGCGTTATGTCGAAGGTCGGGAAATGTCGGTGGCGGTGCTGGAGGGAGAGGCGCTTGGGACGATAGAGATAGTTCCAGCTCGTCCATTCTATGATTACGAGGCAAAGTATGGACCGGACTCTGGAACGAAGTATCTATTTCCAGCGCCGATTCCAAGGGAGATAGAAGAGCATCTGCGGGCTTTAGCGGTCAGAGCCGTCGAGATTCTCAACTGCGGCGGGGTGTGTCGCGCCGACTTCATGCTTGACGGCGACAACATGCCCTGGCTCATAGAGATCAATACCTTGCCGGGAATGACGGAGGCTAGTTTGGTTCCGAAGATTGCAAGTGGGGCCGGGATCAGTTTCGAGGAGTTGTGCGAGAGATTGCTTTTGGGAGCGAGGCTGAAGGCATGAAGCTTTGCGGAAACAGCTCTGGTGATTCGGGCGTACGGCGCGGTTTGCGGAGGAGCAACAGGCGACGGTTGGGACCCGAAGCAAAGCGGACGCGGGTGCGTAACACCCTCGCGGGAACACTGGGGTTTGTCGCTCGGCTGCTTGGCGCGGTTGTTCTGGTCGCCGGTGTATTCGGAATGGTTCTTGCGTTATATGGCTGGGCTACCACTAGTCCCCGGTTCGCGGTAACGGAGGTGCGTTTTCAAGGAATTGAGCGGGCTGCAATACACGAATTGGCGCCGCTGACCGGGATCAAGCAAGGTCACAATATCTTCATGATAGATGTTGATAAGGTGGAAGAGCAGCTCATTGAGCATCCATGGGTTCAGTCGGTTGTGGTGCGCCGGGATCCGCCTAACCATGTGTTTGTTGCCTTGCGGGAGTACGAGCCGGCGGCTCTGGTCCTGTTTGACTCGTTATATCTAGCTGATCCAATGGGAACTGTATTCAAGCCGGCAACTGCTGGTGAAGAGCTGGATCTGCCCATTATCTCGGGTGTAGACGTCAATGGAGGCGATGAGCCGGATCGCGATGAGATAATGAGGGGCCTGGACCTCATTGCATCGTGGCGGGCGGCCGGTCCTCCAGGCGGTATGGAACTGTCGCAGGTGCATCTGGATCCAATTCGCGGTTTCTCCCTTACGGCAGTCGATTCCGAAGGGGAGAATCCCGTTATCGTTCATTTCGCCGAAAAGGATTTGAGCGGAAGATTGTCACGTTTTTCGAGTCTGTTGGAGCTTCTTTCCGAAACCGGAGAGCGGCCAAGAGAGGTATTTCTCAACAATCACAGGCGTCCACAGTGGGTGGTGGCGCGTGTGGAGGAGTAGCGGCGCCCACATAACATAGCCGGGCATGGGCGAGAGCCTTCCACAGGCAGGGGAGACCCTGGCATGTGCACAGCCGGCGGAGGGAGATTAAGCGATGGGCAACAAGAACGGAGAGCTGGTGGTCGGTCTAGACATAGGAACGACCAAAATATGCTCCATCGTTGGCGAGGTCGGCGACGATGGCTCCATAGACATCATAGGAATAGGCTCACATCCTTCGAAAGGCCTTCGTAAGGGAGTCGTTATCAACATCGACAGTACGGTTCAGTCCATCAAGAAGGCGGTGGAAGAGGCCGAGTTGATGGCCGGCTGTGAGATCGTCAACATTTACGCCGGCATAGCCGGAGGCCACATAAAGGGTCTCAACAGTCACGGTGTGGTGGCTGTAAAGGACAAGGAAATCATGCCTGCGGATGTCGACCGCGTGATCGACGCCGCCAAAGCCGTGGCCATTCCGATGGATAGGGAGGTCATACACATACTCCCACAAGAGTACATCGTCGATGAGCAGGACGGCATCAAGGAGCCTGTCGGCATGAGCGGCGTTCGCCTGGAGGCCCAGGTGCACATTGTGACCGGTGCGGTTTCGAGTGCCCAGAACATAATCAAGTGCGCCAATCGCACAGGTCTCAATGTAGACGATATAGTGCTCGAGCAGCTCGCCAGCTCCGAATCAGTGCTCACGGAGGACGAAAAGGAGTTAGGGGTGGCGCTTGTCGATATGGGAGGTGGAACAACGGATATCGCCATTTTCAGTGAAGGTGCGATTGTTCACACCTCGGTTCTCGGGGTAGGCGGCAATCATTTGACCAACGATATCGCTGTTGGAATTAGAACACCGACTCATGAGGCGGAAAAGATCAAGCAGAAGTATGGCGCGGCTCTAGCATCGATGGTGAACCGCGACGAGACCATCGATGTCCCCAGTGTCGGTGGTCGCAACCCTCGAACCATATCGCGACAGATACTATGTGAGATCATCGAGCCGCGCGTCGAAGAGATCTTTATGCTGGTGCAGCGCGAGATCGAAAAGAGCGGTTATGGTGAGTTATTGGGTAGCGGCGTCGTCATTACCGGTGGAGCCACTTTGTTGGAGGGCATGACCGAGCTTGCGGAGGACGTGGTCGGTCTACCGGTGCGACTGGGGCTTCCACGGGGAATCAACGGTCTCGTTGACGTAGTCAATAGCCCGAAATTTGCCACTGCGGTTGGACTGGTGCTCTACGGCAGCAGAAACGGAGAAGCTCGCCATTTCAGAGTGCGAGACGAGCACAGTTACAAGAAGGTCCGAGGTCGAATGAGGTCCTGGTTGTCGGAGCTTTTCTAGGGACACGAACACGACTTTCATTGTAATTGAAGAGATAAATGCGACTCTGAAACTGAGCGCAAGACAGGAGAGCGAAGAATGTTGGATCTAGAAAGAAAAAAGGAAGCAGGAGCCAGGCTCAAGGTAGTCGGCGTAGGAGGTGGTGGAGGGAATGCCGTGAACACCATGATAGCCGCCGGCCTGGAAGGCGTTAACTTCATTTCCATCAATACCGATACGCAGGCTCTTTCCGCGAACAAGGCGGAGAACTTGATTCAGATAGGGTGCGAGAGCACGCGTGGTCTGGGCGCGGGTGCCAACCCCGAGGTGGGGAGGGACAGCGCGCTCGAGGACAAGGAGAAGATCGAAGAGGCCCTTGCCGGAGCGGACATGGTCTTTGTGACCGCCGGCATGGGTGGAGGAACAGGGACCGGTGCCGCTCCAGTTATTGCTGATATCGCTAAAGCAGTCGGTGCCTTGACGGTGGGTGTTGTGACCAAACCCTTCATGTTCGAGGGTAAGAGGCGTCTTCAGCATGCTGAAGACGGGATCATCGAGCTCAAGGATGCGGTCGACACTCTGATCACTATTCCTAATCAAAAGCTACTCGACATAGCAAATCACAACACCTCTTTGCTCGAGGCTTTCAGGAAGGCCGACGAAGTTCTCCTGAGTGCGGTTCAAGGCATTTCGGACCTAATCACCAATCATGGTCTCATCAACTTGGACTTCGCGGATGTTAGAACCATCATGAGCAACAAGGGCATGGCACTGATGGGCACCGGATGCGCCAGCGGAGACGACCGCGCAGTGGAGGCGGCCTCGCAAGCCGTCAGCAGCCCTTTGCTCGAGGAAGTATCAGTAGATGGAGCCATGGGTATCTTGATCAACGTGACAGGTGGTCCCGACATCGGTATTTTGGAGGTCAACGAGGCAGCCAGCTTTATTCAGGAGGCGGCTCACGAGAATGCCGACATCATAGTAGGCGGCGTAATAGACGAGCGTCTGAAAGACGAGATCAAGCTGACCGTAATCGCCACCGGCTTCGCCAATCAGCATCAATCGCGGATACAGCGCGTGGGGCGCACGGGGGGAGCGCGACGAAGAACGGTCGGTGCCCCCGTAACGACGACGCGGCCGGCGAGTGAGCCCAGCCCCAGCATTTCCGGGCGCCGGCCAGCGGCTACCGATTCGGTTGGTGGAGCACAGCCGGCTGTGGCATCCAGCACGCCCGTTGTCTCTTCAGCGAAGCCGAGACAGGCTTCATCGACGGAGGTCAAGCAAGGACATGGATTCCCCCGGAGCGGCGATCGTGCTCCAGAGCCATATCTGGCTGGTCGAGATGCTCATCAACCTCGTGCGAGCGCCAAGACGCAGACTATCTTCGAGGAGATTCTGCCCGAGACGGAAGACGAGTACGATATCCCCACGTTTCTTCGAAAAGCTGGAGAGTAAAGATAACAACGGATCCCAAGACCCAGAATCTGCTGCGTGCGTGAATTAGCAATTGCCCTGGGCATCGCGGGTGCCATTACGGCTTTGGTCCTCATTGTCAGCTTGCCTTTCGGACAGGCTGTGGGGACGGGTCTTTGGTTGGTAGGCGTCGGACTTTCGGTCGGGATCCCGGCCGGTGTCGTCTACCATGTGCTGTTACACAAAGAGCTGCGCCGAGCCGGACACGTGCCTCGAGACTGGATATGGCGTCCGACCGAACTCAACTCCACGCTGTCCGATTATGGTCGGCGCAGGGTTATGCCGGCTTGCTGGATTGGGGCGGCGGGCTGCGGCTTGGCATTCTTCGGTCTTGCGGTGCTGTTTATGTCAATGATGCTGGATTGAACCGGTTAGAAGAGGTTCAGGCGACTGAGTAGAAAGATCACGGCGATTATGAGCACCATGAACGGCAGCCAGCCGGTCAGCTTTCGGCTCGTTCGTCCTCGACTCTTGCCATGTACCGCGGTCTTGAAGCCGCCACGCAGGCCGGACATCAGGCCTCCGGTGCCACTGTTGACGCCATCGTCCTTGCCCCGGTCGCGACGTCGCTTCTTCCGCTCAGCCCGCTTACGCGCGGCTCGTTCCTTCGCCGTCTGTTTGGCCATTGCTTCGTAGTAACACTGTCAAAAGGCCAGATGAAAAGAAAGGTGAGGCTGCAACCCCAGGGAAGGGCCCCCCCGACCGGCGAGAACACCCCAGCGCAGGCCGCTGTCCACGAGCACCTTGGGCCCCCTGTAGATCTCCGTTCCTATCGTAAACAAACCTACGAAGTGACTTCGGCCTTCCACCCAGCCATAGCCTAGAGCGTAGCCTATGTGAGGGGTGAGCCACCGCCGATCAGCTTCACCGGCAAACGCCGAGTATGTGCCGCCGCCGATTGTAGCCAAGGCCGCGTCCACGGAATCGAGGCTATCGAGCCGAGTGAGGATGTCTATGTCCAAGGTGAATTCCCTGCCGCTTTGCATGGACCATCCCGCACCGGCGAAGTTTCGAGGTCGAAGACCCTCGGTCAGTAGAGTCATATGGCTGGCCCGGATGCCGGGCCATGTGCTCGCCTCCGGCTCGCGGTCATTCTCGACCTCTCGAAGCAAGCGTATCTCCACCGTTGCAAGAGCGGATCTATCCTCGAGCCATGCCTCCCGCCCCTCGATTCGCTGGATCTCGGTTCTGACTCTCTCCATCTCCGACTCCACGGCGAGCACTTGGTCGACGTCTGCCGCCTCCCGCAAGAGCTCTTTGTAGCGAGTCAGGGTCTGCCGCAAGCTTTCGAGCTTGATGCCTGCATCTTCCAGCTCCCACGATACGTCCCTGCTCTCGAAGAAGCGGTCTCGAACGGGACCGATCTTTGTTACCGCGGCCACGAGGTCATCCACGCGGGCAGGCGCTAAACGTATGACCATCGTCGACAGAAATCCGGTCGGCTGAAGCCGCTCTTTTGCCAGATGTCCCTCCAAGCCTGATGCGATTCGCCTTATCTCTTCCGCTGCCTTCTCCGTATCGGTGACTCCCACCGCGATGTGTCCCTCCTTTATGATTACGGCGTCCGACGTCCAGCCCTTGTCGTGATCCTGAAGGTCGTAGCCTTTCCCAGGCTGGAGGCCCAGCATGGGGCGCGTCATCAGCTCATCCGGCGGATGCGGTGATTCCCCCCTTGAAGCGGCGCAGCCCACCGCGTGGAGAGCGCACAGTGTGACTAGTAACGTGCTAAACCTGGAGAAAGGCCGCCTCGAGACTGTATCGTGCTTCATGTGATGTACCGGGTTGGAATCGAACGAGCTTACCCGAACAATGGTAACTTGCCAAATGTCTCTTAGCCGGGCGCGAGGGCCCGCTCTGCGATACAGTTGTCACACCATGACGACGGTTTCATCCAGATTCCATTCTTCGGATCCGCGGGCGAAAAGCGTTCCTTCTCTCGATGAGGTACCGAGGCTGGCGAGCTTGGTTCGGGAGAGCGTGGCCCGGGCCATCGTAGGGCAAGACTCCGCGGTTGATCTGTGTCTGGCGGCTCTTCTAGCGGACGGGCACATACTTCTAGAGGACGTGCCCGGTGTGGGAAAGACCTCGCTTGCAAGAGGACTTGCCCGCAGCTTGGGGCTTTCCTTCAGCCGCATACAGTTTACGAGTGATCTGCTTCCGTCGGATGTAGTAGGTAGCGCAGCGCCGCTTCAGCGTCAGGCCGCTTCAAACGACGCCCCCAGTGGGGAGCTCGTTTTCCAGAAAGGACCGATTTTCGCAAGTGTCGTCCTTGCCGACGAGCTGAACCGAACTACACCGCGCACTCAATCCAGTCTCTTGGAAGCCATGGGAGATCGGCAGGTGACAGTGGACGGCGTCACTTACCGGCTCCCCCGTCCTTTCATAGTCATAGCGACCCAGAACCCATTGGAGCACCACGGCACCTACCCGCTTCCGGAGTCGCAGCTCGATCGTTTCGCCGTGAGGCTGTGCCTCGGCTACCTCGATCATAATGACGAGCGTAGCCTTCTCCTGTCTCGTGGAACCGCGGAGCTGGTCGAAGACGTCAAACAGGTCGTCCCGGATGGTGTCATCCCTTCGCTTCAGGCGTTGGTCGATACTGTCCGAGCCGACGGCTCCGTTGCCGACTACGTACTAGCTATGGCGGCTGCCACCCGAAAACACGAGGCACTTGCAATCGGAGCGTCCACCCGCGCTACATTGAGCCTGCTTGGTCTTGGGCGGGCGCATGCCCTGCTGAAAGGACGTGACTTCGTTACGCCGGCGGATGTGAAAAAGCTGGTGGTTCCGGCATGGGCGCACCGGCTGGTTCCGAGCCAAGGCTCGGACCCTTCCCGATCGGAGGTCGAAGGCGTGCTAGGGGAGATTCTCGATGACATCCCTGTTCCGGAGTAGGATGCGCCCGCCTCGAGGGCTGAAGATTACCCGCGAGGGTCGCTACTACATCGCTTTCACCTTCGGAGTAGGCCTTGCGGCAAGCAACACCGGCAATAACCTTCTGTTCCTGATCCTCGGAATGATGCTGGCTCTCATTGTCGTCTCGGGCTTGCTGTCCGAGGCAGCTTTGAGACGGCTGGAGGTAGAGAGGGCACCGGCCGGGCCGTACCGGGAGGGTGAGCCGGCGATTGTGGGTGTAATCCTGCGCAACGCCAATCGGCTGCTCCCGTCAGTGGGACTAGAGGTGGTGGAGGTCGAGGGGAAGGATTTTCGGTCTGTTCCCGGACGCTGCGTCCAGATAGCACCCGGCGAATCAGGCCGTGCGAATATGAGGACTACGCCGCTACGTCGCGGCAAGATTCAGCTTACAGGGTTGAAGGTCATAACGAGGTATCCCTTCGGTCTTTTTGCAAAGAGCCGGCAGTATGATCTGGCCGCCACTCTGATTGCCTGGCCCAGTCGCGTTGCCGCAGCCCCCATTTCATCGGATGCGGGCGGAGATGAAGCTGGTTCTCCTGTTCCTGGAAGAAGCGGCGTGGAGGATCTTCGAGGTTTGCGCAGATTTCGCGAAGGAGATGAGTCGCGGCGCATTCACTGGAGACGCTCGCTTCGGGTTGGGCAGACTCTCATAGTGGAGCGCGATGCACCCGAGGGAAGGAGGGTTCAGCTACGACTTGCTCCGGGTCTTGGAGAGGCTTTCGAAAAAGCGGTTCGTGTCGTCGCCGCGAGAGCCGAGGATCACCTGGAGAGTGGCGATGAGGTGGCGCTGGAGGCTCCCGCCGGCTTCTCCGTCGGTTTTGGAGGTGGTCCAGGCCATCGCCGCCGGCTGCTGTCCGCCTTGGCTCTGGTGCCGGCCACCGAAGCCGCTGGAGAGGGAATCTCTTGAGCTTCGGGTCGGCAATTAGGGCTGCCTCGCTCGGCACGGCGGGCACGGCTTTTGGAGCCGCCGCGGCTGGAGGAAACCTTCATCCCGCCTTCGTGGCGGCTTGGGTCGCCGGCTGGCTTGTCTCGCTCGTTACACCGGAGGGCAGGTTCCGCGGTGGATGGGTTCTCACTGCCGGCTTGCTTGCGGGCCCGGCGCTCTTGGCGGCCGTGTTCACCGCGGGGCTGGACCCTGCTCTTGCCGCCGTGTACTTCGCCTCTCTCTTGCTGCTGGCGCGACTCATCTCGGTGAGCAATGCGGAAAGTCACGCCCAGGTTCACCTGCTTTCAATCCTGGTGATGGCGGGCGGCGCGGCTGTAAGCCCGGATATCACCTATTTGTTGATATTCGTCTGCTATCTATTCTTCGTTACCTTCGGGCTTCTCCTGACTCATCTTCGCCGGGAGGTGGGCGAGGCGATGCTTCCCCTTCCGGCCAGGGAGGTCGTCGGACGAGGGTTGGTGGGGGGAACGGTGGCGCTGGTCGGTTTTGCTCTGGTCTTCACGACCGCCGTCTTCCTCTTCTTTCCTCGGTTGACATTCGGGTTGGGGATGGCCCGGCCCGCGAGTGGAGCTCAGGTGGGGCTGACCGATAGAATCGATCTCGAGGGCTTCAGCGGCTTGCGAGAGAATGACCAGGTCGTGCTTCGAGTCTGGCTGGAAGAGGGAGCATCAACCGCCGAGCTGGGAGAGAGATTGGGTCTGTACTGGCGCGCTCAGGCCATGGAGCATTATGACGGTTTAGGCTGGACGTCCGAGCACAGGCCCCTAGCCCAGGATTCGAGCTCAAAGGTCGACCTTTGGTCGGACTCTCGGCGGAGTTCGCCGGTCACTCTCGATGTCGAGGTGGTAAGCAGTCTTGGGGTGCCCGTGATCCCGGTTCCCGATCAAGCCGACAAAGTCAGCGTCCATGAACGCGACAGCCGGGGAGCGAGGATCGCCTTGCGTCCCACGGTGGCGCGTGAGGTTCGAACACTGGGCTCGCCCGCGGTCCCTTACAGGTTCAGAGTCGGCCTGGATCCGAATCGGCAAGTGGTGGACCGATCGCCGCCGAAGCCGAAACACTTGGAGCTGGGGGAAGAGCATCCCGCTATTGTGGCATTGGCCGATCGTCTCGCCGAGGAGGCGGGAAGAGATCCCTTGCGCTACGCGAACCTCCTGGAGAATTGGCTTTCCACAAGATTCGATTACTCGATGGAATCGCCGAGTGATCCATCGCTCACGCACTTCTTGATAGAGCGCCGTGCCGGACATTGCGAGTACTTTGCCACTGCGATGGCGGTGATGCTTCGCTTGCAAGGCGTTCCTTCCAGAGTGGTTGTGGGCTTCCACGGCGGACGTTGGAACAACTCCGGAGGTTATTACACCGTCAGGCAGGGAGACGCCCACGCCTGGGTCGAGGCTTGGACGGAGGGAGTCGGCTGGCTGCGATACGAGCCTACTCCCGAAGGTGGCCGGGGACGAGGAATGGAGCCTCCGGGCGTCCGCGAGCGTGTTGCCGATCTATGGGACTCGCTGCAAGCCAGGTGGTCGCGCCACGTCTTGGGTTTCGACCGGACGGTTCAAGCGGCCTTCGGCAGGCGGATTGCAACCCTTGCCGGTGACGTAGCCAGGGCCTTCGAGGGAAGCCGGGATGCCTCGGCCGGGCCGCGCGCCGCGGCGCGCTGGGTGCTTGGGATCGTGCTCGCTGTAGCAGTGCTGCTCGTCTTGTTTCGCCTTCATTTGACTGGGGGCGACGCCGCTCTAGAGCTTGGCCCCGACGCGCGGCGGGCACGGACGGTCTACCGCGCCTTCTTGAAGGCAGCCCGCCGGGTAGGCATCGAGAAGCATAGAGGTGATACCCCGGATGACCTGCTCGACTCCTTGGCTCGGCGCAAATGCGCGGCGCCGGATACTCTCGAGATGGCCGGGAAAGTCGTCGCTCGTTACCAGGCGTCCCGCTTCGGCGGCAAGCCCCTCTCCCGCGAGGAAGCGCGGTTCATGCTGGGGCAGGTTCGCCGAATCGGAGAACGACTGCAAGGCGCTGTCCCCGCCCGGAGGCAAGACACAGAGGCTTCATGCGACGAGCGCCGCCGAGTCGGCTAGCTCTCCAAGCTGTCCTTCGTCCATTTTGCAAACGTGCTTCCCGAACTTGTCGACGAAGCTCCGGCCCTTCACAAAGTTCTTGGCAAGTGGAGAGTGAACAATATTCAGGCTGGCAGATCGAGCATAGCAGGACATGCCATCATTCCCCACGTATTGCCACATGGGTTAACCTTATACTTTGCCAAAGGCCTCAAATTAGCTGCTATACTCCGCGCCGATGGCAAGCGGCTCCATGGACCCAAGACGCGTCCTTCTCATTTTCCCACCATTGTCGGCCTGCCTGACGCACCCGGAGCTTGGCCTCCCACAGCTTGCCTCGGTCTTGAGAGCCTCTGGGTACTATCCGACGCTGGTCGACCTGAATGCTGAACTTCTTTACGGTGTCTTTCGGGACCCTCATTCGCTTACACCGTTTCTGCTGGCTCTGGATCCAGAAGAACGCAAACACCTAGCGGTTGCCAATCAGCACATCATGGAGCGCCTCAACTCGCTACAAGAAGCTATTGGTCGCAATGCCCCGAAACTCAAGACAGGTATTTCCGACATTAAAGATGACATCTTGCGCCATATGGTTTTCGAAGAGGTCGTACTGAAGCTTCGCGCAAGCGGCTCGTTACCAAACACCACGCCTACCGATTCATCCACCGTTGCACGGCTCTTGCAGGACAGCAGCAGCCAGCTCATTAGCCTAATCGTGACTTCTCGGCTTGCCTCTGTGTTTGAGCATTCCACCCTGAGCCCGAGCAGCTCCTACTCACCTCAGTCACTTGTTGATGCCGTTGAGCAAGATACTAATCCATTTGACAGCTTTCTTACACAGCGTATCGACAAACTTCTCGAGTATTCACCGCGCCTTGTCGGCCTGTCCATTCATGCAACGAACCAACTTGTGCCTGCACTACGCATTGCAAGATTCGTTCGTGAAAGAATGCCGGAGACCGCCATCCTCATAGGCGGGCCCTGGTGCAGAGCGGCTCACGACCTTCTATTGCAGGGCTCCCCCGTTTTCAACTGGGTGGATGGCGCGGTACCTTATGAAGCCGATGCGATTCTTCCCTTGGTGTGCCAAGCCTTGTCCGAGAAGAAAACACTGGCCGGAGTCCCAGGCGTATTGGCTCGAACTAGCGAAGGTGTTATCGAAAAGCCGCCACCTTCCTTGCTCCCTCTCGACTCGCTCCCCGCACCAGATTTCGAAGGCTTGCCGATGGAACTCTATCCCGTGCCAAGGGTTCCTTTCCGAACCATACGGGGTTGTTATTGGGGGCGGTGTACGTTTTGCTATCATGTTTTTCAGGCGCCGAAGCATCGCTCCGCCTCTCCTTCGTCTCACCGAATGTCGGCTCGCATGCTTGCTACGCTCTCAGACTTGCTCCGAAACGTAGAGACTCGCTACGGCATAAGGCAACTCACCCTAGCGGACAACGCTACCCCACCTACTCATCTAGAGCAGATAGCAAATATGCTGCTCCATGAAGGCCACCCAATCCGCTGGCAGGCCCTTGCGCGTTTCGATGAGGGCTTTACTCCTGAACGATGCAGCAAGCTGGCAGCCTCTGGCTGCGTCGAGCTGGGTTTTGGCCTGGAAACAGCCGATGCTTCCGAGTGGAGTCGATTGCGAAAGGGCATTAATCGAGATATGGTTGTGAATGTGCTCTACGCCTGTCGCGAAGCGGGCATAGCTGTGTCTGTATTCTTGCTCGATTATCCTTCTCCATCAAACGACTCTGAAATGCGCCTGGCAGAAACACTGTCCTTTGTCCAAGATCACGCTTCACAAATCGACTTCGTGTTTCCTTTGCGCTTCGAATTAGGCCGAAACACCGTGGCTTACCAGCAGCCACGCACCTTCGGTATCGAACTTATGAATGATACTCACTTGGATCATGATGTGTTTTCACTTCCCTTCAAGACGAATAATTGGATGTCTGAATCGGTTTTTCGAGATTTTATTGAAAAGGGGTATCTTGATTTCGTTTCCAGGAAGTTTCAGCTGATGTAAGCTGTGTAAGCGGTTTACGTTCCTTTAGTTTGGATTGAGCACACAGCAGGATATTGTATCATGAAAAATAAAAAGATTTGCCTGTTACCATATGGAGAGTCCGAGGGGCGCTATCATACATTATTTTCTCAGAACGCCCTTTATGCTCTTGCTTCATACTTGCAAGCGTCTCCTGAATTAAGTGCTCACCTAGACCTCAAAATTGTACCTTGGCCGCTCAGTCATAAACATTTTTTTAGAGATTTATTCATGCAGCACAGTGACCTTATACTGTACCTGCGAAAAGAGCGGCCACTGATGGTATGCTTCAGTCTTTATGCCTTGACGCTGCTGCCATGCTACAGGCTTGCCAAGACCATCAAGGAAGTAATTCCGGAGATAACTATAGTTGCCGGGGGGCCCGAAATTATCGACCGGCAAACCTTTTCAGCACGCTATCCCGCCTTTGATGTTCTCGTGGAAGGGGCCGGCGAAGTCCCGTTTCGGAAGCTGATGGAGGCGCTCATACTTAAAGAAGTGGATTATTCCGGCATTCCCAATATTTCTTTTCGAGAGCCCCATGGTCGTATGGTCCATAATGATCTGGAGGTGGTTCCCGACGATCCCTCCCTTCTCTCCAATGCTTTTGCGGGGTTCTATTCTGACCTTCAAGGTGACGCAGTTTGGATGAGAGCACGGGGCTGTAAGAATAACTGCTCGTACTGCGGGTGGGCGGGACAGCCCCGTTGGCCGAAACCACCTGGTCTAGTTACGGCGGAGCTTGAAGCTATTCTCTCGCCGCAACGATTGACGCGGTTTCAAATGTTCGACTCTGATGTCATGGATACAGTGGATGAAGCCCCAGAGGCTTATGAGGCTATGCGAGCCACCTTGGCAAGGTACGGCTGCCCCCCGATGACAGTATTCATAAGGCCGGCATCTTTAGTCCATCCACGGCTCGAGGAAACAATTCACGAACTCAATATCACTGAAATCTACATCGGCTTGCAGAGCCTCAACCATAGTACACTTCGCGCAATCGGTAGGGGGTGGCAAATCGAGCAGCATGATTTTCTGGCTGAAGCCCCCTCCTCGGTCCTCATACGAGCCATTCCCCAGCTTATGGTGCCTCTTCCAGAAGAGACCCCAGAGAGTTTTTACAACGGCATTCGTGAGCTGGTTGCCTTGGGATATCTACGCCTTCACGTCTTCAGCACTTTGGTGCTTCCAGGCACTAGACTGCGACGGGACGCGTCCAGACTTGGAATTCGGCACTACTCATCGCCTCCGTACCTGTGCTTTGAGACACCCACTTTTTCAGTGACTGATGTGCTGGAGGCACAGGCGGTCGGCCAAGTTTATTTGGCGCTGGAGGACCACATGCCATTTACTCCAAGAGAGGCTTACCAGCGAATGCAACAGATTTACTCCTCGCGAACCGACCTTTTCACTCACATTTTGAATGAGTATCGCAAAACCGGAACCTGGTCGGGCTGTCAGGCAGCCATTGCCGAGGAGTTTCTCAGCGAGGACACTAGTCGTGAAGGCACCGGCGATGTGACAACACCCCGGGCTGTACCAACGGGCGACCAGCCACTGCATTCGAGCATCGTAGAAGCCAGTATTTGTCGCGAAGACTATCCCGATGAAAAGCTGCTACGGAATGTCATTGCTCGTTACAATCTAGAATGGGTCGAAGAACATGTTGCTGGTGATGAATGCATACTTTTTCTAAACGGCGAAAAGGGAAGTTTGCGGATCGCCTTCTTCCCTGCCGATTCGGCTCGCAGGAGATTCGGCGAGGGCGGCAACATTGCTATCGCGTACTCCGGTTCTTTGCCTGACCTAAAGCTGATGCACGAGTTGCTGGCTCTGTGTCGGAATTCCGTCTTATAGCAAAGGGCACCAATGATTCACCAGGTTCCGAATCTGAGAGCCTCGGTCCGAAATGGTTGGGAACACCTTGAGTTGAAAGCCGGATAATGGACGATTTACGCGACACTTCGTACTATCGCGTTGTGTCAGGACTTGGACCTCGTGGGAGTATTGGGCACCAAGAAAACGTCTGCATGCGAGCGGAAGGCCGAAGGAGAAGAGTCAGCGGATGGCGCATTCACTTGGCCAACTGTCGTCCAGGCCGTCTTCCAAGATGGTGAGATCCGGTACGCCGAAGGCATGTGACAAAAGAAAAGGCATCATCAGCGAAGGTATGTCCCAGGGGATGGTGTGGCCCCCATCATGTGCGCAAACTATGACGAGATGACCGTCATCGACGAGGGCGACCGCCATCTCCTCGGTGCTTATGTCGAAGCGAATCACCACTTGGTCGGTAGGCCCACCGTGGGTGGCTAGCACGGGAATCCGCCATGACGGCGGTTGATAAGCGCTGGCCATTCCACCCGTGCCTCCGCTGAAAATGGCGACGCTAGCCAGATGCTCGCTCATGTGCATCATGAGGTAAGTGCTCCATAGGCCTCCGGCGCTGAAGCCGGTCGTATACACGCGAGCCAGGTCGATTTCGTATTGCTGGTCCAGGCATGCAAGGACGTCCGTGAACAAGACGGTGTCTACCGACGCATCCTCGTGATCGAGAAACGGCCATTCATACTGGAAGAGCCCCGTGGAAGAAGGGGTGACGACTATGACTCCATAGGTAGAAGCGATATGTGCCGTTCGAAAGAAGGAAACGAACTGCTCGGCGTTGCTGCCGGCTCCATGATAGACGAAGAGCACGGGGGCGCCGCCGGGTTGGTCCGGAACGTCGAGATGCACCTGTCGCTGATTGGCTCCAGAGCTGATTGCTACCGTGCCCGCGGACATCGGTGGGCAATCACCTCCACTGTAATCGGGTAAGGGAGCAGGTTGAGGCTTCTCCGGATCTTCCTCTTCTCCTTCTTCGTCATTTTCCTCGCCGTTCTCGCCCGGCTCCTCGTCCTCCCCGTTCTCGTCTTGCTCTTCATCCGAAAGGTTCGAATCGTCCGGAGCGGCGGGATCGAGGTCGCCTTCGTCTCCGTTGGCGCAGGAGATGAACAAAAAGGCCGTGAGCAAGGCGGCCAGTACCAATGGACCTTTTGTCTCGGTGGTGTGCTCGCTCATGATTCGTTTCTACCTTAATGCCTGCTTATCTGTTTAGATCTTTTGAGGCATTCGGCTTTTGCCTGGATACGGAGGGGGAAGTCAAGCCGCCGGTAGAGGCGGAGCCGAGCGAAGCTCCGAGAAGGCGGTGCTGCCGCTTCTTCTTGTCGGGCCGCGCGCCAACGAGCGCCGGATTGTTTGGATTATGGCGGGTCGTACCCGGGAAGGTGGGATGACGGCGTCGAGTGAGCCCACCTTCACCGCGCGTTCGACTGTGTGTATGGAATCGAATGCGCTAGCTACCTCGCCTTGTTTCTCGATGAGCACGCGCGCTAGGAGTTCATCAAGCTCCTCGCGGAGACGAAGTCTCCGGTTCGGGGCGGCTTGCTCTAGGGCCTTGCGAGCCTCCCGCACCCGCTGATCCGACTGCGCCCGGCGGCGAACCTCGTGATGGAAGACCACCTTTGCGGCTGGGGCGCCTCCGATCACCGAAGCGTACGATCCCTCGACTGCAAGCGCGGTAAGGTCGGGGTTGAGGGCTTTCGAGAATACGACGTAGGCTCCGCCATGGTATCGGCCGATGACCACGAAGACGATGGGGCCATCGAAGTTGACAACAGCGCGGCCGATCTCCGCTCCATACTCCAATTGCAAGCGACGCATGGACTCGGGGCTGCCGTCGAAGCCGGTCAGGTTCGCCAGGATGACCGCGGGCCGGTTGCCGCTTGCGGAGTTCAGTGCCCGCGCAACCTTCTTCGAGCTCTTCGGGAACAGGGTGCCGCCCGTCCAGACATCGGGGCCGTCGAGGGGGAGGCGGCCCCGTCGCGGAATGGGGCGGGACTCGAAGCCTACAAGACACACAGGATGGCCGCCTATATGCGCGTCCCAGACGACCGCCGTTTCGGCTTCGGCCATTCCGGAGAAGCGCTCCAGGGGACGGTCGTCCTGGTCCATGACGGTGGCCATGACCTCCCTGATGGCGAAAGGTCGCTTTCGGCCGGGATTCTTGCTTTCATCGAATATGTCCCCGACCTTTGCGAAAGGTTCACCGAACGCTGCTTCATAAGGAGAATCCAAGATGGAGCGGTCTTCGGAATCGCTCGTGGCCTGAAGCCGCGGTGCGACTTCGCCGGGTTGGCGCCAGGTGAAGCGGTAGTGCTCGAAGAGGATCTGGTATGCGTGTCCGAGGTCGCCGGCCGAAAACGCGGCTTGACCATTTGGTCCCATTATTCGTTCGAAGCCCCCTATGCCGCGTTCGTCCTCGGCAGCGACGCCGCCCGATGCCTCGAGCGCCTTTTTCCCCGTAAGCACCATCGACCCTTCGGGGGTCATGATTAGAATCCCCCTTGTGTGCATCAGCATTGTTGCCTCGGCGTTCCAGTAAGACTGGGCGCCGACGTTCACCCCGGCGACGATTGTATTTATCTCGCCGCCTGCTTGTGTGAAACGGACTATTCGGTGCAGTACCCGGGCCGTCCAGTCGAGGTTCTCCGTTCCGCTGTCCATGGCGATCTTGGCCCCCGAGCTGATGGGCAGCCACTCGACGGGAAGGCCCCTGGCCTCGGCCAAATCGATTGCCGCGATTATGCGGCGGCACTTGGGCTCAAAGAGAGCTCCCATGGAGCAGGTGGGATCGGATGCTATCCACACGCGCTCCAGGCCCTCTGGATGCTTGGAGGTGTAGTTGGTTACAAGGCCCACCACAACGCCGCAGGTGCTCTCCCCGAGAGGTCGATCCGCTGGAATCAATGCTCTTCCATCCGGGTCGAGATCCAGCTCCATGAAACGGCCTCGCACCATGTCCAGGTGCGGCACCGCCCCCCTCGAGCTCGAGTGACCCTCGAGCATGCGCGCAAGCTCGTAGGGGTATACGCAGCCCATGCGGCTGGCGCGGACGACGCGCAGCTCGTAGGGCGATAGGGCGCGGATGGGGACCTTGGAGGGCGTCTCGGTGCGTACCTCCATGCGATGGCGGCCGGGGCGCTCCACCACGAAGACCGTGTCGCTTGTCTCTCCGCTCTCCGAGGACAAGGTACGAGCGCAGACCACGACCTTCTCGAGGCCGAGGCCACGAGCGTGAGCCTCCAGCCGTCGAGCAGCCCTTACGATACCTTGGACATCCAGGCGCATCAGGGGACGTACGTGGAACGTGATTCGGTTCCAGCGCAGGCGCCGCCGGGGGTCGCGGCGTGACTGCTCCTGCCTTATGACCCGCAGGGCCTCGAACCAAGCTCGTTCGAACTCCCAAAGGCTCTCGTCCTTGCCGGCTTCACCCAGGTCATCGGGCACGTCGCCCACCTCGGCCGTTACGAATATTCGCTCATCTTCGGGGTTGCTCCGGGCGTGCGCCCGAAAGGCGACTATTTGTTCAGGCGCCTCGATGCGTTCGAGCTCGAACTCCGAAAGACGCCAAATCTCCAGACGGCGAGCGGTCTCGGGGTGAATGTCGAAGCAGTTGGGGTCCGCCGTGAGAGAGTCACCGAAATGCACCCAGGTTCTATGGTGAAGCGAGTCGGTGCCGTTGGCCCAGCTGACGGTGAGCCGGGCGAGACCTTTCTCCAGCAACGCGGGAGCAGCGGCGTCGATAGCGTGCCGGATGGCCGGCTCGTCACAGTTGCCAAAAAGTACCAGCTCCGCGATGTCGAGGCTGGTCTCGGCGGTTATCAGAGCCAGCAGCCGTTCTAAACTGGTCGAGTCGCCCAGAACCGCGAGAAGCATCCTTCCTTCTCTGTCAAAACGAGCGGTGGTAACGCTTTCGTTCGGTCGGGATTCGGTCAGGAGCCGGATATCCCGGCCTGCGTGGAGCCTTTGGACCATTGCTCGAAGAAGCAGGGGGGCCTCCGGTTTACCCGGGTCGGCCTGCTCCAGAATGTGCGGAAGCAGGGGATGATGCGAGCCGGCCAGCGCCTGAACCAAGGTTTCATCCTCGCCGGTCGAGCAGCGGCCGGTTCGCCACTTTTCGAGCAATTCATGCAAACCCAGTTTGACTTCCTTGCGCCGTTGGACCCAGCGGAACTGTTCGAAGAGCACGTAAGCGGCCTGCCTGGCGTTGTCCGCGACAGAGGGATGGCTGTGATGCGCGACTTGTGCAACTTTTTCCAGCACATCCGCCAGCCCGGGATCCTCGAAGGTCGTTCCGGACTCATGCAAGGTGACCACGACGCGGAGTATGGCGCTCGCCAACCGGTGGCGTGGTGCGCAGTGCGCATGCGCGACCGCGATCCGCCAAAGAGCTTCACGGAGGGCGTCGGAAGGATCGAGGGAGCGTACGTCGTAAGCCTCGAGAGCCGGCCGGAGTAGTTCCATCACCGCTTCCGGGCAGCCGCTCTCGCCTTCTTGATGGCGACGGCAAAACTCGTAAAAGGCCAGCTCGGCGCTCACGGCCGAGGATCTTCCCTTCAGAGGGAGGAGATTCCGGTTGAAAAGCGACTCGACGTCGGCGAAGCACGCGAGCAGCTCCACGAGCCTCGTCCAGCGTTCCGGATGGGATAGCGACCTGAAAGCTTGTTCGTTACCAAGCAGAGCATCAATCCTATCCACGATGGCGGCCGGCACTTCATAGCCGAGAAACGCGCCCTTGAGAATGAAGATCAGGTCATCGATGACCTCCGCGGCCTCCACCGGCTTCAGCCTGTCGAGGATTGCCGGAGATGGCCGGCCTTCCGCAAACAGGCTGGAACACTTCGTTGGTGCGAGACCCGGCGGATGCTTCTCGGTGCTCCCTGATGTCTTATCGGCTTTTCGGGAGGAATCGAGGGTGTCGTCGAGTATGACCATCGGTTGTCCGGCGCGCACCTGTTGATTCGGCTGGCATAGTACCGATCGGACCAAGCCGGCTTCCCGGGCGAAGACGGGCATCTCCATCTTCATGGCTTCCAGTGTCAGCAAAAGGGTGCCGGCCTCAACGGCGTCGCCTTCGCTCACGGCGAGATGGACGACCGTGGCCGGAGCGGGTGCTGCGATGACTCCGCCGGTAGCGTGCTCGACGTTCTGATGTACACCGTCAACCTCCACCGATATGCCGGTTCGCCCCCTGGAGTAGAGGACCTGATGACGCCGCCCCGAAATGTGGAGCACGGCGGAGTGGGGTCCGGTTGGTTCCAGGGTGACATCCTTCAGCAAGTCGTCGGGTCCGGCAAGATATCGATTTGGGCCGATGGCGTGGACTCGAATATCGTGCACTCGACCTCGGATCCGCAGGTCGATCTCCAGGCCTTCCGGCGAGGGCAGCCGAGTGGGAATGCCGTTCTGGACCTCGGCGAAGAACTGCTGCAGGGCAATCCGGCGTCGGTCCCGCCAGGTGACGATAGCGGCGGCCAAGAGAGCTTCCATCTGCCGCGCGGGCTCACTGAACAGGCCATCGGCCGAGGCCCGATCGAGCCAGCCGGTGTCGGCTCGGGCCTCCAGGAAGGTAGGATTGGCGAGGAGCTCCAAGAGAAATGCCTTGTTGGTGGCTCCATCCTCGATGACGACGGCCATCTCGCGGAGCGCTCTCGTGAGACGAGCGATTGCTTGCCGCCTGTTCGATCCCCACGCGATGATTTTGGCGATCATCGAGTCGAACTCGGGGGCGATGGTCATCCCCTCCGCGAGACCAGTGTCGACACGTACTCCAGGCCCCGATGGCGGACGAAAGAGCCGGACGAAGCCGGGACTGGGAGCAAAGTCTCGTTCGGGATTCTCCGCGTTCAAGCGAACCTCGATAGCGTGACCCCTCGTTTCCGGGACTGCATTCTCAAGCCAAGGAAGGCCCCGGGCGATGTCTATCTGCGCTTTTACGAGGTCTATGCCCGTTACGGCTTCCGTAACCGTATGCTCCACTTGAAGACGGGAGTTCACCTCCAAGAACCAGGCGGACCTTGTTGTCGAATCGTAAAGGAACTCAGCCGTCCCCACACCCTCGTAGCCGGCGATCTCGGCCATGCGAGCGGCCGCCGACTCGAGCTCTCGGGCGGTTTCGAACGGCAGAACCGGAGAAGGTGACTCCTCGAGCACCTTTTGATGCCTGCGCTGGATCGAACAGTCGCGTGTGCCCAAGGCCTTCGCTTTGCCATCCGCGCCGCAGGCTAGCTGAACCTCAATATGGTGCGCGCCCGTGACGCACTTCTCGATCAGTACTCCCCCCTCTCCGAAAGAGGCGAGCGCCTCCTGCCTGACGGCTTTGAGCGCGGGGACCAGCTCGTTCGGGTGGTCTACCCTGCGAATGCCGCGTCCTCCACCTCCCGAGGATGCCTTCACCATTAGTGGATAGCCGACGCTTTCGGCCTGTGCCGATATCCCGTCTTGCGTGGCGTCATCCGGCGCAACGAACCATGGTGCCACCGGCACATCGGCCTTGGCGGCTATCTTGCGAGAAGTGATCTTGTCCCCGAGCAGTCGCATGGCCTTGGATGACGGCCCCAGGAAGACAATGCCCGCCTCCTCGACTTTTTCGGCGAAGGCGGCGTCTTCGGCAACGAAACCCCAGCCCGGCCACACGGCGTCGCAGCGTGCGGCGAGAAGATGTGACAGGACGTGCTCGTGGTCGCAGTAAGCGCTGCAAGGTCCTCGCCTGTCCGCTTCGGTGCCTCCGCTCGAGGGCCTTCGAAGAGCGGGACCAAGGTGTACGCTCTCATCAGCCATGCGGGTAAACGGAGTGCCTTGGTCGGGATCCGTAAAGAAAGCCACGGCGGCAAGGCTTGTGCCTCTCTCGATGTTGTACTCGCGCAAGGCGCGGATGAACCGGACGGCGGCTTCGCCTCGGTTGAGGACGGCGATACGGTCAAAAGACCTCATTGCTCCACCCTCTCTAGAATCACGGTGGCCGCGGCGAAGGGTTCATCGTGGCTCAAGGAAACGTGCGCATTACCCACTCCGAGGCTCTCCGCCGCGCCGGCTACACGGCCGTGTAGTCGTATGGCGGGACGTTTCCATGCGTCGTTGACAATCTCGATTTCGCGAAGGTCGAGTCCGCCGAAGGTTGGAGCGAGGCCGCGACGAGCGCTGGACCAAGCTTTCACGAAAGCCTCCTTGGCGGCATAACGCACGGCAAGGTGAGGAGCCATGTCGTCACCGGGGCGGGATTTTGCCGTGCGCAGCTCGCCCGCCGTGAAGGTGCCCTCGGCGAAGTTCGTTCCGGGCTCGCCGAGCTGCTCGCGAAAGCCTCCGAGATGGACCACATCGATCCCTACTCCGAGAATCATGCTCCCGCCTCCGTTTTGGCCTCGACCTCATCTCCTGACGGAGTGCTCGAGGATGGTTCGGTATTGGACGCTGCTCGCGAAAACACCCCTCTAGCGGGATCGAAGCGCGCGTTCGGATCGAGCAGCATGGAGGCTTCCTCGTCGGCTTGCGCGGCGGAACCATCCGGGGCGACGAAGCGGCGATGGGTTCGCTTGGTGAAAGCTGCTTCCTCGCCCATCCAAACCTTGGCCCTATGCCGCTCGGCTTCCTCTCTTCGATTCGAGGAGCGGCGCAGCCAGCTTTCGCGCTCTTTGGGGGACATCAGCCCGGCGAAGCAATCGGGATGCAGCACCAGAGCTACTCCGCTTACGTGACCGAAGCCCAAGGTGGTCAACAGTCCCGCTCGAAGAGGGAGCGCTGGGCCGGGTCTGAGGGAGTCGTCGCTGAAGGCCAAATGCGAATGCGACCGCATCGCCGGGTCCACGTTCTCGAGGTTCCGGTTTCCGGGGATGATGCCCGCGGCTAGGGACTGACACAGGCCGATGATCTGCCATGCCGCTGCTCCGCCCTTGGCGTGACCTGTCAGGCTCTTTTGAGATACCACCCAAAGGGGGTTCCCCGGCGTTCGTTCGAGAGATTCCTGGATGCGGTGGTGAAGGTCGCTCTCATTGGGGTCATTCGCGTTTGTGGACGTGTCGTGCTTCGAGACGAAAGCGATGTCGTCGGTAGTCAGACCGAAGCGGGCAAGGGCTTCGCCGAGCGGCGAGTGCCGTCCACCGGTTGCGCAGGCGAGGGCTCCCATGCCGGGCGCGGGAATCGATTTGTGGATGCCGTCCCCGAAGGAGGCGGAGTAGGCGAGAACCCCAAGGACGGGTAGCCCCATTCGAGCAGCTACGTCGCCTCGGGCCAGCAGCAGCGTGCCGCCTCCTTGCGCCTCGATGAAGCCACGGCGCCTGATATCGTTCGCTCGTGACATCTGCTCCGGCTCCATGCCCATCGCTTGCATCTCGCTGCTGGAAGCCGTGGCCCCCATGTCGGCAAAGCCAAGCGCCCCTTCCTTGCCTATGTCGTCGAAGCCTCCAGCGATCACGAAGTCGGCTTTACCAACTCGGATCTTGTCCATCGCCTCCTCGATGGAGACGTTGGCGGTTGCGCAAGCTCCGACGGGGTGAATCATCGGGCCGTAGCTTCCCGAAAAGGCCTGAACTGCATACGCGGCGACAACGTTGACCAGGGTCTCTTGAAGGATGTCGCCTTGGCGCTCTTGACCCAAAATATGGTCGAGGTAGAGCCGGTGTAGGCTTTGCATGCCGCCGATGCCCGAACCCTGGGTGTTTCCGACTCTAGAGGGATGGATCCAGGTGTACAGCTCCTCCGGAGTCAGACCGGCCGAAAGGAATGCGTCCGCTGTTGATATGAGGTTGAAGATGGTCGCGCGGTCCAAAGTCTCGACCATCTCGGCTGGAACGCCGTAGCGCGCCGGGTCGAAACCGCGAGGGACGATGCCTGCAACGCTTCTGTCGAAGTCGACCTCCCGCGGGACCCTGACCTCCGTGCCCGCCAGGCGGGTGACGGTCCATCGATCGCTTTGCGGGTCATAATGAGCTCGCGTGTTCTCGGGATCGTTTTGCAGGAAGCTCCTTGCTTCTTGCTCGGAGGTGACTGGAAACGAGAAGTCGCGCTCGAGCCACACCTTGGCCAGCACCGGCGCCCGCTCGGGGTCGTAGCCCGCGGTCTCCGGTTCGATGAATCGGATGCCGCTTTGCTTTCTCACGGTGCTCTCATACCGGGCTTTGATCTCGGTCTCCTGTACCGCCTCTTCGGTTTCCACGTCGATCCATCCCGATGGAGGTCCCGGCTCCCAGCGGACCAGCCCCGTCATCCAGGCGAGCTCGAGCACGCCGGCCGACGAGAGAGAGTCCTCGGTTTCGATCTCGAAGCGTGGGCGCGCGCTTCCAAACGGACCAACTTCTCCGGCTCCGACTATGACGACGGTTTCCGATAGGGGCGTTTCAACCGATGTAGGCCACGGCCGGAGCGAAGGAGGGTTGACGGCTTCGGGCCAGGCGTCCGAGCCGGTGACGGTACTGCGGGGCACGTTCACGGAATCGAGGAGCTCCGCCTCCTTCGACGAAAGAGCTGCAAGTCTCCTCTTCTTGGTGGTGGCCGCGTCGATGCGGCTCCTTATCCGGTCCACGGTGGCGCGAAGATTGGCAATGCGCCCGATTCCACCGGTGAGGTCGGCTCGCAAGGGTGTCTTGGACGCGGCGGCGCGAAGATCGTCCGTACATAGACCGGCTAGGACCAGGCCCATCTCCGCGCTCGAGAAGGTGCGAGCTCCGGTTTCTTCCTCTAACGCCGCGGCGACGGGATCGTTGGCATCCATGAGGCCGGTACCTCTGACCCAGCCGATTCGAGCACCGCATATCGTAGTTGCGTTACCCCAGGCTTCTTGCTCGCTGTGCCAGCGCGACAAGAGAGTCTCTAGGCCGGCCTTGCTCTCGGCGTAGGTTCCGTCGCCTCCGAAGTCACCGTGATTCGGTGAAAGCGGAAGCAGAACGTGGCACGGGCTCCGAGGGATCCCAATTCTTGCAAAACGAGACGCCACGGCGCCAACCAAGCGCTCTACTCCAAGCAGCATGGCGCGCATGGCCGCTTCCGTGTGAGGCGAAAGACCATCCAAGGTGCCGATCTGCTTCAGAGCGCCGAAGGGCACCAATATGTCCGGAGCAAACGGCCTTTTGGTGGTTCGGACAGTTGCTCCGGCTTGCTCGGTGATCTCGCCGAAGACCCAGTCCGCGAGAGCGTCGATGTCCCCGACCGATGCCTGGTTGAACGGAACGACGTGAAGCTCGGCCTCGGGAGAAGCCTCGTGCTGGAACAGCCGCCTGTAAGAGAGCAGTCTGTCCTTGTTGTAAGTGGACGTCGTCAGCAGAACTCGAGCGCCGCCGCGCAGGAGATGGCGAACCAGCTCGAAGGCGATGGAGCCCGGCCCGGCTCCAGTGACCAGCGCCGTCCTCCCAGTGAAGTCCAAGGGATGCTTCGTGGCCGAAGCCAGTACTTCCCTGAAGACCGAGTCGAGACGGTCATCGTCGGGAGAGAGGGCGTCGCCGGAGAGCTCGATCTCGTTTGCGAGAGATTTCAGCGCGTCCGGGCGTGGGTCCGGCCGTTCTTCGTATCTAATCGAGCCGTTTTCAGCGATCTCGACCCGCGGCCGGGTTGCTTGGACTGGAACGGGCGCCGGCGATAATCGACCGGAGGCGAGCGATTCGAGGGCCTTCGCCAGCTCCTCTCGACCGTCCAGGCGAGCAAGCGAAGCGTACCAGGATGCCGTGGAGCAAAATCTTTCGGCATCGCGTCCTCTGCTGTGAACGGCAAGTCGCGCCGTCTCCTCCGCTAGGCGCGAGATGGACAGCCGATCGTTGGAGGCGTCCAAGTAGAGTTTTGCAATATCGCGTTGCGCGAAAGCCCAAGGAGAAGAGAACGCGACGTGTCGTTTTGACTCGAAGCTGGGCCTCACCATGCGCTCATACTCCGGTCCGTGCTCTGCCTCCCATGTTTCTAGGCGGGTTTCGGGGGACTCTTGCTTGCTTGTACCGGCTTCGCCGGCCGTAGCGTCCAGCCTGTGACCTAGATGGCCGGCCAGATCGCGAGCCGCGCGCATGAGTGCCCCGTCGGGTCCGGTGAGGCGTTCCTCGAGTGCTTCGACGGCCGCGGCGTCCACCACCTGCTGTTTCCCATTGCTCGAAGAGCCTCTTTTTCGAAGAGGGAGCCCGTTGCGATCCGCAAGTGTCTTGCAAACTTCGTCCAGCAGCTCATACGCCGCCGCCTTGCCGGCCGGCCGGAGGCCTGCCAGGGAGCCGAGAGGGCCTCCACGCGCGGATGTCCCCTCCCGGCTTTCGAGAGCGAGAAGGTCGAGTGCGGAGCTGATGAGTCCCGGGCCTAGGTTCCATTTTTCCGTGAGGTACTTTTGTGCCGCTTTGCGGTTGAGCCCCGACCGACCAAGAACTCGCCCTATGGCTTCGTCCTGTACTCCTCGGGTGAAGGGGCCGGGACCCATCCATGACCGGGCTCTGTGGGAAATATCCGCCGCAAGGACGCCAAGAGGACGTTCGGAGGCTCCGTCTATGGTGCCTAGGTTGAACTCGGCACCCAGGTCCACGAGAGCCTGATTGCGGCGCGATGACACGCCATCGAATAAGCCGTCGATGGTTTCATCGTCATCGATTTGTTCGAGCCGAAGTCGAGCTTGCGTCGCCATCATGAGCCGGATTGCATCGAGAGGGCTTACCGGATGGTCGACCGGCTCGGCGTCAGGCTCGGCACCCGTTTCAATGACGCTTTCGTTCGCTGAACGGGAGGGCTCCGCCACTTCTTCTCTTGTTGCGCCGGGCTTGCTCGAGGGAGACGGGCAGGCCTCGGTCGTGTCGTCTCCCGGGCCGTCCGAGGTGGGATCGTCGCGGTCGAGGCAGAGTACGCGATCCAGGTCGGCCTCCGCGTGCAGAATTTCCACTGTGTCGGCTTGGCCGAGATAGCCGAGGGTAGCCCTGGCCATGTTGGTCAAGACGGGTTGATGTTCGACGCCGATTTCGATGATTCGCTCTACGCCGAGACCGCCTTCGTCTCGAGAACGAAGGAGCAGCTCTTGAGTCTCAATCCATCGAACCGGGCTTGCGAACTGCCAGGCCAGCAGCTCCACGAGTATGGTGCGAGCCAGGGCATCGGGCTGCCTGGCTAATTTGTCGTAGTCGTCGAGCACCTCATCCAGGGCCCGAGTTCCCGTCAGCTCGCGTATCTCCAGAGCGAAGGAGCGCTCTAGTGAGAACGGAACGGCGAGCAGGTTCGGCACGTAACGGCCTACCAATCGATCGGCGGGAAGCCTGGCGGGAAGAGCCGCGTCGATGGCATCCCGGAATGCGTCGACTCCGTCGGAGAGCAGCTCCGAGTGGAAGGGCACGTCGATTCCGGGAACCTCGACGTACGGAGGCTTACCGCCTACCGCAATCTCCTCGAGCGAATGCCGCAGTTTCTCGAGAGCTTCGATTCGTCCGGTGACGGAGTACTGTCGTCCTCGAACATTGTAATTGACGATTTGCAGAAAGGCGCCGGTGCTATCTCGAATGTCGCCCACGAGCCGCACCGCCATTTCGTGATCGAGGCCGGCATAGTGGGGCCGAATGACCCCCATTCCGTAGCCGCTCTCCCCGCGGTCGTTTCTAGGAACGAGACCGTGCATTACGAGCCCGCGCTGGTGGACTACCTCGATGAGGGTCTCGAGCGGCAGGATGCCTAGAAGAGCTCCAAGCGCGTTGTACTCGCCCACACTGTGGCCGCAGGTGACCGCATCCTCCGCCAGAACGCCGCGCTCACGCAGCTCGGCGGCTTGGGCTTGTGCCAGAACGGCCATGGCTACCTGAGTGAACTGAGTGAGATTCAGTACGCCTTTTGGGTGTACCAGCGAGCGACCGTTCACGACTATCTCGGAAGGGTTATCGCGGACGATGCGTAGAATGGAGAAACCTAGAGAGCGCCTGGTAAAGGCGTCGGCGCGATCCCAGATCTCGCGGCAGGCCGCGGAGCGGGCATACCCGGCCATTCCCATGTCGCTTCGCTGAATGCCCTGACCTGGAAACACATAGGCGGTGCGAGGGGCGGCGATGCGGGCCTCGGAGCGGGCGATCGGCACGAAGTCGTCGTCGCGGCGGACCTTGGCCGTCAGCGTTACATTGAGATCTCCAGCGGCAGTGCCGGTGCGCACGGCTTCGAGCCGCAAAGGCTCCCCCGGCAGGGCCGGGGCAAGGAACTCGGTCTCTTGCTTGCGAAGTCGACCTCTATCTCCAGCGGCGATCTCTTCGATCGCGAAGGCGGTAAGACGCGCGGAGGTCCACATGCCGTGCGCTATGGGCCTTTCCAGGCCCGCGAATCTCGCCATGACCGGACTGTAATGGATGGGGTTCAGATCCTGCCCGGCCTCGGCGAATGCGTGCATGGACGATGGTACGCGAGCGTCGATGGAGGCCAGTGAAAGCGGTGGTGTTTCCTTGGTCTCCTCGCTCGATGAGCCATTCGAAATCTCGGATACGGGAGTGAATCCAAGAGGCTCGATTGCCGCGAGGATCGGATGGATCCGGGCGCGCGAGCTTGTGTCTAGAGCGATCGTCCCCAGTATCTCCGGCTCCTTGTTATTCGTGCTCGCTCGCAACAGACGACCGCCGGCCTCGAAGCGGGCTGTCTCGTTTCGCGGGCGAATCTCGCCAAGCAAACACTCCATGGTGAGCCGGTCACCGGCGGAAAGCTTGATCCCCGGCTTCAGGGAGAGCCAGTCGTGTCCGGAAAAATATTCGGCCGCCGCCTCGTCGGACAACGTGAAAGCCAGCCGTTTCGGCTCGTCGGCTCGAACGGAGAACCGGGTGTGTCCGAAGGGTTCCCTCACGAAGAACGTCGAAAGGACCAGGGCGGCGAGCTTGCCGTCCTTGTGTATTTCCGACCGCGCCTGAAGAGTCCGACCATCACTTCGATCCTCTATGCGCGTCAGGCGCGCCTTTACATCGACTTTGTCGCCCACTCGAAGGGGCCATGTTTCGCCGGGTTCGAACTCGTGACGAAGATGAACTAGTCGCGAGAGACCGCCGGCGACTTCCTTGTGAGATAGAACGCGGAACAATGGCTCCCAAACAAGAGAGAAGCACAGATCCGGGGGCGCCTTCGGTGAGTATTGAAGGCCGGTCAAAGCCGCGTAGTCCTTGACGCGTGCCGGCTCCACGAGTTTGCGGTCCCATGCGGTCTCAAATGGCGTTACCGCGTCTAGGGGACCTCCAAACAGCGAGGCGTGATAGAAATCGCGCAGGCTTTCGGCATGGTCATCCGGATTGGATACGAAAAGGCCCGACCTGGGGTGCCGGTTCCAGATGAGCACCAGCGGTGGAGGGGAGGCCGCTTGGTCCGGCAGGGTCGCCATTTGAATAGTCAACCGGATGCATTGGTCGCGTCCGCCCGACTCCGTGCTTGGGAGAAGGTCGACGGTCACTGACTCGAGGCCGTCCGGACAGACATAGCCCAGGGAGCGTCCCGCTTGGTCGACGGACAGCCTCGCGCCCTTGAGTGTTCTTATCAGCTTGGGTAGGGGGTTTGGTTTCGATAGCCGGCCTTCGCCGAACCTAGGCGCGACGATGAAATCGGCCAAGGGCGCGGCACAACGCGCTCTTACGACCCGGATAAATGACTCCGGTGCGGCGCCGGCGGTCGCACGGAATACGACCTCTTTCGGCTCTTCGTCCATTATGAGGCCTTGGGGAAGAGGGAGGGCCTTGGCCCTTGAACCCGATGCCTTGACGTCTTCGAGAAGAGCGGAATCAAAGCGGCTCAAGAGGTCCGCCACGGGTTCATCGACCTTGGTTATCCCTCTCACTGCTTCGGGGCCGGGAAGTACGAGAACCTTGTCCGCTTCAAAGCGGGCCTCGTCCTGCAGCCAGAGGGAGTCGGATTTGTACCAGCGTCTGACGTCTTCATCGATGATGGGCACGAAGTTCACGGGCTTGCCGGGTCTCGCGCATACTTCCCGGATGAACCAGTGTACGTCGGCGGGCCCCGGACGACGCATTGCCGCTTCAGGCCAGCGAGCGACGAGGCGGTCCAAGACCGCCTTGGGATCGTCTAGCTCGTCAAGATGGCCCAGCGTACTGGGAACGGTGCGACCAGCGGGTGCGAGTCTTGACTCTGCTCTCCAGAGCACGTCCGCGACGCGAGAGCGCCAACCGGCGTCGGGCCAAATGCCGTCCTCATAACGCCCACCCGAGCCGATCGCCATTAAGGACACCATGCGCTGGAGGACCTCCAGCCAGCTCATTCGGTCTAGGTCGCCGAAGAAGGGCTTTGCGGTTTGGTCGAGGGCTTTGACTATTTCGTCCCGCCGAGCCGCGATTGCATCGGCGTCGCCTGCTACCTGATCGAGCAGTCGCCCGCATCTTGCGGCCGCGTTGTCGATGTAGTGGATGTCGGCGGCGAGCTGGCTCTTGCCGGAGGTGATGCCTCCCTCGGACTCGCCGGACAGAACCCAACTTTCACCGCCTGGGGTTTCGACAAGAGCCTGCTTTACGGCCGGTGAAGCCTTGGACTCCTTGCAAGCCATTGCGAGCGTGCCAAGAAAAACGGCGTCGACCGGCATGGGATCCAGCTCATACCGGCATGCCCACCTGCCCGTGAGCAGCTCGACGGCGCGTGCCTCTGTGGCTATTCCGCCGCCGGCGCAGAGGATCACGTTCGGTCTAGAGCGGAGAAGGTCATAGCCGGCAAGCAGAAGCTCGTCGAGGTCCTCCCACGAGTGGTGCCCTCCGGCTTTTCCTCCTTCCACGTGCACGAAGATCGTGTGCTCCGGAGCCGCTTCAGCTATGCGGCCCACTTGCTGCACTTGAGCGATCGTTCCGGGCTTGAACGCGTTCAACCAGATGTCATTCGCGCGAAGCTCGTCCAGAAGGGCGCGTGCCTGGTCCGTATCGGGTATCCCCGCGCTGATGGTTAGTCCGCGAATAGGTGCGCCGGCGGCGCGTGCCTTTTGAACCAACTTCCGCCGGCGAATATGCAGATCCCACAGGTAGGGGTCCAGATATAGAGCGTTGAATACGATCTCACGGCCGGGGTCCAAGGTTTCGGATAGCTCCTCCATGCGCAGGTTGAACGTTCGCTCGGTTACCTGACCTCCACCGGCGAGCTCCGCTACAAAGCCGGCGTTCGCGGCGGCGGCGACGATCTCCACATCGACTGTTGTCGGGGTCATTCCGCCGAGAATGAAGGGAGGGCAGCCGGTGGCTCTCGTGAAGCTGTTTTCGGCGGTCAAGGCTCCCCGACTGGTCGAAAGCGAGGGGGCGAGTTCTTCATAGCGGATGATGGGCGGTATGCTTTCGGGAGAGCTTTCCGAGAAGAGACGCTCTCGGCCGGTCGGCTCGGAAAGAGGGATGACCTCGACTCCGCTTCCCTTGAGAATGGAGCGTGTCAAACGGGCCGCGGCGTCGCCCGGGCCCAAATCCAAGATGTGTTGAAGCTCACCATCTCGCCTGAGCTCTCGAATCGCGCGTGTCCACCGTACAGGCTCTATGAACTGCATGTTGACTAGGGCACCGGTGAGGTCGGACGAGTCGTTGAGGCGCTCACCGGTGGCGGGGGAGATGCAGTCGATGACGAGGTCGAATGCTTCCACGGCGAAGCCGATCTCGCGGACGGTTTGGCGCATGGACTGAAGGCCGGATGCCATGGCTGGAGAGTGGTAAGGGCCGCCCACCGGCAGATCCTCCCACGTGAAGGTTCCGATTTGCCCGGCGAAACGGCCTGCTCGCCGGAGCTTGGTTTCTCGATCGGCCCGAGCCGCGAGCCACTCGTGGAGACGATAAAGAGCCCTGGGAGGTCCGCTGACGACGAACCGGGTCCTCGTATTATGCAGAGCAATTACTATCGGTGTACCCGGCGATGCACTCTCTCGGCCACCGTCAATCGTCCCAGAATCGAGCAGCCTGTTCACCGCTTCGACCCCTTCGGACAGACGCTCGAGCGTGAGGCCCGAGATGGCGGCCATGGGCGCGGTCCCTGATTGTTTCGCGGTTTCGGGGGCCTTGGCCCAAGACTCAGCCATATGAAGGCCTTGCCAGGCCATGTATCGGACGTAATCCAGAAAGCGTTTCCTCGAGACAATGCCGCGGGGGCTCTCGGCTATCAGCACAGAGGGCATTACTCCTTGGGAGTGGCCCAAAGAGGCCTTTATCGCGCCCGACTCGAACGCCGCGGAGAGGCCTTCGTTGAAGGCCGCGATGTATCTTGCCATCTGTGTGATAAAGAGCAGCGGCTGGGATACGAGCGAGGAGGATAGGTAATCCGCTGTGGGGCGAGCGCTCTCATCACGTACCCATCGCAGCAAATCGAGGCCTTGGTCCACGAAGCCGCTGGACCGGAACGAGCGCTCGAGGGCCAGGTCGCGAAGAAGCACGTCGGCCGCGTCGACCCATTCGCGAACGACCGGCGAGTCACGATAGATATCCGAAAGCTCATCGATACAAGAAGCTCCTTGGCCGGCGAATGCGACGGCCGCGGAGGTCTTGCCTCGAGCCAGTAGGGCCGCCAGCGAAGACTGCAACGGCTTCGGGATGGACTCGTCGGTCTCGGACAAGACCGACTGGTCTACTTTGGTCTCGAATGACCTGCCTCCGTTTACCATTTCCGCGGCGATGCTCGAACTCTTGTCTCCACGACCGTGACTCATGCGATCCCTTTCTAGCGTTTGCCGGCGTTCCTTGTAGCGCGTAAATGCAGGCGTAGGCCCGGTTGCCTCAAAGAAAACCGACCGGTCAGTCTAGTAGGGGATCACAGTAGCCGGGCGGATCGGTGCTGTCAACAAGGTCGCTGCCTGAGCCATCCCCTCTATCGTCCGAGTCGCTTGGCGGAGCAATCCCGAGGTATTTCGATCGCTTGGGGAGCAATCTGAAGGCGAGGAAGAGTCGGAGTGCAAAGTAGGCCGTTTGAATCAGGCATCGGGTGAGTTTGCACCTTTTTTCGAGCGCGCGAGGGAGCGCGGACTCATGGCTTCCCCGCTTCGTCATGCTCGTTCCGTTTTTCGAGAGCCCGCGGGAGCGCGGGCGTGGCGAGCGCGGAGAGCGGCAGCCGCGGCAGCGATGGGCCCGGCTGTTGTCCTGCTATATCAGGCCTTCTCGGCCAGCTTCGAAGCCTGTCGCACCAGAGCGGCGAAGGCGGGGACAGGTACCGGTTTGGTGTGAGGAAGATCGAAGTAGCGAGTGCGGAGCCCCTTGCCTCGAAGCTTGGCCTCGGGGTCCGAGATGGCGATGCCGTTCTCGAAGGTTACGCGCGTGGCATCTTGACGTGGCTCTATTCGGCAAATGACCGTGCCGCCCCTGATGTAGCCGAGCGCCTTCTTTCCCCTGGTCAGGCGCTCGCTGGCGTCCGGTGCCGACTCGAGAACCAGGCGCCGTAGCGTGAAAACTTGCTCATGGGCGATTTGCGGCATCAAAGCCAAGAGAGCCTTGATCTCTTCCTCTTCGACCCGTGCTCCTTCGATGGCGCTATCAGCCTTTTGGTGTCGGGTTAGAGCGGCGGTTTCGCCTGCATGCACCCGGCGAAACAGGCGGCCGAGCACACCCACGATCTGTGCCCCGGCTGATGAGCCGTCCTCGGTGCCTTCAGCTTCCGAGTGCGGCTTGATTCCGATTTGACCTGCGGAGGTGTTCACTCTTTGGAGCAGGCGTCCGAGTACGCCCATGACCTGCCCGAACGCCTGCGGGGGCCGGGAGCTGTCGAACTCCGAGAGCTCCCATGTCAACAAGCCGGTGTAGGCCCCAAAAATGGCTGATGCGACACCTTGCAGCTCGTCTTCGTTGAGCTCGTCTTTGAGGGCTGGGCGCAGCATTTCGGCTATGGCGGTTCGAGAGCGGCGATGGAAGCGGGAGAGAGCCTCGCGGATCTTGGGGTCGCGCCGGGCGTGCACCGCGAACTCGAGCCAAAGAGGAACTATGACCCTGCCGCGGCGGCTTTCCCGCTGAAAGGCACGAGTAATGGCTCCCACGTAGTCAGGCTGATCGAGTGCCTCCTGAAACTGCTCGTACAGCTCGTCCATCACCTCTCGAGTCCAGGTCTCCAGGATGTCTATGAACACCTCTTGCTTGGACTCGTAGTGCCAGTAGAGGCTGCCCTTGGATATGCCTGCTTTCTCGCAAATCGCATCCACGCTGGTCTCGTGGTAGCCGCGATCACGAAAGCACCGATAAGCGGCGCTGCGAATCTCCTGCCGCTTCCGGGTCCCTTTTGTCGAAGTCTTACGTCTCACCCTGGCTCTCTCATCCGCCATCGTAGGAGATAATGACCTCGCTGGTGGTCCCGGCGCAAGCCGTCAGAACATTCACGCTAGGCGTGGCTAGCGCCGTTCCACCCATCGCAGCGAGAAGACCTCCTCTTCGAGATCGACTCCGAACTCTATGTTTGCAAACTCGAGCCGGGTCACCGAGTCTTCTATCACGTGGTCTTCGATGGTCATTCGGGTGGGAAACCTTCGTTCCTCCTCGAACTCCTCGATTTCGCTCATGGTCCAGGTCTTGAGGAGCATGTCGTCGAGGGCGTACAGTTCCTGCTTCAAGGGGATGAATGTTCCCTTATCGACCCAGATGACTCGCCGGGGGTATGTGACGGCCCGGTCCTTGGCCGTCATCTCCAGTTTCCAGGTGGGCTGCCCGTCCAGGTCCTCCTCGCCCACCAGCTCGGCGTCATACATCTCTCTCATCTCGGGTGACTCCATCAGATCTTCGTACGAAACGTCGGAGCCCATCATCCCTTCCCGAAGCATGTGACCCGAGATCTTTTGGACTCTGTCTATCGCAGGCATGTACATCCACAGCTCGTCGCCGAGCTTGAGCATTCGCGTGCCTCGCTCGCGCGGCGGGGATAGATACTCTATCGCGGCGTCTTCCAAGCCGCGGGCATACGTTTGCATCTCGAAAGTGCGCGTTCTTCTGCCCTCCACCACCATGGTTACGCGGGCGGTTCTGGTCTCGAAGGTCAGATTCTCGTCCACCTTATCCAGAATCTCGTCAGCAGACGTTGCACCCGCGGACTCCCTTGTCGCGCTCGTCTCTTCCTCGTCACCTTCCTCCGCGGAAGTGGATTGATCGCCAGCCTCGCCTGCTTTCGGCTCCTCCCGGGGTGAGGATTCATCGGCGCTCCCCTTTGGGAGATCCGCCGCCAAAACGAATGGCGAGAATGCAAGCGACAACAGAACGGCAAGAGTCAGTCTTTTCATGGTCATCTCCTGGTGCGCATAGCGACCACGGGCTGCACGTAGGCTGCCCGGATGGACGGGATTACACTTCCGATGAACGCCGCGAGCAAACCGAGCAGGAAGGAACCGAGCACGACGCCGGCCGTCAGCTCGCCGTATACGGTTGCCGTGACCGGAAGATCGGCTGCCAAGGTCGTCGCGACGTCTCCAATCTCTACGCCTCGCGCATGAAGCAGCCAAGCAGGGCCTATGCCGAGCACGATGCCCGCCAAACCGCCGAGGCCGGCGATGATGATCGCTTCTACGATGAAGATCCAGACGACACCCAAGCGTCCGAGACCCATTGCGCGAAGAACGCCGATTTCGCTGGTGCGTTCGAGTACCGACATCATCATGGTGTTCAGGATGCCCAAGGCCGCCAGAAGCACTATTGCGAACACCAGGATCCCTTGTACCTGTTCCATGAACCCCGCCAGCCCGCCGTACGGCTCTCGTTCGATCCAGGCTTCCACCGCCATCCCCTCGAGTTCGGGAAGCTCGCGTAGCGAGCGCGCCAGAGCCGGGGCGTCTTGATATCTTTCTCCGAACACCAAGATCTCGATAGTCCCTTCGGGTATGTCGGTGATCCATCGAAGCTCCTCCAGCGGGAGAAAGACCTGCTGGTCGAAGAAGCTCGAACCGGCGTGCAGGATGCCGACCAGCGTTCCCATGGCGGGGGACATCGAGCCATCCTGTGTCATCCCGAGCAGAACAACCTCGTCGCCGAGCTGGGCGTCTACCTGCCTGACTACCCGGTGTCCCATGACGAGCTCGTCCTCGTTCTCGAACCAGCGGCCCTCGATCAACTCGTCCATCGCCTGAAGGCGGTCTCTATAGTAGCTCTCGGGGGCTCCGACCGCGCCGGCAAAGACATCCCCTATCTCCTCGCCCACCGTAACCGTGACCCCCGTCATTATTCTAGGCATTGCCGCGACCACGTCGGGGTGCTTCGAGAGCAGCTCGACCAAAGGGTCGGACGGTTCTATGTTTTCGTAAAGTGGGGCTAGCTGCTCTTGGGCCGAGTACTCCTGCGTCACTATGCGAACATGGCCGGCAATGGAGGCCGACTCCTCCATCATTCCACCGAAGATACCCGTTACCCAGGTCAGGCCCATGACGAGCAACGCTACTCCCAATGCGACCATTGCAGCCGTGAGCAGGCTGCGGGTTCGATGCCGCCACGTGCCTCGAGCCGCCAGACGAAAAAGATGGGTCCGCATTACTCCGCCCTCACTGCCTCCGCCGGCGGCATTGAGGCAGCCACACGAGCGGGAAATATGGAAGCCAGCATGGAAACGACTATTCCGAAGCCGACGCCGAAGAGAACTGTTCCCATGCTGAAGCGGGTATATACGAGGGCCGAGAACGCCAGGTCTTCTCCCCATACGTCAATTAGATCGCCGAAATCTATTGGATTTACAGCCCAGTGTGCGGCAAGCCCTCCTCCCCACAAGGCTCCGAGAATACTGCCTACGATTCCGATTATCAGCCCTTCGAACACGAAAAGGCCCGTGACGCCTTGCTTCGTCATTCCCATCGAGCGAAGCGTGCCCACCTCCCTCACGCGCTCATAGGCCGACATTAGTATGGTGTTTGCCATACCAACGCCGGCCAGAGCGAGCAGTATCGCGGAGATGATCTGGAGAGCGCGCCTGCGAATATTTTGGATCCCCATGAGATCCTGGACGTCCTCCTGCCACGTCTGAACTTCAGCGCGGTCACCGAGAAGCTCGGAGATGCGAGCGGCGAAGGGCTCGGAGTCGTCGCGGGATTCCAGCCGCGTGCCGATATGCGTCGGGTTGTCGGCGTCTATTAGTCTTTGAGCCAAAGAGAGAGACATGAGAATTCCCATCGAGTCGATGTTATGAAAACCCGTCTCCACGATTCCAGAGACGCTGACTCGGAGTGCGTTCATCGCTCCCAGGTGGGTTCTTACCCGCAAAATAAGGGTGTCACCGACTGATAGGTTCAGGAGATCGGCAACGCCGGTGGTCAGCAGCACCTCGTTTTGCTCCGCATCGGGTTTCTCCGCGGTGACTTGCCACAGAGCACGTGAGAATACCTCCGGATCCCGAACCGGATCGTACCCGATGGCGCGCGCGCGGACATGATCCGGGCCCGCGGCGGCTGTTGGAGAAAAGATGATCCTTTCTGTCCAAGCCACTGTTTCTTCGTCCAGCACGCGGCGGACCTCTTCGTCTATTTCGAGCAGTTCGTCCACAGGGTGCTGTATTCCCTCCGGATAGTCGGGAGGGCGAATCAGCACGTGACTGTTCATGCTCTCGATGGATGAGACCTTCAGGTTTTCGGTTACCCCGCTGACGAGGCCCTCTCCCAGTATGAACACGCCGATCCCTACCACGATGGCTACCATAGACAGTATTACTCGTCGCGGGCAGCGAAACAGGTTTCTTCGAGCCAGCCTTGGAATGATCATCCCGCGCCTCCGCTCGAGTCGCGGCGCTCGTCGCTGCTGACCACACCGTCCGTGAGGCTGACGATGCGGCGGCCTCGCTCAATCATTCTGGGATCGTGGCTGGAGAACAGAAATGTGATTCCGTGGGTCTCGTTGAGAGCTTGCATGATGTCGAGCACCTGCGCGCCGTTTGTCGTGTCGAGGTTCGCGGTGGGCTCGTCCGCTATGATCAGTGCCGGGTGCTTGACAAGCGCCCTAGCAATCGCCACGCGCTGTTGCTGACCTCCCGAGAGCTGGTTGGGCCGGCGGCGCTCGAACCCCTCGAGCCCCACTTCCGAGAGGAGCTTGGCCGCGGGCTCACGTGTATCTTCCTTCAGGCCGGCGAGCTGTAGGGCCAGCTCGACGTTCTCCAGAGCCGTTAGAACAGGCATGAGATTGAAAGACTGAAAGACGAAGCCGATAGTGCTAGCCCGGAGGCGAGAGAGTGCGCGCGACGAAAGATCCTTTACCGACCGATCTTTCACGATTACGTCGCCCTCGGTAGGCGTATCAAGGCATCCGACCATGTTGAGCAATGTGGTCTTACCGGAGCCTGACGGACCCTTGAAGACGGTGAACTCTCCGCTGTCTATGGAAAGAGAGATATCTTTTACGGCGTCTACTCTTGCGGGACCGGTGCCATAGGACTTGGTAACGTGTTTCAGCTCACAGACAGCCATGATTTCCTCGTCTTCCGTGGTCAAGCATGAAATGAGAAAGTGATTTAGATACTGAAGCGAGCCCAGAACGTAATCGTGGAGGAAGGGACCAGTCCGGAAAGGTCCACCTCGATGGGGTCTAGATTCGGCTCGAGATCGAATTCGAACCTCGTGTCTTGCGGGCGAGGACGGAACTCACCACCATCGCCCCAGGTCGAGAAGGGGATTTGCGCGGACAGTGACAGGTCGAGTCTGCCGGTGGCTATGAAAGTCAAGGTGGGTATTGCGAAGGCCGTCCCATCGTTCAGGTTCTGAAGCATGAACGTGTCCAGCAACCAGTCCGGCGAAAATGTGAATGAAGTCCCAAGAAGCAGATAGTCGCGGGCAAGCGACACGGGTGCAAAGGGAGACTCCTCAAACGGTTCAGCCAGCTCGTCGGGCTGGTTGATTTCGCAGTCGGGAAGGCCAACTCCCGCTAGGGCGGTGGGTCTGGCGTATTCGTCGGGGCGAGTAGCTCCGGCGCCGTTACGATAGTACTGTGCCAGGACGACCGTCCGATCAAACAGCGGAAACGAGTAGTCGATGCCGACGGCCAGCTCCGTGTGAGGTTCGCTTCCGGGAAAAAGCGCGGCCTCCGCCCACCAGCCCACGACGGTGGTGCCTCGCAGATCGAGCCCCACGAGGGTGTCGTCCTCATCTCCGCGCCATGCGCCGACCGCCGCCAGGTTGACCCCTGCGAAGTTCAGGCGCGCTCGCCCCGCGATCCGCGGCTGTAGCAGGGCATCGTCGATGGCCGCCACCGCCATGACGTCGTTCAATGGACCGAAGGGGACTGTCAAGCGGGCGGCGTTGATCCCTCTTCGAGGTCGCCATGGCTCGGCCAAGAGCAGCTCCGGAAAGGGATCGGTTGGATTGAAGAACCGCGCTGAGCCCCAGTGCAAGGACTGTCTTCCGATCCGAAGGTCGAAATCGTCCTGGTAGACGTCGATAAAGAGCCGGTCGACTTCGAGGTAGTCGGAGGCGTCATGGATTCTGAAAAGGTCGTGGCCTCTGTCGGGCCAGGTGCACCCCGCCGCTTCCAGCAACGGGCCGAGGTCGCTCTCCTCGACTGTTCGGCGTAGCTCGGCGGTTGGATCGCGGCCCTGCATCAGGCCCGCTTCCACCGTGACGGCGAGCGCGACCCGGTCGACTATACGCATGTTCAAGGTGGGGCGAAAACGTTGAACAGCCTGCCAGCTCTCGCCGGTGGTTCCAGTGAAGGCGGAGACTCTCGCCTCGGCGAACCCGTGGCCTTCTTCCCTCGCGAGAGCCTGCTGGGAAACGGCCGAAGCAAATAGAAGGAAAGCGGTCGATGCGAGCAAGGTTCTTTGGGCATTCGGCCGAGTCCGGTCGGCTGGACCTTGGAGACTTGCGTTTGTTGCTTCGCGGCTGGTTGGGGTCACGGTCATGTTTCTTTGGCCTCATTCGCTAATGGAGCCGGCGCAGACGCGACAATCTCGAAGAAAATGGACGTTAGCATCCCAAATCGTCTTTGCCATCCTTAATTGGATCTGCCCGGACCCTGTAATGAGGCCTGTCGTTGACGCGTGCGGAGTGAGGCCTCATACTCGCGGCGTTCCAGGGTTTTGTCGTCTGCTGGACCCTACCGGGCCCATCAACGCAAGTGAAAGGAAGCCTGCGTGATTTTTCCCATAGCCGGTGTCGAGCTGTGCCCGCTGTTGCCCGTGCTCCTTGGCCTGGCGATTGGCACTCTGGCTGGGGTGTTCGGAATCGGCGGTGGGGTTCTTGCTACACCTGCGTTGATGTGGGCGGGGGTGCCGCCGGCCGCCGCGGTTGGAACGGGCCTCAACCAGATGATCGCGGCCTCGGCGATTGGAACAATGTTGAACGTCGAGGCGGGGCGGGTGCGGCCCTCACTTGCTCTGTTTGCGGCTTGTGCGTCGCTGCCCGCAGGTTTTCTGGGCACGCTGGCCGCCGGATTGTTGATAGAGGGTGGATATTTCGGTGTTGTAGTCGCATCCGCCTACGTGCTGATTCTCGTGGCGGTCGGTTTTCGGATGTTGCGCGAGCTCTGGACGGCGGGGTCCAGTCACCCGGCCGGCGATGCCCTCTCCGACGCCGGCGGTGTCGCGGTCGTTGTTCTGTTCAGCCTGCTCGCCGGGCTGTTCGCCGGTTTATTGGGTGTTGGAGGAGGTTTCATACTCGTTCCGGTCATGATCTACTTGGTGGGAATTGGCACCCGCGTGGCGATCGGTACGAGCCTGATGCAGATCTTGCTCATCTCCTGTGGAGCAACGGTGTTCCACGCCACTTTCATTGGAGGCGTGGACGTCATGCTCGCGGCCATGCTGATGGTGGGCTCGATTCCCGGCTCCTGGCTTGGGGTTGCACTGGCTCGACGCCTGCCGGTCGCGCGATTGCGTGGCCTGTTCGGTTTGCTGCTTCTGCTGGCCGCGGCGAGAATGGGCTGGGAGATCTTCGGCGCCGCGCCCGCGGCGCAGCCGCTTCCGGCACAGGCTGGCGCGATTGGCAGCGCTATCGAGCTGTTTGCCGGCGAAAAGCCTTTACTTTATGGCCTCTCAGCAGCCGCGTTCGCGCTGGTCGCGGGAGGTTTAGCGGGGTTCGTGGTCACTCGAGCCCGTTAAGGTGAGTGATACCCAGCTCTCGTGCCCGCAGCGTCGCTGCTTCCACCGCGTTGATGAGAGTCGTGCGGAGTCCGCCCGCCTCCAGCGTGTGTATCCCCGCGATAGCTGTCCCCCCGGGGGAGGTGACCATGTCCTTGAGGCGACCGGGGTGCTCACCTGTCTCTATTACCAGCTTGGCGGCGCCGTAAACCGTCTGCGCGGCGAGCCGAAGGGATCTGTCCCGGGAAAGTCCCATCTTGACTCCTCCATCGGCAAGTGCCTCGATGAGCAGGAACACGTAGGACGGACCGGAACCGGATAGCCCTGTCGCGGCGTCGATGAGATCCTCCTCCTCGACCACGATCGTCTCGCCCACAGATGCGAAGATCCTTTCAGCCAATGCAGTGTCTTCGCTCGTTGCCTGCGAGCCGGCCGCAAGCACCGACGCACCGGCGCCCACGAGGCAGGGCAGGTTCGGCATTGCCCGGACGACTCTTACTTGGTTTCCGAGCCGTTTTTCGATGGCGCTGATCGGAACGCCGGCCACTATGGAAACGACCAGCGCTTCTCGAGCCAAAGCGGGTGCCATTTCCTCCACTACGTGGGGAAATATCTGTGGTTTGACGCACAGCACTACCAGTCCGGCCCCTTGTACCGCATCCGAGTTGGAGGCGTGCACTCCGGCGCCGTAGAGCTCGGCAATTTCCCTGCGCCTATCTTCTCTGGGGTGGCTGGCTCGAACCTTGTCGGCGGAGAGCGTATTGGCGGAAAGAAGCCCTTTCATGAGGGTCTCTCCCACGGTGCCCAAACCTACAAATGCAACCTCGGTATCAATCATGGCTCGTGCAGCATAGTGCATGGCGGTTCGCGGCGCATTTTTTCTTTCTGCTCCCACCGACTTCTTCGACCGATGCAATGTCGAGCGCTCCGCGAGAACACTTGCTAAACCAGAATCATGGTTTCTAGCCTAGTCACTATGACCCGTCGAGCACTTCTCGCACCTTGCGAGTCAACTCGGTGGCGGAAAAGGGCTTGGCAATGAAGTGCGTGCCGGCGTTCAAGACCCCGTGATGGACTATGGCGTTGTCCGTGTACCCCGACATATAAAGTACCTTGAGCTTCGGTTGAAGGCTGAGGAGTTTGTCCGCGAGTTGTCGCCCGCTGGTTTTTGGCATCACTACGTCGGTGAGCAACAGGTCAATCTCGTGTTCCATCTTGTCGTGGATACGCATTGCCTCTTCGGCGTCGCGGGCGGTAAGAACAGTGTAGCCCGCCTGGCATAGTAGGCGCTCGGCAATGAAACGCACGGCATCCTCGTCCTCCACTAAAAGCAGCGTTTCGGTTCCTCCTCCGATGTTCAAAACCGGCGAGGGACTCGATTCTTCACGTATTGGATGATCGCTTACCTTGGGAAGATAGATCTTGAAAGCGGCGCCCGCGTTGGGTTCGCTGTACACCCATATATCGCCCCCGCTTTGTTTGACTATTCCGTAGACCGTGGCCAGACCAAGCCCCGTGCCCCTGCCTCTCGGTTTCGTCGAGAAGAACGGCTCGAATATTCTGCTCTTTGTTTTTTCGTCCATCCCGTGACCCGTGTCTGTCATGCACATCATCACGTAGTCACCCGGGGACACGTCCACGTGCTGGCGCGCGTACTCTTCGTCGAGCTTCACGTTGATGGTCTCAATGGTCAAACTACCGCCGCCGGGCATGGCTTCGCGGGCGTTCAATGCCAGGTTGGCGATGATCTGCTCCATTTGCGAGGGATCGACTAGGACGTGACCCAAGTTCTCGTCGAGATGTATCTCTATATCGATGTCTTCGCCGAGAAGTCGGCGCAGCATGTCTTCTAAATCCAAGATCACACCGTTCAGGTTGATGACCTTCGGCTGAAGAACTTGCTTGCGGCTGAAGGCGAGAAGTTGGCGAGTCAGGGCGGCGGCCCGTTGACCGGCGCTTTGTATTTGAGCGATGTCCTCCTGGACCTGCTTCGTATCCGACAGGTTCTTTTTAGCGAGGGTTGCGCAGTTGTTTATTACCGTAAGCAAGTTGTTGAAGTCATGAGCGATGCCTCCGGCCAGCAGCCCGACTGCTTCCATTCGTTGCGATACGGCAAGCCGCCGCTCGAGTTCCTTGATTTCGGATATGTCAATAGCGAGCTCGAATCTGACATCACGCCCGTCGGGCCACCTAATGATACGATCGATGATCCAGTAATGACGCTTCAAGGCTTCGTTATAATGCTCCCAGCTATGAGGCCTGCCTTTGTCCTCGAGAATAATTTCGTTCGTGCAGAACTCGCAAGGCGCATCGAGGCCTTGGAACTCCGCGTAGCATCGCCGGCCGGTGGGATTAGTGCCTAGTACATCTCGAAAATGACGGTTTACATAGATGATTTCGTGTGTGTAAGGGTCCGTCACATACACGACCTGATCTATGCTGTCGAAGATGGAGATGAGCTGCCTGCGTTCGGCATCCAGCATCCCTTCGGTTGCTTTGCGCGCCGATATGTCAACGGCAATGCTGAAAATAGCCGGCTCCTCTTCCCAGTCAACGGTTCGGCTGATTACCTCGAGCGGAATCCAGGTGCCTTTCTTCTGGATGTGATCCACCTCGAAGGAAATCTCTCCTTCCTCGCGAAGAACTCGCAATCTTTCCGGAATCGCGGCTCGGGTTTCCGGTGAAGCCAGGTCCCGCAAGGTAAGAGCCGCGAACTCTTCCGCCTCGTAGCCGTGCACCTCGCATGCTCTGGAGTTGCAGAAGAGGAGTCGCCCTTCAAAGTCGTTCACCATGGCGGCGACGGGGGCAAGCTCGAGCATACGGGCCATCAGGGCGGTCTTGGAGTCGCCGGAGATGCCAGGGTGATCGGACTGCTTGAATCTCTCTTTGCCCATGGTTTCCCCCGCCTGGCCTCCCCGGGGCTTCGCCCCGGAGAACGGCGACCTGTCTGACAGTCCATTGACGTTTTTGAGCGATGATCGCGTTGGTTCAATCTTATACACTAGATGACGAGGCTCTGGAAGATAGAAGTCGATTATTGCTCGAGCATTTCCTTCGCGAATTACCGGAAATTGGGCGAACATGAACCGTCTTGCCATGCTACGATGTCATGCTGGTGAAACGGAGGTGCGGATGTCGCGATACAAGTCTGTCATGCTCGCCATAGCAGCCGGCGTGCTCGTGCCGATGCTCATTCATGGGTCCGCGCAGGTCAGCGTAGCCGTAAAAGAGGCCCGCGTTCGGGAGGTTCCTAGTTTTTTCGGTGAAACAATAGAGGTTCTAACCTATGGCCAGCAGGTTCGAGTCTTACATGACGAAAGGGGCTGGAAGCGTATCGAAACCAGTTCGGGAAATATCGGCTGGCTGCACGAGTCCGCTGTCACGGCGGGGCGGGTCACCTTTTCGGCGGGCGATGGGGACGTTCGACATGGCGCGGGCGATGAAGAGGTTGCGCTAGCAGCGCGGGGCTTCACCGAACAAGTAGAAAGCCGGTATAGGACCGAGCGAGGGTTGGACTACGAGTGGGTTGATCGCCTGGAGGCCCAGGAGGCTATCAACCCAGACGATTTGCGGGAGTTTCTGCGAGAAGGCGGACTGAAGGTTCCGGAGGAGGATGGCCGATGACATTCTCTTCTTCCGGTAAACGAGCAGTCGGTCCACGGTTTGGAGGACTGGTTGTCGGGGCTATCGTCGCCGGCGTGTTTTCCGTTGTCGTTGGGTGCGTGGCCATCACTCGTGTCGGAACCGGGATAGGCATGGCTACCGGGCACGTGGATGAAAACCAAGCGGCGGCCCTGGAGCGAAGTGCCGAGGCGGTTGAGCGAAGCTTTGAAGACTTCACTCCGGAGCAGGAACACTACATAGGTAGAGCCGTAGGAGCGGAGATTCTTTCGAGATATGAGCCTTTTGATGAATCGAAGGTCAATGAGTACCTCAACAAGATCGGCCAGAGCCTGGCTATGGCATCCGATAGGCCCGAAATATTCGCCGGCTACCGTTTTGTCGTTCTCGACACCGATGAAGTAAACGCTTTTGCTTCACCTAACGGACTGGTCATGGTGACTCGAGGAATACTGCGTCTTACCGACTCCGAGGATGGAGTTGCCGCCATATTGGCGCACGAGATCGGCCATATCGAACACAAGCACGGGCTGGCCGCCATACGAACTTCACGGGTTACAGCAGCACTCACGAGTGCCGCGATAACCGGTGTTCGGGTGGCGTCATCGGAGGAGATTGCAGAGTTGACCGATATTTTCGAGAACTCGATAGAAGATATTACCTCGACGTTGATCGACAGTGGATACTCGCGGGGAGCAGAGCGAGAAGCGGACCGGGCGGCGGTTCGTATGATGCAGCGTTTGAATTATGATCCAGATGCGTTGCTTGCTTTGCTCGAGGAGATGGACGCGGCTTTCGAGACCAAGACAATCGGACTGGCCAGAACTCACCCGGCGCCGTCGAGACGCATTAGGGTTGTCGAGCGGGCGATGAGAGATCATCCGAAGCCGCCGGCTGCTACGCAGGCACGTCAGGAGAGATATGAGAGATTACTTGGCGCAATCTGAAGCGATTGATTGCAACTTCCTAAACATGCTGATCCCATCTGCCTCGTACAAGGTGCTGTACCGTTAGGTTCCACCTTGATTCGATCCGTATGGCTACACCAGAATCCAGCTCATCGTTGCGAGGGGCCAAACAGTTGCCGGTGTTGCGGCGTGGGCTGGCGGCAGGTGGTATCGCCGCCTTGCTTTCGATGTTTCTCTGGTGGTCGGGAGCGCTCACCTCATTTGAATATCGAACTTGGGACTGGCGAGCCCGTTTGTTGGCTGCGTCTCCGGATTCCGAAGAGGTGGTCTTGATCCTGATTGACGAGCACAGCATCGAATGGATGCTGGAAACAAATGGGCTTTCTTGGCCTTGGCCGCGTGAAACATATGCTCTCATGGCCAACTTCTTTGAGCGAGCAGGCGCCAAGGCGCTCGCTTTTGATTTGATATTCGCCGACCCTTCCACAGCGGGCGTCCATGACGACCGGGCTTTTGCTGAAGCGATTGATGGCCACGGTGATGTTGTCTTGGCTGCCTTCCTGGGAAGTGGGGGCAGCCTCAATTCCTGGCCCGGCGCGACGGATGACTCATTTGCATCCTATCATGGAGAGGCGAACGCGAACGAGCTGGAAATGCTTGCGGTTGCACACGTCGGAGCGTTATTCCCGGTCAGTGAGTTGATGAGTCGATGCCGCCTAATCGGCAACGTGAACATCCTCCCGGATTTGGATGGTGTATACCGAAGAGGAAATCTCATCGCGACCTTCGACGGTCGTATTGTTCCAACACTGGGAGTCGCTGCCTTTCTGGTGGGAGCAGGTGGAGACGTGGCGATCCGTGCTTCAAACGGGCACTTGATGTTTGATGATCTCAAAGTGCCGCTTGATGGCAAGGGACGGATGCTGATGCGTTACCCCGATCTTGGCGATCTCTCTATCTACAACGCTGCCGAGATAATCCAGAGTGAGCTTCTGTTGCTTGCGGGACGGGAGCCTCTTGTCAAGCCGGAGGTGTTCAGTGAAGCGCACGTCCTAGTTGGTGCCTCGGCGGCGGGACTATACGATCTCAGGCCTACGCCCGTTCACGCCCGTGCCGCCGGAGTGATGGTTCACGCGGCTATGCTGGACAACCTCCTGAACAATCGAATGATGCGCGAGCTTTCGGCCTTCAGCTTTGTCGTGCTGCTTCTGTTTCTGGCGGTTCCGGCAGCCCTGATGGCTTCTTTTGTTACAAGCCCTTATCGGCTGGCTTTGCCTTATCTACTGTTTCTTCCACTGCCTGCGGCAGCATCTATCGGGGGCTATCTCGCGGGCTTTTGGGTGCCACTCGTACCGGCTTTTGTCGGAACCTCGCTCGGTCTGGTATCGGCGAGCATACTCGGGTACGCGGTAGAGGGCCGACAAAAGCGCTTCATCAAGCAAGCGTTCGAGCAATACTTGAGCCCAATGGTGATAGGTGAGCTGATAGAGTCGCCGGATAAGCTTCGATTGGGAGGCGAGCGACGCGAACTCACGATATTCTTTTCGGATTTGGCGGGGTTCACTCGTATTTCCGAGGGGCTTTCGCCGGAAGAACTGACGGGGTTGTTGAATGATTACCTGTCAGTGATGACGGATATAATCTTGGATGAGGGGGGTACCGTCGATAAATACGAGGGGGACGCCATAATCGCTTTCTGGAATGCTCCTTTGTCACAGAAGGATCATGCCGTGCGAGCGGTAAGGGCCGCGCTACGTTGTCAGGCCGCTTTGGCAAGGCTCAGACCTGATTTCAGACGGCAAGTCGGCCATGAGCTTTTCATGCGTATAGGGTTGAACAGCGGACCCGCGGTGGTGGGCAACATGGGGAGCCACAAGCGATTTGATTACACAATGATAGGGGACTCCGTGAATCTTGCGGCCAGACTGGAAGCCGCAAATAAAGAGCTTGGAACATATACGATACTATCCAAAAATACCGCCGATCTCCTTGAAGACCGTTTGCATATAAGGGAAGTGGGCCGTATAGCCGTAATCGGACGCGCGAGCTCGGTCAGGGTATACGAGCCCTTGGAGCCGAACGACTTCGAAAAGCGAAAAAGAGATCTTGAAGTGTTCAGGTCCGGGCTGCTCGCATTCTATGATGGTAGGTTGGCGGAAGCCACGGAAGCTTTTTCCGAGATTGCCGGGGAAGATACCGTTGCGGAGATGTATCTCCGGCGTCTCGAGGAATGGCCGTGCTCTTCTCCCGAGGAGTGGAGCGGAGTGCTGACCATGACATCCAAGTAGGCGTGTTGCCGGCTGATATCGGCGATGTTACCTTGATGCGGTCTGATTACTTCGAGGAGAGGGAATGAAATCGTATAGAGAAGAAATGTGGATGAACATCCCGGCCCGGATGGACTTCGAGAACATCACTGACAGGGTACAAAGGGCCGTGGACAAGAGCGGCGTCAAGGAAGGGCTGGTGCTCGTAAATCCCATGCACATCACGGCGAGCGTGTTCATCAACGATGACGAATCCGGTCTGCATCACGACTACAAGGTGTGGCTGGAGAAGCTGGCGCCGCATGAGCCGGTCTCGAGCTACCGGCACAATGTCGCCGAGGACAATGCCGACGCCCACATGAAGCGCCAAGTAATGGGGCGAGAGGTCGTCGTGGCCATCACCAACGGCGAATTGGACCTTGGAACTTGGGAACGGATCTTCTACGGAGAGTTCGACGGAAGAAGGAAAAAGAGGGTTCTCATCAAAGTCATCGGCGAATGATGATGTTTCCCTCGCCTTGCGGCGACGGTCGTGTTCGTCTGTGGAGGGTGTCGCCTGGCGAAAGTCAGGGACCAGCCGGTCCGGTGCTGGCTTTCGTCAGAACGACTTGCGGGCGTTTAGCGACACCCCCTGTGGATATTTTGGCGATCGGGTGCCTGTTGAGGCATGCTGGCTGGTGTCATGAATAGGTCTGACTTTCGCTCTGTGCTCGTTATCTGTTTTTTTCTTGCAGGTTGCTCGTGTGGTGAGCAGGAGAACTTCGAGGAGTTCGAGTGTCCCCCTACCCATGAGCTCATGGACGGAGAGTGCGTGTGTCTTCCTCCCGAAAAACCTTGCAGGCTGGACTGCGATCCTCTCGATGACTCTTGTGACCGAGGTTACATCGATCCCGTGGACTGCTCTTGTAAAGCACCAGGGCCTAACTATTTGGAGCGCCTGGAGGTGACCCCGAGTTTCGTTGCTCTTCAGCGTGGAGAGTCTAAGCAGTTGGCCGCCACCGGCTCGTTCAGTGACGGGCAGGAAGTCGACGTGACCTTATCGGTTGTTTGGAGCAGCAAGAAGCCGAGCATTGCAAGCGTAACAGAAGGCTGTGGCACGGTTACCGGGCTCCAGGGAGGGGCAGCCGTCATAGTCGCGTCCAGCGGTGACGTTTGGGGAGAGGCGGAGGTCGCCGTTTGTGACTGCCCCCCCTGCAGTTACTGCGACTTCGAAACCGGCGACTGCGCTCCCGGCTGCCTAGGGGATGAGGACTGCCCCGCCGGCCTCGTCTGTGGAGACGAAGGTGCTTGTGTCGAGGACGGGCTTGGGGAGCTGCGAGGCCTTTGGGTGACTCGCTGGGATTTCGCCGGCCCCTCCGACATAGAGGATATCTTCGAAAACGCGGATCGCGCGGGGTTCAACGCGGTGTTTCTGCAGGTGCGCGGCCGCGCGGATGCATACTATGCTTCATCCCATGAGCCGTGGGCCGGGATTGGCGGCTCCGCCTTTGGAGAGCATCCAGGCTGGGATCCCTTGGAGCTGGCGATAGAGGAGGGCGCTCACAGGGGACTCGATGTGCACGCGTGGATTAATACTTTGCCTGCTTGGAGCGGCGGCACGCCTCCCCCCGAAAGCGAGATTCGCCACAAGGTCCTTACTAACCCGGAGTGGCTAATGGTCGATCGAGATGGCCGGCGTCAGCAGATTGGTGACGCCGGTTACATCGCCTTTTCTCCGGGGATCCCGGAGGTAGTGGACCACATTGTCGCGGTGGCGGCGGACATAGTGGATCACTACCCCGTACATGGCTTGCATCTCGATTACATCCGGTATCTAGGCGGCGAGTTCAGTCATGATCCCGTCAGCAATGAGCGCTACGAGGCTGCTCTATCCGAGAACCCGTCCTTGTCACGGGCGGACTGGCAGCGCGAGCGGATCAATGAAGTTGTCGAGCGAGTGCACGAGGTGGTTTCCGAGCACCCGGGAGTGATGCTGACGGCCGCGAGCTGGCATAACAACAATCTTACGGACAAGGAAGGCGTGCCTGGTACCAGCGGCTACCGTGACTACTACCAGGACGCACACGCCTGGTTGCGGCAACGCACAATCGATGCGCTGATCCCCATGAACTACTTCCGGCTGGACTCGAACCCTAGTTTTTCGGCGATGGCCGATGACCACTTGGCGGCGTCCGAGGATGCGGGACGCCACTTGTACATGGGCATCAACGTAATGGGACGGGCTCCCGGCGGCTGGCACGACGAGGAGGATCCTACCGGGGCGAGCATGCTGGAGAACATCGCGTACAGCCGAGAGGTTGGAGCGCAGGGCGTGGTCCTGTTCGCCTATGATTTTCTGCTACAGCATGATCTTTGGGATTTGGTGGCGACGGAGGCCTTCCAGTCCCCCCAGCCGGATGTTCCGGTAATGCCCTGGAAAGCCTGTCCGCCTGACTGAGTCCGCGGTATTCACGGGGTGGAGTAAGCGCCGGAACCACGGTCATCTCAACGGCCTTGTGACGGCGCACCGTGAATAAGGAGGGATGAACTCTTTACTGCTGTCGCTCCGGCGGCTAGGCGGTTTTCGTCAGGCCGAGCGAGTCCAGTTTTCCGACCGACTCATCAAGCTGCTCTCCGACTCGACTGAGAGACGCTAGACATTCATCTCTGTGATTGTCGGTTGCCGCCGACCAAGCCCGGTGTAAGAGACGTTCCCCGGTTGCGTACGCGGACATTACCTCGGCGTAATCACGTGATCCCAAGTGAAGGAGAAGGCTGGGAGCGGCATCCGCGATGGGTTGCAGATAGTCCTTGCTGATCTCGCCGATCCTGTCCCTGATCTCATCCAGAGGCAGATCGGCTGCGTTCTCGGAGAGCTCGGCCACCGGAGCCGGCAGCTTCGCCAAGGTTTCAAGGGCCTCTCCAGCCGTGCCACCGGGCCCTGTGCCCGTTTCTCCAGAAGCCGATGAGCGCCTGGACAAACGCAGCATGGCCGCTCCCGCCGCCAGTATCAGAAGGCCCGTGCCGGCGATCCAGGGGCAGGCCGTGGGGAGATGAGCACCGCCAAGTGCTCCGACTATGGTTCCGATTACGAGAAATGCAATAGCGGCGGTTCGCAGCATGAAAGCCTCCTACAGCGCCGTTTCGAACAGCTTGTAAATCGAGAACACGACCCCGGCGAGCGCGCCCCCGACCAGCAGGCCGGCGGCTATTGGTATACCGGTCTCTCTGTTCCAGGTTTTACCCACGGCTTTCTCGGTGCAAATCGAAATCACGCACCCTAGACCGTAGGGCAGTATGAAGGCCATCGGCAGGTACATCGACAGTCCCACCAGCACGCCAAGTCCCCCTCCTGTTCCAAGGGTAAGTATTGCTCCAACCAGAGCTCCCACCGCGTACTTGTCCACTGGTACCGCCCCACCTCGTACGGCTTCGATCATTGCTTGCAGAGTCGCGGCCTGCGGGGCGGGAATATCCGGGTTTTCAGGGCCGAACTTTACCGTCTGCCATATGAGGTAGACAGTCAGAACGCTGATGGCGGGCCCTATCCAAGCCAGAGCCAGTTGCATGGTTTGCTGTTTCACCGGCCGAGAACCGACCAGATGACCTGTACGAAGATCGGCCATCATGTCCGCGCCTTGAGCGATGGCCACGCAAACGGCCGCACCTATCAGAACTGCTAGGCCCACGCTCCCACCGCTCACTATCAACACCACGGTCACGGCCAGCAGAGCCAGCCCCGATACGGGGCTCCAGTCTGTCATACCGGCGCATTGAGCCACTATCACTCCGGCAAGCCACATCCAGAGCACACCGATGATTGCGGTAAGTAGCGCGCGGGGCAGTCCTATGTCCGGGTCGCCGAAAAACGCCGCAGCGCAGACGACGACGACGGCCAGGCTCACTCCGGTATACATCCAATTCACCGAGAGTTCGTCTCGACCTCCGGTTCCCACACCACCGGCCTTGAGGGATCTGAAGGCGGCGAAGATCATGGGGGCGGCCAGGATCACGCCGGCGAGCGCTCCGCCTATCAAGAGCCCGATCCCAAGTGGGCGGATGATTTGAGAGAATATGTTCGCGGCCAGCCAGCCTTCCACGACCGCTCTGCTGGTCATGCCGTCCGGCACCGGCAAATCGGCGGGAGCCTCGATCCAGCCGAGCCCGACCACCATTGGTGCGATAACCCAGTGAGCAAGGACTCCACCGGCGAGCACCACCAGTCCTATTCGTCCGGTGATGAAGCCGGCACCCACCGAAAGAAGCATGAGCGCCCATACGAAGGGCATGTATGCGGGTAGGCCGAGCGGGGTGCCGAGATCGACTGTTTTTGGAATTACGCCGAAATCGGTGAGCAGGCTGAAGCCGAGCGCTACGAGCGTTGCCACACCGAGCAAGGCTGATTTGCGCATGCCGGCGCCGGGGGACCGAAGAATCTCGGCTACCGCCATCCCGGAAGGAAATCGCAGGCGCTCCAGCTCGATCATCTGCTTTCGCAGGGGAATGATGAAAAGCGCTCCCAGCGCCGCGCCCGCCATTGCCGCGGCGCCTATGGCCCAGGGATTGAAGGTTACCCCCTCCATTAGGAACAGTGCGGGGAAGGTGAAGATGACCCCTGCCGCGGTGTTGTTTATGGCGGACGCCACGGTCTGGTTGATGTTGTTCTCGACCACCGAGCCTTTTCGCAATACGCCCCGCAGCAACCCCCAGCCGAGGATCGCCGCGATGGCCGAGGCCGGCACCACGAACCCGATGACCAGTCCCGCGTACGTCATGGCGGCCGTGAGCAGGACGCCGACCGCGATGCCCAAAATCATGGCGGCAACGGTTACTTCCCGGTAAGGGGGTAGTCCTGCTTCGTCGGGCATGTGTTTTGACGGGACGAGATTCGGCGCCGGCCGTGGCTGAGTCATTTAGCCCTCCAAGTCGTCGCTTGTTTCCACGAAATACTAAAAACACCGCCCTCCAGCGAAAGCCGGTTCCATGGGCCCGCCTTTGGTCGGGGGTCTGCCTATCAGACCATCGGTGGGGTTGAAAAGGGTCTTGCGTGTTGGCTGCTCGAGTCGAAAAGTTGGTTCAACACCCCGGGCAAGGTTCGAGCGAGGCTCTTTATGACCATCTCGAGCACCGTGGCAGGCCCGTTGCTCATTGCGCCACGTATTCAGCGGTACGAATGGGGCGATCCCTTATTCTTGCCGAGAATATTCGGCCTCCCAGAGGGACCTTGCGCCGAGGCCTGGTTCGGCGCGCATCCGATTGCACCGGCGACGGCTCTCGTAGGAGGTGCTTGGGGGAGACTCGACCATGTGATCGCCGAGCGTGGCGATGAGATCCTAGGTCCGCGCATACGGAAGCGCTTCGGCGGTCTACCCTATCTCCTCAAGCTGCTGTCCGCGGCGAGCCCACTTTCGATTCAAGTTCACGCTACCAAATCGCAGGCGGAGGAAGGGTTTGCCCGCGAGCAAGAGGCCGCAATTCCTCTGTGGCACCCCACCCGGTGCTACAGGGACCGAAATCACAAGCCCGAGCTGCTGGTGGCGCTCACCCCTTTTCATGCTTTGGTGGGCCTTCGCAGGCACGACGAGATCAGGCGGGTGCTGACCGGTTTGCCCGAGATGAGCCGGCTGTTGCCTCACTGTGTTCCCAGCCCCGCCGGTATTCGGCGTCTGCTTGCCTCCTACTTCGCTCTTCCGAAGCCCGTGCTTCAGTCGGCGCTGGGGGCGCTGCTCGACCGGCTTTCCGTGGAGGATTCCCGGTCGCCTTTTCAAACGACCGACCCTGCCTACTGGGCTCTTCAGGCACATCGGTTTCCATGCGCCGCGAAAGAACCGGATCCGGGCCTGCTCTTCATCTTTTTGATGGAGCTGGTTCGACTGGAGCCGGGACAGGCCGTCTTTCTACCTCCCGGGGTCCTTCACGCCTATCTGCGAGGCACCGGAGTCGAGCTGATGGCAAACTCCGATAATGTCCTGCGGGCCGGTTTGACCGGCAAGCACGTGGATCCCAAGGAGCTCTTGCGGGTCGCGAGCCTTGACCACGGGCTGGGGGGGCTCGTGGGGTCGGAAGAGGGGTGCCCGGGTGTTGAGACCATCTACAGGGTTCCCGCGGTGGAGATTGGTCTCCGGCGAATGAGGCTGGAGCCCGGCAGGCGAATCGAGTGCATGGCAAGAGGCCCGGAGACGTTGCTTGCGCTTTCGGACAGCCCGAAAACGGTCGCCAGGGTCGGCTTCGGGGGCAAAAGCCTGGATTTGGGAGCTGGACAAGCCTGCCTCGTGCCGGACGGATTGCGCTACGCCCTGGAGGTTGACGGCGAGGGAGACATCTTCCGCGCGGGAGTGGCTGAAGACGAATACGTCAAAAGCAACCGGGTCTCGCGGGGTGTCTCTGTGGTCTCGACCGGCGGGCGCGGCGGCTTCGCGGGTGCGGTCGTGGCCAACATTGATGCGACGGAACGGTTTCTCATCGAGGGCTCCGCGGCCGCGGTCATTGGAGCCGTATCCGGAACCTCGCATTCAAGGATCTTCTGGGAGCGACACCTCGAGCAGGCCAGGCGGGCACTTGGGGCTCGTGAAGCAATCTCGTTTCACGAAGACCTTCCTGTCAACCAGGCGCTAGGCTTGTTGCTGATGTGGCGTCGGCTGCGGCCACGTCTGCGCTCCGGTGAGGGCGCGCTCGTTGCGTTCGTGTTCGGAGAGGGCAGCAGGGCGGCTCCCTTCACCGAGGCGGAGAGCGGCCAGAAGCCGGCCATACGATCGTTCGTGGCCAGTGGATCAGGCAGAGAAAAGCGGCTCCTACCCATGGTGGAGCTTGCCATGCGGTACTTTGCGCCAATTGAGGGTTACTTGCGTAGGTCCGGTTTCGACGGAGTCGTTGTGAAGTGGGGGGATGAGGTGCAGATCCCCACGTTCGATCTGACCGGCACGGATTCGCGTTTCGCCGGCGCCGATATAGTTCGCTTCGTGTCGATGCGTGAAGTAACGCCGGATGAGGCACTGAACAAGGACTGGATTGGTGTCGACCAGCAAGGAATGGTTACGGCCTTCATCCCTCGCCGGCCTATTCAGGCCATGGAGGCTCTTGCTGACCGAGGCATCCTTCAGCGTCGAGGCGGTCGCCTGCATGGAGGTGTCAACCTTGGATCCATAGCCGTTTCCCGGGTGTTCTTGGACGCCCTGCTGGAGGAGTTCGATGATGAGATAGACCATCCGTTTGCAAAAAGAGAAGAGCGGCCGGATCTCGATCCCCAGATATTTTCCGCCTTGACGGTCGCCATGTTGGACGACCGGGCCGAGCGCGAGCACGAATGGACGAGGCTAATCGAGGAAAGCGACGCTATACGCAAGCTGGACGAGATCATGCCGCGAGTGGTCGAGCGACTTCGAGGAGTGCTCGATCGTTTTCGAATGATCCACGGTCGAAAGGTCCGCATTGTCGCGATGGACTTCAATGATCAGTACTGGGGCGACATCGGGCAGCACCGCAAAATGTTCGAGTTCTACATGGCGCTGGCTTCTCATGGAGAAGACGGCCAGATCGCACGCGCGCTGGCGGGGGTGACCTCAAGACGTGACTCTCGAGGCAACATCATCGCTGGAGATACGGTGTTGGGCGAAGGTGTCGAGGCGCGCAACTCCGTGCTCATCGATGCTCGGATAGGCGCCGGGCAAATCATCGACTCAGTGCTCATCGGCACTCGCTGCGCGTCGCTTCATGCGCGTCAGGCTTTCGACATACGAAGCACGGCCCTCACGATGTGTCTTGCTCCTCGGGGCGGGACGTACGGCGTGATAGCGGGCCAGCATGTCGAGGCCGGACCGGGCGAGCGGCTGGCAAGCGTGTTCTTGCCCGATCGTGAGCTGCTGCTTCGTGTGCACGAGGAGACGGACTTGCAGGACCGCCGCGCGAACTATGACGTCCCAATACTCGGGAATCCTGTTTCTTTCAGGGAGTTGCACGCCGTTGTCGCCGCGGCGGATCCTCCGCTAGTGGAAGCCCGGCGCCTAAAGAGGCTAATGGAAGTGGAAAGGCTCTTGGATTAGCTTTGAAGCGCGCTTCCGATCATGTACTCGGCGGCGTCCGCCAGTCGCCGGGCGTATGCCCATTCGTTGTCGTACCAGGCAAGCACCTTGACCATGCGGTTTTGAAGAACACTGGTGGAGGGACCGTCCACCAATGCGGACCAGTTGGTCTTTATTATGTCCGCTGAAACCAACTCCTCGTCCGTGTATCCCAGGATTCCGTGAAGCCTGCCTTCACCGGCTGCCTTGCGGAAAGCGTCGTTCACCGAGTTTGTATCCGTTTCCTTACGGGTCTCCACAACGAAGTCGATGATCGAACCATCGATTACGGGAACGCGCATTGCCATGCCGTCGAGGCGTCCCTTGAGGTTTGGAAGCACCTCGGCGGTGGCTTGGGCGGCTCCAGTGGTGGTTGGGACGATGGATGTGAGAGCCGAGCGTCCACGGCGGAGCTTCTTTGCCGGTGCGTCTACCAGCTTCTGGCCGCTGGTGACGGCGTGCACGGTCGTGACGAAACCTCGCTCTATGCCGAAGTACTCGTCCAGAACTTTTGCCACGGGCGCGACGCAGTTGGTAGTGCAAGACGCGTTCGAGACCACTTTGTGGTTGTGTGGGTCGAAGCGCTCCTCGTTGACGCCGTAGCATATCGTGAGCTCCGTGCCCTTTACAGGAGCGCTCACCAGCACGTGGTTTGCACCGGCTTTGAGATGGCTCGCCGCGCTGTCGCGGTCGGTGAACACTCCGCTGCATTCCAGGACCAGGCCGACCTCCATCTCCCCCCACGGGAGATTCGCGGGGTCCTTCTCGTTAAAGAAGCGGATCTTCGTGTCGTTCCAGCGAATGTACCCGTCGCCGGCGGATATGCGCGCATCGGGTGGTCCGTGAACCGAATCGTGCTTGAGTAGGTATTCGATGGCCTCGGGAGGGGCGATGTCGTTTATCCCGACTATTTCGAACTCATACCCGGCTTCCATGATTTGTCGAAATGTCAAGCGGCCTATCCTGCCGAAGCCGTTGATTGCAATACGCGAATCCATGAGGTTGCCTCCGGTTGCATGGGTGTAGCCCGACAAGACACGCTCGATGTCGCGCCCAGCCCCCTCTTGGCGGCCGCCTCGTCGGACTACGGTCGTTTAGGCATGGTGGATTCATGCCGCAACACCCCCGTAAGTGATGCCGGCGAAGGAGGGTGCCGCGAAACCTTTTTAGGATCACTTGGCCTCGTCACGGGGCACTCGAGGCCCGGGAGCAGTGCGATGAGACGAGACCAGTGTGATTAGGCTAGGCTCTATCCTTTAGGATTCTCGCCACTGCCCGGGCATCTATGTCGCGGTGCTCGCCCAGGCGCATGTCCGTCTCCTCGAATCTGCGGCTCACTATCTTCGCGGCCTCCGCCGCGTCGATGTCGTAGTCGGACAGCTTCGTGGACATGCCGGTATCGAGAAAGAATCTCTCGGTCCTCTCGATTGCTTCCTCCGCTGAGTTCACGCCGAAGATCCTGTCGCCGTATTGCTCGAGCTTGGGCCTTTTCGCTTCGATCTTGTGACGGAGAACGCCGGGGAGGACCACCGCCAGGGTGGCTCCGTGGTCCAGGCTGTAAAGCGCTGTAAGCTCATGGCCTATTGCGTGGGTTGACCAGTCCAAAGGGACGCCCATGGCCAACAACCGGTTCAATGCTTGCGTGGCGCACCACATGAACGTCGCGCGGGCATCGTAATCTGGAGGATCGGCCATGATCGCCGGAGCTTGCTCAACAAGTGTCGCGAGAACCGCCTCTGCCTGCCTGTCTTGGAGAGGTGCCTTGGCGGGGTAGGTCGCGTACTGCTCCATGACGTGTACGAAAGCGTCGACTATGCCGTTGCGGATCTGCCGGGGGGGTAGGGAGTATGTCGTCTCCGGATCGAGAATAGAGAAGCGAGGGAAGACGGTCTCGGCGCCGAATACTTTTTTTACCTTCCATTCACGGCGTGAGATCACGGCGTTTGGATTCGCCTCGGAACCCGTGGCCGGAAGAGTGAGCACGGATCCGAAAGGTAATGCTCGTTTCACTGCGGCGCCGCGTGTCTCCAGAATTCGCCACGGCTCACCTTCATCGAAGCAAGCCGCGGCCGCGATGAACTTCGTCCCGTCCAGGACCGATCCGCCGCCCGCGGCAACGACGAAGTCCACTCTTTCCTCTCTTGCGAGTCGGGCGGCGCGAAGAAGGGTCTCGTACTCCGGGTTGGGCTCGATTCCGCCGAAATCGACTACGAACCGGTCCGCGAGCGCGGCCCGAACTTGTTCGTAAACCCCGTTCTCCTTGATGGAACCGCCACCGTATGTAACCAGCACGCGGTTGCCGTCCGGAATGAGATCATCAAGCCTTGCAATCCGTCCTCTTCCAAGGATCAGGCGTGTCGGGTTGTAGTATGTGAAGTCCTTCACTAGTTCTCTCCTTGACTCGAGTAGTCACCGGGGGATGAAAGAGATTCGTCAATGGATACCTTGAAAAGTTCGCGGTCTTCGGAATTGCCTCCAAGAGGCCGGTTCTCGGAGCTATGGGACCTGGACCCCGAAGTAGTGTACCTAAATCACGGAGTCTTCGGGGCTTGTCCGGCCGCCATCCGGAAGAAGCAAACCGCGATCCAGGCGCGTATGGAACTCCAGCCGGTCCGTTTTTTCGAAAGAGATCTTCCAGGCCTTCTCGATGCGGCCAGGCAGAGTACCGCGGCTTATCTCGGTGCCGAGCCCGAAGGGCTGGCGTTTGTAACCAACGCAACCGAGGGGGTGAACGCCGTGCTGCGCTCTTTCCCCCTGGAATCGGGAGACGAGGTGCTGGTTACGGACCACACCTATGAGGCATGTTTTCGAGCTGCCGGTTTTGTATCGCGGAAAGCCGGGGCCCGTGTCGCCGTAGCGAGGATTCCGTTTCCCCTCGCCGAGCCGGAAGAGGTGGTCGAGAGGGTTGTCGACGCCGTCACGGAACGAACGCGTATTGCCGTCATCGACCATGTTACGAGCCCCACCGGTCTCGTGCTGCCTGTCCGGGACCTTACCCGTGAGCTCGAGTCACGAGGAGTGGCGGTGCTGGTAGACGGTGCTCATGCCCCAGGAATGGTCCCTTTGAGAATAGATGAGCTCGGCGCAAGCTGGTATGCGGGCAACTTCCATAAATGGCTCTGCGCGCCGAAGGGTTCGGGGATGCTTTGGACTCGAGAGGACCGGCGTGAATCGACAAGGCCTCTGTGCATCAGCCATGGAGCGGGCACTTCGGTGGAGGATAACCAGCGGTATCGTCATGAGTTCGATTGGACCGGAACCCGCGACTTCAGCGCTTGGCTCGTCGTCCCCGACTGCATCGAGATGCTGGGCGGTCTTCGAGACGGTGGATGGAAGGCGCATATGAGCGAGAATCGCGCTCTCTCACTTCGTGGTAGAGAGCTTTTATGCGGCAGACTGGGAATGGAAGCGCCGGCGCCGGAAGACATGATCGGCTCGCTTGCCGCGGTCCCTCTTTCCCCGGGACCGCCTCTAGGTACATCGAGTTCCATGGAGCCGCTGCAAAAGCTTCTTATAGACAAGTGGAAAGTGGACGTTACCGTCACCAGATGGCCGTCGGAACCGAGTAGGGTGCTTCGCATTTCGACTCAAGCGTATAATGGCGTGGAGGAGCTGGAGTATCTTGCCGAGGTACTTCCGGCCGCGCTAAGTGAAGCCGACCGATGCGGTTGACTTTGTGGGGACGGGCATGATCGAGCTGATTTACTCCAACAGGACCGAGATGCTGCTGCGGCGTTTGGTGTCCGACATCTCCGAAGGACGCCGCTCCGGCATGCACCCGTTGGACCAGGTCGAGCTGGTGGTCCCCAACCGAAACATGGAGACTTGGGTGCGACTCGGCTTGGCCCAGGCAATGGGGGTAGCCGCCAACCTTAGGTTCAGAAGGCTGGAGGAGTTCGTTGGAGACATCGTCGAAGTCGCCACCGATGGGAAGGTACGGCTTGCCGGCCTCGATTTGGTCGAGTCCGCGGTTCTTTCCGTTCTTCTCGATGACGATGCGTTGGGCCGAGATGACCTCGAGCCGGTTCGGCACTATCTGGAAAGCGGAACGGAAGGCGCGGGGCATGATCGCGTTCTCGAGGCGGATGGTTTCGACCTGCGAGCCGTGCAGCTGGCGGCCCGCATGGCTCTTCTATATCAAGAGTACGTTTTTTCCCGGCCGGAAATGATAGCCGCCTGGCGGACGAAACCTGACGACCTGTTTGGGACTGATTCCCTGCTGACGCGTACTTCCAAGCTTTCGCAGTCGCAGGGACGAAAAGACCTGGAGTCAACGGCGGTCTGGCAGCGCGCGCTCTGGAGGTTGGTGTTCGGGGAGGGAGGTGTTCTGTCGGCAAGTCCCCCCGCGGGCGGTGGGAAGTGGACGACGCTCGACATCTTGGTGGAGGACCAGAGCGTGTTGGAGCCACTCCGGGATGCGTCGCTTCCAGGAATTCATGTTTTCGGAGTGTCGTACGTTGCACGGTTGTTTCAGCTTCTTTTCGCCCGGCTGGGTGAGGCAACTGATCTTCGCGTCTATACCCTGAACCCCTGCGCCGAGTACTGGGAAGATCTGGCAACGGAACGCGAGAAATGGCGCAGGTCCGTCTTTCGCGCCGCGAGACGCGGGGACGACGATGAGGATCCTTTCGGTCTGTCGGAGGCTGACAACCCGGCTCTTCGCTACTGGGGCCGGCCGGGACGCGAGCACATACGGCTTCTAGGAGAGCTGACGGAGTGTGATTTTACGAGTGCTTTTCAAACCCCCAACTCCGATGGAAGCGGCGGTCTTCTTCACCGCCTTCAAGAAGACATTTTGGCGCGCGAGCCGGAGCGCGTCGTGGGCGGCGACATCGCGGCTCCGGACGCGACCATCAAGCTCGTGGCGGCACCCTCGGTGCGCCGTGAGGTCGAGTGGGTGGCCGACGAGATCTGGCGGTTGATGCGGGATGACCTGCCGGGGAAAGGGGAGATGCCGCTGCGCTTCAACGATGTGGCCGTCATTGTCAACAGCGCAAGCAGGGATGAGTACCTCCCCCACATAGAAACTGTCTTCTCCGCTTGTCACCACCTCCCAAGCAGTGTGTCGGACATCTCGGCCGAGGCGGGCAGCCCTTTGATCGAGGCGATGAAGATGCTGCTAGATCTGCCGTTCGGGTGTTTCTCCCGGGCCGAGATGCTCGCCTTGATGGGACATTCCGCGGTCACCGGCGGCTTCGGGGATATCAGTGCCGATGACCTTGCGTTTCAGGCGGAGGCTCTGGGAATAGTATTCGGTGCCGATCGGAGCCATCACGCCGGAACCTACATAGACGAGGACGTGTACAACTGGGACCAAGGTGTTCGCCGCTTGGCTTTGGGGGCTTTCATGACCGGCGAGAAAAGCGGCGACGAGCGGGTCTTCGAGACCGACCAAGGCAGGTGGCTGGTGGAGGAGCTGAGAGGTTCTTCGATGTCCTCCGCCGCTCACTTCGGTCTTCTGGCTCGTTCTCTCATAGCGGATGCGCGGTTCGTGCGCGAACGCAAAATGACCCTTTCCAGATGGGCACGGTTCTACCAGGCTCAGGTGGACGCCTATCTGAACGTTGCCGGTGATGGGGACGAGCGGGATCGCCTGCGGTGCTTGCGAGCCCTTTCGACCCTGGAGGCTCGCGACCTCGGTGGTAAGGTGAGCGGTAGGATAGCGGCAGAGTTCGCGGGCAGGGCGCTTTCCGGTCTTACCGGCGGCAAGGGCCAGTATCTGGCCGAAGGAGTGGTCATCTCCTCGTTCCTGCCCATGCGCGCCATTCCGTTCCGAAACGTCTTCGTGCTTGGACTTGGGGAGGGCCGATTCCCGGCATCGAGTAGGCGCGACGCGCTGGATCTTCGGGCGGCCGGCCGTAGAGCGGGCGACGTCGATCCCTCGGAGCGCGATCGCTACATGTTCTTGGAGACGCTTCTTTGCGCTAGGGACCGTCTCTATTTGTCGTATGTTCGGCGTGATGAGCAGACGGGGAGCGACCTCGAGCCCTCCGCGGTAGTCCAGGAGCTCATGCACATTTTGAGGCGAGGTTACGTTGGAGAGGATGGAGAAAAGGATCTCGTGGTTCACCCGCCGCTTCGCCGTCATGTGGATGATGCCGACACCTTCATGGACGAGGCGCGCGTGGAAGCCAGGGTGGAGAAGCTTGGATCGGGACTTCCTGTTGATATCCGCGAGATCCAGGAGGTCGTGGGAGAGCAGACATGGTCTCGGCTCTCTTCGATGCTGGGTCTGCCGGGTGTGCCGCCCAGCATCTCGGCGGATGGCCCCGGCGTCACCGGATCGATGTCGAGCTCGAAGCAGCTTGTCGAGGGTCACATCCCCATCTCCATTCCGGCACTTCGAGGGTTCCTCGAGTGCCCGATGCAGGGATGGGCCAAGTTGGTGTTGGGGCTTGCCGAGGATGACGAGGACCTGGTGGACCGCGAAGAGGAGGACTTCGAGGTCGGACGCGCCATGGAGACCGTTCTGCTGCGAGAGTCATTCCTGGACGCGGCGGCGAGCGAATCCGATCCGAACGAGATCTACGAGGACCGCGCGCAACGTCTTCGGTTGGCGGGCCGGCTACCCGTGGGGGCCCTCGGCGATATCCATGGAATACGGCACCGGGACGTGCTCGCGGGTTGGGGCGAGACGCTCTTGGAGCAATGCGGCGCGAGGAATGGGCGCTCTTTTGCTTCAGGTCACTCCCTGGAGCTCCCTTCATTGCACCGATATCGTCTGGGCCGCTCCGGTCGGCAGGCTCATGCGGAAACCGTCGTCGATCCCTTGGTCCTGAATGTACCCTCGATAGAGAGCACGGAGGCGACGGTACAGGTTCACATCACGGGCCGCACGGAGGGAGTCAGCGCTGACGGCTCGACTTCTTTCGTGTTCAGACCCGGCAAGCCGCCCTCGGGGAGGAGAAAGAACGGGGCACTGTTTCGCCATCTCCTCCGAGGTCTAGTGGATCATGCCGTCCTTTCCGCGAAGGGGCTGGCGGGTGACAGCGACCGCCAGGTGTTGTTGTGTCACGCCGAGGATAGCGAGAACCGGCACACCTGCGGAGTCATCATGAGGGTGATGGCTCCCGAAACGGCGCGCTCCTGGTTGACCAGTGCGGCCGAAAGTATTCTCGGTGGGCATCATGCCTACCTTATGCCGGTAGAGGCGGTTCTAAATGCCGCGCGTGTCGCGCCACCCTCCGATAGCTTCTCTCCGGACGGCGAGCTGTTTCATAGGGAAGCGGCGGCCATGAAGGATGAGGAGAAGACCTTTTCGAGCTGCTGGGGGCCTGTACCCGATCCTCGCAGCTATGACATTCCGCTCCCGGACGATGCCGCCGACTTGATTCGTCTTCGCTTCGGGCCCCTCTTCGACCACATTCTGGATTATATCGGCTGGTGACTTCGACCCCACCGCTGGTGCTCTCGAGGTTGCGCGCCCCCCAAGGGCGGCGTTCTCTGTAATTGAATGCCTTTGTTGCAGCTGCTATCAGTCAAGGCTTGTAGAGGCTAGTAGCTATGAGAGCTTATCCTTTTCCAAAATGTCCCGTTTGTTTCGCCCACGACCTGTGCTTGGCGACGAGGTTCTCCAAGGCTCGAAGGCAAGGAAGATGTTACAGGGATTCAAGAAAGGTGAATCTGAGGCTGCAGGCCCGATACCTGCAAAAGTTATTCAAGGAGGCCGGTTTCGGGTACGCACTTTCCCATGAGCGGGTGCGAAAGCTTCTTCGGCCAGTGGAGATGGCGCAGGGACGCATGTCGAGACCCATCGAGTTTTCCGCCGGTTTCGAAGGAGAGCTTCAGCACTGGTGTCGATTCACGGTTGCCTACAGGGACCAACAGCCGGATCTACTGGAGGAAGATGCGGAAATGATCGCGGGGTGTGTCGCGGAGCTTCTTCCCTACCGAAGTGAGGCGCTCGAGGCGATCCTGGGGAACCTCGATCCTTCCATGGTGATCCAGTTACTTTATGGGCTGGATTTGCGACGGGAGGGAAGTTCCAGGCAGAAGGTGTATCTTCGATTGGTTGACGGGTGCCCTGACGCGAAACGGGGATTTATCGAGAGGCTCTTGAATCAGTCCGCGGATTTTCGATGGGCTTTGCCGCCGGAGCAGCTTCGGCTCGTGGGCTTGGACCTTCCTCATGAGAGGGAAGCCCTGGAGTTCAAGCTGTACTACCGGGCCGGGCCCAAGGAGGAGGTGGATTGGGGCGTGCACGAGGTTGCTGGGCGAAGCCTGGAACGGGTCATCGGCTGCGAAAAGCTGGAGCGTGATCTGTTATGGATTCAGCGGGTGTCGCAAAGTGAACAGGAACAAGGGAAGATAACCGAACTGGACATACACCTTCTTCATGGTGGAGTCGGAATGGATGTGGTCGAGAGGTTCGTAGAGCAGGATGGCATGAAGCTCCGACTCGATCGGTTTCGGGCTCTAAACAGTGATTATCAAGTGGTTCCTACCTGCATGACCTTGTCTTTGGGGGACCGTGACAAGATGAACCTTTACTACATCTTACCAAGGTCAAGACGTGACGATCGATGATCTGAAGCAGAACGCGGGACGGCGCATCGTGCTGGTTAATCCACCGGTGGCGGTCGTGGATCCGGTGCAGCTTTACTTCTACGCGGACTCGTTTCCTTTAGGCCTACATCAGATTCGCCGCTGGCTCGCCTCAATGGGCCATGAGGTCGAGCTGGCGGACATGATGGGTTATGGAAAACACGAGAAGAGCTTCGATGAGATGCTCGAGTCCGGGGAGCTGGCGCCCTTGCCGCGAATGCCGGCAGGGGCACCGGAAACCGATTTTGCCGTTTGGAGGTACGGGCAGGGTGTCGGCTGGCTGGAGAGCTGGTTCGCAGGCCGCGATTCTCCGGATGAAGTTTGGGTTTCCTGCTCAATTCTGTTCAACGCGTTTCTTGCGCATGAGGTCATTCGCTGGGTGCGAAAACGGTTCCCAGAAGCTCTAGTTCGTTTCGGGGGAGGCTATCCGACCTTGCTCCCTGAGGACGCGGCTTCCAGCGGAGCTCATGACATTGTGCAGGGGCGCATTTACGAAGCGGATGCAATGCAGCCCAGCCTCGAAGGAATTGCTCATCCACTTCATTACGTATCATTTCGCCTCACCACCGGCTGTCCAAACCGATGCGCTTTCTGTATCAACGGCCGAGACAGAATGGTCCGACACGATGCGGATGAGGTGGTGGATTTCATCCAGCGGACTCGGGAGACCCTGGGGATTAAATACTTCAATAATTGGGATCCCAATGTATTGCGTTTCAAGCCTCACCTGAAGAAGTTTTTGAGGGAGTTGGCTTCACGCGAACTTGATGTGCGGATACGTTTTGATATGGGACTGGAGCCTCCGCTGTTGGACGATGAACTATTGGACTTGTTGGCGGTATCGGGAGTGGATGCTTTTACACTTCCATTCGAAACATCGGATCCTGTTTTCGCGAGGTTGTTCAACAAGCCCTATACGATCATCTCCTCTATCCGCGCGGCCGTCCGAATGAGAGAAAGGAATCTCTCGATTCGAGAGTGTCACGGCACCTATGTCATTGGCTGTCCAGATGAGGAGTTCGCGGATCTATTTGCGACGTATCATGTCACACACAGGTTCGGGTTGCGTTCCACGCCGTTTCCACTGCTAGTGATTCCGGGTTCGCCCATCTTTCAACGGTATAGCGCTTTACTGAAGGGGAAGCCGAGCTCTTGCTACAATGGGCACCTGTTCCCTTTGATTCAGGACAAGGAAAGGCTTGGCCGATACCGAATGATGCTCGGTATTTTGTCGGCCAACGACGATAGATCGAAATCGCAAATAGCTGCTCGACTGCCCGAGGATTTGAGGGAGGCTTACGGGCGGGGCAGAGTACGGGGTGAAAGGCTGGTGGAGCAGGTTCTTGATACGGACGAAGAAGACAGCTTGGATCTCCTGGAGAGGTTGCATAATAAAGTGCAATGATTGTGCCCTGTTGACGAGCTAGTCGGGAGCGACATTCCGACGGATCACTCGAGATGACCAGAATCTATTATCCACGTCCTGAAACACTGGTTCCGTCGGTGATGCCGCAAAGCGGCCACGTCGTCATCGAGGCCTCGGCCGGCACCGGCAAGACCTACACCCTGGAACACTTGGTGCTGGACTTCATCATTACGGGTCGGGCGACTGTCGAGGAGATACTGGTCGTTACCTTTACCGACGCGGCGACGCGTGAATTGCGGGAGCGCGTTAGGAAGCTCATAAGAGGTGTGTGTGACGCAACCGGTCCCACCACCGCTCCCAAGAACGCGGCGAGCTACTGGCAGGTCGATGATGAAGCTCGCGACCGCCTGCGAGACGCGCTGTTCCGCTTTGATGGGGCCGCCATCTCTACCATCCACGGTTTTTGCCAGCGCGTTCTCTCGGAGCAGGCCTTTCATGGTGGGCGCCTCTTCGAGGAAGAGCACGCGAACGGGAGCGAGATGTTTGGGGTTGCCTTCCGGGAGCAGATTCGGGAGACGCTCGCCGATGACGGGCCCGTAGGAGAGGCTCTCGGTCTCTGGCTGCTTGGAGGCAGGAATCTAGGGAGCCTCGAGAACTTGCTTTACAAGTGCCACCGGGAGGGGTGTCCGGATCGCTGCCCCGTTACTCCCGTTTGGGATCCGGAAGGCCTCGTCGAGGCCGTTCGGGCCGTCCCATCGGCCTCCGACCTCAAGGCCGCGGCCGCCGACATCGATCCGGGCAAGCAGTTTTTCAATAACTTTGGAAAACATATCGATGCGCTGTTGGAAACTCTAGGTCGCATCGAAGAGCGGCCGGCACCTCATGCCTTCATCGCTGCCTTCTTGGAGTGGGCGGGGAAGACAGTACAACTCAAGGGAATCAAGGGCCATCGGATCGATGTGCTGCGAGACATTGCCGGCCGCCCGGAAGCTTCCGACATCTTACGTGAGATGGCCAGGCGGCTTGCCGAGATAGAAGAGAGGGCTGGAACACCGAGCGTCTACTTGGTGGATTCCCTTCTCCCTAGGATCCAGGAACGGCTCGCCGCCCGCAAGCGAGCCCTCGGGATGCTCGACTACGACGACATGCTGCTCGGAGTTCGAGATGCCCTGGCCTCCGGCAACAAGGAAGCTCGCTTGTTGACTGAAACATTGCGGCGCAGGTGGTCCATAGCCCTCGTCGACGAGTTTCAGGACACCGATCCGGTTCAGTGGGAGATTTTCAGGCGCTTGTTCGTTGATGGTACGGAGGACCATCGCCTTTTCGTCATAGGCGATCCCAAGCAGGCCATATATGGCTTTCGGGGCGCTGATGTGCATACCTACAAGGTAGCCACGCGGTATTTGGCCGATGTGGCGGGGGCTTCGAGACAACGGAAGAAAAACCGGAAAATCGGTTCCGGCGACGGTTGCCGCGTCGTTCTGGAAAGAAGCTTTCGTTCCAGCAGTGCCTTGCTCGATGCCGTCAATGAAATATTCACTTTTCAGGATGAGAATGGTTCGTCCTTCTTTGATGGTTTGAATAGCTACGAAAGCCCGGTGAAATGCGGCGACTCTTCTCTTTTCGCGGAACAGGACGAGGGGCCGACTGCTCCGGTTCACCTCATGCATTGCTACGGCGAGGGAAATAAACTTTCGGCGGCTAGTCTGGAAAACGGTCTCGCCTGTTTCATTGCAAGAGAAATACAGCGGCTTGTCTCGTCCAATAACAGGCTGGTGACGCATCATGGTGATCGAGAGCCGAGACCCTTGTCTTTCAGAGAAATCTATATTTTGACTCGTAACGCCCGTGAAGGACACTCGATAGGAAAAGTGCTTCGTGCTTTCGGGATACCCCATGCATTTTTCAAGCAGGAGGGCCTGTTTCAGACCCCGGAGTCCGAAAACGTTCACAGGCTGCTCTGTGCCATAGACAATCCCGCGGATCAATCGGCGCGCGCAAAAGCATGGCTGACTCCTTTTTTCGAGGTGCCCTTGCAGGATATCGAGGCATGGCGGCGAGCAGACGAGATGCAGCCGTTGGTAGCCGATCTCCTCCACTGGAAGAGCATGTCGGAGGAACATGCTTGGTCTCTTTTGTTCGAGGATGTGCTCACCCGTTCGGGAATCCTACGGCGTCTCATCTTCGAAGGTGACGAACGTGCTCTCACCAATTATTTGCATATTTTCGAAGTCTTGCTGGCGCAGGCGCATACACGTCCGGTTACACTTTCGGGGCTTGCTCGGGATCTCAAGGCCCGTATCGATGGGCGTAAAATGTCCGAGAGCCGCGAGGGAGACTTGCAACGGCTCGAGACCGAGAAGGACGCGGTGCAAATCCTCACCATGCACAAAGCCAAGGGCCTCGAAGCGCAGGTGGTGTTCCTGGGCGGAAGGCTGGGGAGGCCGCCCAATAGCAACACAAGCATCTATCACCACGGAAACGAGCGGCGCCTGCATATCGGTTCGACTACCGGCGGTATCGCCGATGCCGTTGCTCGTGAAGGGCGGGAGGAGGACCAGCGGCTTCTTTACGTGGCCATGACCAGAGCCAAGCTTCGCCTGTACCTACCGTACCTCGGCGAGGTTCCGTCCGTTGGCCCCGAGGATGGCTGCTATGGTTATGGGTACCTCGGTAATATGTACAAACACCTGCAAGGTCGCCTCGATGCGATGCGCGATGCCGGTTTTTTCGATAATACGGATAACTACGTGCTGCGGGAGGTGTGCTGTCCGGGAAGGCTTCCGGAAACGGAAGAGACCGCCGCCGATCTCGAGGACTGGCCGCCGGAGAAACACTTGCTCGAGTGGCCCGAGAGCACAGCCGGGTTTGCCGAGCGCCTCGAGGCAGGGCACCGCGGCGTGCTGCTTACAAGCTACACTAGGATGCACCGAGGTGAGCAGTGGCGTGCCCCGGCGTCGGATTCCGAGGACGTAACGGAGCTGCAAGACGACGAAGCGCCCACCGTGGTCGATGAAGCTTTTGGTGAGGACGAGATGCCGGGCGGTCGGGAGGTGGGCATTCTGCTTCATGCAATGCTCGAGGAGACCGCCCCGGCCGAGGTGCGGAACCGAAGTTTCGAGCAGTGGGCGTCCAAGGACGAGGTCAGCCTGTGGGCCGCCTCCACTGTTAGGCGGCATGGAGTTGGAGAGAGCTATGCGCTTGATGCTTTGAGGCTGGTGCATGCGGCCTTTACCGCACCCGTGCGGGTGTGTAGCAAAGAAGGTTCTGCTCTCCTCGTGATGCCGGAGGGTATATCGTCCGGCCGAAGGCACGTGGTGGAAATGGCCTTCGTCTACCCGATTCCAGAGGCCTCTCACCCGTTGCTGGACAGCGGCGGCTGTATCGGTGACGAACCATTGCCTTACGAGGCTCGTCGGGGCTACGTACAGGGCCTTGTAGACTTGCTCTTCGAGCATGAAGGGAAGGTTTATCTGCTCGACTGGAAGAGCGATCGCCTGCCGGCTTTTGATAAAGCCTCGTTGGATGCGCACATCACCACAAATTACGACTTGCAGGCCCGAGTGTACTCTTTGGCCGTGATCCGCATGATGGGTATTGGCTCGGAGCAGGAGTACGATGCACGCTTTGGCGGTGTGTTGTACTCCTTTGTGAGGGGTCTGCAGCCCAAAGGAGATGGGTCGGAGGGACTGTGGTTTTCACGACCGGCATGGAGCGAGGTCGTTTCATGGGAGCGAGATCTGTTGCACCGCGATGAATGGGGCGGCAAGGTGATGGAGGGGGCTTTATGAGCTCGCAGGTGGCCTGGACGCCGTTGGGCGCGGGAGCGACGGCTCTTGGAATGTCACGCGCCGGCTATCCAGACGATTTGGTTTCGCGGGTGTCGAAGTTGGACCTCGGTCCAGAGCATGTCTTCCTTGCGTGGGAGCTGACGCGGCTGGCTTCAGACCTCTCTGATTCCGACCGTCGGGCCCTTGCAACGGTGGTGCTCGCTCTGCTCGTCGTACAGGGGGAAGGCGGGACCAGGCTGTCGCTGGATGATGAAGGTGGCAATCTAGGCCGTATTCTAGATGAGCTGGAACTGGAAGACAGCGAGAGCTTGGATATCGTTCACTTGCTGGATGAAGCTCGCCGCCTAGGAACCGGCGGCAATGTTCCCAGCGGCTTGTCGGCGGTGCTCGGACCGCCCGGTTCTTACAAGCCGCTCATCTTGGAGCATGGTTTTCTTTACACTCAGCGGCTACAGGTTCTCGAGGAGAGGGTAGGGCGGCTGCTGTCCGATTTGCTTTCAAGCGGTTATGAAGAAGTCGGGCTCGATGGGTCGCAAGATGCGCTCTTGGATGTTCTGGATAGATGCCCGGTGCACGACGCCAGTCCCATTCGTTTGACCGAGGAACAGCAAAATGCGGTTCAACTGGCAATGGATGGGCGGGTGGCCGTGATAAGCGGCCGGCCCGGCAGCGGAAAGACGTCGATAGTGGCAAGCCTTCTTCGTGTTCTTGCCCGAATAGGCGAACCACCTATCGAGTCGATGGCGCTCGCGGCGCCCACCGGAAAAGCTGCCGACCGCATGAGACAGTCTCTTTCGATGCAGCTATCGGCCATCAAGCGTCCGAACGAGGCGGATCTAAGGCTGATGGCCGCCTGTCCGCCCGCGGCGACACTTCACAGACTCTTGGGGTACTCGGCCGGCAGCGATCGGTTTCGGCATAATGAGCACAATCCCCTCTCGGAGCGTCTAGTGATCGTCGATGAATGCTCCATGGTCGATCTCGACCTTATGGATCGGCTGCTTCGAGCAATGCATCCGGAAGGTCGGCTCGTTCTATTGGGCGACGCCGATCAGCTTCCGTCCGTTGATACGGGCGCCGTGCTGCGGGACCTATGCAGTGCCAAGGCGACCGAGCGAGCGCGAAGGGCCGTTGTTCTGCGGCACAGCTTCCGGGCGCGTGCCGACGATCCATCGGGTCGAGCAATTCTTTCGGTTGCGCAGTCGATCAATGATGGCGATACGGAGGCCTTACTGAATTGCTCGGAGTCGGAGACATCCGCCAGTAAGGTTCCTCCTTGCTTGGTGAAGCGAGACCGCGCGGTTGAGCTTCAGTTCGAGGGTGCCGAGATGCTAGAAGGCTCCCTGGAGGAGACGGAGTTCTTCCTGGAGAGGTGGCTTGGGAGACTAGAGGAGGGGCTGCCCGATCTCGAGGAGCGTTTGAGTCGAGCCTACGTCCTCGCCGCGGATGGTTTCGGTCCAGAGGACACCGCCGCTTTGCTCGTGCTGCTCGGCCACTTCGAGCGGTTTCGCATTCTCTGTGCGACCAGGATGCCGCTGGATGGTACCGGTTCGGAGGCCGTCAACCGCTGGTTTCACCGCCGGCGATTGCGCTCACTAGGGGTAGGCTCGACCAAAGACGGTCCTAGGTTTCTGGTTGGCGAGCCGGTGCTGGTTACGAGAAACGACCACCTCCGTCGCCTCTACAACGGAGACTCCGGTTTGATTGTTTGGGTGAGCCGCGACGGCGAGGATGAGAGGTCGAAGTCCTCGCCGGTGGCGGTTTTTCCTCGCGGAGATGCTCTTGCGGCCTTTTCTCTGGAATCTCTGCGCGGCAAGTTGGAACCGGCATGGGCGACCACGGTGCACAAGGCACAAGGCTCGGAGTATGACCACGTCGCGGTGATGCTGCCCACTATCGATGTTCGGCCGCTTACCCGAGAGCTTCTCTACACGGCCGTTACTCGTGCCAAGAGGTCCGTAACCATTTTGGGTTCCAGGAAACGTCTCGTGGCTGGTACGAGTCGTCGAATGGATAGAGCTTCAGGCTTATCAGCCCGTCTGAGCTAGTCGTCACCCGCGATTGGCCGCCTTTTTTCGGCTGGCACTGGCGCAAGTTCCTTCCGAGTCACATTGTAGTCGTGCCTTGGATCGTTTGACGAAAGCATGCGCGAGGATCGTTTGTCCGCCTGTCGGACGGAGAGGACATGCAGGCTTGTTCGTTGGAGCAATTGCTTGCCTCATGTCAGGCATGGCTTCGGCCTGTGGTCCGCTCGGTTTCGAGCCGGTACCGGAGGACACCTCGGGAGACTGCTCCCAGGCCACGGTCGAGGGAGTGGTCTTCGAGCATGATCCGGAAGGGGGTGATCTGTATATTCTGCTTCTGAACGAGCAGCAGTACGGTGCAGGCGAAGGTGAGTTCGACTTCGATTTCTCGGCGATTATCGGAGCCGGCGACGCTCGGTTCAGCTTCGAGGAAGTGCCTTACGGGAAATGGATTCTGGTCGGTTTTCAGGACGACGATGGAAACGGCATGCTCACCCAGGGCCTGTTCGGAGCTCCCGTGGAGCCATGGGGCACCTTCGCTGGAGAGTCCCGGTTCGTTCCCGTATCGTTCGAGGAAGGGCACTTCGTGGTGGAAGGTGACGAATGGCGCGATATCGAGTTGCGCCTCACCGGTTTTCACTGGTGAAGACTATTCGTCCGGTTCCTCGAGGCGGATCACTCCTTGAGCCGTCAGGGTACGGACGAGCTTCAAAGCATCGATCTCCTTGACTGGGCTCACCTTTAGTATCGTGGAAAGAGTCTTGCTCCCGTCGAAGCGCTTGAGGAGGTAGCGTTCCGTTGGATCCTGACGTCTCTTCTTCAGATCTTCCGGGCTTGCCGATATCTTCGGAACGACAGGTCTTGCCAAGAGGCGATGGCGAAGCTCGGCGAGAAGCCCCGTTTCCGCTTCCTTGAGAGCGGTTTGGACCGCCGCGTCATGCGGGTCCATCTCGAGGGCCTTCGAAGCGAGATCCTCCGCTTCCACGAATCGGTTTTTGGACAGCATTTTCCTCGAGGCGGCCACCAGCTTGGAAACTTCGGTGGCTTCACCGTCTTGGTGTGCTTCATCGGGCTCAATCTCAATGACTACTTCTTCGGTGTCGGTCTCATCCGCGACATCTTCGAGTAGAAGATCCTCCTCGTCCGCCTCCTCGTATTCCAAAGGTGCGATCAGGCTTCGCCGGTGCATTGCCAGCAGCCGCTGATACAGGGAGAAGGGAGTTGCGTGCAACGACAGACCTATTTCTTCTATGGATTGGCCTTCGATGGCGAGGTCGATGATCTTGGTGTCGAGTGGGTGCTCCGGTTCCTTCGGCACGTCGCTTGCCGACACCTCGAGAAGCAGCCTGTCATGGGGAAACACTTGTCGGATGGATGTCCATGCCGTTTGTCTGAACTCCGCTTCCTCGAGCAGGTCGGCAGTGCGCACGCGAACGTCAATCGTCGGTTTCTCTTCCGGTACCTCGCCATGGTTGAAGTGAAACCGGCCCTTGTCCCAACCCATCATCGACAGCACCGTTTCGCGCAGCTTGACGGTGAGAACGTCTCGGAGAGTCTTTTCGTCGACCAGCCCGATCATTACTAGGATCCGTCCGAGAAAGACATTCGTCTCCTGTTGAGTCTCGAAGGCTTGAGTAAGCTGCTCCTCGTTGATGTGCCCGAAGTTTATAAGGAACTGGCCCAGGTACTCCCGAGGATCGTTGGAGAATGCTTGCAGCACATGGCCTTCATGCATGACTACCGTTTTTTCGGTCGTGCCCGACTCGCAACGCAGGCTGCCGTCCAGCCCCTTACCGTGGCAGTACCTCATCACCTCGGAGGCGGGCATGAGACTCAACGATCCCCAGATAGCGTCCATGGCGGATATGTTCGGACACAATGGATAACGTAGCAACCTGTAATGCTTCCAGAGCTAGGACTTGGTTGCGGCAAAGTCCCTCATGGTCGCCGTCTCAGAACTCATGATGGCACCAAAGGCACAGGTCTCCAGGCTTGCCCTCGACGTTCTCCAAGGTCCTCTTGCAAGAGGGACAATTCAAGGTAAACACATGCCCGCACCACTCGCACCTGTCCCCGTATTCTCCGGCACAGCGAAGGACGGAGTTGCAGGAAGGGCAGGTAACGGTGGGACCGGTCGGCTCTCCGGGTAGGCTCCTGCTCTTGAGCCCCTGGCGGCGAAGATCCTGTAGGGCATTTTCCCATTGAGCCAGGAAGGGTGCTTCCGGATCGAGGTGCCCGGAGTCGCAAAGCTGCTCGACTGTTTTTGAGAAAGTGCGTTCGAGCAATGCAAAGGCGTCGCAAAGAAGATCGATCCTGCTTTGCAGCTCGGCTCGATCGGATACGAGAAAGCTCTGTACGCTGTCGTGCCCACGCTTGGCCATGCCGGCAAGGTCCCATGTGCCGTGAAGTCAGTCAATGGCCACCGCTTCTGAATGGCCACCGCTTCTGAAGGATGCCGGCCAGCTCTGGAACCGGGTCCGAGCTTTGAGCGTCTGGTGGCGAGCGTGATTGGCTCGTGGAAGGGAGGAATGATTGCCCTGGACTTGTCCCCCTTTGGGATGCTAGTAGCTAGCTGTTCGTTCTCGATGCTCGCGGACAATCTTGCCGGTCGTGAAGGCGGCTGTTGGCTCGGGTCACGCGCTTGCCGGCGGTCGGAGCTTCGTTGGGCGCCAGCTAGCAGGAGAATGGGGAGAGACAGGGTCACTTACGGAGATCGATAGATGAAACGTGTCATCTCATGTACGCCGCTTGTTTGCATTTTGATGGGTTTGCTTGCTTGTGCCGGTCGTCAGGCTGCCTGGGACGCCAAAGGCGAGTGGCCGGAGCGCGAGGAGGTTCTCCTCGACGAAGCCAGTCTGCTTGCTTCCGAAGGAGACGACTTCTGGCAGCGGCGCGACGATAAGGAGCAGGTGCGCGATGCTCTCGTTAGGTGGGAGCAGGCTGTGGAGATCGACCCCCAGGATTACGAGACCTACGTAAAGATCAGCCAGGCCTATGCTTTTCTTGCTTCAAATCATCTGAAGGACGAGCCGGAGAGCATCGAGGCGAGGGAGGCGGCCCTACGAGCCGCCGAGATGGCAATGATGGCGGTGTCTTCCGAGTTCGGAGAGCGGATGATGCTGGGTGCCGAGCTGGGTGAAACGGTGGAAATACTCGGCAGGCAGGCCGTGCCCGCCATGTACTGGTATGCCGTCAACCTCGACGCTTGGCTGGCCGAGCAGTCGATGTTCGTTCGAATGCACCACGGCGATACGGCTGAAAGACTCATTCAGCGAGTCGTTGCAGTGCGAGAAGATTACTTGCATGCCGCCCCGCATCGCTTCCTTGGCCTGCGATATGCCGACAAAGGTGATCTTGATAACGCCAAGAGGCACTTTCAAAGAGCTGTCCAGCTCGCTCCCGATCTTCTCGAGAACAGTCTACTTCTGGCCGAGCACGTAGCCGTGCCGCTGGGAGATCTTAGGTTGTTCGAAGCACAAATGGAGAGGATTCTTACCGCCGATGTAGACGCGACATCTGATTTGGTGCTCGAGAACGAACGTGCCCAGGCGAGAGCCCGGGAGTTGCTCGCGGAGGCGAGGGATAGTTTCTAAAACTTGCCTGGGTGATGTTATGCAGCTTGCAAGAGCGGCATCTCGTCTCGAGGGCTCGCTGATGACAGGCATTCGAGCAAAGGGTAGTAGCGGCGCATCCAGAAAAGCGCTCGCGTCGATTGCATTGATGGCGATAGCGATTGCCGGTTGCCCTCGGCCGCCTCCCACCTTTGGTCCGGAGCCTTACGAGGAGGCCGAGGCCGTGCTCCGCGCCGTACGGGAGCGCCAGCTAAGGCCGGAAGCCATCATAGCTGATGCCAGGGTGCGCGTTGCCGGCCCGGATGGGCGCGGCAGCGCCGACCACTTCATAGTGGTGCGCAGGCCGGCCGATTTGAGATTCGAGACGCTGTCCTTTTTCGGTAGCCCCATGACCATGGTCCTGGTGACCGGGGATCGGTTCTTGCTGTGGGAGATCGAAGAGAATCGAGCCTGGGAGGGCTCCCCAACCGCGGAGACTTTCGGGATCTTCATTCCGGTTGGTATGGAGCCGAAGGTAGTAGCCGATATGCTGGTCGGCATGCCCCCCGTTTATGAAAGCAGGGGCAGACTGAAACTCGATCACGATCGCGGAAGATACGTGGTCGGATTCAGCAGGGGCCCCCTGGCTCAGCATCTGGTAGTTCGCCCGGATGATTACTCACTCGAGATTGTGGAGTGGCTCGATCAAGATGCCACGGTGCTGGCTAGGCTCGAGTATGATCGCTACCGGGAGGTAGACGGCAAGCTTTTCCCCTACGAGATTCGTTATGAGACGGTCCGTGGCACTCAGCTTCGAGTTCGCTACCGTGATGTGACTTTCAATCCGCCGGATGCTGATGTCGAAGTGTTGTTCGAAGGAGGACTGCCGGAGCATGTCATCGTGCGGCCAGTGGACCCGGGCGCTCCTCCGCAACTAATGATGCCCGAGGATTAGTGAAGGCAATGCCTACACCCATAGCTAAACGAAATTCGAGCAAAGATCGCGTTTCTCGAATCTTTGTCGCGGTTTCGGCTTTCGCTCTTCTTCTTCTAATGTCTGTGGGTTGCCTGGTTCGTGGGGACTCCGAGCAGGACAGGAAGAGATTAGGCGCTATAGACGTGGTCCCGGAGGAAGAGGAGGCGGATGACTGGACCGCGGGGCGCCTACCTCAAGAGATTGTGATAGGTGAGCCGCGTTCAGGTGGGCAAGCGGTGATCAGGATGACTGTTGATCCGCCATCTCTCAACCGCTTGATAGACAGCGACTGGTGGGGCGCCCGTATCAGCGAGCTGGTCTACGAACCATTGCTCGAGATGGACCCCTACGATGATCCGGATTATCGCTACATGCCGGTGTTGGCGAAGAGCTGGGAGGTCAACGAGGACGCGACCGAGTTCACTTTTCATCTTCGGCGTGAAGTGAAATGGCACGATGGGGAGCCGTTTACCTCTCGTGACGTCATCGCGACCTTCGACAAGGTAATGGACCCGAGTACTCGCGCGGTTCACATCCGCTCCTACTTGCAGGAACTGGAAGAAGTGGAAGCGCTGGATGACTACACGGTTCGCTTCAAATGGAAGCAACCGTATGCGCTGGCCATGTCGGGAATGTCACTCGGTATTCAGCCGGCCCATATCATCGAACCGCTCACTCCCGGTGAGTACAACGAGGCCAGGACGAACCCTCTACAGAGAAGCCCTCTTGGTACCGGCCCCTGGGAGTTTCGGGAGTGGGCGAGCAACCGCCGAATAGTGCTGTCGAGAAACGAAGATTACTGGGGGGATCCAACGTATCTGGATCGCTTGGTTTTTCGTATAGTACCGGACGATACGGTGGCCATGCAGCTTACCGAGCGCGGCGAGGTCGATGTTCTTGCCGGCGTTACGGCGGAGCGTTGGGTATCGATGGACAGTAAGTTTTTGCGCGAAAACTATCATCGTTCAATGCATCATGACGCCAACTACACATGGATTGGTTGGAACCAAGATTTGAAGATCTTCCAGGACATGCGTGTGAGGCGGGCTTTGTCGATGCTCATCGATCGCCCCGGCTTGATTCAATATATTTTCTTTGGGCTTCCCGTTCCGGCCACCTGTCACTTCTACTGGCGAAGCGACGCATGCGATCCGGACCTCGAACCGTTGCCTTACGACCCACGGGCGGCGATTGCTCTGATGGCGGAGGCGGGGTGGAAGGATACGACAGGTGATGGTTTTCTCAATGATGAAAGGGGACGCCCTTTTAGATTTACTTTGATGCTCCCCGCCGGTCGAGCCACCACGCAGCGAATGGCGACCAAGATGCGCGAGGACTTCATTCGCGCGGGCGTGGACATGCGGATCCAACAAGTGGAGTGGGCGGGGTTCACTCGGCGCCTTCGAGAACGCGAGTTCGACGCCTGTTCACTTGCTTGGTCGGGTGGCCATCCGCACGGAGGTGATCCCACCCAGATTTGGCACTCCAGCTCTGTCGAAGGCGGGTCCAACTACATCGGCTTCAGCAACGAGGAGGTGGATCGCCTGATAGAAAAAGCTCGGGTCGAGATGGACACCGATGTTCGTAACGAGATGTGGCGGGAGTTCAGTCGCAAGATATATCATGAACAGCCATATACCTGGCTGTGGACGGGACCGAGACTGACACTGATACATAAGCGATTCAGGGGCGTGCGCGAGAGCTTGATGTGGTGGCAGTTTAGGGACTGGTGGATTGAGGAGTAAGTTTTTGGTCTCGATCCGCCTGAAAGGCTTTGAGCTTATATGTGGCAATACATAATCCGCCGTTTGCTGTTGATGGTCCCTACCTTTTTCGGGATCACGTTCGCATGCTTTCTGGTATTGCGAATGGCCGATGTAGACCCCGTGGCCACGCAAATGGAGATGGGCCTCCAAGGCGGACAGGTTTCTCAAGAGGCCATGGAGCATCTGCGAAAGCTGTATCACTTGGATCGTCCGTGGTACGAGCAATATGCGCGATTGGTCGGGCGGCTGACCGTACCGCTCTGCATGGATTACTCTGAAGAAGGTATTTCGGTGGCGGGATGGCGTCTGTTTTCTCGTATGGCGTGTGATGAAGGCGCTCGTCTCACTCTCGACTTGGGCACTTCGTGGAGAGACGGCAGACCGATAGTGGAGATAGTCGGAGAGGCTCTTCCGATAACGGTGCTTTTGGCGACACTATCGCTTCTCATCGCTTACTTCATTGCCATACCGCTCGGTATTTACTCAGCCGTACGGCAGTACACTGTCGGAGATCAGATAACCACGGTCATCGTGTTCATGCTTTACTCTTTGCCTAGGTTCTGGATAGGCACGATGCTCCTTATATTTTTCGCCGGAGGTCACTATCTCGAATGGTTCCCCTTGCAAGGGTGGCACAGCTTCGAGGGGTTCGATGAGATGAGCTTGGGCGAGAGAATCAGCGATGTAGCTTGGCACATCGTTCTGCCCGTGGTGACCCTGACATTCAATGCCTTTGCGGCGCTCTCCCGATACATGCGGACAGGCATGTTGGAAGTCATTAGACAGGACTATATAAGGACGGCACGCGCAAAGGGTCTGTCCGAGCATATGGTCGTGTTCAAACACGCCCTGCGGAATAGTCTCATCCCAATAATCACCATGCTCGGGTTGCTCTTGCCTTTCGTCGTCAGCGGCTCCGTCGTGGTGGAGTTCATCTTCGGTATTCGGGGCATGGGTGGCGTGGCGCTCGAAGCGATACGCCTGCCTGACTATCCGCTTGTCATAACAATCGTTGCATTTGTGTCCCTTCTCACCATGGTAGGTATTCTGCTTTCCGACATAATGTACGGGGTGGTCGATCCCCGCATAAGTTACGGTAAGGAGCAATAAGTGGCAGCTCCCCAACGAAAAACTGCAAGTGGCGTTGGCTCCCCCGACGAAGCGGAGGGACAGGTGCGGGTGCCGCCGCAAGCCGCCCGTTCAGTCAAGCGCAGCTACTGGCGAATGGTCTGGCAGCAATTCTGGCGCAGGCGGATCAGTCAAGTCGGCCTGTTCTTCATTGGTGGGATTTTTATTGTAGCTCTGTCCGCGGATTTTCTGGCATCGGACAAGCCGATTGTTCTTCGCATGGACGGACAAACATATCTGTTCCCAAACCTTAGGGATCCGGCTGAGCTTCGTATGTATGACAACCATCAAATCATCGACGAGATGAAGCCGGGCGACTGGGCGCTGATGCCCCTAATTAGCAGGTGGGGCGTAAACAATCATGACTTTGTCTCGGTGCTGGCGTTGGGTCATCATCCACAGCCACCTACGCGACGGCATTTGTTGGGCACCGACCCCTCTGGACGAGATGTCATGACGAGGGTGATCCACGGAACGCGCGTTAGTCTCGCCGTGGGTATCCTGGCTGTAAGCATAATGGTGGTAGTGGGTGTGATTCTCGGCAGTTTGGCCGGCTATTACGGCGGTTGGGTCGACGGAGTCATAATGCGTTTCGTCGAGATCTTTTTGTGCATACCACCGTTGCTTCTAATCGTGACGGTGCTGGCGGTGCTTGCGCCGACCGGCTGGTGGATGGTGGTGGCCATGATGGCGTGTATCGGGCTGACCGGGTGGACCAACATTGCACGTCTCATTCGGGGCGAGATATTCAAGGTCAAAACGCAGGAGTACGTTCAGGCTTCTAGGGCTTTGGGGGGGTCGGACGCTCGAATCATCGTGCGCCATGTTATTCCTAATTCCATCAGCCCCGTCCTAGTTGCCGCCACGTTCGGTATAGCGTCGGCGATTTTGCTGGAAGGCGCGCTTTCGTTCCTGGGTTTCGGAATTCCCCCGGATATGGCTTCCTGGGGAGGGATTTTAACCGAGGCCCGCGGTCACATTCCGGCCTGGTGGCTGGCAATTTATCCCGGTCTGGCAATATTCATAACCGTCACGGCGTACAATCTGGTCGGCGAGGGCCTGCGCGACGCAATCGACCCCAGGCTCAAAACATGAAAACCGACAGTCGATTCGACGTTTCGGTGCTTCCCCCGAGGAACTAGGCAATGTCAGAACCTATGCTGTCCATCGAGAACTTGGTCACGGCGTTCGAGACCGACGATGGGAGAGTGACCGCCGTCGACGATGTCTCCATATCGATGGAGGAGGGGAAGACATTGGGCGTAGTCGGGGAATCGGGTTGCGGTAAGAGTGTTACAGCTCTATCGATTCTACGCCTTATTCCCAATCCGCCGGGGCGGATTTTGGGGGGTAGGATCATGTATCGAGGTGAGAACCTTCTTGCCAAGTCCGAAGAAAAGATGCGCGGAATTCGGGGGAAGAAGATCTCCATGATCTTTCAGGAACCCATGACCTCGCTAAACCCGGTGTTCACCATAGGTGACCAGATCGGGGAAACGGTTCGGCTCCACGAGGGTGTCTCGAAGCGGATTGCGCGGGCGAAGGCGACGGAAATGCTCGATTTGGTCGGCATTCCGGACCCCGCGGAGCGCGTAGACACCTATCCGCATCAGCTTTCGGGAGGAATGCGGCAGCGCGTAATGATCGCCATGGCCCTCGCGTGCGATCCGGATCTATTGATCGCCGATGAGCCGACCACGGCGCTCGATGTCACCATCCAGGCCCAAATCCTCGACTTGCTCAAGAAGTTGCAAGAAGAGCGAGGTATGGCCGTCATGTTGATTACACATGATTTGGGCGTGGTAGCCGAGACATGCAGCGACGTCGTGGTGATGTATGCCGGGAAAGTCATCGAGCGTGCCGGGGTGGCCGAGATTTTCGAGACGCCGCGTCATCCCTACACCTCCGGACTGCTGGCTTCGATTCCGGGACGGCATGCCCGATCTAGACGAGGTGCCGATCCAGGCGCGGAAAGCTCACGGAGCATGGGAAGAACGAGGCTCCCCGCTATTCCTGGGACGGTGCCGAGTTTGCTGGATCTGCCGGGTGGCTGCAGGTTCCGGACTCGCTGCCAGGAAGAAGTGCCGGAGTGCGCTGCCGGAGAGCCGAGACTTTCTGAATGGACTCGGGGGCATCACGTTGCGTGCGTCAAGGGACCAAGGGAGAAGGCTTCATGAAAGATGACGACGTCCTTCTCGAGTGCGAGAACCTCAAGACCTATTTTCCGGTTCGAGGCGGGGTTCTGAGTCGAAAGGTCGGCGATGTGCGAGCCGTGGATGGCGTAAGCCTCCAGGTTCGAAAAGGGGAAACCGTCGGCTTGGTGGGAGAGTCGGGCTGCGGAAAGTCCACTTTGGGCCGTACTTTGCTCAAGCTTTACGAGCCCACCTCGGGCAAGATTCGCTTCCAGGGAAGAGACATAACCAACTATGGATCTGGCCGAATGCGGCCGCTTCGCCGCAAGCTGCAGATGATATTCCAGGATCCCTATGCATCGCTCAACCCTAGGATGACGGTGGGTAGTATCGTTGGTGAGGCCCTCATCATCCACGGCCTCGAGGATAGCCGCTCCAGGAAAAAGCGGGTTATGGAGCTACTCGAGAAAGTGGGCTTGCTCCCGGATGCAGCCGACAGGTATCCACATGAGTTCTCCGGTGGACAGCGGCAACGGATAGGAATTGCCAGGGCCTTGTCCGTCTCGCCGGAGGTCATCATCGCGGATGAGCCTGTAAGTGCGCTTGATGTCTCCATCCAAGCCCAGGTAATCAACCTTCTGAAGGATCTGCAGGAGGAGTTCTCGCTTACCTACATTTTCATCGCCCACGATCTCAATGTAGTGGAGTACTTCTCGGATCGAGTCGCGGTGATGTACCTCGGTAAGATTGTGGAGGAAGCTTCTTCGAGCGAGCTCTATCGGAATCCTCGCCACCCCTATACCAAGGCTCTGCTCTCGGCAGTCCCCGAGCCCAAGCCGCGAGCCGAGAAGAAGGGTCGCATCTTACTCGAGGGCGATGTGCCCTCTCCGATGAACCCCCCTTCGGGCTGCTATTTTCATCCGAGGTGCTCACAGGCCACCGCACGGTGCCGGGTCGAGCCGCCCGAGACATATAGGATAGCAGAGGATCACCGCGTTGCATGTCTGCTGGAAGAGGAAGCGGCGATAGCGGATGTGGGCCACGAAAAGGCGGAGCAGGCTCGGTCTCTCGGGGATGGTACTGGCGGGTGAGTCTGCGCCTCCTGCTATCACATCACCCCATCGAGCAGGAGCACCGGTGCGTGCGCATTTTCTCGCGGCCGATTTGCGCAAGATGCCTGGGCCTCTATCCTTCCATGTTCGGGGGGATGGTTCTGCTGTTTTGGCTGGATCTTTACCGTGCCGTGAACTTGGAGGCGAGGCCTTTCGAAGGGCCGGTCTTGATCTTGGCGGTTACGCCGGCGCTGCTGGATTGGGCGAGAGGCAGGCTGCGGCCCCTCAGCGGATCCAACTCCATTCGATTGGTAACAGGCGCTTTGCTGGGTCTGGCTCTGGCACGCACGATTTTTTTGCACGCTCGGGATCCCTTTGAGCCGCCCTCGGTAGAGGTGCTCCTCTTCCTGATCGCCGGTACCGTCGCCGGTCTCGTCGTCAGTCGGGCCTATCGGGATCCGGGGGAGTGACGCTCGAGAAACCGGGTCGTTCGAGACCAAGCTGGTATTGGCCGGCGATGCTTGAGTATAGTAAGGGAGAACTGACCCCGCTTCGGGGTGGAATCGGAAGCTGAAAAAGAAAGAGGAGCGGTCCATGCTCAAAGGACGGATGCCCCTGGTTATTGCGGTAGTGCTAGCGCTCTTGGCGGCGGCGTTCTTCTACATCGCGGTCGAAAGCGAGCGGAAGAGGGTCAGAGCCGGATGGTCGCTGGTCAATGTGGTGGCGGCGGCAAGAGACGTACCGGAAGGTACTACTCTGGATATGGATATGATTGAGCAGCGACCAATCCCGGAGCAGTTCGTGACGGGGTCGGTCGTGAGGCCGGATTCGGTGAACTACGTCGTCGGGCAACAAGTAATGGTTCCCCTTCAGGCCGGTGATCCCGTCCTTTGGTCTCACTTCGAGAGCACCAGGGGCGCGGAGACGCTCTCCCATATGATTCAGAAGCAGGGAAGGGCTGTCGCGGTGGCCGTGGACGATGTGCAAGCGGTCAGTGGCTGGGTGCGACCCAACGATCATGTCGACTTGATTGGTACGTTCCGAGATCCCAACACTCGCGAGTTGGTCACCGTTACGCTGATGCAGAACATCATCGTTCTGGCGACCGGAAAGATTACGGGCTCGACAAACATCAATCTGCTTTCGGAGAGTGACCGGAGGTACAACTCCGTTTCCCTACTCGTCTTACCCGAGGAGGCGGAGATCCTTTCTTTGGCTAGCGAACTCGGCACGTTGACGCTAGCTCTTCGAAACCCCGAGGACATGGATATGCAGGAAGACAGAGGGAGGGCCACAATCAACACCCTCCTCACGGGCGAGCGCACGCAGGCTTTGGAGCGGGTGCGTATGAACACTATCCAGGTCATCAGAGGGATTACTCCGGGCAGCGAAGCCGTCGGTCCTGGAGGCGGGGAGTAACGGAGCATGTCCGTTCTCGTTTTTCTATTCGTTGCCGGGGCGGTCTTCTTCTTCGTCTTGGTGATAACCTCGGTGCTGAAGCGTGCCGTGGATCAGTATCAAGAGCGGTACGTGGTGCAGGACCTTCGTAACTTCAACGAGGTTTTGCTGTTCGTCGATGCGAGATCCCTTTTCGCGCTTTCCGTGTGCCTGATGGGCTTATTGGTACTTCTGGGCTTCTTGATTTCCGGCTGGCTTCTGGCTTTGCTGCTCGGTGTTGCCGGGTTCTTGTCTCCGATTTTGCTGGTGCGACGTTACCGGATAAAGAGATTGCAAACCTTCAATACGCAGCTGGTCGATGCTCTCCAGGCCATGGCCAACGCGTTCAAGGCGGGTTTGACTTTCCCGCAAGCCATCGAGCATGTCTCCAAGGAAGCGCAAGATCCACTGGGGCAGGAGTTCGCGCTGTTCGTGAAGGAAGTGAAGTTGGGGGTTCCGCTTGAAGAAGCGCTGGTGAACATGGCCCGTAGAGTGGGTTCCGACGACTTGGATCTCGTGGTCACCTCGACCAACATCGCTCGTCAGCTCGGCGGCAACATGGCGGAAATGTTCGAGACGATAAGCATGACCATTCGCGAACGTTTCCGGATAGAAGGCAAGATCAACGCGTTGACCAGTCAAGGCAAGCTCCAAGGGTGGATTGTGGCGAGCATGCCGGCGGTGTTGGGTGTGATACTCAACTACATGCGGCCGGACCTTATGCAACCGATGCTGGAGAGCTGGTTCGGAGTCGGCGTGGTAGTAACAGTGATGGTTCTGGTCGGTATCGGAGTCCTTTTGATTCGTAAGATAGTGAACATCGATGTCTAGGAAGCTTCAAATCACGGCTGATGCATACGGCCCAGGCAGGCTCTCGGGAGGAGGGTGCTGATGGCCTCCGCACTGCACGCGGGAGTGGTTTTTTTGGCCATGGGGGCCGTGTTTCTTCTCACCGTTGGTGTCTATGAGGTTTTCCTCCGGCGTTTCTTCGAAGAAGTCGGTGAGCAGGATGAGAACTCTCTCATTCATGCAGTCCGCCGAGTGGCTCTAAACTGGATGAGTGTTTTTGTCCGCCGGTTCATTGCCGAGGACACCGAAGCTCATCTTCGCCGACAGCTCACCAAGGCGGGAGAACCAGCGGAGTTGAAGCCCGAGGAGATAGTCAGCCTGCAGGTACTGGCGGCTCTCGCCGGTGTGGTGGTTGGGCTCTATGTATGCTGGATGACGGGGTGGACTTTTCTGCTGATGCCCGCCCTTGCGATCGGAGCCTTCTTTTACCCCCGCCTGTGGCTTAGGGATCAGATCGCGAAGAGGCATCATCAGATTCTCCGCGCGCTTCCGTACAACTTGGATCTTTTGACTTTGTCGGTGGAGGCGGGGTTGGATTTCACCGGTGGTCTCGGCAGGGTTGTGCAGCAAGGTAAGCCCGGCCCGCTCCGTGACGAGTTCGGCTTGATGCTCAAACAGCTCAAGATGGGGAAGACGCGCGAGGATGCACTCAAGACCCTGATGTATCGTGTGGACTTGCCGGCACTAACACAGTTCATCACGACCCTCATTCAAGCCGATCGTATGGGAACCAGCCTCGGCAAGGTCCTACGTATTCAGGCAACACAGATGAGAATCGATCGTAGTCAGAGGGCCGAGAAGCTGGCCAACGAGGCTCCGGTCAAGATGCTCTTCCCGTTGGTAGCATGCATCTTTCCGACCGTCTTCTTGGTGCTCTTCTCCCCGATAGTGTATCAGTTCATTTCTGGAGCCGTTCAGTAAACCTGGTTGGAGATATGAGCTTTTCACTCCTAATTCTAAAAGGTCCTGGGGCGGGAGAAACGATCGAGCTGGATCAGGACGAGATAACTTTCGGTCGTGTCGATGACAACGACGTCGTTTTGTACGACCCGGATGTCTCGAGAAAGCATTTTTGCATTGTGGCCGAAGGGGGAAGCTGCGTACTAGAGGATTTGGGCTCCTCCAACGGTACGAGAGTAAACGGACAGCTTGTCGAGTCTTGGGATCTGTCGCCGGGTGACGAGATACAGGTCGGCCGGGCAGTCTTCGAGTTTCGTGAGGACTCCGGCGATACCGGAGTTGTGGCCAGGGGGAGATCATCCTCGGCCAAGGCCGAGCGCGGCGCGGCGGGCATGTCGGCCAGGGAGCGGTTCAGGGCACGGGAGGCCGCTTCCACACCCATTGGTCGGCTGAAGCTCTGGTACGACGCTTTGGCGCCTAGGAGCCGATTGATTCTTCACGTGGGTGGAGGGGTTTTAGGCCTGGTTGCTTTGCTGGTTACATGGGTTTTAGCGCAGGGAGAGGATGGTGTTCTTGGTCCGCAGGACCACAGCGGCAGCGTGGTTCGGTATGAGCGACGGATGGCCGACTGGCGGTTCGGCCACGGTGTTGACGAGCTATCTCACCACGCCCGGGACGACTTCGGCTTTTCATTCAACTATCTTGACGGACGCGTAACGATTACCTTCGATGCCGGCTTCATAGAGGGAGACAACGAGGTCGAGATCAGGCTCAACGATGAGCGGCTTATTGGATATGCGCCGCTGGCAATCGGCACTTGGATTAGGGATAATTATATCGTGCTGCATCATGATGCTCTCGAGCCGCACAGTATGAATGAGATCGTTTTCGACCAAAACAGAAATCCCGGTGCCAGCCCTCCGGCGACGTGGGCGATCGAGAACGTTCGTATAGTCGAGGACGCTATTCCCGAGCCGGATCCGATTAGAGCCGACGAAAGATTCGAGCTTGCCGAGCGAAGGTGGCGCAACCGGGAGATCAGCCCACGTAACCTGTACAGTGCCTGCCGGCATTTTCAGGAAGCGCGTGATTATCTCGAGAGGTTGGATGACAAGCCGCCTCTCTATGATGAGGTGGCGGCCCGAGTGCGTGAGTGCACCGATCAACTGGAGCGGGTCTACAGGCGGATGGTTTTCGAGGCCCAAAGACACGAGCAGTTTCGGGACATGGAGGCCGCCAGAGCCACGCTTTATCAGCTCTTGGAGTACTTTCCGGAGGAAACCGATCCTCGTCACCGGACTGTTCGGGAGTGGTTGCGGACCTATAACTGATCCGAGGTCTCTTCCGGCTTCAACGGTTCCGTGTCTTCAACCGTCTCCTCGGCCTCCAGACTCGACCGTTCCTTCTCCGAGAGTATCGCCTCAAGCCTAGCAATACGCCGGCGATCCCAGGTTCTGGACTCGTCGATCTCGCCGGCAAGTCGAGCGGCTTCCAGGGAGCCTTCCAGATCCCCCGTGGCCTCCCGTAGTGCGGCGGCAGCGCTCCACAGACCAGCATGTTTCTTCTGTGCCTCGGCATGGTGAGTTGCCGCATCCGCCGCCCACTCGCTCAGACCTTCTAGGTCATTGCAGGCGGAAAGAGCGATAGCGAGCGAATCCGGCTGGTCGGCATGCTCTTCCAGATATCGCTTCATTTCCGAGCGAGCGCGCCGAGTCGATCCCAAATGGTAGCGCGCCACGGCAATGGATAGACCGGCACGGCCGGCCTCGGGGCTGTCGGGGAACCGGCGGCGAAGCTCCTCATGGATAGCCAAAGCTTTCTTGTGATCGCCTCGGCTGCGCAGATAAACATGCTCCGCCAGAGCAAAGTAAGCCGAGGCGATTCTGGTGTCGACGAGCTCGAGCATGGCGGCGAGATCCGATTCCACGGCGGCTCGAAGAGAGCCGAAGTCGCCGGAGTCTCCGAGGCGTCCGACATCGGCGGCTCCTCGAACAACCGACCGATTTGACTGTTCGATCATTCTGCGCAACACGAACAGGCGCGCGAAGTGGCGTTTGGCTTCTAGGGCGTCACCTCTCAGGGCATGATGTCTGCCCAGCTCAAGTGCCAGGTCAACGTCAAACGGGTTCTGAATCGCTCGCTCCTTCAGGTTCGGAACACTCATATGACCGAGGCGGATGCCTTGCAGCCGTATTCCGAGCATCTCGGGTTTCGATATTCCGAATAACCTGGCAAGCTCGTTTCCATCTTGGTCAAAGATGATGAGAGTCGGATAGCTGGCAATGTTTTTGGCCTCTAGCAGCGCCTGACCGACATCCGACCCGGCATTCGCAACCACCCGGGCGAACCTGGATGTTTCGCTTTTCAACGATGGGGCCATCAGTTCGTGCTCTAGAGCATGGCTGGTCTCACAGCGTTCGCTCCGGACAAGAAGGAGCACGAGGTCATCCTTTTCGCCTGCTTCGAGCAGTATTCGCTCAGGGGAAGCTTCTTCGTCCAATATTCTCCAGCCGCCAGCGGTTAGACCGGCCAATGTCGAGGCCTTCTCGATCGTCGATTCGAGCTCATCTTGGTCGCGTTCTTCCAAGGCTTCCAAGGCGAGATTCTGTTCCAAGACTGGAGGCTTGTCGTTAGACGAAGCCACCTCTCCAGCCGCCGGCCGTGTGATGAGAGCCGCGGCGACTAGGCAGGCCGTCGAGGTGACAAGCCCCAAGATCCTGGGGCTCCCTGTAAAGAGAGGTTTTGACATTGCAGGCCAACACCGGTGATTGGAAGTAGCGCCGTGAAGCATGATGAGATCGGTAGGCGTACAAGCGCGCAAATGCAACACCCTTGGCCCGAAACATTCACGGCCCGCCTACCAAGGCCGCGGATCGATGGCTTACTCTCTCCGCCCTCCTCGACGTAGGGTGAGCCACCCCTTCGTCAGGCTACGGGGTCCGTGAACGCCGGATCCGCCGACGTTCCACGCCCTCGGGACGGCGCGCCCGAACATCCCCGGGTCGAGCGCTTGTCCCCAGGAGCCGTGTCTTTGTTTCGTGTTGGAGCGTAATCCTTTTCTACGGCCTGACGCTTTCCACAGCGAGCTTGGAGGTCACCGGGCGACGGCTCTCTCCCCGTATCGAGGCATGACTGATGTAGATAGAGCCGTCACCATGGACGGCGCTCACCCAGAATCCAGCGGGACCATCGCCGGCGAGGGTCTCGTGGCTCCACTGCCCCGCGTCACGAGTCGACATGACGAGTTCTCCGGAAGTGGCGTTCTGATGGAAAACCAACCATCTGCCATCGCTGGTCACGATCAACGCGTTGTCCACTCCGACTCTATTGACAGTATCTCTTGCTTGTTCGCGTACGCCGTCATCAGCCAGATCGCTCGAAAGAACCTCTCCGGACAGGCTCGATTCGAGCCAGCGCAACTGGCCTAGGTTCGCATCCTGGTAGACTACGGCAAGGTTTCCCTGGGAGGTGAGTGCCACCGACGGATACCGGCCGACGTCACCCTCGTCCCCGTCGTCCAGGATATGCACCGCGAACGGTTCTTCATCGGTGGGATGGCTGTTCTCGGCGAGCTTAAGGCTGCCTGTGGTGTAGTCGTAGTAAACCATGGCAAGAACGCCTCCCGGTGTGACTATGACCGAAGGGAATAGTCCCGTGCCCATGGGCAGGTCTTCTAGAACAGTGGTGCTTACTCTCTTTCGGCAAACTGGTCCTTCGCCGAGGTCTACGCAGCGTTCACCGTCGCCGCAGTCCTCGCAACCGGACGCTGAGGGGTAGCAATCGATTGCTTCGCCATCGTCTACGCAGTGCTCGCCGCCGGCACAACCTCCGTCGCATGGCGGTGGCTTGATCTCCATGCTCTCCACCGTGACGACCGACCAATCCGAGGGGCCGGCGGGCGCGGGCGTGCTCGCCCTGGCAAGCTTCAGAGCCGTGACGAAGCGGTCGTCCTCGACGCCTCGGCGTCTGAAGTAGGCTATGGCGGGTACCCCAAGGTCATCGAGTGCCAAAAATGAGTAACGACCCACGTCGCCTTCCTCATCGATTACATAGGAGCTCCAGGTGTCGCCGCTGCGCCGCGCGTACTTGAGGCTGCTCTCGTCCACGTCGAAGTAGCTCACATGAAGGGAGCTATCCGAGGAGGCCGCTATGCTCGTATACCGGCCGACATTGGGGCCCGGCTCGTCTATCCCTTCACGCGCTCCCGCCGGATTGGCTACCGGGCGGGCCCCGGAGGGCATGCCGTCGACCCAGTCTGTGTCAACTCTTACCCCACTGGAGTCGAAATATGTGACTATGAGGTCACCGTAGTCGCCGTTATAAGAGGACACGGCCAGTGTGCCATCCGGCAGGCGGGCGATGCTGCTGTGGCGGCCCATGTCCCTGGGAGTAAGTGGAGGCAATGGTTCGCATATGCAGTCCAGGGACGATATGTCGCAGTCGTCGTCGACATTGGACGGGTCCGCGAATGTAAGAATAGAACCGGGATCACAGCTCATATCGCACATGGGAGCGGGATGGCACTTGTTGTTCGAGAGCACGCAGGCGTGTCCGCTCGCGCAGCCACCACGGCACGGGTTTTCCCCCACGCAGAAACCGGCGAAACAAAACAGCTCATCCGGGCAATCTCCGGCATCGCAAAGCGCGAAGGTGCAAACCGTTTGCTCCTCACGGTTGACGAGCCGCGTCTTGCAGACCTGTCCCGCCACGCCACATTCATCGTCTTCCGTGCAGGATTCGTAACTGTCCAGGCAAATGCCGTGGCTGCACTCTTGGCCGGGGCAGCAATCGGCGTCGTTTTCGCAGTAGCGAGGTCCCCTGACGCATTCTCCATCGTCACAGTACCATCGATCGTCGTGCATCTCTATGCACTCGGCGGTGGTGGTGCAGCCCGGCTCATCGTTCTCATCAGTGGGATCCTCGTCACAGCCGCAGCCGGCAAGAACGAAAGCACCAATGACAATGGCAAGCCCTATGGGCATGAGCCGGTGAGTTACATCCGCATACTGCTCTTCCCGGGCATCTCTTCGAAGTGTTGGTTTCCTGATCACGATGCACCCTCCCTCGGGCAGCCTCTTTGACACGGACTTCCTACAGCATATCCTATCGCGCCGGGCCTCGAAGGCTCAAGAGAAGGTTTGTCATCAGTGTGATCTACAATTAGAGCAAGACATGGCCAGGATTTTGATTATCGTCACCTCCGCTTCATCCTTGCATGGCAGAGGAAGGGAGGGGCTCTCCACGGCAAGGACGATGCATGAGAACGGCATGGCAAAACCCGTAGCCGTTCTGCTGGTAGGTGAAGGGGTGAGATGCCTCACTGCCGGCGGCGGGTGTCGAGAAGACGTCCATGTCGAGATGAGAAGCCTGCTGGAGGCCGGCGTCAGCATTTCGGCGTGCTCGCGTAGCGTGGAGGAGCATTCACTCGAGCATGAGGTCGATGCTCGGGCGATAGAGAAGGTTGACGCCGCTGATTTCTTGGCTGCCAAGGCTGGAGCAAACTACGCCATCCTTACGTTCTAAACCAGAGATCGTAATTCTGGACGAATAGATCGCGGAGCGAGGCATCGATCCAGTACCTTGATTTCCGGTTTAGCGTTGCCGTATCGATTACATGGCGGCAAGCCCGGCTACTCCTTTTCGAGAGCTTCTCTTCGAGCCAGCTCGAGCAATATCGACTCGGCCAATCGGGATACGTAGCCGTTCACCCGCACGAGATAGCTTATGAGATCCATGTGAATCGCGCTCGTCTCGAAGGTCTCGGGAATAGCCTGGTGAAGCCTGTCGATGTGGGCTTGCCTCAACTCGTTCTCGAGCTGCTCCATCCTGGCCTGATGACGAAGCACCTTTCTAGCAAGCCCCTCGTCGTTTCGGCTGAAGGCGGCGAGAGCCATATCGAAGTTCTCGCCGACCTTGGAGTGCAAGTCGCGTAGCTCGTCCCATCCCTCTTGACTGAACTGCAGTCCACGGTTGGCCTTTTTTCGGGCAAGGGACAGGATGTTCTTGTTTATGATGTCCCCCGCGTTCTCGATCTCCTGCGAGAGCATTATGAGCTCCAGCTCTTGGTCCGCCTGCTCCGGGGTCAAGTTGGATTGGGAGAGGCGAGACAGGTAGACCTTGATCTCGCGGTTCAGTATGTCGACCTGATCGTCTCGTGCCGAGATCTCCGCGGCCAGATCCAGATCATCCTTCTCAATGACCTTGAGGCTGTCACGGAGCATCTCGTTGACGATGTCGGCCATTCGAAGGAACTCTCTTGTGGCATGACCAAAGGCCAGAGGAGGTGTCTCCAGCGCCCGCCGATCGAGATATCTCGGCTTGAAAACTTCTTCGAGATCGGGAGGCTTGTAGAAGCGCGAAAGAGCCAGCGCGCCGATCCCTGTGAGCGGGAGGAAAGCAAAACCCGAAACGATGTTGAATATGGTGTGTGCGTTCGCTATTTGCCGTCCCAGATCGTCGGAGGTACGAACCGATGCTTCCGTGAACACTCCGATGAACAGAAGGAACAGTCCCGCGGCGGTCAGCTTGTATATGAGATACCCGATCGCCACGCGCTTGCCGTCGGGAGGAGCACCGATTCCCGCCAGCATGGCTGTTATGGCCGTTCCGACATTGGCTCCCAAGACCATGGGCATGGCTGCTTCCAGGGTCATGCTTCCGCCAAGCGAGAGAGATATTATGAGGCCGATTGTCGCCGCGGAAGCTTGGATGAGGGCGGTAAAGGCCGCCGCTGCTAACAAACCGACCAACGGGTACTGGCTCGTGTAGGCGAGTGCGGTCTGAAAAGCTTCGGAGTACTGCAATGGTGCGGTGGCCTGCCCCATGAGGTCCATGGCAAAAAAGATGAAACCAAACGCCAGCACCAGTTGTCCTAGATATCTAGGCTGACGTCTTTTGGCCGTGAACATCGCCAGAAAGCCCGCGGCGACCAAGAGCAAGGCGTAGGTCGAAACTTTGAAAGAGATTATTTGTACGGTGATGGTTGTGCCGATACCTGCTCCCAGCGCCACCGCAAGGGCCTGGCTCAATGACATGATGCCGGTGGAAGTGAAGTTGACCAACATCACCGTTGTCGCGCTCGAAGACTGGAGCAACGTCGTTACGACAACGCCCAAAGAGAGTCCTAGAAACCTGTTCTCCGTGACCGAGGCGATGATGGTCCGCAGCTTTCCTCCGGCCGCGAGCTGGAGGCTCTCCCGAGCGAGGCCCATTCCGTACAGGAAAATGGCCAAGCCCCCGAGCAGTGTGGTTAGTTGCAGGAATCCCAAATTATTTCCTCGGTATGTGAGGCCGGCTAGTTGACCACCTCGAGAACGGTTCCCAAGACGAGAATCACTACTTGGAAATAGATGAGCAAGCCGACTACATCCATCACCGTAGTGATCCCGGGAGAGCTGGTTAGAGCGGGGTCGATGCCAAGCCGCCTAAACAGCATCGGCAGCATGGCTCCCACGAGATTAGCACAAACGGCTATCAATACCATCGTGATTGCTAGAGCTATTGCTATTTGCAGATCCGCCTGGAAGATCATTACATAAAAGAACATAAAGACCGCCAGCGAGGAGCCGAGGCAAAGGCCCGTTACCACCTCTTTCCCCAGTACTCTTGGGAAATCCTTTATTTCCAGCTCTCGTGTTGCCAGTGATCGGACGACTAGGGTGGCGATCTGGCTTCCCACGTTGCCTCCTGTTCCGATCAGCAGAGGTATGAAGGCCGCCAATATGGTCACCTGCTCGATGAGTGACTCGTAGTGGGAGATTACGTTGAAGGTCAGGCTCATCGAGACGAGAAGGAGGCCAAGCCAAGGGACTCTCTTGAGAAACATCTTCCATGGAGAGGCTCGAGCGTAGTCGACGTCCACTGGTGCGGCTCCCAGCCGGTGGATGTCTTCCGTGGCCTCGTCCTCTATGACGTCGATGACGTCGTCGACGGTAACAATACCCACCAGGTCCCCGCCGGGATCCACCACCGGCAGCACCGAGAAGTCGTAGTCGGCCATGAGCCTGGCAACTTCCTCCTGGTCGGTATCAGTGGTTACGTGGATCACATCCGGACTCATAATCTCGCGGACTCGCTGGTATTCGGGTGCGACTATGAGGTCACGAAGAGAGAGAACACCGATGAGGCGGCCATCGGTCTCGAGAACATACAAGTAGTAAACGGTTTCAGCATTGGGCGCGGCTCTTCGCAGGAAGCTAATGACCTGCGATACGGTCATCGTCGCACGTACCGAAATGAACTCCGGCGTCATGATGCCGCCGGCTTCGTCCTCCTCGTACCGTGTGAGAGCCTCCGCGGTCGCCCTCGTCTCGGGAGCGAGCAAAGCCTTCAGCGTCTCGGCTCTTTCCGGCCTATGCTCCTCGAGTGCCTGCAGAGTATCGGCAAGGTCGTCAGGGTCGAGCGCCTCGAGCAGCTTGCGCACACCCTCGGCGGACAATGCGTCGAGGGCTTGCGGCTGTGCATCCTCGGGGAGATTGGAAAGAATCTCGGCGGCCTTTTCAGGCGCCAGGACGCTGAGGATCTCGCCCTGGCGCTCACGGGAGAGGTCTTCCCATATGTCCACTATCTCTTGAGGGCGCGCCTGCCCGGCCCTGGCGGCCAGCTCATTCGGAGGAGCATCCTCGATGGAGGCCCTTAGCTCGTCGAGTTCCTCCTGATTTTCGGTCCGCTGTGTTTCCATCGTCGATCTAGTAACCTTTACTGCGTGAAAAGCGCTTCTACGAATCCTTCTGGGTCGAAGGGCTGCAGATCGCCAACTTTCTCACCTACACCGATATAACGCACGGGCAAGCCGAGCTCCTCGCATATAGCTATCACGACTCCTCCCTTTGCCGTACCGTCGAGCTTGGTCAGCGCTATTCCGCTTATTGGGACCACCTCTTGGAACATTTTGGCTTGTTGCAGCGCGTTTTGGCCCGTCGTGGCGTCGACCACCAGGAGAACCTCATCCGGTGCACCGGCCCTGGCCTTGCCCAGGACTCGGTGAACCTTCTTTAGCTCCTCCATAAGGGGCACCTTGGTGTGCAGGCGTCCGGCAGTATCCACTATTACGACGTCGGCACCGTCTTCATGACCGGCGCGAACGGCGTCAAAGATAACCGAGCCGGGGTCCGCACCTTGCTCCCCCTTGACTATTCGGCTGCCCACTCGATCTCCCCAGAACTCGAGCTGTTCAACCGCGGCTGCGCGGAAGGTGTCACCTGCCGCGAGAACCACCTTCTTTCCTTGGGCCGCATAACGGCCGGCGAGCTTACCTATTGTCGTGGTTTTGCCGACACCGTTCACTCCCACGACCATGATTACGAAAGGCCGCTCCTTCTTGGACTCGGGGTCTATGGCCTCCTTGCCCGGAACGAAACCGTCTTTTGAAAGTACCGAGGCAACCTGTCTCTTCAGCGCCTCGCGAATTCGTTCCGGGTCGGCAAGGTCGCTCTTTCTCATCGAGTCGCGCACGGTCTCGAGAAGGTTTCCTGCCGTCTTGACACCGATATCCGCCGTGAACAGCACTTCCTCGATCTCCTCGAGCGTATCTTCGTCCATACGCTTACCCAGCAGTGCGTTCAGCTTGCCTACGAAGCCGCTACGGGTTTGTGCCAACCTGTCGGTAAGCGGCCCTGAAGGTGCCAGCATGGCCTCTCTTCTTGCTGCTTCCTCGGTGGCGCGACGCTCCTCCTCCTCCTTGGCAATACGCTTTGCTTCCTCCTCCGCGGCCAGCTCGGCGGCCCGTTGGTCGGCTTCCTCGCGCTCTTTCTCTTCTCGCGCCAGCCGCTGTTTTTCGAGGAAGGCACGGCGCCTTTGTTCCTTCTCGGTCTCTCGGGCCTCGAGCGCGGCTTCGGGCGAGGTCGGAGGTCCCTCCGCGGGAGGAGGAACAGGAGCGGCATCTCGAGACGGCGGCAGCGCCTCTTCCGGTGGATATGGAGCCTCTGTCTCCGGCTGGTCCAACTGGTCGGCAAGGTCTATCTCCTCGCGTCTCTTTCTTTTCTGGCGCCTAATCGCATAGACCAACAGCAGAGCCACAAGAACCGCGATTAGGACGCCGATCAAGGTCGTCACGTCCGGCTCGGGCATCTCCTGTGGAGGAATCATCGGCTCTTCCTCCACCTGCGTCTCGATGGGCTCCTCGAACTGGGCGGTCACGGATTGCGCGTCGGGCTCCGGCGTCGGCACGGGCTCGTGTCTTTCTGTCTGCTCGGGCACTTGAAGGGTAGTTGAATCGGGCATTTAGAAGCTCCTCTACTACTGATCCTGGTTTGTCCCAGGCGTGTGGCCGCAAAATGTAGGCCAATCCGAGGATCTGTGAAAGGATGATCCTGACAAACGTCGGTTTGGGTACTGTTGGCTCCCACGTCTCTGTTGGCGTCCCGGCTGGAAGGGAGATAGGATACGCCTCCATCTTGGAAAGGTGCCTGCCGGTGTTGTCGCCTTGGCAACGAGGCAGGGCCTGGGTTTCTCCCTGAAAGAGATGTGAGGGCACTCAATATGAATGACCAGATGCTATTGTTAGGCGACGAGGCTGTGGCGTTGGCGGCGCTTCATGCGGGGATCAGCGGTGCATACGCATATCCCGGCACACCTTCCACCGAGTTGTTCGAGTTCATAGATAGCCGGAAAGAGGAGTACAGCGTACACGCGCGTTGGTCCGCCAACGAGAAGGTGGCATACGAGGAGGCTCTAGGCGTCTCCTACGCCGGCAAGCGCTCCATTGTCAGTATGAAGCACGTGGGGCTGAATGTTGCCGCCGATCCGTTCATGAACTCCGGTGTTACCGGGGTCAACGGCGGCATGGTGGTATTCGTGGCGGACGACCCGGGAATGCACTCCTCTCAAAACGAGCAGGATTCCCGGTACCTGGCGAGCTTTTGTCTAATTCCATGTCTCGAGCCGGCGAACCAGCAGGAGGCTTACGACATGACCCACCAGGCCTTCGAAATGTCCGAGGAACTCGGACTGCCGGTCATGTTGCGCTTCGTCACTAGACTGGCGCACAGTCGAAGCGGTGTGAGTGTAGAGGAAAGGAAGCCGCAAAGGCCGCTGAACAAGGTTCCTCGTGGTGGTCAGTTCACTCTTCTGCCTTCGAATGCGAGGGTTCAGTACGAAAAGCTTACGGAAAAACAGCCGGATCTCTTGGCACTAAGCGAGAGCAGCCAGTACAACGAGTTGGTTGCGGGCACGGCGCGGAGCGCTACCGGAGTGATTACCAGCGGAATCGCGTACAACTACTTCATGGAGGCCGTGGGAGGCCGCCCAAGGATGCCTTACTTGCGGATCAGCCAATACCCGATCCCCATCTCCAAGGTAAGGCAGCTGGTCGAGAGTGTTAGCGAGGTGCTCATCATTGAGGAGGGTTATCCATTCGTTGAGCAGGCTCTGCGCGGCATAGTCGGGGTCCATGGACGAAAGATCCGAGGAAAGCTCGATGGCTTCTTGCCGAGAACCGGCGAGCTCGACCCCGCGATAGTAGCCAATGCTCTAGGGAGCCAACCGGAAGTGTCGTGGAAACCCACGATTGATCCTCTGCCCAACAGGCCGCCGGCTCTGTGCCCCGGGTGTCCGCACACCGACACGTTCAAGGCCTTGAACGATGCACTTTCCGGTTACGACCAGCCAACGGTCACATCCGACATTGGATGCTACACGCTGGGCTTTTACCCTCCGCTCGAGGCCATAGAGACTTGCGTGGATATGGGAGCGAGCATCTCTATGGCTTCCGGGGCATCCAACGCGGGACTCTTCCCGGTGGTATGTGCGCTGGGCGACTCTACCTTCGCTCATTCGGGGATGACCGGCCTTCTTACGGCTGTGCAGGACGATGACAACATGGTGGTCATCATCATGGACAATGGAACGGTCGCTATGACCGGTACTCAACAGACCATGGCTACCGGGGGCCGTCTCGAAGAGATCGTCAAAGGACTGGGAGTCCACCCGGACCACATCCGTGTCATCAACCCTCTATCCAAGCACCACGAAGAGAACGTCAAGGTCATCAAGGAAGAAGTCGAGCACCGAGGGCTATCAGTGGTCATATCCAGGAGACCTTGTATCCAGATTCGGAAGCAGGCTTGACGAGCGGGGGCCTGGCCACGGTGAAGGCTCGGATTGGCTCGTCACGCTTTGTGGAAATGAAATCGCCCTCATGAACTGCATGGGGCCAAAACCAGGGATTTGCTCATGAAGTACGATATCGTTCTTGCCGGAGTCGGGGGACAGGGCATCCTAACTATCGCCTACTTGCTGGACAACGCGGCGGTGAAGCAAGGGTTGCGTTTCAAACAGTCCGAGGTCCACGGCATGGCACAGCGAGGGGGTGCGGTGTACTCCCACATGAGGCTCTCCGATGAGACCGTCATATCCGATCTGATCCCGCAGGGGCAGGCGGACATGATTCTTGGTGTCGAGCCGCTCGAGATCCAGCGTTATCTTCATTATCTCGGACCAGAGGGTGTGGTGGTGACCAACAACCAGCCCTTCGTGAACATCCCGAACTACCCTCCCGAGGAAGAGGTCATCGGGGCGCTTTTGCGGCTTGGCAACACCGCGCTCATTGATGCGAAGCGAATAGCGCAGGCATCGAAGTCGCCTCGGTCGCAGAACGTAGCGATGATTGGCGCTGCGACGCCCTTCTTGCCGTTCGAGGTGAAAGACTTCGAGCCCATCATTCGAGAGGTCTTCGCGGCCAAGGGTGACTCGGTCATCTCCGCCAACCTCGAGGTTCTTTCGAACTCTTATCACGAAGGGCTTTTCTACAAGACCTTGCGCGAGATGGATGTTCCGAATGAGTTGGTATACGGGCTGGTCGGTAAGATTGAGGTGGGAACATTCGAGCCGAATCTTGCGAAGGCTTTCGGAGAGACTCTCATAGGTGCGCCGGACAAGTGCCGCGAGGTGCTATCTTCCATTGATGGTGAGATTCCCGGCGACCGGTCGCTTCTCGATAAGCTAAGCGCTTGAGTGGCGGGCCGGTGCTCGAACAAGAGACATTTTCTCTATGAGCGATTCGTCCTTTGTGAGCCTTGCGAGGGGCTTGATAGAGCAAGCTCATAAGGAAGGCAGGCACAGCCTTCTCGAGCACGAGGTATATCGGCTGCTGGAAGCAGGCGGGCTCGGAGTGCCGGCGCACAGTGTCATCGGGCCGGGGCTGGATGATATCCGCGCTGATCTTCCGGGAGAAAAAGTGGTCGTCAAGGTCATCTCGGCCGAAATCACCCACAAGACAGAGGTGGGGGGAGTTCGGATCGTGCCCAACTCCAAGGGCGAGATCGAAAGCGCGGCCTCCGCAATGGTCTCGTCGATAAAGGCTGTGGAACCGCGATTAGTCGATACCGTTCGAGGTTTTCTCGTGTCGGAGTTGGTCGAGTATGACGGGGCGCTTGGCTCACAGCTCTTCTGTGGAATGAGGTTCTCCGAGGGCATTGGACATGTTCTGGCTGTTGGGTTCGGTGGCGTGGAAGCCGAGGCTCTCGCGGAGGTTTTCCGTGAAGGCGAGGGGGTGGTTCTCTACTCACCCGAGCTTTCCACCCCGTCACACGGATTTGAAAAGCTTGCGACCTCCTACTTCGGGCGTCTAGTCGAGGGCAAGACCAGAGAAGGACTGAAGCGCGTGGATGCAGCGGAGCTGGAGAGGGTTTTGTCTCTCTACTCCGAGTTTTCTCGTGAGCTTTCGAACAATCCAGCCTTCGGTTTCACGATTACGGACTTCGAGATCAATCCATTCTTGGCGCGTAACGAACGCCTTGTCGCGGTGGATGGCGTGCTGCGGTTCAGGTCGGGGTGCCACGAGGAGCGCAGTGTGGATCTCCAGAGGATGGAGAGCCTGTTGAAGCCCGGAACCGCCGCTCTCATGGGAGTTTCTCGCAAGCGGAAGAACATCGGCAGGGTGATACTTCGCAACCTTTTGCGCGAAGGGTTTTCTCCGGAGAGTATTCGTATAGTCAGGCCGGATGCCGAGCCCGGTGAGGAGATAGATGGGGTTAGGTGCTGCCCATCGTTAGGGGGCTTGCCTTGGGTGGCCGATCTTGCGGTTATCGCTGTTGCGGCCGATGGAGTCGCCGACGTTTTGGAAGAGGTGCTTCGGACCCAAAAAGCGCGTTCGTTGGTGTTGGTGCCGGGTGGCATGGGGGAGACCGCCAGCGGGAAGGAGCATCAGAACCGCGTTACGAGCGACCTGAAGCAGGCACGGGACTCCGGTTCCTTTGCGCCTGTCATGGTGGGGCCCAACTGCTTGGGGCTTCGTTCCAGACCCGGTCACTACGACACCCTCTTCATTCCCGAGTCGAAGTTGCCATTGCCTGTGGGCGGGGTTCGGGATGTCGCGCTCATAAGCCAGAGTGGCGCCTTTATGATCACACGGATGAACCGCATGAGGATGTTGAATCCAAGGTTCGTCATTTCTACAGGCAATCAGCTCGATTTGACCGTTACGGACTTCGTCGAAGCCATTCTCCATGATGATGAAGTATCCGTTTTCGGTCTGTACATAGAAGGCTTTCAGCCTCTCGATGGAAGGCGGTTGGCTCGGCTCATCCGTGAGGGTCGATCCGAAGGTAAGGATTTCGTCGTGTATCAAGCCGGGCGCACCTCCGCTGGCCGAACGGCCACATCTTCCCACACCGCTTCGATTTCCGGCGACTATGCATCGGCAAAAGCGGTACTGACGGATGCCGGCGCTCTAATGTCGGACACGTTCGACGAGTTCCGAGCTCTTCTAACTTACTCCGGGCTCCTCAAGACGAAACCCCTGAACGGCTCGAGGCTGGGAATAGTATCGAATGCCGGCTATGAGACAGTCGGAATGGCGGATAGTGTTCATGAGGGTCGCTTCTCGCTTGCTCCTCTTACCGTAGAGACCTGCGCGGTGCTCGAGAAGATACTGAAGCGAAATCACCTGGAGGCGTTGGTCAATATACACAATCCCCTCGATCTTACTCCCATGGCTTCCGAGCAAGCTTACGAGGACTGCGTGAGAGCTTGTCTCGATGACGAGACCGTGGATGCAATGGTCGTTGGCGCCGTCCCCATGACTCTCGCACTCAAGACTCTTCCAGCCGGTAAGGACCCCAGAGGATTGGACTCGGTGGATGCCGTTGACGCCCTTCCGTCTAGAATGGGACGTCTTTTTAGGGATGCCGGAAAGCCGATGGCTTTTGTCGTAGACGGTGGCGACTTGTATGATCCGATGGCACGCTTAATGGAGCAAAACGGCTTACCTACCTTTAGGTCTTCGGACGAAGCCATTAGGATGCTTCAAAAGTACCTCGCCGCAAAAGAGTAGCCCCAAGCCGAAGACAGGAACCGGAAGCCGGCCTATCAAGCGGCGGCGGCGGTGGGGCCTTCGCCGGATAGTCTGACGCTGACCAGCTTCGATATTCCAGCCTCTTCCATGGTCACGCCATAGAGAGTGTCGGCCGACTCCATTGTGGACTTGTTGTGAGTGACGAGGATGAACTGGCTGTGCCGAGACATCTCACGCACGAGCTGGTTGTAGCGCCTGACGTTTGTGTCGTCGAGAGGCGCGTCAACCTCGTCGAGCAGACAAAACGGTGTGGGTCGTACCAGAAAAATCGCAAAAATAAGCGCTACGGCGGTCAGAGCTTTCTCTCCTCCCGAGAGAAGACTTACGTTCTGCAGCTTCTTACCTGGAGGCTGTGCGAAGATCTCTACACCCGACTCGAGCGGTGCTGAAGGATCGGTGAGTGACAAACCGGCTTTTCCGCCTTTGAATAGGCGCGGGAAAAGCTGGCGGAACAAATCGTTGGTTTGCTCGAATGTCTCGATGAATCTCGCCTTGCTCGTCTTGTTGACTTGGGTGATTGCCTTTTCGAGCTTGGACAAAGACTGCTCCAAGTCGTTCTGTTGAGCCTGCAGGAAGGCATGCCTTTCGGCTATCTCGTCATACTCTCGAATGGCTGTGAGATTGACCTCTCCTATGCGTGAAACCCTGGCGCGAAGGGCTTCGAGTCGAGTTATGTCATCTTCTTCCGGTGCGGGATGCAGATGCCATTGATGGACAGCCTCGGAAATGGTGGTGGCGTGACGTTCGACCACGCTTTCAGCCAAATGCGTGGCGCCCATCTCCATCTCCCGCAGCTCTATCTCAATCCTCTTCGACTCGGCCGCGCGGGTCTCGAGAGCCTCGCGCATGGCGTCGAGGTGTTCCTCATCGGACTTTACGGTTTCGCTCGCCGCGGACAAGCTTTCCCGTCCACGACTCACCGATGCCCGCATGGCCCTTGCTTCCTCCATAAGCCGTCGAGCTTCCGCTTCATCACTCGCGATTCGAGCGTCTATGTCATCGTACTTCGTCGAGCTTCCTTCCACGTTGTCCGAGAGCGACCGCAAGCGATTGGAGATCTCCTGAACATCGTTCTCCGCTCGTTCAGTCTCTTTTGCCAGAGCCTCGCGTTTCTCATTGTCACCAGCCACGCGGACTCGAAGTTCCGTAACTATCTCCTGAAGCTCGGCTGATTTTCTCTTCTCCGATTCGAGCTTCTCGTCCAGATTCGAGGATCGTGCGGCGTGAGAGCTCTTTTCCTCGAATGCCGCCGTCAAAGCATCCTTGACGGCTCGGGCGTCCTTGGCGTTGTCTTCGAGGGCCTCACTCAGTTCGGCTGCTTCCGACTCCACCGCGGCGATGCGCTCCCTGAGGCGCTCGAGCACCTCGTCGGAGTGGCTGGTTTCCTTCTCTTTACCGACTATTGTGATTTGCTCCGCGTGAGCATTGCGTGACAGCTCTTCGAGGTCGCTCTCGAGTGACGCCTTGCGTTTCACAAGGTGGCCACGAGCACTCTCGAGACCGAAAAGAGTCTTTGTCAGGCGTTCGACTTCGTTGCTTAGTTCTTCGATCTCGCGCCGGGCTTCCAGCAGGCCGGTGCCGGCCGAGTCACGAGTGCCGCCGCTTATGGTGCCGGATGGTCCAATCACGTCGCCGGCCAAGGTTACGAATGTGACTCCGCTGGAACTCGACCAAAGCTTCAGCGCGACATCCAGATCGCGGGCGATGATCACGTCTTCCAAAAGGTGTCGTACTATGTCGGCTTCGGAGGGCTTGTAACGCACTACGTCCATTGCTACGGCTACGACCCCTTCGCTGTCGGTCAGGGCTCGCGCGGCTGCCCCGTTCTCGGGCGCTACACGCAGATCCCTTCGCGGTATGAACGCGGAACGACCGGACTCGCTATCCGCGAGCCATGCCACCGCATGACGGGCCGCTTCTTGATCGGTCACAAGGACGTGCTGCAGACGCTCTCCGAGCACCGCTTCGATGGCGGCTTCGTGGGGGGGCTCCGCTCGCACCAGGTCGGCAACCAGGCCGAGAACTGTTTCCCCGGAGAGCCCGGATATATTGCTCTTCTCGAGCATTACGGAGCGTACGCCCTGATTGTAGCCCTCGTAGTTTCTCTGTATTTCCTCGAGAGAAAGAAGTCGGCTGCGCTTTTCCGCCCGGGTGTCCTTCAGCCCATGGATTTCCGTTTCTTGCTCTTCGAGAGAAAGATTGCATGCGGCAAGCGCCTCAACGGCCGCCGAGCGGTCGGCTTCCATGCGCTCTAGCTTTTCACGAGCCACGTCGAGGTCTTCTTGCTGCCTTGCTCTTGACTCCTCCAAGGCCTCGATCCTCGATCGCAGCTGTTCGATCTCGGCCGCGCCTGCTTCCCTGCGGACCCCCAGCTCTTCCCTGCGCCGAGTCAGCTCCGATATTTGGCTCTCGCATTGAGTGATTTTGCTGGCAGCCTTCGACTCCGCCAAACGCTCGGCCTCCGCGAGTCTCGAGAGGCGAGCCACGGATTCAAGCGCGCCGGTCAGTTCGAGCAAACGCGCGTCAAGGTCCGTCTTGCTGCTCGACAGCGACCTCTCTATTTCCACCAGGTCCGAACGATTTCGGCGGATGGTCTCGACAAGCCTTGCTTCCCTGCTCCGAAGGCCGGCGATCTCCTCTTGGGCCAGGCGCGTTCGCGAATCAAGGTCCTCTCGTTCGCGTCCAAGGCCAGCCACTCGCTCCGCGTGAACATTGGCGCGACCCTCGACCTTTTCCGCGTTGGCCTGAATATCGGCTAGACGCGCCTCCTCCGCGGCCAAACGATCCCTGCGCGCTCGCACGTCTTTCTCGAGCTTGTCCACCTTGGCGGACAAATCGCTCGCACCGTTTCGCAAGAACGAAAGCTCTCGCTGGAGGGATGACCTCGTCGCTGCTATCTCCAGCCAGCGATGCGCGGTGATGTGTAGCTCGACCTCTTGCAACTCGGACTTGAGCTTTTTGTACCTCTCGGCTTTCTTCGCCTGACGCTGGAGGCTGTCCAGCCTGCGGCCCAGTTCGGAAACCAGGTCGCCGATTCGCAACAGATTGGACCTCGTATACTCCATCTTCCGCTCGGCGATGCGCCTCTTGGTCTTGAACCTGGTTATTCCGGCGGCCTCCTCTATGAGACTGCGCCGTTCATCGGCCTTTGCCGAGACGATGAGCCCGATGCGCCCTTGTTCGATTATGGAGTAAGCTTTGGTTCCGACTCCGGTTCCGAGGAAGACCTCCGTGATGTCCATCAGCCTGCACGGGGTCTTGTTTATGAGGTACTCGCTGTCGCCATTGCGGAACAAGCGCCTGGTTACCGCGATCTCCGCGAAGGCACGATAGCGGGAGGGGAGTTCCTCGGGCCTGTTATTTACGAAGGTAAGAGTTACCTCCGTCATGCTCACCGGCGGTCTGGTCTGCGATCCGCTGAAGATGACGTCCTGCATCGAACCGCCGCGCAGATGCTTCGAGGATTGCTCACCGAGAACCCACCTTACGGCATCCACTATGTTCGACTTGCCGCATCCATTGGGTCCGACGATGCTGGTAATGCCTTCATCGAAGCGAACCACGGTCTTTTCGAGGAATGACTTGAACCCCACTATGTCGAGACGCTTGAGGCGCATATACCCTCACCGCGCGGCACTCTGATGCCGCAAGGACTTTCCCCGCACCGATACTCGGCCGACAGTGCAAACCTTCGGGTGGACTTGATATTTCACAACGCCCGCGCCCCTCCCCAGCTTGTACGTGAGGTCGAAAGTGCTTCCAACTTGCGTGTCGGCATGAGAAATGGAGGGAGAGGCGCCGACGTAGAGAGAGTGTACGGGGTGGAGCGCAGGGGTCAAGCACAAAGTGACGTGACAATACATTGCCATACACCTCTGATGGCTGGCCACAGTCTCATGGCGCTTGTATGGTAACGGCCGAGCGTGCCCGGCATGCGTTGGTGTTGCGCTCCTCATGCGAAAGGTTTCGGTGGTGAGAATAGGTCTAGTAGGATTTCCCGGCTCCGGCAAAACCACACTCTTCAATGCCCTGACCGGCCTGGATGCGCCCGTGGGTTTTGGAGGCGATCTGCGAGTCGGGGCCGTCAAGGTTCCAGATCCCCGTTTGGACTGGATCTCGGCGGCGGTGCAACCGCGCAAGACAACCCATGCCGAGGTGGTGTTTTGTGACGTGCCGGGTGAGTATGCAGCCGGGCGGCGTTCTCTTTCCGATAAGGCTCTCCGGCAAATCAGGGAGCAAGACGCCTTGTGCCTCGTACTTAGGGACTTCGATAACCCCGCACTGGACGAGGCTCCCGATCCGCTGGGCGAGATGTACGCTTTCGTGTCCGAGTGTGTCCTGGCTGATCTCGATGTTGTGGAAAGGCGCCTTCAAAGAATGAGTAAGGAGAAGAGCGATCTGCGGGAGCAGAAGCAGCTGGAAGAGATCAAGGGAAAGCTGGAAGAAGAAGTGCCGTTGCGGCTGCTGGGTTCGGAGGTGGTCCATCGAAACCTTCTCCGGGGATATGCGTTTCTTACAGACAAGCCGCTACTCGCGGTTCTCAATCAAAGTGAGGAGAAGAGTGGAGGCGATCCGCCGGTGGAGTTTGCACGGGAAATCGAGCGAGGAGGAGCGCGGGTGCTTGCTCTTTGCGCGAGCATCGAGTCCGAGATCAGCAGACTGGACCCCGATGATCAGGCTGATTTTCTCGAGGATATGGGAATGAGTGAGCCGGTGCTGCACAGGTTCATTAGAGCCTCTCATAATCTCCTCGATGTAATCTCCTTCTTTACGGTCAGCAAGGAGGAGGTTCGCGCCTGGACGATCCGCCGGGGCACCAGCGCGCGGCAGGCGGCTGGTCGAGTCCATTCGGATATGGAACGGGGTTTCATAAGGGCCGAGATCGTTCCGTTCGAGGTCTTCGAGAAGCACGGGTCTTGGTCGGCGGTGAAGGCCGCCAACGAGATGAGAGTCGAGGGGGCCGGTTATGTGCTTCAGGACGGCGACATTATGCAGGTTCGATTCAACGTTTGAAGCCGGGCGTGCGGTGGTGTAACTAGCGTTGCCCGAAACCCTTCGACTTCTTCCGGCAGCGTCGCGGGATGGAATCGCAGGGTTGTAACTCATTACATTTGGATGTGCCCAATGACGGAGACGAAGTACATATCGGTCGACATAGAGGCCACCGGACCAACCCCTGGGTCCTACTCCATGGTCTCTCTTGGGGCTTGGGTGATCGGGGAGCCTGACCGTACGTTCTACGCCGAGCTCAAGCCGGTGACGGACCGATACGAAAAGAAGGCTCTGAATGTGGCCATGCCCGGGCGCACCCACGATTCTCTATTCGAGACCGGCGAGGATCCCGAAGTGGTGATGGATCGCTTTGCGGGATGGGTCGACTCCGTACGCGAAGGCAAGAAGGACGAGGTCGTCTTTGTAGCGCACAACGCCCCTTTCGACTGGATGTTCGTCGCTTGGTACCTTTGGCGTTTCGTCAATCGTAACCCTTTTGGATGGGCGGCGCTGGATATGCGAGCCTACTTCATGGCCTTGACGGGCAACGAGTGGAAAAACACCAGGCTCGAGGACATGAAGAAGTGGTTCGAGGTCAAGCGCACTCACAAGCACCACGCTTTGGAGGACGCCATCGAGCAGGGAGAGCTGTTCATGCTCATGCTCGAGTCGTCCAAGCGCTGAACTGGCGATCGCAATTGCGCAACAGCATCTCGCCGGTGGAGCAGGTGCATCTGCCGCCGAAACACGGTGCCTTGTTCAATCGGACTCGCTGCTGGGGCTGGAGAGCTTGCGGTAGATCGTCCTGGCCGAGAGGCCAAGGAGCCTTGCGGCGAGGTTCTTATCGCCGCTGGTATGTCGAAGGGTTTCGTGAATCACCCGCCTCTCGACTTCCTCCAGCGGCGTGCCCACCGGGATCAGCAACTCCCGGGCTGGCGGTGCTTCCGCCGATGAGATCTCCTTCGGCAGCTCCGAGACGTCGATGCAATCACCCCGACTCAGCACTACTGCACGGTGAACGACGTTTTCGAGTTCACGGACGTTGCCGGGCCAGTGATAGGCCTCCAAGGCCTGCATCGCCTGCTGTGAAAAACCCTTGAGAGGTCTGGGCGCCTGATCCGCGTAGCGGCGCAAGAAATGATGCGCCAGCAGCGGTATATCGCCTCGTCTCTCTCTCATTGGGGGTAGACTCACCGTTATGACCGCGAGTCGGTAGTAGAGATCCTCGCGGAACCTGCCTGCTTCCACCTCCACCTGAAGGTCTTTGTTGGTGGCCGCGACGACCCTGACATCCGTGCGCAGCGTTTCGGAGCCGCCGAGTCGTTCGAACTGACCATCCTGCAGCACTCGGAGCAGCTTGGCTTGGACTCCGGGCGACATCTCGCTCACTTCATCAAGAAATATCGTTCCTCGGTGCGCGCGCTCGAATCTTCCCTCGCGCCTTCCTGTGGCACCCGTAAAAGCGCCTTTTTCGTAGCCGAACAGCTCCGATTCGAGCAGAGCCTCCGGTATCGCCGCGGAGTTGACCGCCACGAACGGTCCGTTTGAGCGCGGTGACAAGTCGTGAATGGCTCTGCCAACGACCTCCTTGCCGGTACCTGATTCACCTTGGAGGAGCACGGCAGCGGAGGAAGGAGCCGCCTGCCGAACCAGATCCATGGCTGTCTTGAAGGCCGGCGAATCACCGACCACCCCCGCCATTCCCTCCAGTCCCTTTAGGCGTTCCCTCAGGGCTCGATTCTCGAGTACCAGCGCCTGCCGGTCCAGCGCCTGGCGAACCGTCTTGACAATCGACATTCTCTTGAGGGGCTTGGTTACGAAGTCGTACGCACCCTCCTTCATGGCTTCCACGGCGGTTTCGACCGAGCCGTGCGCGGTCATCAGCACTACTTCGGCCTCTGGTGCGACGGTCCGGGCCGCGCGGAGGAGATCGGTCCCGCTCATTCCTCCGGGCATCAGGAGATCGGTGACGACGATGTTGACCTTTTCAGAGCGAAGAAGGTCGAGAGCCTCTTCGCCCGAGGTTGCTGTCTGAACCTCCCAACCCTCCTTCCGGAAGATCCGTTGCAGGGATTCGAGGTTACTGGTCTCGTCGTCGACGACTAGGACGGTCGCTCTTTCCCGCGCGCCTTCAGCCACTTGTCGGTACTCGCAAGGAAAGGGTTAGTGAGGGATGAATCAGCATTCCACCTGAACGGTCCGGCAGCTCGACGAACACGTCGTGGTCCCAATGAATGACGTACTCGTCGAATAGAAGCGGATACACTCTGAAGGACGCCCCTATGGTCGCCCATGGAGCCACGTACACCTCCGCCAATGCGCCCAGCACCATGTGCCCTGGGGCGGGTGGCAAGCCTCGCAGGGCCCGGTCCTGGCCAACGGCGCTCCACCCCGTTCCGACGAGCAAGGAGATGTCCCAGAAGCGGTTGTCAGGCAATGGCTCCGCAAGCAGTTGTGACACGAGCTCGACAGGGTGCCACATGGCCAAGATTGTGATCAGGCCGGCCCCGCCACGATCCCTGGAGGTCAAGGACCATCCGGTGGCCGTCACATCGACGCCAATCCCGGCATGCCCAAGTATGTTGTATCCAAGCAGCAGGGATAGTGCCGCCGTGTTTTCGATGGTGTCCACCAAGCGCGACTGTGCATGCTCGCCGGTGGGCAGTTGGTCTTGTAGCCTTTGGGTGTTCAAGCTCCAAACGGCCCAGCCTCCTCCAAGGCGCACGGTGAAGCCTTCCGCCCGCGGAGCGGCGTGTTCGGAAGAGCGCTCGTCCAGCCTCTCGGAGCTTTTCCGAGGTTGTGTTTCCATCAGCCCTTCAACCTCTTTCGCCTCCTGCCGATGCCCGGAATCCGCGGAGGCCGGATAACTCGAGATGGCGCAACAAAGGACTGAGAGCAGCACTCGCGAAGGCCCGTCTAAAGAGTGTCTAATCATGGCCGGAGGATCTATCAGGCTAGGGGCTTGTTCGCCAGGTGCGGTGGCTCACGGTGCCCGGCTAGAGTACTGTGTCCTCATGAATATCCGGAGAGCCGTGGTTTTGCTTCTTGCCGGTGCGGCGATAGCCGCGCTGGTCGTAGTTCTCTCCGGAGGGGAGCCTGAAACGCCCGAGGAGATTATTCGAGCCGCGCTGACTGACATGGCTAAAGCCGCGGGGGAGGGAAGGCCGGGCGGTATCCTGGAGCATGTAAGCGATGATTTTCGCCTTCAGGGCGGGATCGACAAAGATAGGTTGCGGGGGATGCTCCTAGTTCAGCTTCGTAGGCGAGACTGGACCAGGGTAGTTCTCTACGATACCGAGGTGGTGCTTCAATCCCCGGAACTCGCTGATGCCATGACGAGGGCCGTGCTCGCCAGGGGCGATGGTCCCATCCCGTCTAGGGCCGATCGCTGGGAGATCGATTTGACCTTCCAAAAGGAGGACGGCTCTTGGCTCGTAAGGGAAGCCTCTTACCGCTCACGCCGGTAGTCCGGAAGTTCCGGACCCGGCGTGCAGCGTTCATCCCACCATGACATAGCCAACACCAGCCACGTGAGCCGTGGCCGACTCGGCCATCCGGCACGTACGTGGCCCAGCACCTTTTGTTGCTTCTACCGTACCAACGCCTCGGACTCATCCAGCCAAGCCCGGGCAATGCGGCGCTGCCGCATTTGCATTAGCGCACGGCCCACCTCTTCGCGAAGCTCGTTCAACTGCTCCGAATCCGCGCCGGTCTCTTGGTAGAAGGTGATCGCCTGGACGAACTGCCGTAGAGCGTCGCCGAAAGAACGCTGCTCCATGTAGATCCATCCGATCGTCTCATAGACCTCGGGGTAGCGGTCGCGCGCGCGAAGCGCCTGCTCGAAGTGCTCGACGGCGGTCTCGATACGCTCGGCGCCGAGATCCTCGTTAGCCATGGCGATCAAGCCGAGATGGTAATGCGCTTCGGCGGTCCGAGGCCTGATTTCGACGGCTCGTTCGTAGTGAGCGGTGGCTTCTTCCACCTTCTCTTGGTCCAGCATGATGTTGCCGTAGGCAAGGTAGTAGTCGGCTGTCCGCGTTACGTTCTGCCCCCAAAGGTCCATGATTGCTACCGCTTCGTCGTGCATCTCGGACTCATTCAGTGCCTTGGCGGCGTGATGATAAGCGCGTGGCACATAGGGGAACGCATCGAAACCTTCACGCATCTCTGTGATCGCTGCATCGAAATCCGTCTCGAGCATTGCGATTCCCCTGATGATCCTGGCCTCCGGGAGATCGGAGATAATCTGTAGAGCTTCGTCCGCGGTGGCTATGGTTTCTTCCCGCCGCTCTTCGGCGTTATGGTGCTCGGCCAACCCGACGATGGCAAGAGCCTTGGCGCGTGGCGAGAGCTCACGGTCCGAGCGCTCTAGGATCTGGGTGAGCGTCTCATGGGCTCGTTCTAGGTCTTGACCTTGCGCGATGTCGTTTCGGCTTCGGAGAATGAGGGTGTGAATGTGATCCGGGTTGATGTCGAGAGCACGCTCGATGAAGTTTGAGGCGCTTCCGAACTGCTCGCCGTCAAAGTACATTTGGGCTACCCAGTAGTGAAAGCGCGGGGTGCGGCGCGCCAGCTCCGACGCTCTGGTGAACGCGCCGCGTGCCTCGGAGGTTTTCCCGAGCAAGCGCTGCGCGACGCCGAGGGTTCCGTGAATGGCGGGACCCGTTCCGCCTTCATTAATGACGTCCTCGATGAGGAGACGCTCGGCCTCCACGGCGTTCCCGGTGCCCAGCAGCAATATACCCGCGGCGCCATAGCGCTCTTGGAGATGAGCTTGCCGGTCAGCGGCTAGCTGAGTGAACTCCTCCGCCAACGCCCGCTTCTCTTCGACTCCGTGATCGTGCCAAATATAGGAGTTGATGAGTCCTCGGGTTGCGATCGAGAACTCGTGGCGCCGGTTCAAGTCCAGCGCCTCTTCAAGAAGGCTATCGGCTCTTTGCAGATCCCGATAGTTGTCGCGCTGATACAGGCTGCGAGCTTCGACCGCCAGCTCGTGCACATGTTCGTCGCGTTCTACCTTCTTCAGGTAAAAGAACAGGGCGGCGCCTAAAACAACGACCGCTATGCCGACATGTATGAGGGCCTTGGGCAGCTGCTCCCGCTTGTCGGGCGGCGTTACCTTCATCCCCTCGTAATAATAGTTGTCAGAGTCGAGAAGAGGATCCTTTTCCCCGGCTCCTGCATTCTCTTGATAATCCTGTGCCGTCTCTTCACTTGAAGCCGTCGGCTCGGGCTTCCGCTCCGTGCTCGCCATGTGGCCTCCAGGCGTTAAAAACCCCTTGCTGATTAGGGGGTTAGGTGAGATAAGTCGGGATTGTATACCGGACCAACCGTACTAGTGTCAAGCATGGCCCTTCAACGGCGGCCATCATAGCCTTCTTTACATGGGAAAAGCGACGTTACATTTTCGATAGTCCCGCCGAGCGTTATGAAAAAGTCCTTCGAGTCAGTCACTGGCGGTGTGCGTGACGCCGCGTTAGTGTACCATTCATTCATGGGTATCATAGATCATGCTCGCGGTTGCTTGAAGCCGTTCTTTGCGGCGTTGGTCTGTCTTGTCATCGCCGGCTGCGACATGTTCGATTTGGACGCCACTCGCGTGGTGGCTGGAACGGTGATCCGTTCTCCTTCAATACCCGCACCCGAAGGAGGTCTGGCCCAGTCCGAGGTAACGGCGGCGAGCGCATTCGTGGGTGACGACGAGTACGGTCTGCTGGTGCCGCCGGTGGGCGTAATCGGAGCCGACGTGCATCTCACCATCTTCGCTCAAGGAGAGTCCGTCCGTGATGTGCAGTTGTTTGGTCTTGGTGACGGCAATTACACCGTAACATCGGTGGAAGATCCGGATCTCGTGTACATGTCCGGTGCTTCCTACAGGCTCGAGGTGGAAGAGCTTGGAGATCTCTACGAGGTCGATGTCGGTCAGGCGCCGACTCCGGAGGCTCCACAGGGGCTTGCGGACGGTCACCGCTCTGGTGAGCCGCTGACCGTCACTCGCAGCCAAATGTACATTGCTTTCCTCGAGGTCTTGCGGCTGGAAGGAGGCGGAGCGACACAGACCTGGACCAATAGACCTTCGGGCATTCAAGAGACTCTGGATGTTCTGTTTGATCCTTCCCCCTACCAGGCTTCCAGCTTCGACATTCCCGGCGAGGCCTTCCCTCAGCCGGGTCAGTACGCCATCGTCTTGATTACGGGCGATCTGGGAGAGCCCGATATCAATCTGCACCCGGGCTCGAACATCGTCGTTGGTGCGGGCGAGGCGCGTATCATAAGCGTGGAGTAAGCTGCTTTCCGTGCCGACAAAGCGTTCGCTCAGCTTGGGAGAGCCCCCCGGACTTGCTCCACCACCGGTTGAGCAGGAACATTGGCGCGCCCGAAGGTTACGAGAAGGTATTGCGATCTGGGCGTTGGCCTTTTGTGTGCTCATGGTGGCCCGTTACGGGATAGGGGCCGTGGTGCCTTTCGTGGCGGACAATCTCAAGGCGGTCGCCATAGTAGTGTTTCTTTACCTGCCTGCTTGGCTCATATGGCGGCGTAACGAGAGCCTAGCGGTTTATGGACTCTCGTTCGAGAACTGGAAGAGGGATCTCGCGTGGGGTCTGGGGCTGGCTGCCGCTCTCTTTCCCTTCGTGTTCTTGGGTTTTTGGGGCCTCTTGTGGCTGGCGCCCCAGCTTCCGAGTGGCTGGGCGGGCATGCTGTCGCCATACGGGGAGAGCTTCGAGCCCAGTCCGAGGCTTCCTCCAGGGATGTTCGCTCTGCTCGCCGTTCACCTGCTGGTGGTGGCCTTGCCGGAGGAGTTCTTCTACCGCGGTTGGCTCTATGCTCGGCTCTGCGAAGGGCTCGACGAAAGGCGCCGTGGCCGCAGGTTTTTAGGTGTGGTGATCGGCCCTGCGTTTTGGCTGACGGCTATCTTGTTCGCTGTTGGGCATCTCACGGAGCCTTACGCGTGGCGGCTGGCTGTTTTCTTTCCTGCTCTTGTTTTTGCGTGGCTCCGACTGCGTACCGGCGGGCTGTTGGCCCCGGTCGTTTTTCACGGCCTATCCAACGTGTACGTGGCCGTCTTGGAAGCCTCTTTCTTTTCGCAGTGACAGGGTTTCGTGTATTAGGTGCCGGTATGGCTCAAATCGCAACGCCAAGGCGCGCCTGGACAATCTCTCATGCCTCCGACCTCTACCAGGTTTCGGCTTGGGGAGGCGAATTCTTCGGGATCAACGAGCGAGGAAACATCTGTGCTCTCCCGAACCGTGATGGTGGAGGTATCGACCTGAAGGGGCTGGTGGATGAGGTAAGGCGCAGAGGCATTCTTCCTCCCCTGCTGATAAGGTTCACCGACATACTGGAAGAAAGGCTGGTCGAGCTGAACGAAGCATTTGGTCGGGCCATCAACGAGTATGGCTACGCAGGTGCGTACCGGGGTGTGTACCCGGTCAAGGTGAACCAGGATCGCTGGGTGATCGATTCCATAGCTCGAGCAGGCAGATCCTACAGCTACGGCTTCGAGGCCGGCAGCAAGCCGGAGCTGCTCATGGTCATGGCCTTATCGGATGACTCCGATGCTCTGCTCATCTGCAACGGCTACAAGGACGAGGAGTATGTCGAGAGCGTGCTCCTTGCCAATAAGCTGGGTCGCAAATGCATCATGGTGATCGAGAAGCTCTCCGAGTTGGATCTAATAAGCGAGGTCAGCAAGCGTCTCGGCGTCAGGCCCATGCTGGGTATGCGAGTAAAGCTCTCCAGCAGGGGCTCTGGAAGATGGGAGAGCAGCGCCGGCGATAGGGCCAAGTTCGGTCTGGCGCCTCACGAGATCCTGAAAGCCGTCGAGCACCTTGGAAATGCCGGTTTCCTGGATTGCCTCGAGTTGCTCCATTTTCACATGGGTAGTCAAATCAGTCACATCAGGAGCATCAAGAACGCCTTGCGCGAGGCTGGAAGGTTGTTCACCGAGCTGGTCAAGCTTGGAGCACCGCTCGCTTACATGGACGTTGGTGGCGGTCTCGGCATCGACTATGACGGATCCCAGACCGACTTCAGCTCGTCGATGAACTACACGATGCAGGAGTATGCCAACGATGTGGTCTACTCCGTAAAGGAGATCTGCGACGAAGCAGGAGTTTCGCATCCCACCATAGTCAGCGAGTCAGGGCGGGCAGTCGTGGCCCATCATGCATTGCTCGTCGCCGAGGTGCTCGGTGTCTCCGAGGTACGGGCTACCGGTCTGCCGGACAAGCTTCCCGATGGGACGCACGTCGTTGTTCAGGAACTCTTCGATTTGTACCACGGCGTAACCCGCAAGAACCTGCTGGAGGTCTATCACGACGCGGTCGATTACAAGGAGGAGGTGCTGCAGCTATTCTCTTTAGGCCACCTTTCCTTGGAGCAACGCGTTCTGGCGGAAAGTTTCTTTTGGGCCGTATGCCACCGTATTAGGCGCTTGGGTCGTGAACAGGAACGGTCCCGGGAGGAGCTGGAGGCGCTGGAGCGAATCCTTGCGGACATATACTTCTTGAACTTCTCGCTTTTCCAGTCGGTGCCTGATTCGTGGGCGGCGCAGCATCTCTTCCCAGTGGTTCCGCTACATCGCCTCGGCGAGGAGCCCACTCGCAGAGGTGTGCTGGCGGACATAAGCTGCGACTCCGACGGAAAGATCGATCGCTTCATCGACCGCCGGGATGTCAAGGATATTCTGGAACTGCACCCGCTAGGCGATGATCCGTATTATCTGGGCATCTTCCTCGTGGGCGCTTACCAAGAGAGCCTGGGGGATCTGCACAACCTGTTTGGGAACACCAATGTGGTGCTGGTCTCTCTTGCAAGCGGTGGAGGGTACCGAATCGAGCATGTCGAACCGGGTGATTCGGTCACCGATGTTCTTCACTACTCAGGTCACAACCGCGCCGAGCTGGTGGCCAGGCTTCGCCGCTTGTGCGAGGCGTCTCTTCGGGAGGGAAGAATATCCCTAGAGGACTCGCGGGAGATCCTTCGCTTCTACGAGGCCGGACTCGCCGGTTATACCTACCTCGAGCGCGAGTAGGCTGTGCATCACGATCTCTGGTTTAGCTCTCAATAAGGCTCGTGGTCAGATCGGGAGCCACGACCAGTACGTGATCTTTGGGAATCTCTTCCCAGGATGGTTCCGAGCCGGGTTTCAAGCGACTGGCCACGACTACCGAGCGCATGTTGTGATGAGGCAGCCTCTGTGCATGGGTCTCGGCCGACTCTTCGGTAAGACTGTGAAGTGGGCACTGACCCAACCCTCCCATGACGGCGTACTTCAGGTCGGGGCCGTTCCCGTGCCGGCAAGCCACCATGGCGCGGCCGTTGGTAGCCACGATGTTGAGGGGCGATGGCCCTGTCTCCCCCACGGATCGGGTCAGAACTTCCACCCGCTCCACTGTCGCGGCCAGCGCTCTACCTAGTGAATGCGCGGCTGGGTCCACGGTTTCAAGGACCCCGGCTCGGTGCAACTCGTCGAGAAAAAGCGCAAAAACATGCTCGCTGTCCGTTTCCCCACCGATCATTCTCTGGAGAAAGGACGGTAGGCCGTCCATCAGCGCCGGACGCAGATCCCCGAAGCGGGCCACGGTTCCACCGTGAGCGAACAGCCAGTTTCGGTAGCGAAAGGGGTGGGTGTTTTCGTCCTTGAAACCACCTACCGTGGCTTGTCGAGCGTGGACTATAAGGCCCGTTGCTCGAACGTCGTTGACCAGCTCCAGCAAGTCGGATGCCAGAGCCGGCGCCGTCCCGGGCCTGCGGCGCACCAGAGCCTCGCCGTTCTCGATGTAACCGGCACCCACGGCGTCTGGAGGCCCATCTAGGTGTGGCTGAATGAGGTCGCGGAGCTGGGCGAGGCGGCAAGGCAGGAGGCGAGCGTCGTTCTGCAGAAGTCCAAGCAGCATGTGTAGATTCCTTGTGTAGCGTCGACTTAAAAGCTAAACCCCCGTCCGTGCCATGCCAACCGGATGGTAGGCCCCATGGCAAGGACGCCAGGAGTCCTTTGACATCAGCTTGTACTGCTACTTACAATCGCATCGTAATTCGTACCCTTAAGATCAGGGAGTGCCATGAGTGATGAAATCGCGGTTGGGATAGACCTTGGAACCTCGAACTCCTGCGTGTCCATGGTTTTGGATGGCATGGCACAGATTGTGCCCAATGAATGGGGCGAGAGGATACACGCGTCCGTCGTGTCGTTCTTGGAAGATGGTTCGGTTCTGGTGGGCAACGAGGCCAAGAGGAACATCATCACCAACTCCGAGTTTACCGTGTACTCCACCAAGCGCCTAATCGGCAGATACTTCTTCTCCGATGAGGTCAAGAAGGCACAAGCAGTGATGCCTTACGAGATCGTGGAGGGACCAAACAACGGCGTCCGCGTCAAGGCCAGGGGGCAGGAATACGCCGTCTCCGAGGTTTCGGCGCTGGTTTTGAAGGAGATGAAGGCCGTCGCGGAGAGATATGTCGGCGTGGAAGTGAAGAAGGCCGTGGTCACGGTTCCCGCATTCTTCAACGACAACCAGCGGCAGGCAACCAAGGATGCCGGGCGCATCGCCGGCCTCGATGTCTTGAGGATAATCAACGAGCCGACTGCCGCCGCTCTGGCATATGGACTCGGAGGAGTCGAAAACCAAAGAGCCGCAATATACGACCTGGGTGGAGGCACGTTCGATGTGTCCATCCTCGAGATAGGAGACGAGGGGGTCTTCGAGGTCTTGTCCACCGCGGGGGACACCTATCTTGGAGGCGACGACTTCGATGATCGGATCATGAACTACCTCGCGGACATCTTCCAGGAGCAGTACAACCTGGATCTTCGCCAGAACAAGTACTGCCTGCAGGTTCTCAAGGAGGCTTCGGAGCAGGCCAAGATCGACGTGGGTAGGTACGGAAAGGCGGAGGTCTACGTCGAGGGCATCTGTCAGGCCGAGGATGGGCAGGCACTGGATCTCGTTGCAACGCTGGACGAAGAGACATTCAACGGCATGGTCATGGACCTGGTGCAGCGGACCTTCAAGGTGTGTGATGAGGCGTTGCAGGCGGCCCGGCTCACCGCCAACGAGATTGATGCCGTGGTGCTGGTCGGTGGACCGACCCGGCTTCCCGTCGTATCCACTTCCGTTGGACACTACTTCCAGACCGAGCCGCTATCCAACGTGGACCCGGACGAGGTCGTGGCGCTGGGAGCCGCGGTTCAAGCGGATGCTTTGTGTAGAGCGGACGCCGAGCACTTCTTGCTCGATGTTACGCCTCTCACCCTTCGTATTGCTACCGTGGGAGGCTACACCGAACCCATCATCGACAAGAATAGCCCGATCCCCGTGGAGAGGACGCGTTCGTTTACCACCAGCCGTGATGGTCAAGACAAGGTACGGATCAAGGTCATGCAGGGGGAGAGCTCTCGAGAGGAGGAGTGCGAGATGCTCGGCCAGTTCGAGTTTTCCGGCTTCCGGATAGGTTATCGTGGCGAAGTGACGATTGAAGTAACATTCGAGATCGACACGAACGGTATCGTTAACGTCACCGCCGCCGACGCCGAGACGGGACAGCGCACTACCACTCGTCTCACCCTCTCTTCCGGGCTGAGCGAAGAGGACATCGAAGAGAGCCGGAAACGGACCGAAGAGACCGAGCTGGCCAGTCGCGCCGCCTAGGACTGCCTCGGCAACCTGACACCCCCCCAAAAAGTACGAGAACAAATGCACGATCAACAGTTCGAAGTGGAGTTGGAGGTCATTGCGGGCTTGATCGACGATCTGGACTACTTCCAGGTCCTGAAGATCGAGCAGGATGCCACTCCCGGTCAGATCAAGGCCGCCTATTACAGAGAGAGCCGGTCGCTTCATCCGGACAAGTTCTTTAGCGCGGAGTCCGAGGAGCTGAAGAATAATGCGCTGAAGGTTTATAAGCGCGTGACAGAGGCATACATGGTCCTCAAGGACCATCAGAAACGCGCCAAATATCTGGCGGACATAAACGGGCCTGATCGCGCGAGCAAGCTACGCTTCTCGGAGGAGAGCGAGCGGGAGCAGAAGCAGGGGAAGGAAGAAGAGCCGGGCAAAACGGCTCCCGCCAGGCAGAGCTACAGGCAAGCCGTTCTGCAGATGCACGACGGCCAGTGGGACAAGGCGCGGCGCAGCCTCAAGACCGCTCTCATGTACGAGCCGGACAACGAGCTGTTCAGAAGCAAGCTAGAAGAGTGTCAGGAGCGTCTGGCCGAAGGCTCCCGGTAGGTCATGCTGACGAAAGAGGGTGGCTTCTGGCAAGCGCGCCGCACGCTATCTCGAGCTTGGAGCTGCTCGTCTCGAGTTCGTGAATAGGGCCGAAGGCCCGGATCGCGGGCTACGTGCGTATTCTCGCACTTGAACCCATCGGATCCGGAAGACCAAGGAGGTAGCTACAACGCTGTATTCTCGCAATTGTAGTTACCAGTCGAGCGACGGACTACCGTTGCCGCGTACTCTGCATCGCCCCTGACTCAAAGCTTTCCCGAGAAGGTCAGCAATGGTGGGGGGGTTCGGGGGGGGACGGCTCTCCCCCCGAAATAGGGCCGAAGGCCCGGATGGCGGGCTACGTGCGTATTCTCGCACTTGAACCCATCGGATCCGGAAGACCAAGGAGGTAGCTACAACGCTAGTAGCTGCCGTCGGCGTAATCCGTGAAGTCCGTGATATTCCGGCGATCAGCCGTCCCGGACTCTGTGCTGGTTGCCGGCTCCGTCACCTCACCGGCGAGCGCATCCACGGACGCGCCGAAGAGGGCTCGGACGTTGTCGCCGAACACGGTCACCACCCCGATGGCGGCGATGGCGATGAGGGCAACGATGATGATGTACTCGGTCATCCCCTGCCCAGACTCATTGCGCATGGCGCTGCGGAACTTGGAAAGCATCATGGCTATTCTCCTTTGCTTCGGCGCATGCCTCGTCGGGGAAGATCCCGTCGAGGTCAACTACAAGATAGCCTACTCCCCCTCCTCTTCGCATCGGTCAAAAGGAGGATGCCCGAAGAACGTGTAGGTAAATGTGGGATAAGCTTCCAGCGCGTCTTCGGGTACAACGACTCGGGCGGTAGGCTTGGTGCTTTGAATGGAGAGGGGGGTTCTGCTAATGTTCCGTGATTCGTAACGCCGTTATCAGGCGCGAGGATAGCGCCCTGCATCAGGACAATCCACCGCGTGACAGTCACGAACCCAACGTAGTTTGTAGCCGAGGTGATCCATGAAAGTTGTCTCTTACCTCAATCGTCCAGCTCTGGCGCTTCTGGTTGCTCTCCTCGCGTTGGGAGCCTGTGAGTGTGAGGATGAGTATGTGGACAGGTTATCGGGAGAGTTCTTTACCGGTGACAGTACCATCAACTTCGGTCGAGTCTGTGTCGGCGATACAGTCGAGATGAGCGTTCCCATAAGAAACGTGGGGCCAAGCACCCTGAACATTAAGAACATGACCGTAAAAAGCGGCGAGCACTTCGCCGTCGTCGACTACACCGAGACTCTCGCGACTGAAGGACGAGAAGGAGACAGTGGAGAGTTGGTCATCTCCTTCGCCCCTGATCGGGAGGAGGAGGTCTACGACGAGCTGGAGATAGAGACCGACGAAGTAGAGCGGCCGGAGGTCGTCATAGTGCTTCGCGGCTCCGGCGACCATGGACCGCGGACAGCGGACGAGGACCCGCACAGGCGGCGGGACATCTTCATGTGCGAGAAGGACGGTGAGCTGGAGAAGTGCGTATCCCTCGGCTTCGGCGACGTGGGTGTTGGAGCCACGGCGGAGGCGGAGGTGCGGCTGCTGAATCCCGGCTGCGCCGTTCTCACCGTCGTGGATATCAACCACGAGCCGGTGCTCGATGACACCGATGCAGCGGTCTTCGGCTACGATGCTCCGGAGCTTCCGTTCACCTTCTCCGCCATGGAGTCGCCGACCTTGGGGGTGCGGGTGAGCCCCGACGACCAGCAAGCTTTCGTGGGCTCTTTCCAGGTGACGTGGGAGGACGTTCAGGCGGGAGCTTCGCCGGTGACCAGCGACATCACGGTAACCGCTCAGGGTGTCGACTTCGAGTTCCAGCTCGAGCCCGAGCGTCTCACTTTCGGGGCAGCCAGCGTTGGAGAGACGCAGACGGAGACCTTTACTGTGCGCAATATGGGAAGCAGCCCGGGGGACGTGACCGACATCCACCTTCAGGACGAAGGCGGCGCCTTCAGCATCGACGCGCCCGAGCTTCCAGTATCGGTACCCGGCCATAACGGCACCATCACCTTCGATGTCTCCTTCAGCCCCGAGGAAGGCGGGCGAAAGCGTAACGTAGTCATAGTAGACACCGAGACGGGCCGGCTGGGTGCGAATGTGACAGGCGGCGCGCTCCCGCAGCTCGACCTGGACCCGGCCAGCGTCAATTTCGGCGTGGTGGAGGTAGGCGGACAGGCTCAAGAGACCGTGCGACTCTCCAACGCCGGTCAGGCCGATCTCGTAGTCAACGAAATGATTATGGAGAGCAATCCCGCTAATGTATTCTCCAAGGCCGGTATCCCGGCTTTGCCGGAGACCCTGGCACCGGGGGAGGATTTCGAGTTCACCGTGCACTACCAGGACACTCCTTCCCTCGCGGAGGTTCGGGGCCAGATAGGCATCTTCAGCAACGACCCCAGCTATGAAGGTTCCAGGCGTAGGCTCATGCTCTCCGCGCAGTCCGAGGATGTCGAGCCCCCTGTAGTCGAGGTAGTGGTGCGAGTCGACGGTGAGCCGGAACCTGATCCCGATGCCGTCATCAACGTGTCCGTGGGACGGACCGTCGAGTTCGACGCCTCTGGAAGCTTCTCGCCTGACGGTAGCTCGCTCGGCTTCACCTGGGAGATCTACGACAGCCCGACGCAAGGAAGCGCCGAGCTATCGGAGACCTCCGGCGAGGTAGTGACGCTAGAGCCGGACTTTCACGGGGAATGGAGGGTAAGCCTGGAGGTCGTCGATCAGTACCACCAATCGACCACATGGCGCGGCCATCTCCATGTGATTGCGAATTGAGGGCGCTTCTCGTGAGTGACGCGGGGGTTTGTCGCTGGTGAGCGCCCGGCTCGTTCTACAGGCCTCGCGCCGCCATGCCTGGGTCGTCCCTCGCGAGACGATCTCGGATGCTTCCGGGATAGAGCGCCTGCGCGTGAGGGGAGCGGTGGACCTCGCTCCGGGAGACGAGGTCCTGGTCGATCCTTCCGGCGTCGTTCGCGAGAGGCTCGAGCGGCGCTCGTTCGTGAGACGCAAGACGGGACGCGGAGTTCAGGTGCTGGCGGCCAACGTAGACGACCTCATGGTCATGAGCGCCGCCGGCTTGGAAGGCGGCGGCGAAGGTCTGCTTGCAAGGTGCATAGCAGCCGCGCGAGAAGGAGGCGCGACCCCTCTGCTGGTTTTCAACAAGGCGGATCTGGACGAGGACGGCTCGCTCGAGCGGCAAGCCGGAAGGTGGGAGCGCCTTGGCTTCGAAACCCGGGTGATAAGCGTACTCGTCGGCACCGGAATCGAGCCGTTGCGGTCTCGTCTTTCCGGTCGATTCGTGGCTCTGGTGGGGTCTTCGGGAGTAGGCAAGTCCACCTTGATCAACGTGCTGGCGCCGGGCGCTTCACAAAAAACTGCGGAGGTTGGAGCGGGCGGCCGGGGAAGGCACACGACCACTTTGGGGCGCGCGATTCCCTGGGAGGGAGGGCTGCTCATCGATCTTCCGGGACTGCGCAGCTTCGGACTGGTCGACGACGCGGCCTTGCACGCCGCCTATCCCGACATCGAGGCCGCCGCCCAGGGCTGCCGCTTCGCCGATTGCGCGCATGGACCCGAGCCCGGCTGCGGCGTTCGAGAGGCGGTCGCGCGCGGCGAGGTCGAGCCCGAGCGCCTGGAGAGCTGGCGGCGCCTTCGCCAGAGCATCATCGAAGGCCGCGAGGGCGGACCAAGGCCCGGCCGAGCCGGGCCCCGGTAAGCCTCACGGCGTTGTTCCAAAGATCACGGCTCTGTGAGGAACAGGGCGTCGAAGCCTCCCAGTATGGGTACGCCGGTATCGCTCTCGATGCCGTAACCAATGAGGTACTCGTACTCGGTGTCGGGATCGAGCTCGAGATCGGGTGTGCAGATTGCCTTGGTATCACCTTCCTCGAAGGAGTAGGTGCACAAGGCCTCCTCGCCGTCCTCCACCCTGTGGAGCCCGAAGCCGTCCTGGAAGGTGAGGGTATCGAGGGGCTCGCTGAAGTAGGTCTCGATCGATGTTGCGACAGACACCCCCGCTTCCCCGTCCTCGGGGGTGGCGCAGAGGACGATGGGCTCGCCGCTCATGGTGCTGAAGGTTTCGAATTCTTCAACTCCAAGCTCATTGCCCGCAAGATCGGTAAGCTCGGCACTCGCCACCGTTTCATAAAGCCTGCTACCGACAAGCCCCATGACAGGCTCTGGATAGCCTACGTTCAGCAGCGGCTCCATGGTGACCGTGGTCAGGGTGTCCGAGTCCACCGAGCAGCAAGCCGGTTGCGGCTGTACTTCGGCGGGGTTACATGCCGCGGGAACGTCATAGGCAATCGCTACATGGCCGGTGGTCATGCCGGGGCCGCAGGCGCTGGTGGGATCGAGCATCTTGTCGAACTCCAGCTCGACCAGCGTATCGAGAGACTCGCCGTCGCCGCTTGGGGTCATGGACAACACGGTGGGAGCTTCGTCGTCGATCTCGAAGGAACCTATCGCGTCGGCTTCAATGGCGTTTCCGGCCATGTCCAGCACGCCGCCGGCCGAGACGGTGACCGTGAAAGGCCCGTCGGTGCTTCGAAGCGGGATGCGTCTTGGGTAGAAGTCGCCGCAGGTAGCCGGATCCGCCGGGGTGAAGACGACCTCCGCCCCGTCCGTATCGTAGCAGCCTAGCACCTGGTCGTCTGCCGAATCGCTCACGACCACCGTGGCCAGGTTGACGGTCGCGGGACGCACGGCCTCGTCGAACGCGATCCGCAGGTACGGCGTGTCGGTGTCGAGCGGAGGCAGCATCGGAAGGACACTCGCGACGAAACCGCCAAGTATATCCTCTGCTCCGGTGGTGGTCCGTACCTCCATGGAGATGACTGTGGGCGCTTCCTCTTCCACCGTGTAAGTGCGAACGATGTCGGCCGCTCCGCTTTCGGCCAGAGTGTATACGTTGGCGATCTGGGACCGTCTTACGAAAAGCCGATACCCCTCTCCGGCTTGCAGAGGGTCGATTGGGCGAATCTCCGCCCTATCCACCGCTGCTCCCCCCGGAATGAAGTCGTACCGCAGCGGGATCGCCACCTCGTCCGATAGCCGCTCCAGGAATATGTTCACGGAGTTGAAAGAGCGCGGGAGAAGGCGGTTTCGAAGGTCGGTGTTGACTGCTTCGACGACGAACACCGGATCGCCCTGGATTACAGTGCCGTCACCCGGTGTGACGTTCAACCCCTGCGGTTCCATGGCGGCCGAGGCAGGCGCGCCATCCACAAAGGGGTGATGGAAAGAGACATCATCGGGAAGGGGGTTGCCCACCTCGTCCATGATCCCCGCCCTCACGTGCACCGTCACGCTGTCGCCCTCCGGGTACACCGGGATGGGAATGAGAACCAGACCGCGCAGATCGTCCAAGCTGGTCGCCAGGATGCTGGTCAGGGTGTTCCCCCCTCCGTCCTCCGCGAAGACCGTTTCGTCATTTGCCGACGGGAAGTGGAGATCTCGGCTGAAGACAAGGCTCGTCACGGCGAGCTCACGAATGTTAGCGCCATCAGGCGGAGTCATTACCACGGTGAACGGCTCGCTGGTTCGGAAGGTCACGGTGGTGTCGTCATCGAGGAAAGCGCCTTCAGCGGTGTGTATCTCCCTGGTGCTGCCGGGCGCGCGACCTTCAACGACGAAGCGCAGCTCCGCGCCGAAGGGCAAGTCATCCGGCGGCGAGAAGATAGCGGTTCGGGCGTCCGGCACATCCACGCTGCCGCCTTCGATCTCATCCACGCCGTGTAAGAGTCGGTAGTTGGCCGGGTTGTCTATGCCGTGCTCACCGCCGATCCGCATGTCCTCCGCGAAGGTGACCACTATGGACGAGTTTACGGGTACGTCTTCCGCCTGAGCCAGCGGATCCCTGTCATCGACCGATGTCGCGGGGAGGACGCCCTCGCTTCGTATCGACAGTATCTGCGGCGGCATGGGAGTGGACACCTGGAACCCGGAGTTGCGTCCCAGCCGCTCTCCATCCAGCGCGGCAATGGTGGGGCTCAAGTGCACCGAGTAGGTCGTCCCGTATAGCAGCGGCCTGTCGCTGGCTATGCAGTCGGACTGGTGCAAGGTGGGCGTGAAGATTGCCCGGTCGCAGCCGTCCCAGCCGTCGCCGGCGGAGCAGTTGTCGGAGTCGCCGATGCCGGGGGTGGCCTCGAAGGAGATCTCGCCGGGCACCCGCACCACCTGGCCGAACCTGTCCTCGAAGGTCACGAAGAAGGTCCTGTTGTCGATCGTGTCTATGTCCATGTCCTTGGAGAACTGGACGAAAAGGCCGTCGTTGATTCCTATGCTCGCAGGCGAGGTTTCGATTATGAGGCCGAATCCTTCGGTGGTGAAGCTGCGCAGATAGACAGAGTCCAGGCTGTCCCCGTTCACATCGACCAGATCCCGTGTCGCCACGATGGTGTGCGGCTGCAGGAAGTCAAGAGCGCCTTCCGGCCGGAAGGTGATGGTTCGGTCGCCGTCGCTCAGGCATAGCGTCTCGCCGCAACCAGCGTCGTCCGCCAGCGGGACGGCGTTTTCGCGGTCGGCGGTAAGGTGCCCCTCGGTCAGGAAGGCGCTTGGGCCTTCCGCGCTATAGAGAGAGCCTTCCACTATGGGGTTGTTGAACGTGATCCGTATTTCGGTGGTCACGGGTACGCCGATCGCCCCGTCATCCGGATGGGTCGAGATTACCTGGAGCCCCGGAGGACCGGCGGTCGTGAAGGTGTAGCTGAAGGTCTCCAGGAGGCACCCTCCTTCGACGTCCGGTTCCTTGTCGACACAGATCTCCTCCGTCAGCGTATACGTGTAGGAGGTGTTGTACTCTAGGATCTCACCGGGCTCGAAGGTGACCTTGTCCCCGTTTACGCCCAGCGTATAGGTGCCCGGCAGCGCGGTATCTAGATCACCCGTGGTCCCGGGGTTGAGGAAGAAAGAGGTACCCACCTGCCCGGGCTCATCGAATGTGACGCCGATTGTCGCGGGGTCGATCTTTTCGCTGAACACTACCTGCACGTTGGTGTCGATGTGGACATCCATTGCGCCGTCCGATGGGAGGTTGGCAAGGACCAGCAACGCCTGCATGTCCTCGACCCTGAAAGTGTATACGTATGGCTCGTCCGGTAGCTCGAGCTGCCCTCCGCGCGATGTGGCGCGTCGGCTTTCGATGGAGCCGCCCGTGCCGCGTAAGGTCACCTGTATGGTGGCCGACTCCGTCAGCTCGCCGGGATCGCAGGTGAAGCCGTCCGGGTGACCGCTGCCGCTGCCGTCAGTGAGGGTAATATTCTCGGCGGGGCACAGGTTGGTGTCCGGGTCGTTGGTGATGTCGTTGACCTCGATGCTCGCGGCCACGCCGGCGATTTCGGTCGAGATGTCTTCCGACAGACGGAAAATGAGCTGCGCGTTCGTGGATGCATTTCCGCACTCGGAGCTAGGAACCGCCGAAGAAAGGAGGAGTGCCGGCGGGTCCATGGCTCGGAAGGAGTACTGGGTGTCCTCGCCGAGCTGACCGTTTCTGCCGGTTGCGCGGATGCTCTCGATGGAGGCATCGAGGGAGACCCTGATGACCTCGGAGTACATCCAAAGCGGGCCGCCTTCGGTGTCCGGATCGATGACTCTGGTCGGCTCGATGGTGACGGTATCGCCGGCGGCGTTCCAGGAGATCGCGCCGTCGAGGTCGATCTCCTGTGGAGAGGCGCAGTCCGCATCCTCGCCGCATGACTCGAGCG
>SLRQ01000001.1 GCA_007130885.1 Deltaproteobacteria bacterium
CGCGCAAAGAGCCGGCCGGTGGACAAGGGGCGGAAGAGACGATCGTCACGGTACATTCCCGTGGACATTCGCCGTGCCGTGCTGGAGCGGGATGGAGAGCAGTGCAGCTTCGTGGATGAGCGAGGCCGCCGGTGTCCGGAGCGGCGCCGGCTCGAGCTCGACCATGTCGAGGGTTTTGCAAGGACCGGCAAGCACACGGTGGACGCACTCAGGGTTTTGTGCAGCATGCATAATCAACGAGCGGCGGAGAAGATGTACGGCCGCACGTTCATGGAGGCCAAACGAAACAACCAACCCGTACCGGTACGAGTGCCTCCTTCAAAGTCTTCGCCGGAGCCCATTTAGCCGTTGAGGTTGCGGCCTCGCCCGTACATGAGACGCATTCTCAATGAGAGATTGAATTGTTGAGTTGATAGAGGCGGCGTGCGCCTACTCATCCCGGTGCTCCGGCGCTCTTCTCCCGCGACCGAGTCCTCGGCTGCTTTCGGCTGCGCCGCGGCCGCGGTCGGCTTCCGCGGCGCCGTGGTGGAGCCCTTGTTCTCCAGGGGCTTCGCCTTTCCCGGCTGCACAAACGTTGGCGATCAGATCGAGTTGAACCTAAAGTTGCTGACTGCTGGAGTTTTTTAGTGATACCATTGAAGGCGAATAGGTAAGACACTGTACGGACGCTCTTTAGCGCGGGAGGGGAAGATGAGAACGTCTAGGTCAATACTGTTTGTCGTGCTGCTCCTTGGCCTTGCCATGATTCAGTGGGGCTGTGACCATGAGGCTGGGCCAGAGGCGGTGGTGACCGATGGGCCGGCGGAGAAGATAGACGGTGAACGCTATCTCCTCGACTTCGGCAGCGTGGCGATTGGAGCCTCCCGCGAGCTGGCGTTCCAGCTTCGCAACGATGGCTCGAGCGCTCTGGAGTTGAGTGATGTCGGCGTTTCCGGACAGTATGGTTCGGCTTTTCGTGTTGCCCTGGAGCCGGAGCCCGTCCTGCCGGGAGACGTTTTGGAGTTGGAAGTCGTCTTCGAGCCTGTGGACGTGGGATTGGTGAAGGGGGTGCTGTACTTCAGTACGAACGACCGAGAATTGCCTCGGATGACCGTGGAACTCTTTGGAGAGGGCTACGATCCGAAATTGGATATCACGCCGGGGTCGCTCGACTTTGGAGAGGTTGCGCCTGGGGAGAAGGTGCACCGGACGGTGACGTTCCGAAACAGGGGAAACGCGCCGGTGGAGGTGGAGAGCATTGCTGTGGAGGCAAGGTTTGGTGGCGCCGACTATTTGGGTTTCAGCACCGAGCCGTTGACCTTCCCGATAAGACTCGAGGAGCAGGAAGAGAAGGAGTTGGAGGTGACATTCGAGCCCGAAGTGCCGGGCCCCCACCAAACGGCGGTGCTGCGATGGACATCGAGCGATCCGGAGGCACCGGAGGGGAGTGTCGATTTGTGGGGATACGCGATCGATATGTTAGTGCGGGTCCAACCCGAGTCGCTGGATTTCGGAGGAGTGGGAACAGATTGCCCGCTGCGAACGCGCGAGTTTTGTATTTGGAACGAAGGCACCGAAAAGCTGATCGTGGAGGAGGTGTGGATTTCGGGAAGTGGGGAGGAAGCGTATGAGCTTCCTTCTCCGCCCGAGGGAAAGGAGATAGCGGAAGGAGAGCAGCTGTGTGTTCAAGTGGACTTCATGCCGAGGGCGGCGGGTGAGAGAGAGGCGGAGGTGCATGTTTCCGTGTCCGGTATCAGCGAGCTCTTCGTGGTGCCGATGAGAGGGGAAGGGCTGGACGAGGATGCGCCGTGGCCTTCGGAGGGAAGCGGCTGCTTGCAGGGGCGGGTTTGCTCTCCGGCCGGTAGCTGGCTTCCCGGAGCGATGGTAACCATGACGCTGGATGGTTCGGAGGGAGAGGAAACCTTGAGATCGAGATCCGATGGTCAAGGTTACTTCTATATCGAAGGGGTGCCGGTGGGAACGTGGGATTTGAGTGTCGAGACGCGCTCGTTCTCAACGGAGGTCGAGGTGGAGATTCTCGACGACCGATTGACGATCCTCGATGAGCCGGTGTGCGTCGATCCGGACAGCGCACGAATCGTAGTTCTCTACGGTAGTGGTGGTAATATGGAGCATACGCTCGAACGGATTGGTGCAACGAACGTCAAGGTCTTTTCAACCGAGTTTGATGATATATTCGACCTGCTCTCGGACATCGAAAAGCTGAGTGGCTACGATATGTTGCTGTTCAACAGCCGTGGAGTCACCTTTTCCGGCCAACCCGAGGTGCAAGAGACCGTTAGGGCGTTTGTGGAAGGCGGTGGGTCGCTCGGTGCTAACAGAGACGCGGGCTCTTTAATCGAGAGTGTGTGGCCCGAACTCTTTGAGCGTCTCTCGGATGTCGTGGAGTGTGAGACATTCATGGGCGAAGATGGCTACCGGTATCTTCGTGGAGCTGTCCCGGTCGATCCTCTCCTAGCGGAGTATGTTGGTAAGAGCGACCTTGATTTGCGTGCTTATGGTTTATGTAGTTTTGGATTCCTAACGAGCGAGGACGAGAGATTCAAATCAGTCATTGAGATTGACGGTGTGGTTCTCGAGGACGGCACCCGCGACGGAGTGTCGTACATGAGCTACTTCGACTATGGAGCAGGCCGGATAGGGTTCTCCTCTCAATCACCTCAGGAATTCTTGCTGGGAGAGGGCGATGGCGGTCGCGCAGCCGAATTCTTCTTACTTGGGCTGTAACGGTCTCTATTGCAAACGTACACCGCGGAGCTCCAGCCTGGCGAAAGCCATGTCCCCTGTGTTCGCGTCGGACCTGCCGTTGCGCTTCCCGCAAATGCGGCGCATTCTCGAGGAGAGTTGACCGCGGGCCACGGGGATTGGTGGCGGCAGTCAAGACAGATGGCCGATGCGCTGCGTCACAGCCGGTGATGTTGACACTTCCTACCCGGCCCTCGTAGACTCGATGGGCTTACAAACGTGAGTTTGAGCCCGGTTGTCAGGGAGGGGTTTGAAGCCGACCTCGGCGGGATCGAACTCGAGATCAAGCAACGTCCCCACCCATTAGGAGACAAAGAATGCGAAGCATTAGTTTTTCCAAGCTTTTATTTGCCCTTTTCCTCGGGCTGGCCGTCGCCATCGGCGGTTGCGGCGAGGATGAGAACGGCCTCGACGATGATCCCTGCGAAGGCGTGACCTGCGGAGCCGGCGAGGTTTGCGAGGTTCAAAACGGCAGCCCCGTTTGCGTACCCGTCACCAACGGCGAAAACGGTGAAGACGAGTGCACCACCGACGACGATTGCGACGCGGATTACGAGTGCATCGACGGCGAGTGCGTGCATATGTGCGATGGCGTACAATGCGGCACCGGCGAGGAGTGCCAGGTGCACGACGGCGAGGCCGACTGCTACTGCGTGTCGGACGCCGCTTGTGATGATGGCTATGAGTGCAATCTCGCTACGGGCGAGTGCGTGGAGGCGGCCCCGGACGATCCATGCGACTATCTTCCCGATGCCAGCGGGAGCGCCGGTAACTCCTGCCAGTCCGATGCAGACTGCGGCGGAGGCGTTTGCTTGGAGTGGCCACAAGGCTCGGGGCAGGGACAGTGCTTCCAGACCTGCTTCCCGAACGAGTGCCCGGAGATCTGCGGCCCGGGTGAGCAGTGTGTCGAGTTGGTCGATCAGAACCAGCAGCCCGTGACTGATCCGGACACAGGCTACAACGTTGGTGCCTGCATCGATCCCTCGGATGTACCAGAGGGCGACCAAGGGCCTTTCGAGCAGTGTGGAGGCGAGCACGGTAACTGCACAGCCGATTCTATGTGTGGCGCGGTTGCGGGACAGAACAACACTTGCTACCCGGTGTGCCCGCCTGATTGCCCCACCATCGAGGACGATGGCCAAACGTTCGAGTCCGAGTGCGCGCTGCAGACACAGGATGGAACCCAGCTTTGCGCGATCCAGTGCGGCAGTGCCGCTGACTGCCCCTATGGGATGGCTTGTCATCCTGTTGATGGCGGCAGCATTTGTGGACACTAGACCGCTCCAATAGAGAGTAAGGTATGATTACGGGCGTCTCGGAGCTACCGGCACCGAGGCGCCCGATTAGTCTTTGGAGATTACGCCGCAGGAGCGCGCTGCTCCGCGGTCGATTAGGAGGCGACGAAATGGAGGGGTTCCGTTTTTCCCGGATGCTGTTGGCTTTGTCTCTCGGCCTTGTCTTGGCTTTTTTCGGCTGCGGTGAGGATGAAGAGCAAGGAGAGAACGGCAGCGATGATCCCTGTGCCGATTTCGCCTGCGATGAAGGCGAGGAGTGTCAGGTGGACGAGGACGGGGAGGCCGTTTGTGTCCCGGTTGACGAGGACGAGAACGACGAAGTCGAGTGCACGACCGACGACGAATGCGATGAGGAGTATCAGTGCGTCGACGGCGAGTGCATACACGCGTGCGACGTACTGAACTGTCGAAGCGGGCAGCAGTGCAGAATCGAGGACGGAGAGGCTGCGTGCTACTGCATCGTGGACGCGGGCTGCGACGAGTACGAGAGGTGCGTTGACGGCGAGTGCGTCCCCTACGAGCCGGGAAGCTGCCTCACCGACCGAGACTGCCCGGAAGGGGAGATATGCAGTGATGGATGGTGCGGCGGAGGTTTCCGGGCCGACTGCACCGGCGACGAGGATCATTGCGCTTCCGGCTACGCGTGCGTTGGACCCCACGATGATGACGCCTACTACTGCCTGGAGCCATGCTCCGCCACCGGTGACTGCTCCGACATCTCTTTCTCCTGCCAGGAGGCTTCGGTTGCGGGCTCCCAGACCTACTGCATGCCGAACGTATGCGCCGATAACGCCGATGATCCCGCCTTGTTCGAGTTGTGCGACGCGGCCGGCACCGGCGACGGTACCTGCATAGGCGTCATTGACGATGAAGGCGAAACAGTGGGCCTCTGTTTCGCCGGCGGCCAGGCGGAGCTGTACGACGAGTGTGACACCAGGGCCGGTCATGGGAGCCCCGAGAGCAACTGCGAGCAAGGTCTACACTGTCTTTCCGTATACGGATCGGAGGTGTGCATGCAGCTTTGCCATGTGAGCTCCGACGCCGATCCCGACATCGAGCCCGGTTGTCCCGACGAACAGGTTTGCTACGATACGGTGAGCGACAGACAGCCGGACGACCCTCCCACCGGGGTTTGCATGCCGGAGACTTAAGGGGAGCCTTGACAATCCCGGCCCTCCATCCGCGGCTATACATCCGGTGTTCAATACGAGAAGCACGATAGAAGCCGCTTCAGGGCTCGCGGTGAGGGTCGATGAAGTCCCGGCAGGAGAATGTGCGGAGGCACCACCGGCAACCCAAGGAGAAAACGCAGTGTCGGAGCCGAGAAGCCGTATCGAGCAGCTCTGGATCGACCCGGCGGAAATCGCGGACGCCGAGACATTCAAGCTGCGGGAGCCGGCCGCCGTCTCGGCGCTGGCCGAGTCAATGGTTCGGTTCGGCCAGCGGGAGCCCGTGGACATTCGGCGCACGGCGAAGGGTCTACAGCTCGTTTCGGGCTTCCGTCGCCTGGCGGCTGCTCGCATGTTGAAAAGGGATCGATTGAAGGCCAGGGTCCATGACGACCTTTCGGACCAAAATGCCCTTTTTCTGGCTCTCGCGGATGATCTGGATCGCCGTCCTTGGACCGCGGCCGATAGAGCGAGCTTGGCCGGCCGCTTGAAGCGCTTCGGCAGGCTGCCGGGAAAAGTAGAGGCGCTTATTCGGCTGATGGACTCCCAAGCTCCGCCGGAGGGCGGCGCGGGGCCCAACATCGACGATTGCACAGTGGACGCGACTGTTCGCGCGGCGGCTTTGAGGGATAAAATGGCGGACGTCTGCAACGATCTCGCTGTACTCTATGAAGAGTGGGATGTTATCGAGTCTGAAAGGCGGGCCGCTCTGAAAGAGTGCGTTCGCTACATGAGGGACATGTATCCGTTTCTCGAGGGAGACGGGGAGGAGACGACGTGAGCGAGCAGAATGCCTCGTTCGTTGCGAGGAACGAAGATCCAGACAGCACGGCCGATGAAGACAGGCTGCGGCTGCTCGAGATGCTCCGAGAGCGGTCTTTTCAGCGCAGGCGCGTCGTTCTCTCTTCGGGTAGGGAGAGTGACTTCTACATCGACTGCAAGCCGTCGGTTCTCTCCGCGGAAGGCCACTACCGGCTCGGTCGGGTGTTCCTGCTTCGAGTGCCCAAAGAAGCCGTTGCCGCCGGCGGCATGACCCTGGGCGCCGACCCTCTTGCCAGCGCGGTGAGCTACGCTTCTCATCTGGCCGGGCGTCCGCTCGACGCCTTCATCGTGCGCAAGGAGCCGAAGGGACACGGTACCGGCAGGTGGATCGAGAGCCCGCCTATTCCCGAGGGCGCGCCCGTGGTCGTGCTGGAGGACGTCGTCACCACGGGAGCCTCCACGATTCGTGCCATAGAGAGGGTTCGAGAGGCGGGTCTGGAGCCGGTAAAGGTGATTGCCTTGGTGGACAGGCTGGAAGGCGGCCGTGAAGCCGTCGAAAAAACCGGTGTGCCTCTCGATGTCGTTTTCGATAGGAAAGACTTCATCCCGGATGACCCCTGATGGAGCAGGCTCTAAAAAAGGGCATTGGCTGTCTTTGCCTCTTGTGTCTCTCGGTCCTCATGCTGGGAGGCTGCGGAACGTGGTACTCCGGGCTGCGGGGGCCGGTGAGAGGCGTCTCGGAGGAGTACGCCACAGCGCTCAAGACTCATACGCGCAAAGGGTGGCGAACGCAGGGCCTCGACCGTGTGGTTTCCGTCACCGCCACGGTTCAGACGAGTGACCTGCTCGAGGTGATGGCCCTGGAGCAGAGCAGGTTGTCCTTGTCGGCGCCCGAACAGGCCGGCCGTAAACTTGCTGGGCAGCTCGCCGGTGAAGGCACTTCGGTGGTGCTGTTCATCGAGGCGCTCGAGCAGGGATGGGAACGGCTGGACCGCGGTGAGCCGGTATGGCGGATTCTTCTGGAGGTCGAAGGAGCGCGGTACGAGCCCTCCCGGGTGACCGCGCTCGATGCGCGCAGCCCCACGGTACGGCACCTCTACCCGTACATGAACAGGTTCGGCAGGGCTTGGCTCCTGGTCTTCGATGTGGACGAAGTCGGAGATAGGCCGGTCCTCTGGATGATGGGCGCTCCCGCGCAGCTCCGCCTGGAGTTCGCCCTTTAGCTCCGGTCGAGCGAACGCCGGCGCGGTTGGGCGTGACCGGTCGGATCAGGGCAAGTCTGTTTGAGTCACCACGGTGTCCACCGCCCAGTGTTCATCATCGCGCTCGGGGTAATCCAGCGTGTAGTGCAGGCCCCGGCTTTCCTTTCTCTGAAGAGCGGACGCCACGGTGATTCGGGCCAGCGTCTCTATGTTGCGAAGCTCCACGACGTCCGGGGTCACCTTGAAGTCCCAGTAATACTCCTTGATCTCGTCGCGAAGCAGACGCAGGCGCCTTTGCGCGCGCTCCAGCCTCTTCGTGGTGCGCACTATGCCGACGTAGTTCCACATGAGCCGGCGTATCTCGTCCCAGTTCTGGGTCACCACTACTTGCTCGTCGGGCTCGGTCGCTCGTCCGGGGTTCCAGTCCGGAACCCGCTCCTCCGGCACGGGGTCGAGGTCGGCAAGGACCGCGGGCGTCGCCTTTGCGGCTTCGCTTGCGAACACAAGACCTTCCAATAGAGAGTTGCTGGCCAGGCGGTTGGCGCCGTGGAAGCCGGTGCAAGCCACCTCTCCAATGGCAATGAGGCCGGGGAGACCCGTGCGGCCGGAAAGATCGGTCACCACGCCGCCGCATGAGTAGTGCGCGGCGGGAACAACCGGTATGGGCTCCTTGGTGAGATCCACTCCGAACTCCAGGCACTTTGCGTGTATGCCTGGGAAGCGGCGGCGAAGAAAGCCGGCGGAGAGGTGGGTCATGGCGAGCATGACGTGCTCGTCGCCCGTTCGTTTTATCTCCGCGTCTATGGCGCGAGCCACTACGTCCCGAGGAGCCAGACTGGCCATGGGATGGTAGCTGGTCATGAACTCGGTTCCATCCCCTAGCTGGAGGATTCCTCCTTCACCGCGCAACGCCTCGCTTATAAGAAATGACTTTGCCTTCGGGTGGTACAGGCAGGTGGGGTGGAACTGGAAGAACTCCATGTTCGAGACGGCCGCGCCGGCGCGAAACGCCATGGCGACCCCATCGCCGGTCGCCGTGTCCGGGTTGGAGGTGTAGAGGTACACCTTGCCCGAGCCTCCGCTGGCCAGGACGACAACGGGGGCCATCCAGGTGGAAACGTCGGATGTGAGGCGGTCCAGCACGTACGCGCCAAGGCAACGGTCTGGTCCGGGAAGGCCCAGCCTTCCGGCGGTAAGGAGGTCTATTGCTATCCCGTTCTCGACTACACGGATGTTCTCGTGGCCTCTGACCGCGGCAACCAGTACTCGCTGGATCTCAGCCCCCGTCATGTCCCGGGCATGCAGTATTCTTCTCTTGCTGTGTCCGCCCTCTCTGCCGAGGTCGAAAGCGTGGCTGCCGCTATCGGTCGTGGCTTTTCGGGAGAAGGCGACCCCCAGCTCCACCAAATCCGCTATTTGTTCGGGGCCTTTTTCCACGCACAGCCGAACCGCTTCTTCGTGACAGAGCCCCGCCCCCGCCTCCATCGTGTCCCGGGCATGATCCTCGAACGAGTCGGCCGGATCGAGCACGGCGCTGATTCCTCCCTGCGCCCAGGCCGTGGCGGAGTCCGAGACGAACCGCTTCGTTATAATGGTAACCCGTGCATCTCGAGCCGCCTTGAGAGCGTAGAAGAGCCCGGCGATTCCGCTCCCGATTACCAGAATGTCCGTGGTATTTCTCATGATTTCCTAGAGAAAACTGATACCATAGATTGGAGTCCCTTGCCGTCATGTCCCATTGACGACTACAGTGTCCGGCCGTACGGAAGTAACACTTCCATTTGGATGAAAGCATGCGTCTTGCCCTCCCTTGTAGCGTGATCCTCGTGGTGCTCGCGGTGGCTTCGCCTCCCGCCGCGCTCGAGGCCGGGGTGCGCGTCGTCACCGAGGCCGACGGGACCATTCGGGTGACGAATCGAGGCTCGGAAGACAGAGCACAAACCGGCAGCCGCGCCCGTATAGACTTCGAGGACGGCGTCATGAACGTCAGGCTTGGGGCAGGGGTGATCGTCGACCCGAGGCCCGACCTTGGCCAGTACGACGCGGCGTTCAAAAAGGCTGCGGCTCGCTACGGTCTACAAAAGGGTTTGCTCAAAGCCGTGGCCAGGGTGGAGTCCGCATTCGATCCCTTCGCGGTCAGCCATGCCGGCGCGCAGGGGCTGATGCAGCTCATGCCCGCGACCGCCAGGGCGATGAATGTCACCGATCCTTTTGATCCCGTGCAGTCGATCGAGGGAGGAGCCCGTTATCTTCGCAAGATGATCGATCGCTTCGAGGACCTCGAGCTTGCGCTGGCTGCCTACAACGCCGGCCCAGACGCGGTCGAGCGCCACGGCGGTATCCCTCCTTTTGCGGAAACGAGACGGTACGTTCGAATGGTGTTGAACCTTTTGCAGCGCGAGCATGAGGCGGCGGCGCGCATGGAGAGCTAGGGGGATGAGCCGGTTGGCGAATGTAGATATGAACGAGGACTTTTTGAACGCCCTCTTTCGAGGGTCGGAGCTCATCGGCGAGGGTGCGTACGAGGAAGCCAAGGTGATCCTTGATGAGGCACTCGTCAGCAGGCCCGACGACCCCAAGGCCAGGAATCTATTAGGCCTCGCACATTTCAAGCTTGGCGATTATGAAATGGCGGAGAGCATCTACAGGGTGCTCGTGGACGAAAATCCGCGTGATGCGACGCTAAGGGTGAATCTGGGCCTCGTCCACCTGAAGACCGGAATGTTCGAGGATGCCATCACCGAGCTGGAGGTGGCGGTGGAGCTGCGGCCGGGCCACAGGCGAGCACAGAACTACCTCGGCGTCGCCTACGCCAGGGTGGGTGATTACGTTCAGGCCCAAGCATGTTTCGCGGCTGCCGGATCCGAAGAGATGGTGGAGCGGATGGATCAGCTCCTGGTGGGAGAGGACCCAGGCGCTGTGAGGCGGGAGGCGCCGCCGGAAGAAGCCGGGGAGCCGGCTGCGGAAGCCGTGGAGCAGGCGGCGGAAGCCGAGAGCGACTTCGGGTGGGAAGACGCAGGCGCTGATCCGGAAGCGGCGCCCTTGGAGGACCCCCTTTTCAATGAGTATTCGTTCGAGGATCCCGACCTCGTCGATGAGTCCGGTTTATCGGAGGAGTCCGCCGCGGTGGAGCATCCGGCTCCCGAAGAGGAAGAAGACGCATGGCGAGAGCATGAGACGGAGGAGTCAGTAGCCGCGGAGGACCAGGCGCCTGAGGACGACATCCCCTTGGAAGAGGAGTCCGCCGCGGTGGAGCATCCGGCTTCCGAAGAGGAAGAAGACGCATGGCGAGAGCATGAGACGGAGGAGCCAGTAGCCGCGGAGGACCAGGCTCTCGAGGACGACATCCCCGTGGAAGAGCAGCCGACAGAAGATCCAACGGCCATGGAAGAGCAGTCGACAGAAGAATTTGCGGCCATGGAAGAGCAGCCGACAGAAGATCCAACGGCCATGGAAGAGCAGTCGAATGAGAGCCCTCCGGCCATTGCGGAGCAAGAGGCCGAGGAACATTTGCCCGCCGGGGAAGAGGTGGTTGCGTCGGCTCCATCACATCTTCTCGACCTGGCCGAGCCCTCCTCGGCATCCGAGGAAGCCGAGGGCACCTTCCTCGTAGGAACTAAGAGCGTAACGGTCTTTGTGCGAGGCGAAGTTTTTTCTCGAACGCGGGCTTTGCTTGCATTGGAGGGGACCGTCGACCTGCAGCCGGAGGAGAAGCGCTATCGCGGTCAACCTACCGGCAAGGCCTTTGGTGACGGCGAGGATCTGATGATGCGTCTCACCGGAGAAGGTCGCCTGTATCTAGCGGTCCAGGGACGTTGCTTCACACCCGTGGCCATAGACGGAGTCGACGCATACTTTCGTGAAGAGGTCGTCTGCGGCTTCGATGGGTCGGTCGCCTTCGAGAACGGGCGCGTACCGAGTGACTATTCGACCGATCTCAACCTTGTGTTCATGCGAGGAGAGGGAAGCGTGCTTCTCGAGACGGGTGGAACCATAGTTTCGAGCGCCGTCAAGGCTGGACAGCCCGTGAGGGTGCCTATGTCGAGGCTGGTCGGCTGGACGGGCCATTTGCGTCCCAGTGTTGTCGCGTTTCCAGGCGGTGAACGCTCGGCTGGTCAGGCGCCCATGCCGTTCGTGGAGTTGGATGGGGAAGGCGTCGCGTTCACTTCGCTTCCCTAACAAGCCCTAGTCGTGACTCTTCGTGGACCATAGCCTCACAATGGGCTAGTTTGCCCACGTGGCTCGTCGAACCCTCCGTAAAGAAGCTCTCACGGTCCCCAACCTGCTTACCCTGGGGCGGATTGCTCTAATCCCCGTCTTCCTGGTGTTTCTGTGCCGTGATACGCCTTTGGCCTCATTCATAGCGGCCTGCCTGTTCCTGCTTGCGGGCCTTACGGATGTAATCGACGGGTTCGTGGCTCGCCGCTGGCAGCTCGTCACGATTCTAGGAAAGTTCCTGGATCCGATCGCCGACAAGCTCCTCGTCATGGCCGCCTTGGTCATGCTGCAGTCGCTCGGTAGAGTGCCGGCCTGGGTCGTCATAATCATACTGGCGCGCGAGTTGATCATCACCGCGCTGCGCACCTTGGCAATGAGCGAGGGAGTGGTGATATCGGCCGGGCAAGGCGGCAAGTGGAAGACCGGAATCCAGATCATAGGTCTAATCGCGCTCATCATTCATTACCCGTATTTAGTCGACTTCCTGGTCACCGAAGTAACACTGGACTTCAACCGTGTTGGGCTTTGGCTCATCTACATCTCCCTTATCCCCATGGTCTGGTCGGCGGCGCAGTATTTCTGGGGCTTCTGGCTCGCCGTCGAGGAGAAAGAGGCCGCGGCCGCCTCCGAGGAAGACTGACGGAATCCGTCGTCTAGGAGCCCGGTCGGCACTAACTCCTCGACATCCAAAGGGATTCTGACCGGTCATGTTTCTAGGTAACACTCCCCGGGCCAAATGTTACTTGACGGCAGTGAAAACACCCCGCACACTGATAAGTGTCTTGACCCATACCGCTGTAGTGGCGATAGACAAAAAGTCCGATAACACCAGATGTAGGGGTGGACATGTTTTCACGTGCCGAAGTTACGTGGGTCATCTTGGTGGCGTGGGTTATTGGGTGCGGTCTGGTTGAAGGGGAAGATGTTGACGAAGAGAAGTACGCCGTGTCCGAGCTGGAGGAGGCATTGCTCGCGGCCGAGCCTGTAGAGGCGGCCGCCGATGGGAGGAGCGCCGTAAACGTCATAGTAAGGGTGCTTGTCGCAGGCGGAACAAGCCCGGCCGATATTCCGGTGCAGCTTTCGGTCTCCGGGGCCGGCAACACGCTCGAGCCCGCGGAAGGAACGACGGATGCGATTGGCGGTTTCGAGGCCGTGCTCACATCGGTGAAGGCAGAGGAGAAGGTAGTGACCGCCGTCGTGGCGGACGGTCAATTCGAGCTGACGAAGGAAGTCGCTTTCCTGGATGGGTCTTGTGAGTTGAAGGCGGCCACCGAACTCGTTTCGTTCGGGCCGGTGGGCGCCGGCGAAGATCAGGTTCCGGGTCTGAAAACGCTGTCGGCCACTAACGAAGGGCTCTTCGCATGCTTCGATGTCGCGGGTCATGTCACGGTAGGCGGCGAAGCCGGGTTCGAGCACGTTTCCCCGTCGGTGGACGAGCAGCCGTTTCAGATCGAGAGCGGTGAGACGGTCAGCTTCAATATTCAGTACAAGCCGGAGGCTGCGGGCCTCGAGCATGAGGGAGTATTCACCGTTACCTCGCCGGACATGGAAGAGGATCTGCTGATCGACTTGGAAGGCCGATCCGTCGAAGAGGCGGTCTGCAGCTTGTCCGTCACGCCGGTCATTGGAAATGTCTCCGAGATAGTTGCCAGCCGAGTGGCGATGGCGCTCATCGGAGAAGACGTCCACTTGCACGAGCCTAGAACGACGACGGAGCCGGTGCGCAGACCGACTATGTCGACCGCGCGTCTCGGTGGCCCGGCCGCATCACCTCTTCTCATCCCCCCCGAACTTGCTCCCACAGATCGCTGACTCCCAGTGAGCGAGCCCAGCGTTCGATGTACTCGAGGTCGAGGCTGTCCGCCTGCGTCTCCACAATGCCCTTTACGTCCCGAAGCTGTCGTTCCGATTCGCCCGCCTTGGCCCACTCGAGCTTGGAGAGAATGGTGTCCTCGGCGCTGGCCACGAAGCACCTGACACCCAGGATGTCGGCCATCCCGCGCCTGGCGAACTCCTCGAGGCTGAAAGGCCTGCGCTTTCGTGCAATGAGGTCGGCCTTCCAGCCCGTCTCCATGTCGATGATGTTGAACTGGCCGGCTCTCCTGACGGCATCTTCCGCGGCGTCCCGGCTCACGTAGTATCGCTCGGGATCCAGGTCGACGAGCCGATCGACGTGCTCGGGCTCGATCGCGACCACCAAGTCGATGTCCTCGGTGGTTCTAGGCCGGCCGTGGTAAGTGCTGGCGAGGGATCCCACGATCATGTACGGCACCCCGATCGAGTTCAGGTGCTCGATGAGTCGGCGGAGGAAAGAGGAGACGCTCATGGCTCGAGAAGCGGCCTCCCAGGCCAAACGCGCCGGAAAGCCTCGTCGCCATGGATCAGCCGGAACATCGCAAGGCGCGCCTCCTGCTCCGTGTACTCCGGATGGCGGTCACGAATGCCGGCCATGGTGACGGCCCTGGCCTCCTCGCTCATTCGAAGCGCCATCTCCACGCGGCGCGCCGGAGGCAGGCGCCGAATCGCCGAGAGCTGTACTCGGTGTGCATCGGCAGAGGTGTCACGTGCCCTGGTCACACGAGTATCTTACTTCCTTCCGCGTAGTACCACCACCGACGATGGGTGCTCCAATTTGTCGGCACCGCATACCCGCTCGCGCACGACCGCACCACGGTGCCCCCACCGTCGTAGATCCCGCCCAACCTCACACCCATTATCTCTCGACAGTCTCGACGAGATCCTTGCGTTGGATTGATTGACCCCGGAGCGCCCTCCCCATCGTCCTTTTCGCGGTTCCGCCGCGAGTGGAGGAATGCCCCCGGTTTATCCGCGCCGCGGGGCGGATAGAGATTTCAAGAGGTTAGAGCAACTGCGAAAGGAAGGTGCGGAGATAGGTGCCAGGCGAGTGGCGATGGGTGCCAGGCGAGTGGCGATGTCTGGCGATGGGTGCCAGGCGAGTGGCGATGTCGATGCTTCTGCCGAAAGACGCGGAATGTAGGCTCCATCCACCCGCGGGTCGGATGGAGATGCCCGGATGGAGATGCCCGGATGGAGATGCCAGGTGCTTGGGGCAGGGTGCTTGGGGCAGCTGCGAAGGGGAGGCCCTGCTCGAGTGGATGGTTCGAAACGATGATGCGTGGCGGCCCGGCGGCTTCGATGAGAGTTCACCGCTCGACAGAGGTACGCGCTGATGGCGGGCGCTTCGCACGAATACATCCGGCTCGGTTAGTGAAGGTGATCCCTTCCGAGGAGCATGACCGAGGAAGAGTTCAATGTCGGACTTTTTTTCAGCGTGCGGAAGTCCGCCGCCCAAGCGGGAACAAGGAAGTGGCCATGATCTGCTTGATGGGCGGCGGCACGCACTCAACCGCGCGTGCTCCGGCGCCTCGCCTCTGCCGCGCCCGCCCTTCCGCGCGGACTGGATAAGCCCCGCATACTGCTTCACCCCCCGGGTTCGGTTCATCTCATGAACCGAACTGCCGAGGTGACGCTTCATCTCCCGAGTTCGGTTCGTCTCATGAACCGAACTGCCGAGGTGACGCTTCATCTCCCGAG
>SLRQ01000007.1 GCA_007130885.1 Deltaproteobacteria bacterium
CGACAATCCTTCGAACGTTCGTGAGGCTCTGACAAGAAATGTCCAGATAGGCGTTGTCGTGCCGTTTAGCCAGCTCCAATCCCATTTCCATCTGGAGAGCTCCGGAGTGTCCAAGAATGAAGGTCGTGCGCTCGCACTCGAGCAACGGCCGCCAGTAGTTCTTCACCTGGCACAGGTGCCTTCCTAGGCGAGGTTCTATCCCCACCGGGCCGCAATGCCACAACACCGGCAAGCCCAGGTCGGCGCAGCTTTCGTACAGCAGCATCGCTCTGGGGCTGTCCGGCGCCACCATCTGAATGGCCGAGTGCACCTTGATGCCTCGAGCGCCCATTGTCTTCTGCCGTTCCATCTCCTGTCCCGGGTTCGGCGCATGTGGATGCACCGAACCGAAGCTGAGAAGGCGATCCGTGCTTTTGACGCACTGGATGAATGTTTCGGCGTTTCGTGAAACGAACGGGAAGTCGATGGGGAGCACGACGGTCTTGGTTATTCCGAGATCGTCCATCTCTTGAAGGAGGTTGGCCGCCGTGTGTGTCTCACGCATCCCCGACGTCGTGGCGGTGGCCCAGGTCAGATCGGCCTTCATCCTCTTCAGGTCGTCCTCGCTCAAGTTCTTGTTGGCGTATACGTCCAGGTCGACGGGGCGTTCCAGCGGAAGGTAGTGACAAGTGCGGAGGTGCTTCTTCCAAAGGTCGACGGAGGCTCGGCGAAGATACGTGAGGGCGAGATGCGAGTGTATGTCGATTATCTTGCTCTCGAGCGGCTCGGCCAGAGCCGGCCTGCCGTCTCGCACTTCCAACCAGGGCAGCTTGGCTAGGGCCAAGTGATTGGAAAAATACGTTGGATAGGTTCCCATGAATATCTCCTGGAAGCTCGATTCGAAAAAACGCTTCCCGGCTACTCACCATCGCCAGCCTGTACTCGCAACAGCAGAACTACGTTTGCGTAGGCGATTTCGGGATGCCGGTCCAGTACCGAGGCGCTCATACACTCGTGGCCCTCCGGACAGGACACCGATGCTCTAAGCGTTCCTTCCGCACTGAGACCGCGGGTAAACTCGAACTCGAAGAAACCACGGCTTTTCAGAATCCGGCCTGCACGATCCTCATCAACACCGTCCACAAACGTCGCCGTGATGGTTCCTCGCAAGCAGATCTCGTCGTCGATGCACCAGCAGAGATCACTGGTCATGCATCCCAGGCATGCAAGCAAACCAAGTGCCAGGGCCACAACCGGCGCGCTCATTCGATTCATGGCCTGATCCTCCTCGCATGCTGGGTAAAAGCATCGGGTGTGGGGAGTGGTGCAGTTTTTATATTATAGCCAAGGCAGGAAAGGCGGGAAAGGTGCCATCCATTTACAAGATATGTATGCTTCTTTGTACCAACCCGGATGCACGCCCTGCCCCGGAAAGGGAGGTTTCCCGATGAGCAGCACCAACACCATGGCCGCGGGCCGATTCACCAGGTCAGACCGCCCCTCATTGCAGGCCCCGCCGGCCGGCACACTCGCGGCGGCGGTCATGGTCGCATCGATGATCTCGGCCTGCGGCTCCGTGACCAAAGAGCCCAAGATCTATTGCGGCAACGACATCCGACAAAGCGACCAGGTCTGCGACGGTGAGGACCTTGCGGACGAGACATGCGAGAGCCTCGGGTACGGTTCAGGAGAGCTCGCCTGTCTTGCCGACTGCAGCGGGTTCGATACCTCCGGGTGCGAAGAGACCTGTATGCAGACCGGGTGCCCAACGGGCGTTTGCGATCCCGAAAGCCTGGAATGCGTCGACCCCTGGAAGCTGGACTGCCCCGCGTCCGCGAGCGAGTCGTGCTCCAGCCAAAAGCCTTGGTTTTGCCATGCCGACGGCCTACCCGCATATGACTGCGAGAGGTGCGGCTGTCCCGACGACAGGGTTTGTCACGAGGGCTTTTGCTACGAGCCAGAGGTGCTCGACGCGGAGCGAGACGAGCGCCTCCCGCCTGTCGACCTACATCTGGATCGCTACTTCGAGCTTTATGAGCAGCTAATATCGGAGCCGGCGATTACACTTCCAGAGCTTTCCGGCCAGCTCGACGCGCTTCTGCGCGAGGATCGAAGGCGCGCATCCCTGATGCTCGGCGAGTCGCACGGCTCGGGCGACGAGCAGGCCGTTGGCGTGGAGCTGATGCGCGGCCTCCGGAACGACGGATGGAGCATCTCCTCGCTCGGCATCGAGTCGAACACGCTTCCTCCATCGCTCGTCGAGGACATGGGAATCGAGAGCTTCGAAATCGACGGTGATCTCACCAACGAGGCATACTGCGTCGCGGTCGTCGAGAACGCATCGGACACGCTGAACGACGAGAACGGCGTGTACGTGCAGTACTCTGGCTCGGGGCACACCTCTCGAGAGACGGCGTATCACGAACAGCATTTGCGCATCTCGCAGGTTCCTCACGCGGCTGAGTGCCTGCACCGCGAAAGCCGCAAGGCGGTAACGGTCATCCTATTCGACCCCGCCGTCTGGCTGATGTCCACGGACCAGACTCTCTTGTGGAGAATAGGCGGCCTCTTCGACAGCGCCGAAAGCGTTTCCGCAAAGCTCGACACCTCCATCGACCGCTGGCGGCTGATGATGGACCAGCAGGTAGAGGACGAGAAGTTCGACATGGTGGCCGACGGCTCCGAGGTAAACGTCCGCGTGGTCGAGGCGAGGACTCCAGATGTCTTCTTCGCGTACCTGCCAAGGCCGAACAGGCCCGCCTACTTCCTCGAAAGCTACCGCGTCATCTGGGGGGAGGACGAGATTCGGGACTACCTTCTCTCGCATGACATTCGTCCCGAGAACTGCTCGATGTCCTGGAATCTTACGCCCGGCGACGAGGAGATAGGCTTCTTCTGCAACAAGGACGACCGGTCGTTATCCGCGACGGTGGATGCCACCTCCTTCACGCTGGTGGACTGGAGCTCCAACTAATAGAAGCGTGCCGTGCCGCAAGGCGATCGTCCCTCATCCTGGGACGCACGCATGAGGGCGCTATCCTCGTCGGATGCGTCTGCTAGAAAGCGACTAGCGGCGCCACATAGAGAACGACGTTCCCAAACGAGGCATGAGGATATCCCGGCGCGGTTTGGCGGACGCGAGTCCAGATGACCAATACCGTAGTGTGGTAAGACTCGAACAACCGCCTTCATTTTCTACGCCAACAATCCGAACAGTCTCATGCGAAATATCAAAATAGAGACCCTCATGTCCGCGGCCCTGTTCGTGCTCGCTTATCAAGCAGCCGGCTGTCTCCCCATCCCCGTTCCACGCACCGTAATGACTCAACCGGCCGGGACCGTTCGAGTATTATCCGAGGAAACCGAAGCACTCGTGTCCAAGGCATCGGTTACCGTGGCGCGCTATCACGTCGCTCCGCCACCAACGAGAGAAGAAAATAAACCACTGCAACAATGGACCATCTCATCGGATGAAGAAGGGGAGGCGCATTTCACGTATCAATCCGAAAGGGAATGGACGGCGCCCTTGATGATGCACGGCGTCCCCTACAGAGTGTGGGTTGTCTGCGCATCTGCGGCCGACCATGTTCCGAAGCTAGTGCGCTGGCACAACGAATCGAACGATGACGACGCACTACGCATTCAAAGTGGAGAAGAGCCCTTGCCCACTCTCGTAATCGAGCTTCAGCCGGGCTCGGGCGAAACCTGTGAGGAGCGCCTATCGGCAAACCCGATGTTCAAACCTTTGGACTGAAGGTCGCCGAAAAACTAGAGTTCGAGGCGAATGACGTTAGCGGAGAGTTGGGACATGAGATTGATCAGGGCTTTTGCCGTACTGGGTGCGCTCTGCATCGCCCAGGCAGCTTGGGCCGAGCAAACTGACGACTTGTCATATCGAGACAGTCGAGGAATGATACGCTGGCTAGTACAAGCCGATGGGGTCTTGGCTGTTAGACCGCTCGACTGGCAGGGGGCTGCATTGTTGGTCGAGTCCGGCCTGATCCGGGAGGCTGACGCCCGTGACTGGAGGACGGGCCGCTCTCTTGTCGTGGATATTGGCCGGAGTAGCGCTCGGGATTCGATCGATAGTCTGATTTCTAGCGGCCACGTCTCCGTAGGACTCGCATTCGAGACCAACGGCGACGACCTGGTATTGCTGGACCGAGAGATCATCGTCTCTCTTCGATCGCCGCGAGAGACGTTTCCGTCCACACTCTTGAATGCGCTAGGTGCCACGGACGTTCAGGCTTTGGATTCTTGGGGCAAGGTGTGGCGGGTGCAGGTCGACTCCGCGCGCCGGGCGCTGGAACTCACCTTCGCCGCTCCAAATCTCCCGAATATCGAGTGGCTCGTGCCCGACTTTCGTGTGCCCTTCACCCTGACGAGCAGGCCCAACGATCCCTGGTACGACCACCAGTGGTTCCACGAGCAGGAGAACGGACAGCACATCCACAGCGAGGGAGCCTGGTCTGTGACGATGGGTGACCCCGACGTCATCATTGCCGTGGTGGACACAGGGCTCGACATGGAGCACCCCGACTTCGAGCCCCACCGCCTGCTACCTGGCTGGAATGCCGAGACAGGCCAACCGGACCCGTCTCCCGGCAGGAGGGCGCTAGACGCGCATGGTACACAAGCCGCCGGGATAGTCGCCGCCACCGGCAACAACGAAGAGGGCGTTATCGGCGTGTGCCCAGACTGCTCGCTCATGGGGGTAAGGTTCCTGGATTCGTACACCGACGAGACCCAGCTTTCGCTTGGATACGCCGCCGTTCAGTGGGCGGTGGAGCAAGGGGCCGATGTCGTTTCGTGTAGCTGGGAGATCGGACCTAACTATATTGACATCGTGGACATGGCTCCTCTCCGGGCAGCCATCGATTATGCGGTCACCGAGGGACGAGACGGGCGCGGCGCCGTCGTAGTGGTGGGGGCCGGCAACTCGAGCACTGAGATCGACTCTCGCGCCCTAGCCAACATGCCCGGAGTCATAACCGTGGGAGCCGTGGACTGGACCGGCAGGTGGCTGTCGTATTCGAACACGGGACCGAGTCTTTCGGTCGTCGCCCCAAGCGGCGCTTTAGATCTTCGAGAGCCGCAGATATTCACCACGGACATCAGCGGGGACAGAGGCGTGTCGCGAGGAGGCTGGCTCTACCGCTCGGCTGGGCTCGTGGACGCCATTAAAACCGACAGGGAGCAGCCAGACGTCACGGGGAACTACACCGCGTACTTCAACGGCACATCGGCGGCGGTACCACAGGTCGCCGGGCTCGCGGGACTAATGCTCTCCTTGAACCCGGACTTGATGCACGAGCAGGTCAAGGTCCTAATCGAAGCCACCGCTGACCAGACAGCTATGGAGACCGACGGAACAGAGGCGCCCTTCACCCACGTAGGACACGGCCGCATCAACGCTCAACGAGCAGTGTCGGCGGCCCGTCACGGTGCGGATTCCATGCCGCAAGATGAGTGCTTAATCGATGAGAACTGCGCCTACGGCATCTGTGGAGCAAGTGGACGATGCGTGCTCGAGTGTGTCTCTGGTTCGGAATGCCCCGACGGCTTCGAGTGCACCGGCGGAGAGTGCCGGCCGGAGTCTCATGGAGAAGAAGACCCCGGCGCCGGAGATGTTGACTGGCCGGGTAATGGAGATGAGCCTGGTGATGAGGCAGGAGAGGAAGCCGCTGATGACGGTGAGGTTTCTGATTCGTGCGGGGGTTGCTCCGCCGGCCGACAAGATCTTCGACTAGGGCTGCTAATAATGTGCCTGTTGCCGCTCGTGCGTCGTCTTGCTCCCCAGGCCCAAAACAAGCGCACCCCGCCGGCTGCGACTTCGCCAGGAGCCCGCTGGGCGGGGCGTTACGCCTCCTAGCCGTAGGGCAAAACTACGGCGTCGTCGGCGCGCCTTGCCAGCGTGCCCCTGGCTGTGTCCCGCTTCGGCGTGGTGCACTTGTTTTGGGCCTAGTTCGAACGTCAGCTGGATTCACTGTCGAATTGCTTTGCTGCTGCAGAGGTTCGAAGAAGTCGTAGCTAGGCGCGACCGATGGCCGGTAGTTTGTGTTAGCTTCATCTCTCCATGAACTCTGGAGAGCCAAAAGGCTTTCGGCTTTACGCGGGAGATGGGAAGTGAAACCAGTCGATGAGAGCGGTATCAAGGTGGCCCGGCTATTCGTGGTGGCATTCTTCGCGCTGCTCCTGATGGCCGCGTGCGGTGGGTCGAGCGATGTCGACGACAAGCTGCCGGCACCCGCAAACGGTGAAGACACTTTGCCCGAGGACGATGATTCGTCGAACGGAGATGACGAGATTCCAGGCGGTGATGATCCCCCGGAGTCCGATGACCCTTCCAACGGCAAAGATGACCAGCCAGACCCAGGCGACGAGCCCGCGACGACCTGCGAGGGCATGTGGACCGATCCTGAAACGACCCTTGAATGGCAAAGCTGCGACCCCCTGTTCCAGGGCGACTGGGAGAGTTCGCTCGCTTACTGCCAGGCGCTGGAGATGGGCGGCTACGACGACTGGCGTCTGCCCACTCTCTCCGAGCTTCGAGGATTACTCAGAGGCTGCCCCGATACGGTGACCGGAGGGGCCTGCGAAGCTCACGACGACTGCCTGGATGAGGTCGACTGCTTGAACCACCCCTGCTCCGTACCCTCTTGTGACCATGCCGGTGGTCCTGACGAGGGCTGTTATTGGATCTCCTCCTTGGACGGCGCGTGCAGCTATCACTGGTCGGCGATGGAGAGCGCGACGTACGACGACTCGGCGTGGTATGTCGATTTCCTGACCGCCGTCGTCAACCCTACCTGCAAGCACAGCGATGAACTATATGCCCGCTGTGTCCGCGGCAGCGCTTCCGACAAGGACGAAGAGCACAGCTTGACTCTGGCAGGTCCGGCGGACGGTTCGGCGCATCTGGTTGCGACGAACATCAGCTTTTCGGGCACGACTAGTTGTTTCCCATCGACCATAGATTTCGTGGCCGACTCTCAGTTCGCATTCGGCAGCGTCGAGACCACGGACGGCGAGTTCTCGTTCGAATACGCTTTCAACACCCCAGGACCGTCCAGGGTCATAACAGTGCAAGCCGAAGGAGAAGACTGCTTGGCGGAGGCGGACGTGACTATCGCGGTGCAGCCCGCGTTCTCCATCAGCCACGAGACGGTCACTCGAGGCGAGAACTCCTTCACCATCCACTCCGCCAATTTCCCGACAGCGGACGCCGAGAAGCATTTCACGGTTGTCGGCGACACTGACCTTAGAACGCTCGATTGGTTCGCGACGGAATACACAGCGCACGAGCCCCTCGTCATCATCAACGGCGGCTACTTCGGTCCCGACACGACTTACTCCTATTCAAAGGGCAGCTTCGGCTGGGAGTCGAGCGGCGACAACGTGAACGGCCCCAGGGCCTGCATCGCCTATGACTCGACCTTGCGCCAGGCGCGCATCGAGATATCAATGGGAAGGGACACTCAGGGCAACTCGTTGTTCGATTCCGACACCGACGTCGCCTGCGGCGGACCTCAGATCGTAAGCGATGGTCAGGACGTTTCGGCCGAGCAGTTCGTCGAGGAGAATTTCCAGCAGTCCGGAATAGGCCTGAATGAGCAGTGGCCCCGCACGGCGGCTTGTGTGATGCACGACGGATCAATCATGCTTGTGGTGGCGCAGCATGACGAGGTGAGATTTGGGATGACACTCTCCGAGCTGGCGAGCCACTTGATCGCGGCAGGCTGTGTGGACGCCATCAACCTCGACGGTGGCGGCTCATCGGCCTTCTGGACTGATGAGGAGCTCGCGCCCGGCGGCGAGAACCGAGGCGTATTCAACGCGCTCATGATCCATAAATGAAATCCGCAAGCTAAGATCGAACGCCCATTATGGCACCGATCTTTTCGGGTTTGCCGCCCTGCCCGGAGGATACCGGCAGACCTCCGTCCTACCCAAACCTGCGAGCGGATGATACACGCCGATGCATGCCGAAGCAGCCGAGAACGAAAATGAGGAGAGAGCCAATGTGTCAACGTGGAATGTTTTTCATGATGACGATTCTCGCCGCCGCGATTCTGGCGGCCTGTGGGAAAGGCTCGTCGACAGACAATGGCAACGAAGCTGACGGGAACGACTCCGACAGAGCGGACTACGAGAGCTTCCAGGCTCGGGTAGAGGGCTCGTGTGACCCCGGCGGCGCGATCCGTGTCATCAACGCCGACGGGAGCGTTGAGTGCCAGGCCGTCGACCAAGACATCGGGCTTCCAGAGTGCAGTGACGGACAGGTGCTGTCGTGGGACGGTGCGGAATGGGCGTGCTCCTCCGATTTTCAGGCACTCGTCACAGATTCATGTGGTCCCAACGGCGCCATCGGAGGTATCAACCCCGACGGCAGTGTGGAATGCGTGGCCCTGGAGGATGGCATCGAGCTGCCGGAGTGCGCCGACGGGGAGGTGCTCATATCGGACAGCGGAGTCTTCGTTTGCGGTTCCGTTGCTCTCACGACGGGCGCCGGTCTCCTACTCGAGGACGAAACCGTGTCACTAGCTCCTTGTGCCTCCGGTGAGGTGTGGCGAGCAACGTCGGATGGCTGGGTTTGTGATGACCTATCCTTCATCGCCGGCACCTTGCAGGTGGGAGATATTGTCGCGGCGGAGGGCCTACAGGCCGGTGACAGCATCGTAACGAGCGGTGAGGTCGTGGCATCCGGAGACGTCGTGACGGGCGGATCCGTCGAGGTCGCCGGAGACGTAGTGGCGGGCGGATCCGTCGAGGTCGCCGGAGACGTTCAAACCGAGGGAACGGTACGTATCGGGGGTGATTCGGCCCTCTGTGAAGAATCATCGGCGGGAAGCCTCCGTTTCCACTCCGGCCTCAGGGTCATGGAGTACTGCAACGGCTCCGACTGGATTGCGATGGGTCCGACACCCTTGATTGGAAAGGGCACGCTAGATGCCCCCTACACGTTGGCGGACGGGAGCGCCACATCATCGTGCCGAGACTATCGCGAGAAGAGCGCTTCACTGAACCCTGGACACGGCGTTTACGAGGTCGAGCCGCTTGGCGATGGCAATGCCTTTCCGGTTTATTGCGACATGAGGGCCGATGGCGGTGGATGGACCCTCGTGGCCGTCTCCGCCGATGGGGGAACCGAATGGAGTTGGAACAATCGCTCATACCTCACAACCGACCGAACGACTTTCGGGAATCTCCACCTGCTCAGCGACCCAGACACGATGGCGTTTTTGGGCAACTACAAGAATCTGGCTCTGCACGATCTTCCGATCCAAGACGTGAAGATCCGTTGGTCATCCTCGGAGAACACCGTCTGGGCTTCGTACCACGGCGTAGGAGACGGCAGTGAGACGCTTTCACAAATAATCGAAGCTCAGCAACCGGCTGCATGCCAGCCTCACAATAGAGGTTACCCGATGATCGCCGGTACTTTCACCGGCTTTGTGGGCACCGGCGAGGAGACGGGTTATTGCGGTACTCGGCTCTACTTCAATCTCATCGACATCGATGGAGATTCGAATCGGTGCGGTACGATCCCGAGGAATAATGACGCCTTTGGGCCGAGCTTCAACTTCAGAAACAATGACGGCACTTGCACTACGGGTACAGACGGACCATTCGATGATCCCGGCTATCAGGGCTTTGGACCGGATCGCATGTCTCCGGCCACTCAGGTTGGCGCTGTATCCAACATGGGATCGAGCTTCTCTTCACTCAATATCGGCACTGCTCGACGCACCATGTTGATGTATGTGAGATAGAGGATTTACCTGCAAGCGGACGCAGGCTCGTCCTTCACCTCCAGACGGACATCTTCCCGAGGAAAGGTGCCACCCACTTGGGCGAGGAAAGGCGAGGAAAGGTGCCACCCACTTGGGCGGACTTTGGCGTTCCCACGCCCACGTAGGACAATCCACGAGTCCGAAATCCGGAGCACGCGTTCGAAAACCGGCCGACGGGTTTAGCTGCGAAATCCCGAAAAGTGGCCTCCCGAAAAGTGGCTGGCACCTTTCCGCAGTGCCGAACTCGAAGGTCTCCGCGACGTAGTCCGAGCATAATGATACTTTCTTATGCCTTGCATGAGTGTCCTTCATACGGCCAACGTAGAGGCCCGAACACATGAGACTCTCTCACAATCGAAGCGTTACCCTCGCCGACCACCTCGCCGAGGCTCCCTTCACTCTATGCATGTCCTCCGGCTTCTTCGGGTTTTATGCTCATGCCGGCATGCTCGCCGCTCTAATCGAAACAGGGCTTTTTCCTTCGCGGGTCGTCGGCTCGAGCGCGGGCGCTCTAGTCGCCGGCTGCCATGCTTCGGGGCTCTCCACAGCGGAAATCAAGGATCTCTTCTTTGGACTGCGCCGCGGGGACTTCTGGGATCCCGGTCTGGGGTTCGGGCTCCTGTCGGGCAAGAAGATGGACGCTCTCCTTCGAAGGACACTACCGATTCAGGTCATCGAGGACCTGAATACGCCCTTTGCATGCTCTGCCTACAACATTCGGGAAAAGCGAACCGATGTGATCGACAAGGGTGACTTGGCTCTTGCCCTACGAGCGAGCGCCGCCCTTCCTTTTCTGTTCCAGCCGGTCAGGATTGGAACTGAAGATTACTTGGACGGCGGCATCGCCGATCGTCCTGCGTTCGCGGCTCTAGCGGACGACGAGAAGACCCTCTACCACCATCTCGACTCACGGGCGCCTTATCGGATCGGCGGCAGAGCGGAGCCAAGCACTCCGCGCACCGTCACTACCTTGAACCTTGGGCTCCTCCCAAGACTCGGCCCGTTTCGTCTCTCGGAAGGCAGGGCGGCATGGAGCACAGCCCGGGAACGGACCTTGCGGCGGCTCGATTCTCCACTCGACTAGCAGGCCACTGCGCCGAAAGCAGCCTCTAGCTCTCGCTTGGGCATGGCGGAGGAGTGGACTCCGACCTCCGTTCGGGCAGCACATGGCGGAAAGAGCAAGGTGGCTCTAACCGGGCCTGCACAGGCGGTGGCTCCTAAGTCAGTGTGGGACTCAACATGTGACCATCGAGACGATATACGAAGCGCTGAGCAAGACACATCAGTCGGTGAGTAAAAGTGCTCAGCCAGTGAGTAAAATGTTGGCCGCGCCGATTCGGCTCTGATACGCTCCAACGTATGGGCACGTTCAAAAGGGTCTTGGTTGGAACGCTGAAGGAAGCGCTGCTTCGCAAGCCGGTCCTGCTCCAGATCCTCGTGGGGGCTCGGCAAACGGGTAAATCGACGGCGGCGCAGCAAGTCGCGTCCTCCTGGGCCGGTCCCGTTCGACAGGCGTCGGCGGATTTCCCCCTACCCCCGGTGTCTCAATAGTCGAACGACCCGTATCTCGAAGGATTGGGCGGGAGCATCAGTCCGAATGCATTGTCTGCCAGCGCCCGTAACAGGACTGTGTATAGGTGAAATCGCTGTTGGTGCCGTCTGGACAGATGGTGTTGGACCAGGTGACCCCTTCCAGGAAAGCGTACTGCAGCGTATGTGAACCCAACAGTGAGGCGTCGGTGAAATCGGCTCCAGCCAAGTTAGCGAGTTCTAGATTCACGTCCTTCAGAGAGGCGCCCGTGAAGTCCACATCAACCAATGTGCACTCACCCATGTCTGTACCCACGAACGAGCCGTGCCGGAAGGAAGCGCCGGTGAGATCTTGAGATCGCAAATCGTTCCACGGCGACAAAGCTATGTATGGATAGTCGCCTCCGGATTGCAGGGCGTCTATTGAGATCGGACCTGGCAGGTAGACGCCATCCCAATCTATGACATCTTCAATGTAGGTTTCTTCGTCATAGTAGGTGCCGGTCCAAGTAGCCTCATCGGCCCCGAGGGGGGACGGGATATAGACGTCGCCAAGTGATGCCGAAGTAAAATCGGCTCCCGACAGGTCGACGCTGCCGTTGATGTATGTGCCCGTGAGCCTTGCTCCCGATAGATCCACGTCTCGTAGACTGACTGCGCTCAAATACCGGCTGCACAGGTCGGCGCCATGCAGAACGGCCCCCTGAAAATCGACGTCGTGAATCATGCCGCCGTTCCCAGGAGAGCCCGAGTAGCGGGCAAGCTTCGCCCTGGTCAGGTCAGCGAAAGTCATGTCGACGCTGTACATGCTAGCGCCGACCAGGTCGGCTTCGCTGAAATCGGCGTAGCTGAGTAGCGCTTCACTGAACTCGACCTCACGCAGGTCGGCCCGGTGGAAGATAGTTGACTGTCCTGTAATCTTCAGGGAAGTCCCTTGCAAATTGGCGTAGCTCAGATCCAGGTTGGATAGGTCGGCGGTTTCATGCAAGAGAATCATTTCATGATGGGAGGGATCGAACGGTGGCGGCAAGTGTGTATGAGCATCGTAGATACTGCCGTACATATTGACGTTTGATAGATCTGCCTTTGACAAGTCCGCTCCCCGCAGTGTTGCATGACTTAGATCGGCGTCCACGAGCTGCGCGTTCTCGAAAGTGCGCCCGACCAAATCCGCTCGGTGTAGGTTTGCATTCTCAAATGAAGAGCTGGACAGGCGGTTCTCCGGGTCCAAATCGTTGGATGTGCCCATCCTCGTATAGGCCATGTCGGCGCCTTCGAAATCGCAGAAATAACAACCAAACGACTCGGCGAAGCGCGCGTGACGCAAATCGGCCCCTCTGAAATCGATGAACCGGGCGGATGCAACATGAAACTTCACTCCGATCGCGACGGCATCGATTAGAATGGCTCTTGTGAGATTCGTATAGCGCAGTCGGGCACCGGAGAAGTTCACACCGGTCAAGTCGGCGGACTCCAGATTGGTATGGGAGAGGTCCGCGTAGCGGAGATCGGAGCCGGAGAGGTCGATGCCCTGCAGATCCAGCCCGCTAAGGCGTATGCCGTGAAGCTCTTGGTCACGACACCTGCCGAACGGGATCAATTGGCATTCGTCACCTGCTTCTCCCGGCGAGCCTTCCTGGCCTTCCGGGCCTTCCGGGCCTTCCGGGCCTTCCGGGCCTTCCGGGCCTTCCGGGCCTTCCGGACCTTCCGGGCCTTCCGGGCCTTCCGGGCCTTCCGGACCTTCCGGGCCTTCCGGGCCTTCCGGACCTTCCGAACCTTCCGGACCTTCCGGGCCGGAAAATCCGCCATCTCCCGGAGCCCCGTCACAGACGTAGGAGACCGAGGTGACCTCGTCGTCATTCAACTCGCCATCGCCGTTCGCATCCATCCCGACCCGAATCTTCAGGCCACCGTAGGGGCAGTTTTCTCCAGGGGGCTCAGGGAGCACCTCAACAAGAGGAGTGCCGTCTTCGGCGGGGGCCGGGTCATAGCCGTCGTCGCCGCAGCCCACGAGCATTGAGAAAGCCGCTCCGATCAGAGGCCAGATGATTACACGCCGCATGACTGCATCTCCCATTCTCCCGGATCAGTGAACTTGCTCTCCGGTGTCGGTTTGCTCACGAGAGCTCATCCAACGGTATGAGGAGCCACATCCTATCCAGGTTTCTTGCTGCTGCGAACCCCGAATGGGAACACCCGAATGCGAACCCCGAATGGGATGTTGACGGCACGCACCCTTAGTGGTAGCCGATTCGGCTCACCATGTCATAGGAATACCGGTTCAAAAGACTTTCAATTTAAAGGACTTTCATAATGATGCGAAAACATTCAGTGGCGCTCGTGATCGCGGTTAGCATAGGTCTGACTCTTGGTTGTGCGGGGCTTTCCCAAAGATGCGCGCCTACGCAAGACAGCGAACGCCATGAGATTGAATACGGAATCGTAAAGGATATCGAGGGCAACGAATACCGAACCGTGACCATCGGCACACAGGAGTGGATGGCAGAAAACCTCAAGACCACCACCTACAATGATGGAGAGGAAATACAAAACGTAACCGGCAGGACAGAATGGAACCGCATCCGCGAGGGGGCCTATGTTTGGTACGGCAATGACGAAAGCGCGGGGGAAATCTTCGGAGCCCTTTACAACTCTTACGCCGTCGATACCGGCAGGCTATGCCCCGAAGGATGGGCGCTGCCGGATGATGATGATTGGGACCGCATGCTGGACTACCTGAAAAGGGAGCACGAAATCGAAAACGAAGACAAGCCCGGCGGAGCTGGGAATGCCCTGAAGTCCTGCCGGCAGATAGACTCCCCTCTGGGCGGGGATTGCGACACCCGGGAACAACCCCGCTTCAACAGCAATGACACCCATTATGGCACCGATCTTTTCGGGTTTGCCGCCCTGCCCGGAGGATACCGGCAGAGCTCCGGCGTTTTCACCGGCATGGGCGAAGGCTGCCTACTGTGGAATAAACCGGGAGAAGGCAGTCCTTCCCGCAGGTGGATAACCAGTTCCCAGGGCCACATCACCAGGTTTGAGCGATATCCCCAGATCGGTGCCTCCGTGCGCTGCATCAGGGAATGAGCAACCAGGCGGATATCCCACCTTCAGCGGGGACCTATCTGGAGCAGAACCGGCCCGCAAAGCAGCGCTTCCTTCAGACGACGCGGTTACATTTTACTCACTAGCTGGGTAAAATTACTCACCAACTGCAGGTGATTGCTCTTCGCTTCGTGGCTGTGGCATTCAGGGAAGCTTCGGCGTGACCGAGTCGGAGATGCGGAGCCCAGGATCCTCGCAGTGGACTCCACAATTTAGATGGCACCTGTCTTCGCCTCTAGTCGAACGTAGCTGTTTGCCGCGTCTTCCTTGATCTGGAAGCGCACGTTGGGACCAAGATTGTCGTGCGAGGCTGACACGAGACCCGGCGCATGGGTTCGCTCGAAAAGCGAGCTTCGGTCTACCGTGGCTCGGCTGCCCGGTCCGCCCAATCCCAGCCGTAAACCCTTACTCCGCGGTGCTCCGAGGCGCCCGTGCCCGCATACACCAGGGTCGGGCTGGTTGCC
>SLRQ01000048.1 GCA_007130885.1 Deltaproteobacteria bacterium
CGGCGATGCAGTGCATCTTCGCGGGCTGGTGGAGATATCCAACTACTGCACCCGCGCATGCGAGTACTGCGGGATAAGGGCGCCGGCGCGGATACGGCGTTATAGAATGACCGATGAAGAGATCCTCGCTTGTTCCCGCGAGGCCGTCTCTCTTGGGTACGGGACGGTGGTCCTTCAATCGGGCGAGGACCCTGCTTTATCGCGAGACTTCATCCGTGATCTCGTAAAGCGGATCAAGGATGAGACAAAGCTTGCGGTGACGCTAAGCCTGGGTGAGCGCAGCGCGGGCGACCTCGAGGCCTGGCGGGAGGCCGGCGCCGACAGATACCTGCTTCGGTTCGAGACCTCCAACGAGGAGCTCTACGCCCGTATCCATCCTCCGGCTCGCAAGGGCCGGCCATCGCGTATGGACCTGTTGAAAGTGATAAGAAAGCTGGGTTACGAGGTGGGCAGCGGCGTGATGGTAGGCATTCCCGGGCAGAGTTACTCGGATCTGGCGCGTGATGTGGAGGTCTTTCGGGAGCTGGATTTGGACATGATCGGCATAGGACCTTTCATCCCTCACCCGGACACTCCTTTGGGAAGCTCCGGTGGGGAGCCGGCGGATGCGGCCGAGCCGGCCGAGCAGCAGGCTCCGAGCGGGGAGCTTGCGACCTACAAGATGATCGCCCTGTCTCGGCTCGTATGTCCGTTTGCCAACATTCCGAGCACCACGGCGCTCTCCACGCTCAATCTGGAAGAAGGAAGGGAGCTGGGCCTTGCTCGGGGCGCCAATGTCGTCATGCCCAACCTGACGCCTCCTTGCTACCGTGCCCTGTATGAGATCTACCCCGGCAAGTCATGCCTTCAGGAAGACCCCGGTGTGGTGACCAGCCGGCTCCGGGAACGAATAGTGAAGATGGGGCGGGTGGTTGGAACGGGAAGGGGTGACTCACCGAACCGTCGCCGCCGGGGTCATGCGCGGTGAACAGTGAAGGATGCTCCAAATGAAGGACAGGTACGAGAGACAAAGATTGCTGCGGGAAATAGGGGACCGGGGCCAGGAACGGCTGCTTTCCAGCTCGGTCACCATAATTGGGTGCGGAGCACTTGGATGCGCGCAGGCGCAGCTCCTGGTACGGGCCGGGGTCGGCTCCTTGCGTGTCGTGGATCGCGACGTGGTGGAGCTCGGTAATCTCCACCGGCAGATCATCTTCGACGAGCAGGATGTGGCGGAAGGCCTGCCGAAGGCGGAAGCCGCCGCGGGGAAGCTTCGCCTCATGAACCGAGACGTTCGCATCGAGCCGGTCGTGCTGGACGTCAATGCCGACAATGTGCGCGACGTCATCGGAGAACCCGACCTGGTGCTTGACGCCACGGATAACACCGAGACGCGGTATCTGATGAACGAAGCCTGCGTGGAAAAAGGAACCCCCTGGATCTACGGTGGAGTTCTGGGAACCGAGGGCCTGATGTTGCCGGTGCTTCCAGGCCGCGGCCCTTGCTTGCGATGCCTCTTTCCCGAGGCTCCTCCTCCCGGCGCCGTACCGACCTGCGAGAGCATGGGCGTCATAAACACCGCGCCTGTTCTCGTGGCGGCGCTCCAGGCCACCATGGCCGTCCGCATGCTCGTCGGGTCGCCGCCCGAGCCTCGTCTCACGATCGTGGATCTTTGGGCTCCCGAAATGAGGCAAATCGAGATCGAACGCGAGCCGTCCTGCGTCTGCTGCGGCTAGATTCGATCGAGAAGGGCTCTTGCGAGTATCTTGGGATCGAACCGGACGGGATCGCTGACAGGCAGGCCTGTTTCTTCCGCTTCTTCCGCCATGGAGGCACGTGCCTCGTCTTCAGAGAGCCGAGCCGTGTTCAGCGCGACCGCGAAAGTCTCGGGCCTTGGATATGCGCCCTCGCAGGAAGAAAGGTCCTCATAGAGCCGGATCAGTCGAGACCTGGGAGGAATGCGGACCCACGGGTTCTCTCTCGGATAGACCTGTCCGGCCCGGTGCACCAACATGAGATGGGTGGGCAGCGTTCCGCGAAGCAACGCGAGGTTTGCCGTGGCGGAGGGATGGGTTAGGGCGCCTTGACCTTCCACGATGACCATGTCGGCTCCCTCCGAAATGCGAAGCACCGCGCTTTCCACGGCGCCGGCGGCGTAGTCCACACGGACCGCGTCGATTGCCACTCCGTCGCCGGTCAAGCAGATTCCGACCTGCCCCGTGGCTACAAAAGCGGGCCTGCGGCCCAGCTCTTCCAGCGCCCTTGCCAGCTCCAGGCCCGCGGTCATCTTACCCACGGCCATGTCGGTGCCCACGAGAAGAATTCGCGGCATGTCGAGGTGCCGGGCCAAACCTTCGGCCGTACAGGCGCCGGGAGGCTCCACGCGCACATCCCAAATCCACCGGCCCGGTTTCACCCGCGACGAAAGCTCGGGATCATCGGCGAAATGAACATGCAGCGGGTTCACCAGCGACATTCCAAGATCCAGTGCGCGGCACATGACCTCCCGCCAGGCCTCCGGCAGCTTCCCGCCGAGAGGCGTAATAGCGAGGACCAGCACCTCGGCGCCCCGGCGGGCGGCCTCTTCCACGGATGCCACGACAGGCACTTTCAGTCGCTCGCCGCGCGGGATTACTCCGGGGAGAAGGTCGCCTATTTGCTTGCCGGCGTGAGCATGGTCGATCACCGCGATGATCTCGGATCTGGCGTAGCGAAGCATGCTCACGCCGAGCTTGCCGATGTCGTCGTCGATGTTCCCCTCCATCAAGAGAGCCACCGGCACGCCCGGCCCGAGACGTTCGAGCGCTGTGGACGAGTTTCGAGAAGATCGCGGGTCGCCGGCGAAAGCACTCATCAGCGTGCCTCCTCATGTAGCCGCGCGCCGTGACCGGGACACTCCCTCGGTTCCAGCCTTCCTTCGACAAGCGATGCTCCGACTGCCGGATCGGGGTCCAGGTTGAGGTTGCTGTCCAGGTCGACGTAATCAAGCAATGCTCCAAGCGAGGCAGCCGCGGATATGGAGACGGAAGACTCACCAAAACAGCCGAGCATGGTGGACAGCCCGTGGGCGCGGGCGGTGTGCACCGCTCTAACTGCCTCGGATATGCCCCCGCTCTTCATTAGCTTGACGTTCACGCCGTCGCACACCGAGGCATAGCGGGCCACGTCCTTGGAGCCGAATATCGGCTCATCGAGAAGGACAGGCAGTCGGCGGTTTTTGTAAACCTCCGCCAGATCCTCGATGGATGCGCCTGGATCGAGGGGCTGCTCCACATACTCGCACCTTTGCATCGCAAGCCAGTCGTTCATACGGACGGCGTCGGCGGTGGTCCAGCCTCCGTTGGCGTCGATGCGCAGCGCCACGCTTGGTCCCGCCGCATCCCTGGCCGCTAGGTAGCGAGCTTTGTCCGCCTCGATGCCGCCTTCACCACCCAGCTTGAGCTTGAGCACCTTCACCCCGGTATGCGCCAGCTTCTCGGAGGCAAGCTCTCCTACGCGTTCCGGGGCCTCGATTCCCACCGTCACGCTGGTGAGAGGCTGCTCCTTGTTCAGACCCAGCAAGCGGTAGAGTGGCAAGCCGGCTTTCTTGGCCAGCCAGTCCCAGCAAGCGATGTCGAGTGCCGCCCGGGCGGCGGAGCCGATCTCCCGCCGCAGAGCCAGCTTCTCGATATGGAGCACTTGCCAAGGCGCAACGGACGAGAGATCGTCCATGAGGCCGCGCAGCGCCTTCTCCGATGATGCCGCCGTCTGCTCGGAACCGCCGTGGTCGACGGCGGCGGCCTCGCCAAGGCCCGTGATGCCTTCGTGTGACACCTCCACGAAAAGGTTCTCCGTTCCGGCGAATCTGCCTCTTGCTATGGCGAGAGAATGGCGGCGTTCAAGCGTTTTCTTTTCGAAGTTGAGCTTCATGCTTTCTATCTATCGCCAATGCTCGTATTGGGCCAGGCCGGTCCCGTTCTCGTAGGCTTTGTTTGATGAACCGCTTACCGCAACAGTGCGTGAAGAAGTTTCGCGGTTATCTTGTACTTGCAAAATGTGTTAGATTTTAGACGTAGCCTAGATTTTGGCACAGAATTGGGGTGGCCCACGAGCTTGGTTGGGGCGCGAGCGGTGAACGTTCATAGATTCATAAGCATTAGTAACTTGTTCTGATAGCGTGTTTGGGTTAGAGCGTAGAATCAATGGGATCTAGCGTACAGGTACTGGTCGTGGAAGGAGACACGCTCCAGCGTACTATCTTGCTGGACTTTCTTCGCGATCAGGATCATTTCGCCGTTGGGGTGGGATCGGCCGAAGAGGCGCTGAGCCTTATGGAGAGCTCCTTTTTCGATGTGGCGGTGGTCGAGGCCTCTCTTCCGGGCAGGTCGGGGATCGCTCTTCTTGGCGATATGGGCGAGCGTCGAATGCGAACGCAGGTCGTGGTGACCGCGCAAAGCCCAACGGTGGCAATGGCGGTCGATTGCATTCGGAACAGGGCCGCCGATCTCTTGGTGCAGCCCGTGAAGAAAGAGAGGCTTCTCCAATCCGTATGCAATGCGGCGGAGAAAGGCCGCAAGATCATTCAAACGGAGATTCGCGAGCGGGGAGAGAATCTTTTCGAGGAGCTCGATGAGGATAGCCTCGTGAACCTAATCGTCGAAACCGTTTGTGATGCTTTGCGGGCGGACGAGTCGACCTTGATGCTCAGGGATTCAGACGGCCGGTTGTTCGTGGCCGCGTCGACCTCGCTCGCTCCGGAGATTAGGGCGGCTGTACGCCTCGATCTTGGTGAGAGGATTGCGGGAAGGGTCGCAGCGGATCGACAACCGGCTTTTCTGGCCGAACAGGTCGGAGACGACCCTCGCTTCTCCGGTGTGCAGGGGCATGGACATGTCAGCTCGAGCATAGTGTACCCGCTTGTGTATAGAGGGGAGCTGCAGGGGGTGCTGACGATGGGTCGACGCAGGGGCTCCCAGCCGTTTCGGTCGTTGGATATGGAGTGGGCCGCCGAGATGGCGAAAGCAACCTCTCGGGCACTGCATGGTGCGGCTTCTACTCGGCTGACGGAGAGTAAAACAAAGCCGATGGCCTAGGCCGGTAAGAGGTCAAACTTCGATTTCGATCCCCACTCCGGTTGCTTCCACTATCTTATTCCACGTGGGGGCGGCCAGCTCTCGAGCGCGTCGCGCTCCCTGGGACAAGATCCGAGAAACCGCCTCCGGGTCCGCTTCGAGCTTTTTCCGCCGAGCACGTGCCTGACCGAAGGTTTCGTGGAATAGCTCGACCAGGCGCTTCTTGTAGGTCCCATAACCGACGCCTCCCTCGAGCCAGGTACTCTCAATCTCATCGGCCTCGTCTCTTGGAGCCAGGATTTGAAGGAGCTGGTAGAGGGCGCTGTCCGGAGGCTTGGGCGCCTCGATGGGAGTGGAGTCCGTCTTGATGGACATTATGCGCTTCTTGACGACTTTCTCCGGAGCGAAGATGTCGATGGTGTTTCCGTAGGCCTTGGACATTTTCTGTCCATCGATTCCCGGCACCACTGCCGTTTCGTCGAGGATGATCGGCTCGGGTGATTTGAGAATACCCGGCGCCTTGGTCCTCGAGCCGTCGGGGTCCTGGCTGTCGAAACCCGGGACGAACGTCAGGTTGAACTTGGTGCAAATATCCCGGGCGAACTCGAGGTGCTGCTTTTGGTCCTTTCCCACAGGCACTTTGTCGGTTCCGTAAAGGAGTATGTCGGCCGCCATCAAGACCGGGTAGGTCAGCAGCCCGGCGTCGGCCGGCAGCCCTCGAGCGGTCTTATCCTTGAAGCTGTGGCCGCGCTCGAGCAGTCCCACCGGCGTTACCGCTCCGAGAATCCAGTAAAGCTGGGCGACCTCGGGTATGTCCGACTGGCGGAAAAGAATCGCTCTTTCCGGGTCGAGGCCCAACGCCAAGAAGTCCAGCGCCACGTCGTGGGAGTACTCTCGAATCTTCGTCCCATCTCGCAAAGTAGTGAGCGAGTGGAGGTCGGCGATGAAGTAGAGACTTTCCTCTGCCTTGTCCTGGTACTCGACGAACTGCCTGATCGCGCCGAAGTAATTGCCGATATGTAGCTTGCCCGACGGCTGTACACCGGAGAGTATGCGCATAGGCTCCAACTAGCACCGGAACGGCCCGCCGGGCAACGTGATGCGTTCTGAAGCGCTTCCAGCGGCCCGTGCGGTACGATAGAATACCCGGGAAGCCTCGAACAGGGGTGTTGCGTCCCCTTGCGGAAATACAGTCCGCGTCTCCGTTCGTGATTCGCGTTGGGCGTTTCGCGGATGTTCGTGGGGTCTTCACGAACTGGGTTCACTTGCACCCATTTAATGATAACCTTGCCGCGTGAAAACACTGCTAGCGCTACCAGGGGCCCTGCTTTTCGTTCTCCTTCCGTTCGTGGCGGCACCGCTTTCGGCGTCTGCTTCGTACGATTCGGCATTTCTGCAAGCTTCCGACCAGGATGTGGGTCGCGCCACCACGGACGACCTGACTAGAAGGTTTACGAGCGAGCTTGAAGAGGTGACCGCCGTTAGACTAATGCCGACGAGATCCGCGGCTCAGCGCCTAAGGCACGGGCATGACCCGTCGGCATCAGTCGGTCGCGCCGAATCTCTGATCGAGAATGCCCGTGACAGTTTGGTCAGCGGATATGTCGACGACGAGGTATTCGATGATTTGGACGAGGCTCGCGGACTGCTTCTCCGCTCGGTGTCTTCTCACCCTAGGCCGGATCTCATGAGGGATATCTGGGCATTGCGCGGCCTTGCTCTCTACCTCGAGGGCGAGGATGATAGAGCCGTCGAGGAGTTCGAGCGGCTTTTCGAGGTCGATCCCTACTACCGCGCCGATCCCAGGGTGTTCCCTCCCGATGTGCGTGAGGAAATGGGAGAGGTGTTGATGTCGCGGCAGGAGTCCTTTGCGCGGGTGTTATCGGGCGTGGACGCCGAGGAAATAGGGGCTTACCTGGGGGTGAGATATGTCATCCTTGGTCACGTCAGCGACACCGGGTTTGGTGAGCTCGTGTGGAGAGTGGATGTGTTCGACTTGCGAAGAGACCGCTTCATTGCCGAGGCGGAGGTTCACTTCGAGGATCGCCCGGGGGCACGCGGAAACGCGGTGGCGGAGGTCGCGGACAGCCTGGCGGGCTCGTTGCCGGTCGTAAGAGCGACGAGCCGAGGAGTCTCGAGGGTCGAGCCGGAGTTCACTCGGCCGGAGCCGGTTCACCAGCCTCGCGGAGCCCCCCCCTCGCAGATTCCCGAGCCCCGTAGGGCCGCCCCTTCACATGCTCCGGAGCCGCGCGCGGCAGCGCCAAGGCAGGACACCCAACCTCAGTACGTCCCGCCGCCGCCACGCAGCACCGCGCCTGACAGGCGACAGGAGGCCTTCGAGCCGATCCGCGACGATTTCGACGATGAAACCGACAAGGAACGGCGCTCGAGGTGGCCTCTTTGGACTGCTTTGGCGGTGGGAGTCGCTGCTGGGGGCGGCACCGCGGCGGTCATGCTTCTTGGAGATGCCGGCTCGGCCGACCTAGAGCTTCGCCTCCACCGGTGACGCGAGGCGGCGCGGACGCGGCTTTCGAGTCTTGCAGTGCCAAAGCGCTCAACCGGAAATCATGATTCCGGCTCGATGCCTGTCATGCCTATCGGGCGTGGCGCGCACGTCCGCCGCGTCAATCGACGGCTGCGTTGGTCGCACCGTGACCTACTGCTGCGCGACGCTGTGGAAAACGCAGGTGTGATCCTGCACGCTGCAATGCAGGTCATCACAAAGGCTCTGCTCGCTCATGCTTGCCACGCACACGCAGACGGGAGTTTGTTCTCGTATCTCGACCGTCGGGTGCTCTCCCTGAGCGACGATATTGTTCGCGGGATCGAGCACTTGGACCCTGAATGCGACGCGTGCGCCTATGGGGAAAGCGGACAGCTCCTCCTGCACGTTGCCTTCATGCAAGACGAAATCGACGATTATTTCGCCATCCCGTTCGAGTGCGTTGACCCTGACCACGTGCCCGTGCTCGAACGGATCTGATGCATCCGTGGGCACACATATGTCCATGGTCACTCGCCCCTCAACCGCGCAGGGATTGGGGAGAACGGCAGTTGCAACTAGAGCAATTGCCAGCATGGGGACATTTTGCATCATCGGCTTGCCAGACATCCTGGCCCGCAATGCCACCAAAGTTCAAGCAAAAAAAACCCGCGTACCAAAGGTACGCGGGAGGGGGACCTGGCCAGGCCGGGGGATTACCGGACAGGTCCTCGCCATTTTATATTCTCTTCGAGATGAAAAGACGGCCCCTGGACCGAAGGATGGGGGAATGCCTTCGGTCCGGGGCCCGAATGGTCCGGCCGGCTGATCTACAGGGCCGACGCGGAACCTCTTGAGGGCAAGCCCTCAAGACACCTACCGTAGTTCCGCGCATGATGGGGGACTTGATGGGGGGGCAGTGCGCGGCGGTAGGCAATCTATTCTGTTATTTGCGATCATCATAGCATGCATTCCCTGTGCCAGGGTAGCCCGGCAGAGGTTGTTTGTACCAAATATCGTTTGTTTTCAAGGATCTGCCTCTCCTGAATGATGACATGAGGGTTAGCAAATCAAGAGCGAAACATTTCATAATTGAAAAGCAGCCGGGCCTGTGAGGGTCTTCGATTCCATGTGATGTTCGCTGTCTTACGGAAAGGCGCGAATAGACAGGCTTTCCACGAGATCCGCTCCATTTCTTGGATGCAATAGCGATATTTCATTTCTGAAATAATCAGGCCCTTAAAAATTACTGGATTTGTACACCAGCCTGTATACGGGGGTTCCTGCCGCCAAGTATCTGCGCTCCCTGTTCGAGGGGACCCCCAGGCCGTCGTCGTCGATGAACGAGCCCTGCCCGGCGACGTTCTCGAAGCGGTGGGTGCCGTCCTCGAATGTCTCCATCATGGTGCGTCCGTAATCGAGCACGTCGGTCCGGAGGAAGACGAGTCCGCCCGGAGCCAAGAGGTTATGGACGAGCGTCACGAAGTAGCCGTCGATTAGACGGCGTCTCTGGTGGCGTTTCTTCCACCAGGGATCAGGGAACTGCACATGCACGGCGGATATGCTTTTCGGCTCGAACAAGACCGGGAGCAGCTTTCTCGCATCGCCGCGAATGAGCTCGACGTTTTGTATCCCCAGCCTGTTCGCGCGGCGGGTCAGCCGCTTTGTGAAAGCTTTTCTGGTTTCGAACCCCACAAGGCCCATGTCCGGCCGCCGTCTTGCATATTCAAGAAGAAAGTGCCCATATCCAAAGCCTATCTCGACCTCGAGAGGTACCTTTTCTCCAAAACGCGCACGCCAATCGGGTCGGAGCTCGATGCATAATGGACAGGCCGGGAATCTTTGCGTACCAGTAACCATGCGTGATGTTATCTGCCAGATGATGGGGTCCGCCAACAAGCTCATTCGATGCGGTTCGTTCAGATGGTGTCTCGCGGTTTTGCTTGCGATGCTGCTCCCCGAGGCCATCCTTGCCGAAAAAAATGAACGTACAAAGGGGGCCGAAGCCGAGCCTTCTTCGCTTTCCAGCGTCTTCCAGGTCGCCGGCCAAGAGATAACGCGGGGCGAACGAAAAGACGTGGGCCTCAAGGTCAGCGAGTCGTTTCTCGGCGCCGTCGTCGATACACCGGTGGGGATTATAAGAGGTGAGGAGCCGGGGCCGGTGTTGTGTCTTGTCGCCGGGATCCACGGAGACGAGTTGAATGGTACCGAGATAGTTCGCGAGATTCTGGAGACGCATCAGCCGGAAGACATCCGGGGCACCCTCATCGGAGTGCCCATCGCCAACCTCTTCGGTTTCGTCAACCAGAGCCGCTACCTGCCGGACCGGCGGGATCTAAACCGGTTCTTTCCCGGCAATCCGCGCGGCTCCAGTGCATCGCGTATCGCTCATCATCTATGGACGGTGCTGCGCCACTGTACGCATTTGATCGACTTCCACACAGGCTCATTACACCGCTCGAACCTTCCGCAGGTGCGCGGCGACTTCAGCGGGGAAGGGGTCCTGGAGCTTGCCGAAGCTTTTGGAGCCGCCGCCATAGTCCACAGCCAGGGGCCCGCCGGCACCATAAGGCGTACGGCCGGCGATAATGGCATCGCCGCCATACTTTACGAGGCCGGGGAGGTGATGCGCTTTCAGCGAGCGGAGATCCGGCGAGGGGTACTCGGTGTTCGCAATGTGATGGTGAGCCTTGGAATGCGTGACGGCCGGCAGGTGGATCTCGGTCCGCGCACCGTTTACCGAAAAACCAGGTGGGTGCGCGCCGAGCACGGAGGCATTCTGGAGATGTACCCGAGCCTTGGCGAGTGGGTGAACGAAGGTGACATCGTAGGCGTGATAAGCGACCCCCTACGCCGGGACAAGGGGGTTTTGGTTAGCGCGCATACCGGTCGAGTAATCGGCATAGAGTTGGCTCCCATGGTCATTCCCGGCATGGCGGTAATGCACGTTGGGATAACCTCGAGCCTCGATGAAGAGGAGGACGGCATGGAGCTTCTGGATATCGACAGGCCGAGGTGACATGTCGGACCAAGGTGGCCGGCTACAGGCGCAGCTCGACAGGCACGACGCGCCGCTTTCCGCCGCGGTGAACGTCGACAAGCCGGGCGCGATATGGAGGGCCCTCGAGTGTGGAACTGCCTCCGTTCAAGACGACCAGCCCTCCGCTTTGAACTCCCGCTCTGCGCATTATGTGATGGTGGCCGTGCAGTGCGAGTATCACGCCTTGGGACATGGCCCATCGCCGAACAACGTGGGCGTCTTGTAGGGGGGCCATGAGGCCCATGCGCACAACCCACTGCGGCTGGGAGACCAGGTGATGATGCAGAAGGAGCACTCTCGGGCCTTTGGGCGCGACCTCCAACATGTCGTCGAGCTCTCGAAGCTGCTCCTCGCCGACCCGGCCTTCCACGAAACATACTATTCTCGCAAAAAGACGCTCGTGGCGCCGGCGCTCATCGGGCGGCAGCCCGGCGTTGGAGTCGATTAGAATGAACGTAAGCCCGTGATGGGTCTCCGTGCGCGGAAACGTTCCGAAAATATCCTCGAACGATCCGGGCTTGCCCGGCCTGTCGATGTCGTGATTGCCGGGCACCACGACGAACGGGAGCCCGCTTTCTTCGAGAATGCCTCGTGCCGCTCGGAGCGATTTCACGTCGCCGGGACGTTGGACCACGTCTCCGGAGATGGCCACGATGTCCACTCCAACCTCGGCGAGTGCGTCCATCCATATGCGGAAGGTGTCGAAAGGTTTGGGGGTCGCGCGCGGTCGTCCCAGGTGAAGGTCGGACATATGCGCTATACGCACGGCACCCTCGGCTTTTTCTCCAGGGGTTCCACCTGCCTCCGGAAAGGCAACGGGTCCAACTGGGGTGTTGCACACGGTACAGTAGGGCACGTACCGAACGAGCCACTCTCCGCAGGTGCGGCAGGAGCGCAGGTTCTGGTCGGCAACATCGAAATCGCGATGCGATCCTAGCAGCAGCGCCACTTTTCTAGTCCTCCGGCGAGCCTCGTGAGCCTACGGCGGTCGCCGCTCCCACTGCTTCACTCAGTGTGTCCGTCTCGCCGGTTTTGCCTTCCAGCCCGGCGCTTCGAAGCAGAGCGTCGCGCGCGGCAACGTGAATGGATGCCTCGACGACTTGTCGGATGAATGCGTAGGCCGCCATGCCCGAAAGCAAGGCGCCCCCGACAGGAACGACGCGGGCAACGGACCGCTCGGAGAGGCCGATACCGCAAAGGCGCGCAAGGTGACGCACTGCCTGCTCCGCGGCGATTCGCCCGGTTGTTCCCGGGGTCGTCCAAAGATACTCCGCGAACATTTTCGCCCCGTAGGCGACGCCGCCGAGCGTCAACGGCGCTAGAACTCTCTTCTTTCCGCGGCCCAGGTAAGCCACCAGGCCTTCCCCTTCTCCCGACGAGCAACCCAGTGCGAAGCTGTCGCTCGTAAACCGGAAGCCGTCCGCTGTTCGAACGTCACGTCCGAACAAGGCGCCCACACGCGCGATTGCCCGGTATGTGACAAGCAGCGTGGCGCCGAGATCCGCGGCGCCGGCGGCCACGGAAAGGCCGGGCGGCAAGAAGGCGGAGACCCCCGAGACGGCCGCCGCGCTCACTTTTTCGTAGCGTCCCGCCCCGCGAGCGCGCTCGAGCAAATCGAGAGAGATGCCCTTTTCGGCTCTTAGGAGCTTGCCCTCCTCGAACCATGGCTCGAGGTTGCCCGTTATCGCGCCGCGCCCTTGCAGTAAGGTTCGAAAGGCGGCCTGGCAGGCCTTCTCGATACCAGGAAGGTTGCCGAAGGAACGCGTGAGGTCTCCGATAGGAGAGGTAATGGCTGCTATCGTTCGCTCCATCGCACCACGGTTCGCGCCCCCGAACCGTTCCGTGAGCCACGAGCGCACCGCATCCCGGGTTCGAAGCTCCTCTTCGCTCATCCGGCTCGTCTGTGCGAGGAGAGGGTCCTCTTCGGTGAGGATGAGGTAGGGATCGCCTCGATTGACGAACATCTCCAGCTCGCTCTTTGCCGCGCTCAAGGGGCCGCCGGCGCCGGTAAAGCCGGTGAGCTGAACCAGCGTGCCGACGAAGTCTCGCGCGTGGGCGGTGTAGTAGTTGGTCCGGGAGTAGAGGATAGCCAGGTGCTCCGCGGCTCTTCTTGCAAGTGAGCGCTCGAGGATCTGAGCGGCCTCGGTCTTCTGAAAGCGGCCTATGGTCTTGACGATGGAGCGATCGGAGGGACGGAAGATTGGCTCGTCGAAGTGGCGCACCAGCGCGGCCTCGGCGAGGCGGCGAGCGTGATGGGGCTGGTTTGCTTGGAGAAGACGGTCTACTTCCGCGTCCAATGACTCGGGACGAGAGAGTTCCTTCGACCACGCATATAGCTCCGCGAAAGGCCGGTCCCAGGTGCGCTCCCGGAGGATCTGAACCATGGCGTCCGGCTCCGGCTCCAGACGCGCCGCCCTCTCCAGCACCGCGCGGGCGTGAACCATGGTCTCCTGGTCTTCGACGTAGAGGCGTCCGAGCCGAAGAATTGCCTGATCGGCGCTGGTGATTTTCTGCTTGACCCCGAAGCTTGCATCGGAGGTGATGTCCTCTATTCGATCAACATCGGCCTGTATGGCGGCGATGGCCTCGAGCAAGTCCTTGGCGCCGTCCTGGATGCCGGCCTCCAGACGCGAATCCGCCAGGCGCAAAAGGCTTCGATCCTCCGAGTGGGCGCCGGCGCGGTCGACCGCCTTGCAAAGCTCCGTCAGGACAGAGATATCCGTCTGCCAGGGAGCATGCACCAGGTACGCCCATGCCCGGTCGCCGATATCCGGCGAGACGTCTCGCAGCGGCCAGGCAAACGTGGCCACCAGGTAGAGCACGTCGGCGCTGGTCGCCCCCCGCTCCATGACTCGGCGCGCGAGGATCTCGGCTGCTCTTAGCACCATGGGAGAGATGGAGTGAGCGCGGTTGAACAGCGAAAGCATGGCGCTTGGCGCATGCTCCGGATAAGGCTTCGATTCGGTGGCGTAGGCTATCAATGCCCGGCTAGCCACCGAGATCCTGTCGCCCGTCTCGTCGTCGGCTAGGATGGCGGGGTCTCGAAGGAAGCTGCTGCGTCCTTTGCGCAGGGCTCTGCCGGCCCATGTCGCCCATGCGTCGAACTCCTCCCTCTTGACCGGAGGCGAGGGCAGCCCTGCGATATCGGTGGTGAAGATCTTGGTCATGGCTATGAGACAAAGTACATCCGTGAGACGCTGGCGGCCAGATGCCCATTCCAAATATGCGTTGTTGTGGTACAAATGGGCCATCATGTCTCGAATAGCTATGAAATTTCGCAAGCTGCCCGCCTTGTTCCTTTCTTCCATGCTAGCGTCCATGGGGCTCTTCGCCTGCGGTGAGGATGTCGAAACCGAGGACGAGAACGGCGAGAAGGAAACGGAACACGACATGACCGATGAGGAGTACTTCGGTCTGATACCCGGAAAATGCTATGGATACTTGGGACACGGCGGTGTCGAGGTCATAGTTGAGATAACCGACGGCCATATTCTCGATGGCGTCGATCTCTTGGGGATCTTCTACACCGTGAACGAGATGGCCCATAGGGACGAGTACGTTCACGTCAACGACGATGGAGAGCTGGTCGTTGGGCGCCGGCAGGACTACTCAACCGGCGGGCACGCCGTCTTCGATCCGGCGTACCTCATTTCGAGGAGGCCTTTGGAGCAGACGCTTGATGGGCCTCACCGAACGACCACCATGGCGGAGAATTTGGGCCTTCACGCCGAGGACAGCGAGTGGGAGGTTTCTGTTACCATCGAGACTCGAAGGCCGCACGATGTTCCCGCATTCGACGAGCCGGTGGAAGCCTTCCCTCACCTAGTTCGCCATAGTCCGCAGGACGAAGGGGACGAACGAGTTGATAACTTCTCGATGGCGGCGGGGGTCGGTTTTGTGAGCCTCGATCTCGCTGGGCTGCCCGAGGTCGAGCTGGTGTCCACTTGGACGGCCGGTGATGAGGGCTGCGGTAGCATTCCCACTGATTGACAACGAGGTTGGTTTCGCCGTGCTCTAGGGGGAAGCCTTGGCAGCAAACATGAGGAAAAGGGGTGTAAAATGAGGTGCAATATCGGAAAATTCTTGTTGGTGGCCGGATTCACCGTTGTGCTGGGGACTGTTTGGGGCTGCAAGACCACACCGGACGGCGTCACGGGTCTTCCCGAGCCTTCCTTCAGCCAAACGGGCATGGAGATTTCGGATAGGACCGTCAACAGCTTCCTCGCGACCGTCGAGGCTACCATCGAAAACCCGCGAGAGATGCCGCTCGTGTTGCAAGGGTTGACGTACCGCGTTTCGGTAAGAGGAAATCAGCTCGAAGAAGGCTCCCACGATCTCTCCTTGACCGTGCCGGCCGGTGGCGAATCGACGTTTTACGTGCCGGTCGAGATCGAGCATGCGCTCAATATGGACATGTTCCAAGCTCTTTACGAGGCTGCCGCGGTGAACGTCGTTTTCAACGGGGTGATCTCCGGTGCCTATGGCTCCGAAAGCGTGGATCTGCAGCTGGACCGAGCCGGACGCATGCGCTCGCTCCGTTTGCCCGCGGTCTCTCTAGGTACCGCGGACGGCGCAAGGAGAGGGCTCGACGAGATCCACGCGACCTTCCGTTTGTCGGTCAGAAACGACAACCCTTTCGAGGTTCGGCTCTCGGGCTTGGATTACGTGCTGGAGGTCGAAGGCAATACTCTCACGGGTGATACCACCGGCGCGAATCAACGCGTGTTTCCGTCGTCATCCTATGTCTTCGATATGGAGTACGACCTCGACACCGAGAACGTGCCTGGGCTCGCGGAGATGATGCAGGAGACCAACAAGCTCTCCTACCGCATACACGGTTCGGTTCGCATTGGAGATATCGAGTTGCCGTTCGATGAGTCCGACGACATGCGGTTCCCGCAGGTCCGCATGATCGAAGAGTAAGGCGTTAGTAGGGGCGGTTCCAGGAAGCCGCCCGGACGAGCTTGCGACGAACGGACTCGATCAGCTCGTTGAGTTCGTCCGCTCGTATCTGTTGTCCGTTGTCCGACATTGCCTGCTCGGGGCTCGGGTGAACCTCCAGCATGACCCCATCAGCTCCGGCTGCCAGTCCCGCCGCGGCGAGTGGAGCCACCATTTCGCGCTTGCCGGCGGCGTGGCTTGCGTCCACGATTATGGGTAGGCGCGTAACGGCTCTAGCCAACGGGACGGCGGCCACATCGAGGGTGAACCTGGTCCCTGGCTCGAAAGTCCTGATGCCGCGCTCGCAGAGGATGATTTTGTCGGTGTGCGCGGCTACGTACTCGGCCGCTGATATCCACTCGGCAACGGTGCAGCCGAACCCTCGCTTTACGACCACACCCTTCCCCAGTGAGGCCGCAACGCGGCCCGCGGCGTCGAGAAGCTCGGGCGATTGAGCGTTCCTCGATCCTATTTGTATCGCGTCGCAGGTCTCCGCGACTATGTCCAGGTTTCCAAGCCCCGAGGCTTCGGTTATCACGGCCATGCCCTGTGCATCGGCCGCTCGCCGCAGCATGACCAGGCCCTCTTCGCCCGGTCCCTGAAAAGAGTGGGGACTCGTTCTGGTCTTGAAAGCGCCTCCTCGAAGGATGCGTCCGCCGGCGGCCTTCGCGGCTTCGGCCACGATGGAGATCTGCTCGTACGATTCGATCATGCACGGGCCGACAATCCAAGCGGGCGGATGCTCCTCTCCAATGCCGAGAACCTCCACGGGCTCGCCCCCCTCGCTACAAAGCGGAGATTCACGAGGTTGGAGATCGGCGATCGCTTCCAGAGACCTTTCGATAGCGGACAGCACGTCGCGGCCGGCGCCTTCGGCCGACGCCAACGGCGCCGCGGTCGCAAGGAGTTTTTTTGCGAGGCGTTCGAGATCGCACCGCAAGGACTCGACGGATTGTGTTCCCGCTTTGGTCATGGGGCTTCACGCCGGAGAAAATTGGAGGACTTGCGCATGTCCCGACTCGAATGCTCGATATGGGATCCGGAGGTGCTGGAGCGCATGGGGTGTTTTTACTTCACGGTTGGTTTACATGCCAGCGTGCCGTCTATTGGACACGCCGCCGCTAGCTGCGCCGCCGCTTTCGGCGGGCCGGCCGCGAGGGTCCGGGAGTAGGGCGAGAGATCTTCTTTGCCTTGGTCCGCGAGGTCCACCCCTCGATGTTTCTCTGGCGTCCCCTGGCGACACCGAGTGCTCCCTCCGGGATGTCCTGCGTGATCGTGGAGCCGGCGGCGACATAGCCGTTCTTTCCGATGCTGACCGGCGCGACAAGAGCGCTGTTCGATCCTATGAAGCAGCCGCGCCCTATCTTGGTGCGGAACTTGTCCTTGCCGTCATAGTTGCAGGTAATGGTTCCGGCGCCGATGTTGGCTTTTGGGCCTATGTCGGCGTCGCCGAGATAGGTTAGGTGCCCTGATTTCGCGCCTTCACCTAGGCGGGCGTTCTTCACTTCAACGAAGTTGCCCACGGACGCCTTGCGTCCGATGACTGTTCCGGGGCGCAGGCGGGCGAACGGTCCCACGCTGGCGCCCGCCTCCACCGTGGCCGAATCGAGCACCGAGTGGGCCTTGATTACCGCGCCGGCCTGGAGGTGACTGTTCTGAACCACGGCGCAGGGTCCGATCTCCACACCGGTGCCAAGCCGCGTTTCTCCGATGAGGTGCGCGCCGGCGGCGATCATGCTGTCGGCGCCGATCTTGACTCCGGCGTCCACATAGGTCGCGGAGGGATCCTCGAAGGACACTCCCCCGCGCATCAGCTTGTCGTTTATGCGAGCCCGTAGCATCTTGGCGGCCCGGGCTAGATCGACGCGGTCGTTTACCCCCTGCACCTCCTCTTCCTCGGCGGAGACAGCGGTGACTTTGCCGCCTTCCTTGGATGCGAGCTCGACTAGATCGGTCAGATACAACTCTCCTTGGGCGTTATCGTCGGTGAGGCCGTCCAGGGCTCGAAGAAGGAAGCCTGTGCCCATGCAATAGATGCCGGCGTTGACCTCCCTGATCTTCTTTTGTGCCGCGGTCGCATCAGCCGCTTCCACGATGCCGGTAACCCGTCCTCGCTCGTCACGGACGATGCGGCCGTAGCGGCCGGGCTCGGCCGGCTCGAACGTCAAGAGTGCGATGTCGGCTTTCTCGCCGGCGCGGGCAAGCCTGGATAGCGTTGACCCGGTCAGGCAGGGCACATCACCGCACAGGATCAGCACCCGCCCCGCCTTGCTTGCCTCGATCTCCCTTCTGGCGCACATTACGGCATGGCCGGTGCCGAGCTGCTCTTCTTGAACAGCGAACGACAGGCGGGCATCGGGTGCCGCCTTGCTCAAGGCGAGGCCGGCTTCCTCTGCTTGATGACCCACCACCACCACTATGGGTTTCGCCCCGGCGGCCCGGGCAGCCTCTATCGGCCAGGCTCCGAGAGGGAGGCCGCACAGAGGATGCAGGATCTTGGCTACACTGGAGCGCATGCGGGTGCCCTTGCCGGCCGCCAGCACGACCGCGGCAAGCCCCTTTTTTCGATTCTTCTCGATAGTTTTCATTTTTCTGACTCTCTCCTACACAAGTAGCGCCGAGGCACGCAAGGTCAGCAGGTCCTGGTTTCCCTCCTGGGGTTGCGGCTTTACGGTGGTAATCCCTATACTTGGAGCCAACTAGTTCTGGAAATTCTTAATTGCCCCGAAGATGGGACGAACCAATGATCGCGGCTTTGGTTGTGCTCGTGCTCGTTGCTTGTGGTGTGGCGACGATTCTGATTCGAGACCTTGCGAGAGGAGTGAGTGACCTCGGCCGGGAGCGTGCCGCTCTTTCCGAGGAAGTGCAGGGTCTTCATGAAAGGCTCGATATGCTGGAGGAGTACCTCCGGCGCCAAGGCGAGGAGATGATCGTGCTCACCCATGTCATCTTGGAGCGCGGCGTCGCGGACGAGGACGACATAGCCGAGATCCGTCACCGCTGCGTTGAAGTTCCCATGCGGCGTGCCGAGGAGCGCGACGAGCTCTTGCAAGGCGCCGATCTGGAAGAAATGGAGAATGTGGTCCTCGATGACGATGAGGCCAGCACGCTCCATTAGGCCGCGCGTTCACAAGCTTGCAACCAACGAGTCATTGAAGCGAAAGCCGAGCCGGGTAGGGCGAACTTTGTCATTGGAACGTACGATGAGCCCCTGCCCTTCGAGTCGCGCGAGCGTCGGTTCATAGGACAGCCTGGGATCGATCCCGGACCACTCGGCTAGGCGGGCGAGGTCTACTCCTCCAGCCGTTCCGAGGCCCAGCCACAACGCCTGCCGAAGCAGATTCTCGGCTTCGAGATGCTCACTACGCCAAACCGACCGCCCCTCATCCCACGGCCAGCCCCACTTAGGCGATCCGGCCGCGGCCGGCCCAGCACTTTCGGCGAGGTACAAGGCCGGATCGGGCAAGTTGCGATAGCGGGTGCCGCCGTCTCTCGCGGCCTTGCCGTTCAGACGAAACCCGTGTGCGCCAGCCCCCACCCCGACGAACTCCCTACAGCTCCAGTAGCCAAGGTTGTGCTCCGACAGGCGCCCCTCCTTGGCGAAGCTCGATACCTCGTAGCGGATGAAGCCATTGAGGGCCAGCGCGTCGATGACGGCTTCCTCTATTTCCGCGGCGGCGTCTTCGCCGGGCAGCTCGACCTCGCCGCTTCTGGCAGCCAGCTCCATTGGTACGCCTTCTTCGATCGTTAGGCAGTAGGCGCTGACATGATCCACGTTGCAGTCGGCCGCCAGCTCGGCGTCGATCTTCGCGCCGTCGGAACTCTGCCCCGGGCAGCCATGTATGAGGTCTATGGAGATGTTGTCGAAGCCCGCCGAGCGCGCCTTTTCTATCGCTGTGAAGCAGTGCTCTTCCTCATGGCGCCTGCCGAGCGCGTCCAGGTACTTTTGCTGAAAGGACTGGATCCCCAGGGAGAGACGATTCACACCGGCTTCGAGAAGCAGCGAAAGGTTGCCGAGCTCACCCGGTTCGGGGTTGGCTTCCAGCGTTACCTCGGCATTGGAGCGGACAGGCAGTAGGTTTACAATGCCGCTCATGACTCTTGCTATCTCGCCGGGCTCCCAAAGCGAAGGGGTTCCGCCGCCGAAGTAGATGCTGCGTACCTCGCGGCCTTCCCACATGCCGGCCGCCACCTGACCTTCGAGGTCCGCGAGAACGGCGCGGGCGTACTCGCGGTGCGGCGGGGGGCTCCCCGCGGTGGTCGCGAAGTCACAGTATGGACAGCGCCTTTTGCAAAAGGGGAAATGTACGTAGACTCCAAGCGGCTTCGTCATGAGCTTCTCGTGTGATTGAGTAGCGTGGCCATCTTATTTTCTTTTGTCTAAAACAGAATCATGATTTCCGGTTTAGTGGGGGCCCTTTGGTGCCGCGTAACTTATAGTGCGCCTGGCCAACCGATCATCAAGAAGGAGAGCGAGTGCGACACAAGCTAGACAACGGCCTGACCATATTGCTCGAGGAGAATCACGCCGCGAGGGTGGTTGCTTTCCAGGCCTGGGTGCAGGTTGGAAGCGGCGATGAGACCGACGCCGAGGCGGGTTTGGCTCATCTTCACGAGCACATGCTCTTCAAGGGAACGCAGAGCCGCGGTGTGGGGATCATTGCCCGAGACGTCGAGGCTGCGGGAGGAGACATAAACGCTTCGACCAGCCACGACCAGACCGTCTACCACCTGGTCATGCCCAGCAGGGACTTCGAGGTAGGAGCCGAGATTCTCGCGGATGCCTTGCGAAGGGCCACCTTCGATGAGGAAGAGCTTCAAAAAGAGAAGGAGGTCGTCCTAGAGGAGATAAGTCGCTCCGAGGACATGCCGGGGAGCCGGCTTTCACGGCATGTCTTCGATCTCGCCTACTCGGTTCACCCTTATAGGAGGCCGATCCTAGGCTCCGCTGAATCGGTCGAACGATGCAGCAGGCGGGATGTGTTGGCTTTTTACAAAAAGCACTACCGGCCGCAAAGGACGGTCTTGGTGGTGGCGGGCGACTTCGATGAGATGGATGCCTTGGGGTATCTCCGGGAGCTGTTCGAGGATTGGAGCCCAGGTCTGCCCGACGGCGAGACGGAGGAGCCGTCGCCTCGGGTGCCCGAGGCGGAGCCGGAAGGCCTGCGCGTGCGTGTGCTGGAGGAGGACGTTCGAGAGTGTCACCTCGCCGTGGCCTGGCCGGTGCCCAGAGTAGGCCACGCCGATATAGCTCCCTTGGATGTGCTCTCCGTCATCCTCGGTCATGGAGAGTCTTCGAGGATTCTTACCTCGCTCCTTCGCCGCAAGCACGTCGTCAACAGCGCTGGAGCTCTGGTCTACGCGCCAAGAGATCCCGGTCTGCTCATGGTGGCTTGCCAGGCACCGCGAGCAAACGCTCCCTCCGCCCTCTCGGGCCTGCTGGAGGAGATTCGACGGCTCGGGAGCGAGCCCCCGGGTGAGGAGGAGCTGGAAAAGGCCAAGACCATCATCGAGTCGGACATGGTCTACCAAGCACAGACCATGCAGGGACAGGCGAGTCGTCTGGGCTTCTTCGAGTGTGTCGCGGGCGCCGTGGAGCTCGAAGAAATATTCTACAGACAGGTGCGGAGCGTGACCGCGGAGGATGTGAGCCGGGTGGCTCGTACTTATCTCACTTTGCCAAGACAGCACCTGGTGGCTCTGGTGCCCCCGGGGTCGGGCCTGGATGAAGGAGAGGCCCGGCGTATATGCGAGCAAGCCTCTCCCGCCACCGTATCCGAAGCGCCACCCGCGCCTCGGCACGGCGGCGGGGAGATAGAGGTGCTCCACAAGAAGCTAAGCTCCGGCATGACCTTGCTGGTGCAGCCCGATCCCGCTGTATCCCTGGTGTCGATGCGCGCCGTGGCGGTGGGTGGTCAAAGGTACGAGACCGAGGCAAACGCCGGGATCAACACGCTTGCCAGCCGCCTGCTGACGGCCGGCACCGAGAGTAGGGACGCCGAGGAGATTGCCCGGCTGGTGGATGGTTGGGCCGGGTCTCTTAGTGGTGAGAGCGGGCACAACTCTTTCGGAATGGAGGCGGAGTTTCTCGCTCGCTACTTCGAGCAGGGGCTTCGCCTAATGGCGGAATGCATTACCAGGTCGGCTTTTCCACAGCATGAGCTCGACAAGGAGCGCGCCCTGCTTCTCGAGGAGCTGAATTCCAAGGAGGACTACCCCTCCGAGCTGGTCTTCGATCTGTTTCGCCGGACCCTGTGGCAGCGGCATCCCTATCGAATGGAGCTGCGCGGAAGCCGGGAGAGCCTCGAGGGATTGGACGCCGAATCCGTGCGAAGTTACGTAGCCGCGCACTACCAACCCTCGGAAATGCATCTTGCCGTTGTTGGGGGGGTCGAGCCCGAACAGGTGGTTGATCTGGCCGAGGAGCTGTTCGGCGCCGAATCGTTGCCGCCGCCGGATGCGAAGACCGCGCCGCCACGGGTGGAGAGCGAGCCGCCGCTCGATGAGCCCAGGCGTGCCGAGATACAGCTCGAGAGGGAACAGGCCCACCTGGTTATCGGGTATCCGGGCGTTCGGCTCTCCGATCCCGATCGCTCGACACTCGAGGTGCTCTCCACCATCTTGTCGGGACAGGGCGGGCGCCTCTTCGTGGAGCTTCGCGACCGCAGATCCCTGGCGTACTCGGTCGGATCCTTCAGCCAGGAGGGCATCGATCCGGGCTTTTTCGGAATCTACATGGGGTGCTCGGAGAAGAAGATTGACGAAGCGATCTCGGCTATTGGAGATGAGCTGTCGAAGCTTCGAAAGACTCCGGTTTCCGACGAGGAGCTGACGCGGGCCAAACGGTACCTGGTGGGCTCTCATGAGATAGGGCTTCAGAGGCCGGGTTCCCGGGCCGCCGTTTTGGCCTTCGACGACGCCTACGGACTAGGCTACCTCGACCATAGAGGTTACGCCGAGCGCATCGAGTCGGTCACGGCGGCGATGATTCGTGATGCGGCCGGTCGATACCTCCATCCGAAGCGCGAGGTGCTGGCGATAATCCGGCCCTTGCGCAAGTAGCCCGCTTAGGCGGTAGAGTAGTCGCCGCGATGACCGCCTCCGAAACACCATGCGAGCGAATCGTCACGCCGCGCTGGTACGCGGTCGGCGTTCAGAGCAGGAAGGAGCGGTCCGCGTGCGCCGGCCTCTCCGATAAGGGATTCGAGGTTTTCTTGCCGACAAGGCCGGAACGCAGGCTCTGGAGTGATCGCGTCAAGACGTTCGACCAGGTCCTCTTTCCCGGCTACCTCTTTGTTCGCGCCGACCTGGATCCGGACGTGCGCGTGGAGATCTTGAAGGTCCGGCAGGTGAGAGATCTGGTAGGCCGCATCCGGGGAGACTCCCGGGTCGCCTGGCCTGTTCCGGACCATGAGATCGAGAGCCTTCGCACCGTGGTCGGCGCGGCGAGGGAGGTGGATCCCATTGCCGGCCTGATCCAGGGGACCCCGGTGCTGGTCGGCTCTGGTGCCCTTCGTGGAGCGCGGGGAGTGGTCGTGGAGGCTCCCGACGGGCGGCGCAGGCTGGTGGTGCAGATTACGATTCTCGGACGTGGAGTTCGGGTGAGGCTGGAGGCCGAGGACGTACTCGGCCCCGCGGACTGAGGAGGGTTTTCCAAAAGCCCGGGGTGGCTCCAGAGGCTGAAGTGCCATAGTCTCACCCATACCACGCATGGCCTTATCAATCTCCCACGGGGGGAGATGTGGTCTTGGAGGAGGTAGAAGAATGATGGGAGCGATGCTGTCCAGTTTGTTCGTGATCGTCTTCTTCGCCGGGCTGGTCGTCGCCGCCGAGGTCGGCTCGGGTGAGGGCGGAGGGTCCGGCGGCGAATCGGGCGAGAATCCGGTCAAGAAGGAGCTGCCGGAGCCCGACCGCGACGGAACCTTCGCATTGGAGAAAGCCCTGGATGAGAGACGATCCAGGCGCTCTTTTTCCGGTGAGCCGCTGTCCTTGTCCCAGGCCGGGCAGCTTTTGTGGGCGGCCCAGGGGATCTCCGACGAGCGCCGCGGCTACCGGACTGCTCCTTCAGCCGGCGCCACGTTCCCGCTCGACGTTTACCTCGTGGCGGGAGATGTGGATGAGCTTGCTCCGGCAATCTACAAGTACGAGCCTTCGGAGCATGCCGTGACGCCGGTGGTGCCGGGGGATCAAAGGTCCGATCTTCGCACAGCGGCTCTTGGTCAGGATTCGGTTGGCGCGGCACCCGCGGCGATCGTCATTACCGGCACCTATGCCAGAACGACGCAGAGGTACGGAGAGCGAGGCGAGATGTATACACACATGGAAGCGGGTCACGCCGGGCAGAACATCTACTTGCAGGCGACTGCCCTCGGACTGGGGACGGTGGCCATCGGCGCTTTCGTGGATGACTCGGTCAGCAGCTTGCTGCGCCTGTCCGGCGACGAGAAACCGCTGTACATCTACCCGGTCGGGCACCAGTAGCTCGCGGGCGGCTTCCTCCCAGCCCAGGAAAGCAGATCCTCGAGCCCCAAGCTCGGTGCTCGGGAGTATTCATGCTCACCGAACCATTGGATAAATGGCGCCAAGGAGGTAGTTTGCAGGTCAACCTGCCGCAGGAGAATGGAATGGATCGAAACGAAGCTCTCTCTCTCGTAAAGAAGCACGTGAAGAACAAGAACCTCGTCAAGCACATGCTTGCCGTGGAGGCTGTCATGGGCGCATTGGCCAGGCGCCTCGGTGAGGACGAGGACGCATGGCGTCTTGCGGGACTGGTCCATGATCTCGACTATGACGAAACCGTGAAGACCCCCGAGCGGCACGGGCTCGTCAGCGCATCCATCTTGGATGAGCTGGGCTATCCGCAAGCCGTGGTTCAAGCGGTCAAGTCACACAACCCCGCCTTGGGTGTGGAGCGCAAGAGCTCCATGGACAAGGCCTTGTACGCGGCCGACCCGGTGACAGGTCTGGTAATCGCGGCGGCGCTCATTCACCCGGAGAAGAAGCTGTCGGCCATAGACGGCGGCTTCGTTCTCAAGCGTTTTGGCGAGAAGCACTTCGCCCGCGGGGCGGATCGCGATCAGATAAAGGCCTGCACGGAGCTTGGCATGGACCTGGATGAGTTCGTCGACATAAGCGTTCGGGCCATGCAGGACATCTCCGGTGATCTCGGACTTTAGTATGTCCTCAGCGTCGAAGTGATGACCGGCCCGGGTCGCACGATTCGGTCATGACCTCCCGTATCAGTCGAGCAGCCTGGAGCACGTCCTCCATCGACAGGTCTTTATGAGTGACCAGGCGTATGGTGCTGGGGCCGGGGGCGTGTGCAAGCACTCCCTTTCGCCGGAGTGCATCGACTACGCCCTGAGCCGTAAGCCCGGCGTGCTCGATATGAAGCATGACCATGTTCGTCTCGACGGTGCCGGGGTCGAGCGCGATGCCGGGGGTGCCCGCGAGCTCCTCGACAAGCCTTGAAGCCATCTTGTGGTCCTCCTCCAGACGCCCCGTCATCTCTTCGAGAGCGACGATCCCCGCGGCGGCGATGACGCCTGCTTGCCTCATGCCGCCACCCAGCACCTTGCGAGATCGGCGGGCCCGAGCGATGAACTCCTCGCTGCCCACCACGACCGATCCGATTGGAGCCGAAAGTCCCTTGGAGAGGCAGAACATCACCGAGTCCGCTTTCTCGACCAGCCGGGCCGCGGGGACGCCCAAGGCTGTAGCGGCGTTGAAGATTCGGGCGCCATCCACGTGAACGGGGATGCCGGCATCAAGGGCTACTTCCATGAGAGCGTCCATCACGGCTACGGGGACGACCCTTCCGCCGGCCCGGTTATGCGTGTTCTCGAGGCACAGAAGCGCCGTCCTGGGGCAGTGAAGATTGTCGGGACGCACCGCGGCACGGACTCTGTCGGGGTCCATGATGCCGCCGTCGCTCGAAATGGTGCGCGGCTGAACACCCGAGAGCAGCGCGAGCCCGCCGGCCTCGTAGTAGAAGATGTGAGAGTCGGCATCCACGATGACCTCGTCTCCCCGCGACGTGTGGGCCATCACCGAAGCCTGGTTGCCCATTGTGCCCGATGGTAGAAACAGCCCGCACTCCTTGCCCAGCATCGAGGCTCCGAGGCTCTCCAGCTCGGTCACTGTCGGATCCTCGCCATACACGTCATCACCAAGCTTTGCGCCGGTCATGGCGGACCACATCTTGCTGGTGGGAACCGTGACTGTATCGCTTCGAAGATCGAATTGGCGAGCTTCGGTCATTCTTCTACTCCTTCAGTCGTGCTCGGGTACCGCTTCGTGCACCAGGGCGTAAGACACGCGCTTTACCAGGCCCCATATTGCATCGGCGGCGAAGTGGCGCTCGATCGTCCTGTCGAAGCAGACCGTGATGTTCGGAGGGAAATCCTCGTCGCCGGCCCAGAGGAGGTAATACAAGGGGATCCTGGGCAGCGCAAGAAGCTTGAAAGCGGCATCCGCATGGGGGACGGGCTCTCCTCCCACAGCCCGCGAAGCGGTCGCGAAACCCGCTGGATCGTCACCGAACTTCTTCAGAACCTCGCCGACGTCCAGGTCGTGTATGCCCGTGAAGAAGTGCCATTCCTTCAGCTCCCTTGCCGCGGTCAGCACGTTTTCAGGCTCGATCTCCACGGCGAAACGAAGGTAGACGAGGGCTATCAGCAGCAGGAGCGGATCATCCAGGTCCTTCCCGGAGGAGAGGTCCATCATGCTGCGTCTTTCCACATCGACGATGATCCGTCGATTGAGAAACGGCAGGCTGTATCCGTCTTCGAAAGACACCTTGGCGCGCCTGCACACCTCCGATGGGTCGAGGGCAGCCAGGCCTTCCCAATGTGATTCCGGCACCTTCAAACGTGTCTCGTAACCGGGTGGCGCGAATTCTTCGGGCGGAGTCTCCATGGAGCTTTTCCTTGCCATGCTTGGACCTTTAGTCTTGTTTAGTTGATTGATTGCGGCTTGCAGCGGTCTTGGTCCGGCTCTATTCTCGCTTGACAACGGAGGGATTACCGCCTAAGTTCGCGGGCTTCCCGCCTCAGGGCGGCCGGAAACGGTACTCCTGTGGTGGCCAAGTTTGCTGATATTCTACTTCAGGAGCTAGTGATGTACGCGGTGATTGCATCCGGCGGCAAGCAGTACCGAGTCCAAGCCGGGGACGTGGTGAGGGTGGAAAAGCTAGATGCGGAGCCGGGCAAGGAGCTGGCCTTCGATGCTCTCTTCATAGGTGGTGATGGAAAAGCCCAGGTCGGCACCCCCATCATAGACGGTGCCAAGGTCAAGGCCGTCGTAAAAAGAGATGGGAAGAATCGCAAGCTCTGGTCGTTCAAGAAATTTGAAGGTCCCGCGGCGAGAATTCGTGGCCACCGGCAGCAGTTTACGGAGATCGAGATTACGGGGATAGAGGCATAAGCCGCCGTTACCGAGAGAGGTGGTAGAGAAAGATGGCACACAAGAAGGGACAGGGCTCATCACGCAATGGTCGTGACTCCAAGCCGAAGTTTCTCGGCGTAAAGAGGTATGGTGGAGAGATCGTCCGCGCAGGCGGCATTCTGGTTCGGCAGAGAGGGACCAAGATTCATGCCGGACGTAATGTGGGTGTTGGGCGGGATCACACTCTCTTCGCCAGGGTGGACGGAGTCGTGACCTACGCCCGAAAAGGACGCGATCGCAGGCAGGTATCGGTGCTGCCCGTCGAGGCTGGTGCCCAGGTCGCTAGCGCCTGACCAATCTTTTTTGCTGGTCCGGTATCGGCTGTCGCGGGCCCCCTACTTCGGCCCGCGGGCAGGGGAGTTTGCTTCCTCGTAGGACTTCAGAACAAGGGGCGTTTATGAAGTTCATTGACGAGGTCAAGATCCGTGTTAAGGCGGGCGACGGCGGTGACGGCTGTATAGCATTTCGCCGCGAGAAGTTTCAGCCGCGCGGTGGGCCGTCGGGAGGCGACGGTGGTGACGGCGGCTCCGTCATATTGGTTGCCGACCGCAACAAGCACACACTGCTGGACCTCCGCTACAACCCGCTACAGAGGGCGCGGCGTGGAGAGCACGGACGAGGAAAGGACCAGTACGGTGCAGCGGGTGACGATCTCAGGGTTGCCGTTCCGGTGGGGACCTCCGTCTATGAACACGAGCTAGGAACTCTGCTCGCGGACCTGGTGAAGCCGGAGCAGGAGGTCGTCGTGGCTAGAGGTGGAAGCGGCGGGAGGGGAAACATTCACTTTGCCACCTCTACTCGGCAGGCGCCGCGCTATGCCGAACCCGGGCGACCCGGAGAAGAACGGGAGCTTCGTCTAGAGCTCAAGCTTCTCGCGGACGTGGGTCTGGTCGGTCTGCCGAACGCGGGCAAGAGCACTTTCATAAGCCGCGTGAGCCGGGCAAGGCCCAAGATCGCGGACTACCCGTTTACGACCTTGGTGCCGCAGCTTGGGCTCGTCGACCATCGCGAAAAAACCTTCGTGATCGCCGATCTTCCCGGCCTCGTAGAGGGAGCAGCGGAAGGAAGGGGCCTCGGACATCGTTTCCTGAGGCATGTCGAGCGGTGCAAGGTTCTCTTGCATCTTGTGGACGGGGCGCCATTGGACGAGCGCCGGGACCCTGTTGGAGACTACCGGAAGATTCGAGGCGAGCTGGAGCGTTATGATCCTGCGTTTGCGGATAAACCGGAAATCGTCGCGGTCACCAAGCTGGACCTTCCCGATGCGGTGGCGGCGGCCGAGCTTCTGGAGGAGCACCTTGGCCGTTCGGTGCTCCGCGTTTCGGCGGTATCGGGACATGGCATGGACGAGGCGCTCGATACAGTGCTGGCCGCGGTGGACTCCATGGAGAAGGAAGATGAAGTCCCGGATTGCGAATAGACTGCCGAAAGCTGCGTCGAACAAAGCGAGAGCCCAGTCAAAAAGAGGAACAAAATGACCAACTTCATCCCCTGTCTTGTCATCGCGTCGCTGTGTGGAGCACAAGGCGGTCTCTTTTCACAGATTGATTCATTGTCCCACGCGGCTTTGGAACAGCCTTCCGCCGGCATCTCATTGGCAGCCGGGCGTACCGCTTTTCCTGTTTTGTTGGCATCGGCGGAAGACGAGGCCGGCGAAGCCGAGGAGGGCTCGGCGGCCGCCAACGACGGTGCCGGCGATGAAGTGGAAGGCGAAGGCGGGAGAGTCGATGATTCAGCCCGCTCGCTCGTGGACAAGGTGCAAGGATTCTATGAGGACATAGATGACTTCACGGCCGGCTTCGAGCAGGCATACACCTATCAAGTCGGACGGGTGGTTCGAAGCAGAGGGGCCGTCGCGTTCAAGAAGCCGGCCATGATGCGGTGGGACTACGAGGACCCACGGGAGCGCTCGTTCATCGTGGACGGCTCCGACCTGTGGATTTGGACGCCCGAGGACTACTCGGTGATAAGGCAGCGCAATTTCACGGCCAGCGATCTTTCCACCAGCATAACCTTCTTGTGGGGCAAAGGCCGATTGGAAGACGAGTTCCACATCGAGAAGGTCGGTGATGACAGGCTCTCGTTGATACCCGTTCGTCCGGAGAGCGGATTCCGCCAGGTGATCTTCAAGGTGGACTCCGAGACCGGCCGGGTGCTGGAGTCTACGGTCATCGATCCGCAGGGTAACCGAAATCACATGGTCTTCTCCGATATGAAGCTCAACTCCGGAATCGACGATGAACGGTTCTCCTTCACTCCTCCGGAGGATGCCGACGTTCAGGAGATTCCCGGCCGCTGAAGCAAGGAGCGACACCCAGGGGATAGCTACATAGTCTCGAGTTCTTTCCCGTTCGCTCACGAAAGGGAGACGAACGGCCCTGGGAGTCTCTGGTTTTCAGGATGGCGGCTCTGCAGAGCGGTGCCTAATTGACGCTCATGGGCGCTGCAATGGGAAGGGCCGTCGTGCCGGTCGCTGTAGCGGGCATGCTGGCTGGGACAATGTGGATGTCGTGCAATGGCGGTAACGATGGGGCGGACCCGAACGAGCCGGGTGATCCCGCCGGTCCCGAGGATAATGGCCCCGGTGACGGAAACCCTCCGCTCTTCGAATTGGATCCGGCTTTTCCAGAGCCGCCCGTGATTTTCTTGCCGGCTCCCCCCCATGACGAGGAGATGGAGCCACCTACCCTCGATCCGGGCGCCGGAATGCACTCCGCGCTTACCGCCGAGGCCATTGCGAGCCTAAGGTCCATTGCATCGCGCGATCCGGCGCTTCGGGAGTACGCATTCGCTAAAATCGGCGACTCGCACAGCGTGAGCTCTTCTTTTCTACAGTGCTTCGCCGAGGGAGGCTTCGACCTGGGTTTACATACGCATCTGCTGCCGGCCATAGGCTATTTCGGGGTGGCCGCCCATGAGGGCGTCTGCTCCCTTGGTCGAGAAAGCGTCGCCACGGTCGCGGGCATTGGAGCTTGGGGCTTGATGAGAGACGACCCCAGCCTGGTGGAGCAGGAGCTGGAGGCGATGCGGGCGAGGTTCGCGGTCGTGATGGTTGGAACCAACGACGCATGCCAGGGCCGCGTGCACAACTATGTCGACAACATGCTCGACATGTTCGACCTGTTGACCCGGCGCGGAGTGATACCGCTGGTCAGCACTCTGCCGCCCATGGCCGACGACCGGCACCTTCACGTCCGGCGCTTCAACGCCATGCTCAAGGCCATGGTCTCTCTTTACGGTCTCCCGTTGGTTGATCTTTACGAGGCCATGCTTCCACTTCCGTACATGGGACTTCGAAGCGACGGGGTCCATCTTTCAGTGGACTGGAATCGCGGTGGCGGTATGGCGGCCTGCACGATGTCGGGTAGCGGGCTGGCCTATGGAGCGCACGTTCGAAATCTCCTTACCTTGGAGCAGTTAGAGCGCGCGCGCCGGTCGATCATCGAAGGAGACGTGCTGGACCTAGAGGCGGAGCCTCGAGTCGGGAGCGGCCGGGAGGAGGATCCGGTCCATGTCGATGCCATGCCGTTCGGGGAGGGCTTGGCCGCGCGGGACTCCTCGTGGCTGCCGGCATCCGAGCTGCCCGTTCCCTGCGGAGCGGACTGGCGTCAAGACCTGGGGATGGTCTACGAGGTCCTGGTGGAGGAGGACACATTGCTGCACGCAATCTTGCACGCCCGGGGTGGAGCGAGCGGGCTGGTGGAGATAAGAGCGGCGGGCGAGGCGTCATGCGTTGCCGGCGATGAGATGGAGGCTGTCGCCGAGGTCGCTCCAGGGCGCTACCATGTGATAATTCGTCAGACTCCGGGCTATGGGGGAGGCGGGGAGCTGCTCATAGGGATAACGTCGGCTCCATGATGTAGGAGAGGAAAGTGTCGCCGCTGCGGGCTTTAGTTACGGCCGAACAGTGGTAGCATAGGGAGATATCCACCCTCTCGGGAGTCTCGATATGCGCGCGATTTGTTTGGCCGCCTCCGCCGCTGTTTTGCTTTGTTCTTGCGAATCCAAAGAAGAGCTTGGTCCGCTCATGGCGGGCACGGCCACAGTCAGAATCCCGGCTCCGCTTGGTATCGGCACTTCGGGGTATGGGCCGTTCGATGTATCCGGTCCGGAGTCGCCGTTCGCCGAGATCTATCCGGCCACCAATCGCTTGCAGTCCCATCCGGAGATACGTGTCGTCGTAATCTCGCGCGGGGAAGGCGCCGAGCTGGTCTTCGTGCGCCTGGACAGCATAGGCGTCTTTCAGCAGCTCCGGCGAGCCATCGTGCTCGAGCTTAGGGAACGGCTTGGCCGCGACCTGGAGCATGCCCTGGTATTCGGCGCTACCCACACCCACTCGGGGCCCGGACGGCTCGTCGCGGAGGGGGGGCTCTTCGACTACATCGCCGATAGGTTTTTTCCGGAGTTCTACGAACTGATGATCGAGGAGACAGTGAACGCGGTCATCGAGGCGTATGAGGATCTAAGTCCGGCTCGGGTCGGATACGTCATGGGCCATGCGGAAGGAGCCAATCGCAATAGGCGTTGCGAGGACGGTTCCGATTACACCAATGCCTCGGTGCCCGTGATTGCCGTGGAAAGAGACGGCAGGCTGGACGCCCTGGTGCTTTCCTTCGCGGTGCACGGCACGGTGCTGAGCTTGACGGACTTTACCTTGTCACGTGATTCGCCAGGCGCGATCGAGCATGCGGTGGAGGAGCTTTTCGACCACCCTGTCCAGGTGCTCATGTACACCTCCTGGGCGGGAGACATGTCCTCGGGGAGGCCGGAGGTGCCCGAGCAGGAAGGATCGGAGCGTCCGCGCAACTACGATCGCATGGACCAGGTGGGAGTGGGTGTGGCCGAGGCCGTGGAAGTCGCCCTGAACGACCTGGATCTAGACGATAGTCCAGAGATTGCGCTGAGCACCTTTAGAACGAGGATAAACCGCAACATCTTGGATTATGACGAGGACACGTTCCCTCATCCGTACGGAGCCCTGTACTGCAACGCCGAGGTGGACTGCGAGACGGCTCCGCAAGTGGCGGAGGGTCTGGACAAGAACTGCATCCCATTTCCGCACGATCAGCCCGCTCCCGATCAAACCGTGTTCTCCGTCGGCCGGGTTGGAGATCTGCACCTGGTCACCTTCACCGGCGAGCCGGTTACGTCCCTGGCCGAGTACGTCATGGACGGTATGAGAGAGCACGACGGCGTCGAGGATGTGATGTTTTTCGGATATACCCAGGATTACCTCGGCTACTCGCTTCTCGAGGAGGACTGGTGGTGGGGCGGGTACGAGTCGTCGGGGACGTTATGGGGACCCCGCCAAGGCCAGTTCCTGGCCGACTTCGTGATCGATGGCTTCGATGCCTTCATGAAAGAGGAGCGGCTGCAAGGTCAGCCCAGGCCGTGGGCGCCTTTCCATGTGGATGACTACGAGCTGTATGCGCCGGATGAAGCCGTTGCATTTGCAAAGATTATCTCCGATGTGGATGAGACTTATGGGCCGACGGATGTGGTCAGCTTTACCGTCGCGGGCGGCGACCCCTGGCTCGGCGCGCCAATGGCATACCTGGAGACGGCGGACGGTGAGCCTGTAAAGAGGCCGAACGGGCAGCCCATCGACAGTGACGGCTACTACTTCTGGGTGGACCTCGAGCCGGATCCTCCTTACGGGGAGGCGGAGGGAGAGCGCGAGTTTCGTTGGACCTTCAACCTGGCCGTGACGCGCCGCTACGGTTTGACATCGCCGGTGTTGGAGGGCGAGTACCGTCTACGGGTGGTGTTGCCGGAAGGTGGCGGCCATAACGGCGAGGTGACCTCCCGGGTTTTCCGGGTCAGTCGCTGAAAGAAGGGTCTTTCGGGGCTTTTGGGAGTGTTCAGCCGGAAGGCGAGCGACTTTGCTTGCCCCGAGGACAAACGCGTGGCAGAGTGCGTCCCGTAGCCTAGCTCGGAGCTTGACGGAGAGCATGCCGGCGTGAGTTTGCCCGCCAAGGCGTTCTCTGGCGTTCCGATGAGTACGGGCTGCAAGAACGTGGCAGGTTTCTGCTTGTTACAACCATCGACTTGGAGACCATAGCATGTCGAAGACTAGGAAGGTCATCATAATGGGCGCGGCTGGCCGCGACTTCCATAACTTCAATGTGTGCTTCCGCAACGATCCGTCGTACAGAGTCGTAGCGTTCACGGCGTTTCAGATTCCAAACATTGCCGGAAGGACATATCCAGCGGAGCTGGCGGGCCCGCACTACCCGGAGGGCATTCCCATCCACGATGAGTCGGAGCTGCCCGCGTTGGTGCGGCGCCACGAGATCGACGAGGTGGTATTCGCTTATAGCGATGTGCCTCATCTCGAGGTGATGCATCGGGCCGCTCTGGTCGATTCCTTGGGTGCCGACTTCAAGCTGATGGGCTCGGGGAACACCGCCATCAAGTCGTCCAAGCCGGTGATTTCCGTTTGCGCGGTACGCACCGGCTGCGGCAAGAGCCAGACCACCAGGGCGTTGGCCGCGCTCTTGCGGGATCGCGGTAAGAAAGTGGCCATAGTTCGCCACCCGATGCCGTACGGCGATCTGGCCGCCCAGCGCTGCCAGCGTTTCGAGACCGTCGAGGACCTCGATCGTCACCAGTGCACCAACGAAGAAAGAGAGGAGTACGAAACTCACATAGAGGAGGGCCATCTGGTTTTCGCCGGCGTGGATTACGAAGAGATCCTTCGCGCGGCCGAAAGCGAAGCGGACGTGGTGATATGGGACGGAGGGAACAACGACACCTCGTTTTATCGTTCCGATCTCCATATAGTCGTCGCGGATCCTCATCGAGCAGGCCACGAGGTCAGCTACTACCCTGGTGAGACCAACCTTAGGATGGCGGACGTGGTGGTGATCAACAAGGTCGATACCGCCACCAAGGAGGGCATCGAAGAGGTCGAGGCCAATGCCAGGGCGCTTTGTCCGGAGGCGCGGATTATTCGCGCGGACTCGGTGGTGGCCGTCGAGGACGAGAAGACCATCGAGGGCAAGCGGGTGCTGGTGGTCGAAGACGGCCCGACGCTGACCCATGGTGAGATGAGCTATGGCGCGGGTCACGTGGCCGCTCGTCGCTGGGGAGCCGGAGAGATAGTGGATCCTCGTCCTTATGCCGTCGGCTCGATCAAGAAGGCATTCGAGGATTATGACCACCTATCGGATGTGTTGCCCGCTCTCGGCTACGGTGACCAGCAGGTCAGGGAGCTGGAGGAGACCATCAACTCGGTGCCTTGTGACCTAGTGCTCGTCGGCACGCCTTTCAACATTTCGAGAGTGCTCAAGAGCGAGCGTCCGATGCTGAAGGTTACATACTCGATGGCCCCCGAGGTCGTCGGTGAGCTGGAGAAGCTGGTTGACAGCGTGATCGGTTCCTAGAAAGGAGAAAAGAAATGAGCACCAGACACTTCATAGACGCATCCGACTACACAACAGCGGAAATAAAGGGCTTGATCGACGAAGGTATCGCGATGAAGGCCAACCCGAGAGAGTACACGAGCGTGCTCCAAGGGAAGGCATTGGCCTTGCTTTTCGAAAAACCGTCCTTGCGTACCCGCGTCTCCTTCGATGTGGGCATACATCAGCTAGGCGGCTTCTCCATCTACCTCTCTCCAAACGACATCAACCTGGGCAAGAGGGAGTCGATACCTGACGTAGCGAGAAACCTGGATCGCATGGTGCAAGGTGTGATGGTCCGAACCTTCAGTCATCAGGTGATCTTGGACATGGCCGAGTACTCGCGTGTGCCGATAATAAACGGCCTCACCGACTTCAGCCATCCTTGCCAGGCAGTCGCCGACTTCATGACCATGCGTGAGTACAAGGGTCGTGTGGACGGTCTGAAGCTTGCTTACGTTGGAGACGGGAACAACCTTGCCCACTCCCTCATGCACACGGGCGTGAGGCTCGGCTCCGAAGTTCGCATAGTTACCCCCAAGGGCTACGAGCCGGATACTTCCGTTGTCGAGTGGGCGCAGAGAGAGTCTCCGGCCACTGGCGCGAAGGTGTGGATTACAAACGACCCGGCCGAGGGCGTGAAGGACGCGGACGTCGTCTACACCGATGTTTGGGCGAGCATGGGCCAGGAGTCAGAAGCGGAAGAGCGCCGCAAGATCTTCATTCCCTTCCAGGTGAACTCGGATCTGATGGCGCACGCCGCGGATGACGCAATCTTCATGCACTGTCTGCCGGCGCACCGAGGTGAAGAGGTCACCGACGAGGTCATCGACTCGCGGCAGTCAGTGGTTTTCGATCAGGCGGAGAACAGATTGCATTCACAAAAGGCCGTGATGGCTCTTTTGATGAAATGAATTTGTAGCTTGAAAGGAGTTGTTGGGGATGGCTCTTCGAACGGCATTGGTTGCGGTAGGCGGAAACTCGCTGATTCAAGCAGGACAGAGAGGAACGGTCGGCGAGCAGATGCACAATGCAGGCCGGATAAGCCGCGAGATCATTGCTCTATTGAAGAGCGGCCTCGATCTCGTCTTGACTCATGGGAATGGCCCGCAGGTGGGGGCGGCGCTGACGCGCTCCGAGAGGGCCGCGGGCCATGCCTATGAGCACGGTTTGGATGTTTGCGTTGCGACGACTCAGGGGGAGATTGGCTATATCCTCCAGCAGTCGCTACAGCGTGAGCTTGCAGCGGCCGAGGTTCGAAAGCAGGTGGTTTCCGTGGTAACCCAGGTCGAGGTGGACGCGGGCGACAAGGCTTTCAGTGAACCCACAAAGCCCATAGGCCCTTTCTTCTCCGAGGCCGACGCCGAGCTCAAGCGCAAGACCTTGGGCTGGGATATGGTCGAAGACTCGTCGAGAGGCTACAGAAGGGTCGTTGCGTCTCCGGAGCCGCTCCGAATAGTCGAGGCGGAGGCGGTCAAGGCTGTTCTGGAACAGGGCGTGCTGGTTATCGCGACCGGCGGTGGTGGTATTCCCGTGATAAGGGAGAACCACGGGCTGAAGGGTGTCGCTGCCGTGATAGACAAAGACAAGACCTCGGCTCTGCTGGCTCGGCAGCTCGGCGTGGACATGCTGGTGTTTTCCACCGACGCCGACCACATATACCTGGACTTCAAGAAACCCACCGAAAGGGCTTTGAGGGAAGTCAGTGCGAAGGACTTGGAAAGGTACTACGAGGAAGGACATTTTCCTCCTGGAAGCATGGGGCCCAAGGTTCAGGCGGTTCTCCGGTTTCTCCGAGCCGGAGGTAAGCAGGCCATAGTTACATCGCTGGAGAACCTGGGGGACGCTGTCGAAGGAAAAATAGGGACGCGGGTAATCGGCGAGCCCATGGAGAAGGAGAAAGCGGGATGAAGCTCTCCCATGTGATCGAGTCGCAGCAGTTCACCGTGCCGCTCATAATGGAGTTGTGCGATCGGGCCAAGGATATGGAGCGTATCGTGGCGAGAGGAGGAACTCTCGACTATCAGAACAAGATCATGGCCGCTTTGTTCTATCAGCCCTCTAATCGAACCCGGCTGTCCTTCGAGTCCGCCATGCATCGGCTGGGAGGAAGAGTGGTCTCAACCGATCAGGCGAACATGTTTTCCTCCGAGGTCGGTGGAGAGCGGCTGGAAGATACTATTCGAACTATATCCGAGTACGCCGATGTCATCGTATTGAGAAGCTCCCAGAAGGGAGGGGCGGCACGTGCAGCCGAGGTTTCGAGGATACCCGTGATCAACGCCGGTGACGGCAGTGGAGGCCAACATCCAACGCAGGGATTATTGGATCTTTACACGATCATCAGGGAACGGGGCACGCTGGATGGCTTGACAATTGCCATGATCGGCGAGCTAAGCGAGGGGCGTACCGCGCGGTCACTTGCATATCTGTTGAGTAAGTTCGATCGCGTGAAAATGTATTTCGTCAGCCCCCCCGAGCTTCAAATGAAGCCGGACATACTCGAGTACTTGGACAGGAAGAACGTCTGGTACTCGGTCGAGTCTCAACTAGAGGATGTAGTAAGCAAGGTCGATGTGGTCTACCTGACGCAGATCAGGCCGGGCCGGTTGGCCGGCCAAGAGCATTTGCAAAACTACGTGGTCGACTCATCCATAGTGAAGAACATGCGTTCGGACGCAATGGTTTTGCATCCTTTGCCTCGAACGCTCGAGTTGGACAAAACCGTGGATGAGGATCCTCGAGCCTTCTACTTTCAGCAGGCGCGCAATGGAATTTTCGTGCGCATGGCGCTTTTGACCATGCTGCTCGATTGATCTCGTTTCCCGAAGAATTTTCAAGCGGGAGTTTCCGTAAACCAGTAACGTGCGTGATTCAAGTGCATGTTTTGCTTCAGGAGAGGACATGAAGGGCAAGGCTGAGGTCGGTACTTCTCTTACCACCGCCGAGTACGTAGAGATGGAAGAGCGCTATGGTGCGTTCAACTATGACCCGTTGAATGTAGTAGTAAAGGAAGCCCGCGGTGTTTGGGTGGAGGATGTCGAGGGCAAGAAGTACATGGATTGCCTGGCCGCCTACTCGGCTCTTAACCAAGGCCATTGCCATCCCGCGATTCTGGAGACCATGCTGGCCCAGGCAAGACGAGTGACGCTGACGTCGCGTGCATTTCGTAACGAGCAACTTCCTCTTCTGTGTCGCGACATGCATGAGATGACGGGTATGGAGATGACCTTACCCATGAACTCCGGTGCCGAGGCCGTCGAGACTGCTCTCAAGGCCGCCCGGCGATGGGGATACGAGAAGAAGGGTATTCCGCGGGATAAGGCGGAGATAATCGTGTGCGACGGTAACTTTCACGGACGCACGATAACTATAGTTTCGTTTACGACCGAGGATGCATACAGGCGTGGCTTCGGCCCGTACACTCCCGGCTTCAAGGTCGTGCCGTACGGTGACGCCGAAGCGATACGACAGGCAATTACCGACAACACATGTGCCGTGATGGTGGAGCCAATCCAGGGCGAGGCGGGAATCATAATCCCTCCGAAGGGCTATCTAGAGGAGATTCAAGCCGCTTGCAGAAAGAACAATGTCCTGTTCATGCTCGATGAGATCCAGTCGGGGCTTGGGCGCTCGGGCAAGCTCTTTGCCTACATGCACGAGGATGTTCGACCGGATGCGATCATATGCGGAAAGGCTTTGTCCGGCGGTTACTATCCCGTCTCGGCGGTCATTGCTTCTCGTGAGATGCTGGGTGTTTTCAAGCCGGGCGAGCACGGAAGCACCTTCGGCGGCAATCCGCTGGCTTGCGCCGTCGCCCGAACGGCCCTTCGGGTACTTCGAGATGAGAAGCTGTCCGAGCGCTCCGCTGAGCTGGGCGCTTACTTCATGGAGCGTCTGAAGACCATTGAGTCTCCGGTAATTCGAGAGGTAAGGGGCCGTGGCTTGTGGATCGGCGTGGAGCTGACAAAGTCTGCCAGGCCCTTCTGTGAAGCTCTCATGGAAGAGGGCATTTTGTGCAAGGAGACTCACGACACCGTGATCAGAATCGCGCCGCCGCTCATTATCGACCGCGAGGACCTCGACTGGGCGTTCGAGCGCTTCAAGAAGGTTCTGACAAGCCCCGGCCTTACCACATAAAGCCCGGCAAACAGCGCAGGCTCGCCCGACGGCTGATTCAAACAAGCTTCTTGTGAACCCGAGGTGCCTCTCGGTGCACATGATGCGGGAAGTCCAACTTACAACGAACCTTCAACTCAACAGTTCAAGCTCTTGTTGAGAATGCGTCGCATGTGCGGGTGAGCGCGCAACCTCAACGGCAAAATGAACTCCGGCGAGGACGTCGAAGGAGGCACTCGTACCGGGACAAGTTGACCGCCTCCACTCGCCTGGCACCTGTTCGCCGCTACTGAACCCTGGGGCGTTCAAGCTCTCATTGAGAATGCGTCTTATGTGCTGGAGAGCGCATGCCCTCAACGGCTAAATGGGCTCCGGCGAAGACTTCGAATGAGGCACTCGTACCGGGACCAGTTGGCCTTTTCGTCGGGCTTCCATGAACGCGCGGCCGTACATCTTTTCCGCCGCTCGTTGATTGTGCATGCTACACAAAACCCTGAGTGCGTCCACCGTGTGCTTGCCCGTTCTTGCAAAACCCTCGACATGGTCGAGTTCGAGCCGGCGTCTCTCAGGACACCGGCGGCCTCGCTCATCCACGAAGGTGCACTGCTCTCCATCCCGCTCCAGCACGGCACGGCGAATGTCCACGGGAATGTACCGTGACGATCGTCTCTTCCGCCCC
>SLRQ01000033.1 GCA_007130885.1 Deltaproteobacteria bacterium
CGTTGGCGTAAAAGCCGGTGAATTTGCCGTGGGAATTGTGGAAAAACTGTTCGAGGGAAGAACCACTGATGTGCAGCCATTGATCCTGGAATTGAAAAAAATTGGAGAAGCCAGTTTGCTGGGACCCTCAACCCAGTCGATTGTCAACGAAGCAACCTGCCGAGGAATCCCGCATATCCGACTCAATGAAGACAGTTATGTGCAGTTAGGACAGGGAATACACCAGAGAAGAATCCAGGCTACGATGATGGATCATACCTCTGCATTAGGTGTTGAAATTGCCGGCGACAAAGAGCGAACGAAAACACTTTTGTCCTCCATGGGCATTCCGGTGCCGGAGGGAGTATCTGTTCAGGCCGCCGATGAAGCATTGCAAGTCGCAGAATCCATGGGTTACCCGGTGGTGGTCAAACCCGTGGACGGAAATCATGGACGGGGAATTACCGCAAATATTACAAACGCTGAAGAACTGAAGATTGCATTTGGATTGGCAAGCGAAATCTGTGAAAACGTACTGGTTGAAAAATATATGGATGGATTTGACTACAGAATTCTTGTTATCGATAAAAAATTTGTTGCAGCATCACTCCGTGAACCTGCCTATGTAGTGGGAAACGGTAAAGACAGCATTCAGCAGTTGATCGATGAAGTCAACAAAGATCCCCAACGGGGCATAGGCCACGAAAAGAATCTGACCCGAATCACCATTGACTCCATGACTGAACAACTCCTTGCGATTCAGCAGCTTACGCGGGAGAGCGTTCTTGATGAGGGAGAAAAAGTCTACCTTAAATCCACCGCGAATCTAAGCTCCGGCGGGACAGCCCTAGACGTCACGGAAAATGTTCATCCTCTGAACCAATTGATGGCAGAGAGAATATCTAGAATCATTGGTTTAAATGTGATCGGAATTGATATTATTGCGGATTCACTCGATAAACCGCTTCACATGGATTCAGGCGGCATTATTGAAGTCAATGCGGCACCAGGATTTAGAATGCATCTAAATCCTACAAAAGGAAGCCCTATAAATATTGCATCCTATATTGTTGATATGCTGTTTCCACCGGGAGCGGAGCATAGCATTCCCATTGTGGCCGTCACGGGAACTAACGGCAAGACTACCACCACTAGACTGATTGCGCATATTTTAGGCCTCAATGGAGGCACCGTGGGAATGACATCGACGGATGCAGTAATCATAGAAAACATACCCATTCTCACAGGAGATTACAGTGGTCCGGAAGGTGCCCGAAAAGTAATGATGGACTCCACCATAGATCACGCTGTGTTAGAAGTCGCAAGAGGCGGTATCCTACGCTGCGGTCTTGGTTTTGCTGAAAGTGACGTAGGGGTTTTGCTCAACATTTCTTCTGACCATTTGGGGGATGGGGGAATCGACACGATTGAGGAGCTGACCCGATTGAAATCAACGGTTACGGAAGCTGTGAAACCATCGGGCGCCGCGGTTTTCAATGCCGATGATCCCATGGTTCTTTCTTGCTTGGATAAGACCAAAGCCAGGCCGGTCTTATTCTCGAAAGACCCCGAAAATCCGGCGCTCAAGAGCAATTTTGAAAAGGGGAACCTCAATGTAACCATAAAAGACGGCGCGGTTATCATCCGAAACAAGGGATGGACTTCAACCGTTGCCGATGTTTTGGAAATACCAATCACCTTTGATGGAAGGGCAGGATTCAATATAGAAAACGTAATGGCCGCAGTAGCTGCCACGGCGGAGCTGGGACTGAATGAAGCCCAAATTAGAGCAGGCCTGGTTAGTTTCAGCCCCTCTATTGGTCAATCCCCGGGGCGAATGAATATCATTGATATGAATGATTTCAAGGTCGTCGTGGATTACGGGCATAATGCGGGAGCCATTCATGCCACTGGAGAATTTATAAAAGGTTTGATGCCGGGCAGAATAATTCGCATGGCCTCTAGCGTAGGAAATCGCAGAGAAGAGGATATCAGAGAATATGGGGTTGCGCTTACTCAGTATTATGATCACATCGTACTTTGCGATGCGGATCCAAGAGAAAGGACCTCCGGGGAAACTGCTCAAATTGTGAAGCAGGGATTGTTAAGGGGTGGTTTCAGACGGGATAGGATCACCATGGTCATGGATGAAAGGGAAGCGACCAAAGTAGCCCTGGAAATGGCAAGACCGGGAGACCTTGTGGTATTACAAGCGGATAATATCAACCAGGTAATCAAAGACGTCCTTGATCATGCAAAGGATCCGGGAGAAGGGACGCACGGGACACAGGTGCGGTGTTAGTGTCCCGAAACCTTCGCTGGCCAGGGTTTCTCGGCCTTCGAGACAAGGTACCCCATCACTCCAGACTGAACTTTGTGCCTGCTCTGGCAGGAGGAAGGCTGCCAGAGTCCGTCCGCGGTGGCCTGGCAACCCGGCGGCGGTCCGCTCTCCCCGGCTCGAGACAGACTTCTGCCGTCATGGCGCCGAAGTGCCGCCACGGAGCGTTTGGCACTGTATCGAGGCACCGCAACATCGAGCGTCTCGTCAGGCTGCTGACGCACCAACAGACGACTAAGACGATGGTGGGAATGGATAGCACGCCTCGGCTATTTTCTCGGTGAGATGAGTCCACCCGCGAAAGACTGCTCTTCTTGGGCTAGAGTGTACCGATGATCCTCTACACGATCGGCCATTCATCCCTCGCAATGGAGCGATTTCTCGACCTGCTTTCCGCTCACGGCGTCGCTCATGTCATAGATGTTCGCCGGTTTCCCATGTCCCGACGCTATCCGCAGTTCTCCCGGGAGTTCCTGAAGCGGGAGCTCGGTGAGCGTAGGATTTGCTATACCTGGGTCGAAGCCCTTGGAGGGCGTCGCGAGTACCAACCAACTACCCCGCACACCGGGTGGAATGTGGAAGGTTTTCCCGCCTTCGCTGACCACATGGAGACCGAGGCGTTCGAGAAAGCCATGGCCGGCGTTCTCGAGATCGCCACGAAGGAACCGGTCGCGCTCATGTGTGCCGAGGCAAATGTAGAGCGCTGTCATCGATGGCTCATCTCGGACTGGCTCCACGTGCGAGGCATCGAGGTGCGCCACATCTCTTCGAGTGCTCCCACAACTCTCCACGTATTCACCGATTTCGCTCGTCTGGAGGGCACCCGCATTATCTACGACGGCGGTTAGACGTAGATACTCGGCTCTACCGGCCAAGGTAACGCCGCTCGAGCGCAATTCTTTGGTTGCGTTTCCCATTATGCTGGCGTTTTTCTGAATGTGGTGTATGGTGCACTCTTCCCGCGACCATTTCGGCCACGGGAACACGGACCGTAAGAGACGAAGTCGGCCCGTAGGGTTGCCGTCACCGGTTCTCACCAGGAGCAGATTTTGACCGAGTACACTTTCGAGCAGTTGAACCTCATAGACCCTCTCATGCGCGCGATTCGCGCCGAGGGATACCAGCGCCCCACACCCATCCAGGCGCGTGCCATTCCTTCACTTCTTCAGGGCCGCGACCAGCTCTCCTGTGCCCAGACCGGCACGGGCAAGACCGCGGCTTTCGCCCTCCCCATCCTCCAAAGACTCGTCGCGAGCAAGAGGCCTGCCGGCGGTGGCAGGTCACCGAGGGTGCTGGTCTTGGCCCCTACCAGGGAGCTGGCTGCCCAGATAGGCCAGAGCTTCACCCGTTACGGAAAACACACCCGCTTCCAGGTCGCTGTCGTTTTCGGCGGTGTCGTTCAAGGCGCTCAGACTCGAGCGCTTCGTCGGGGCGTCGATATTCTAGTTGCGACACCGGGGCGCCTCTTGGACCTCCTGCAGCAGGGACACGCGCGTCTGGACCGCATCGAGGTCCTCGTCCTGGACGAAGCCGACCGCATGCTCGACATGGGCTTTGTCCCGGACGTGCGCCGCATCCTGAAGGCCGTCCCGAAGAAGCGTCAGACCCTCCTCTTCTCGGCTACCATGCCCCCAGATGTGGCATCGCTTGCATCGAGCATCTTGGTCGATCCCGTCCGCCTGGAAATAAGGCCAACCGAGCGTACAGCCGACAACATCGATCAGCGCATGCATTTCGTTACCCGGGCGAACAAGCAGCGTTTGCTCGCTCACCTCCTAGCCGAGGACCCGAGCATGCAGCGTGCCCTGGTCTTCTCGCGTACCAAGCATGGCGCCGACCGCATAGTGAAGCAGCTCAACCGCGTCGGAGTTCACGGAGAGGTCATTCACGGGAACAAGTCACAACGCGCCAGGGAGAGAGCACTCGAGAGTTTCAGATCCGGCCGAGCTCGGTTGCTGGTCGCCACCGACATCGCGGCAAGAGGGATCGATGTCGACGGCATTACCCACGTGGTCAACTTCGACCTCCCGAACGTCCCCGAGACCTACGTGCACCGGATTGGCAGAACCGCGAGGGCCGGCTCTTCGGGTGTGGCCGTCTCGTTCTGCGACCAAAACGAGAGGGGGCACCTAAAGGACATAGAGCGACTTATTGGTAGCTCCATTCACCAAGTGGCGGACCATCCATATGCGGTTCCGCAGCCGCCCACGGCGACTATGGCTCTCGCGGCCGGCGCCGATCGGGGCACTGCCGGACAGCCCAAGGCACCGACACCACGTGGTCGCCGCAGGTATGGGAGGGGGCGCAATCGTACGACCTCGGTCGCGCGAGCTTGATTGGACCGGTTCGACGCTACTCCACCGGCACCAACCGCACCATCGGGGCCTGACCGGCGTCCACGAGAAGGTACAGGAAGCCATCGGGTCCCTCCTTCACATCGCGGACTCGCCACCCTCGTCCCTCGAGGAGGCGCTCCTCTCCGATGATCTCCTCACCGTCGACCGTCAAGCGAGCAAGGTGCTCGAGAGCCAGCGCGCCAACGAACAGGCTGCCCTGCCAGTCCGAGAAAGCGTCGCCTTCATAGAAAGTCATTCCGGAAGGAGCGAAGGATTCCTCCCAATGGTAGATGGGCGGAATCGTCCCTTCGTGGTCATGCGGATCGGGTCCTATCGGAAGACCTGTCCCATACTCAACCCCATAGCTCGTCAGCGGCCAACCAAAGTTGCCGCCGGCTTCGGGTAGGTTGATTTCGTCACCCCCGCTCGGCCCGTGATCGTGCTGCCAGATCCGACCTGTACGGGGATGCACGGTCATGCCCTGCGTGTTCCTGTGCCCGTACGAGTAGATGGCCGGCAGAGCCTCTTCGTCGTCCACGAACGGATTGTCATCAGGGATCTCGCCGTCGGCGGTTAGTCGCATCGTCGTACCCATGTGGTCACTCAAGTTCTGGGCCCGATCTCGGTCGCCCCGGTCGCCGACGGTGAAGTAGACATGCCCCTCGGCGTCGAACGCGATCCGGGAGCCGAAGTGCTGGCCTCCTCCCAGAAAGGGTGTGGCCACATGAAGAACTTCGAAGTCTTCGAGCGCGTCGGCTACCAGCCGTCCTCGCCCTAGATGAGTCGCATAGGCATTACCCGCCTCGTCAGCGCCGGCGTATGTGAGATAGATCCAGCCGTTTTCCTCGAACGCAGGATGGAGGGCCACGTCAAGCATCCCGCCTTGACCTACCGCCGTCGTTGACGGCGCCCCATCGATATCCACGCGCTCTCCGTTGCCCAGGTTCACTCGACTCAGGCGACCGGGCCGTTCGGTGACCAGGATCGTCTCGTCATCCGGCAGAAAGACCATGGCCCACGGGTGCTCCAGCCCGTCCGTGACCACCTCGACGGCAAAACGATGGTGCTCCGACGTCTCGGTGTCGTCCGGGATATCATCGTTGTTGTCAGGGTCGGGCTCGGGACCGTCGCGGCTGCATCCTGCAATCAGCATGGCGAACACGGTCAGCGATACGGCAAGACCACTCGGATTCATTGCCTCCCCCTTTCGGCACTTTCGAGCCACATTCGACACGACGAACTCGAGAAGCAAGGGGCCCCGGTTCGGGCTCTATTCCGTGCTGGCTCGGCTGGGGGCGTGTTGTGACTGGAGCCGGATCGAGGCCGGTTATGCGGAGGAAGCACGGCTCCGCAATGCTCGTGCCCGACCACATTGAGAACCTGAAGTACTAGAGGCCGTCCAAAGCCCGTTCCCGTCGTCTCGCGAGACCCCGAACCATTCCCGGACCATTCGGGCGACGGAGGATACCCAACTCGCCGACGTGACGAGAACCTGGTGCCAAACCTCGCCCGTCAGGGCCGCGGTCGCTTGTCCTCCGGCCCGCCGTTGGTGGCAGGTCCACTGGTGGGTCGACCCGGTGCCTCGGGGGTCTCTGGCTCCTCCCGCTTTTCTCGCCGGGACTCTGCCTCCCCCTCGTGCTTCGCCTGCTGTACCTCTTCGGTTCCGCGCCGTTCGAAGCGTCGAGTGTACTCCCTGGCCAGCTCGATGTTTCCCACGCCGAAGGCGATGGCGATGGCCACGGCGGCTGCTCCCACCAGCGCTATGAAGGCTGCGTTCACGATGCCCGGCGCCACACCGAGCTGGTTCAGTGCCATGAAGACGGCCAGAGCGATGATTGCGACGCGCGCGCCCCGAGCAAGCCAGGCGGTTCTGATGAAGTCGGCAATGATGTTGGCTACCGCGATGGCTACGCCCACGATTATCGCGGCGACCAAGAGGTTGGGGACGAAGGCAAGGATTTGATAAATGCCTGCGGCCAAGGCAGGGATCAGCAGCGCCTCCGCCGCCAAGGCGATGGTGAGAAGAAAGCCCAGCCAGAACACCGCCGCGCCGGTCGTCCGGGATGCCGGCCTGCTCGGCTGGCTTGCTTTCGGATGAAGCCTCTTGGACATGAATTCGTCGAAACGAGCCTTGGCCAGGAGCTTCCTCACCACCGCGCCGAGGAGGCGGGCGATGAGATAGCCGAGCACCAGGATGATGATGCCCCCAACCAGGTTGGGTAGGTACGCCAGGAAAGCACCCACACCTTCTGCGAAGTAACCCTGTATCTGTTCCACCATGAACGCCTCCTAATTGTTTCTCCTTCTCTTTGCGTGCCTTTGAGAGGGGGCAAGACGGTAGAGCTCCCCACGTTGCCGGCAGGGGGGCGCTGGGCCTGCCTTCCTGGAACCAAAGGCTACAAGGGCGAAACGTAATCGCGGCCGATGGGCTATCTGTCGGCTCCGTTGTTGCGATCTTCATCGAGATAGACGGATGGCGAGTGGAGTCGCTTCAGGTCGCTCTACACAAGGACGTTGCCGACCGGATTGGTGCTGGACGAAGCTGGCTCCACAAGGGAGCGGTAGAAATACCCACTCGGATGGTTTAGTCGGTCGGAGACGCGGTGGTCCTCTCGGTTCAAATGGACGATTTGAAGAAGGTCCTGCCGGAGAAGTTGCGTGGTTGGGCCGGTGGAGAGCCCCCGGGATTAAAGCCAAGACCGGTTGGCATCCCTCCTCGGCAAGCTCGACCGCACGGAAAGCGATAGCCGCCGAAGTCCGCGCCGTCGTCGCGCCTTGTCGACTACTCATGACCGGCGGCCAAGTTCTTGGGGGAGCCACGCGTAGCACGTCCAACGAGAGCTCGGATGCGCCAATGCTAATTCCACGCCACGGGCTGGGAATCACGAAGGGGGAAAATCCGCTCTACTCCCGCTGCGAATCAGTCATAGGATTGAGCGACGCCTTTGTGGCGTTATCTATCGGCAGCTTGTGGCCCTCGCGGGGGGGGGACTCATGTGTAGGATAATTTGCTTTGTAATTCTTCTACTTGTCGTCTCGTGTGGTGCGGGTGACGATGATGGCTCTTCCAAACAGTCGGTGATGGTGGGGCTGTACGGAGTCGATGCGCCCGGGCAGGTGATAGTTCGTATCGCCAGCCTCAATTTGTCTATCGACGACAACGCGTCACCAGTCATGCTTTCGGGGGGCGACATCGACCTTGGTGACGAGGAGAGTGAGTGGATGGTCGCGACGTTCGACCTTCATGATGGAGCGGAGAGCGTCGTATTCGAACTGGGGTTCCATCGGGACGGTCAGATAGAGATCGATGGTGAGATGCGGCCGCTCGACTTGAGCGGTCCACCTGTCTCGTTTGTGGCGGACGCCGCGAGTGTTCGCGAGCGCAAACATATCCTGATCGAGATCAATCTAGCGGGATCGATAGTCGAAGGCGACGAGTCTGTTTTCCTATTACCGGATTTCCGCGTTCGTTACTGATGGTAAATCCGAATCGAGTCCCAAACTTCGAGGGAAAAGGGGTCAGACATGGGTGGGGGAGTAGTGATGAGATTGAAAGTGTTCGTTATTGTGTCGCTCCTACTCATGGGGAGGAGTGCGCTTGCGCACGAACTCGACTGCGATAAGCGCGTAAACGGTCAGAAGGTTTACGAGGTGCACTCGTATCCCGTTGTGCTCGAGTGGACGATGACGGTGCGCAACATCGCCCCCGGCCCATCGCAGGTTTTGGATGTGAAGGATCGCCTGCTCGCCGACGAGTTCAATTGGTCGCCTGAACGTGCAGCGCCGTACACGCTGGGTGCCGGCGAGTCACACGTCGAGACGTTTTCTGTGACAGTGCATTCGTTCGAGGCGTGTGAGCAGTTGGCGGCGGCCGACGGTGAGAGGGATGCGTTCATCGACAATGTGTTTGCCGCGCGCTGGGACAGCGGCGAGACCCAGTGTCGAGCGCGGGTGGTGTGCGTACCCCTTTGTCCAGACGAAACATGTATTGGGGAGCCTGGGCCGGAGGGTCCACAGGGTCCGGAAGGCCCCCAAGGTCCGAAGGGAGAGCCTGGGCCAGAGGGGCCGGAGGGACCGCAGGGTCCAGAGGGTCCGAAGGGTGACACGGGTCCGGAGGGTCCACCCGGTCCGGAGGGTCCGAAGGGTGACACGGGTCCGGAGGGTCCACCCGGTCCGGAGGGTCCGAAGGGCGATCCGGGTCCGGAGGGTCCGAAGGGTGACACGGGTCCGGAGGGTCCGAAGGGTGACACGGGTCCGGAGGGTCCACCCGGTCCGGAGGGTCCGAAGGGCGACACGGGTCCACAGGGTCCGGAAGGCCCGCAGGGCGAGCAAGGCCCCGCCGGAGGCATCATGACCTACGGGTTCTTCTATGCCCTCATGGAACCCGACAACTCGGCTACGGTTGCGGCCGGGACTGCGGTGGAGTTTCCCAGAGACGGTCCGATCAGCGGCATCGAGCGTCTGAGCTACTACGATTTCGAGCTGCCCGAAATCGGTGTCTACGAGATTTCCTGGCAAGTTAGCGTCGACGAAGCTGGGCAGCTCGTCCTTGGATTAGACGAAGGTATGGGGTTCATTCAGCTCGAAGAGACCGTTGCGGGACGTGCAACGGGAACTTCACAGATCGTCAACACGGTTCTGATCCAGACGACCGAGGAATTCTCGGTGGTGAGAGTCATGAATCCAAGCGGAAATCCGACGGCGCTCACGATTACCCCGGACGCCGGCGGCACGCGACCGGTCTCCGCGACGCTCGTCATCAAGCAGATCGAGTGACTGGAACTCCAATTGTGCCCCGTTTGTGAGCACGACCGCCCTCCATGAGGGCCAGAGGCCGATATTGGAGAACGATCGGCGAGGGGGTCTTCTTATTGTGCGAGCAAAAAGGAGACTCCCTTGTGTCGGCCCAGCGCCGGCCTTTATCCGCTACTGCAAGCTGGCGACGATGTAATCGCCGGCGACGCCGGATCCCACCCAGGGAAGAGAAGGCCCACGGATCTCTTGGTTCCGTGGATGGCAGGTCAAAGGGGACCCCGTGGAATCAGATGTGGCTACCGACTTCCTTGGGGCTTCCAGTCTGCCAGCGTGGCCACGACCGATGTTAATCGCGCGCCATCCATGGGCTTGGCGACATGCATCTGGAAGCCGGATTCCAGTGCTCGCTGCCGGTCCTCGTCGCTGGCGAGCGCCGTGACGGCCGCGGCCGGAACCTTGCCTCCACGCTTTGCATCGAGACTTCGGACCTTGCGCATGAAGCTGAAGCCATCCTCTCCGGGCATCGCGATGTCGGAGAGGATCACGTCTGGAAGGAATTCGCCCAACGCCGCGAGGCCGGCGGCGGCGGACGGTTCGGCCCGCACTTCGGCCCCCGACTTTACGAGCATCGCCTCGTAGGCCTCTCGCGTGTCGTCGTCATCCTCGACGAGCAGAACGCGCACGCCTTGGATGCTTCGGGCGGACACTCTCGGTGCCACGGCGCCCTTGGCGCTTTGTGGAGCGGTGCCCACCGGCAGCGTCACGCGAAAGGTTGAGCCCTTGCCTGTTCCCGGGCTATCGGCCTGCACCTCACCACCGTGAACCTCCACGAGGTGGCGCACGATGGAGAGCCCCAGGCCCAGGCCCCCGTGCGCCCGGACCACCGAGCTGTCCGCCTGGACGAAAGCAGCAAACAGTCGCGGTAAGACGTCGGCGCTGATGCCCATGCCGTCATCGGTGACCGCGAGGTGAGCTCGCCGGTCGGCACGGCGGAGACTAACCCAAACTTGCCCACCGTGAGGTGTGAATTTGACGGCATTGTAAAGGAGATTGTTCACGACCTGGAGTAGGCGCCCTTTATCGCCGTAGACGAAGCCGATGATGCCGTCGATCGAGAGGTCGAGCTCAATCGACTTGGCCTTCGCCGAAGGTCTTGCGAGATCGACCGCCTCCTCGACGACTTCGGCGAAGTCGACAGGGGCCAAGTCGAGCATCAGCTTGCCCGACACGATGCGCGAAACGTCGAGCAGGTCATCTATGAGCCTCGACTGAGCGTTGACGGCGCGTTCGATGGAAGCGCTCGCTCGCTCGATGCGGTGGTCATCCGCGGCGATCTCCTTGAGGAGATCGACCGACATCAGCATCGTGCTCAACGGCGTACGCAGCTCATGCGACAAAGTTGCCAGGAACATGTCCTTGGCTTGGGTCGCCCGCTCCGCTTCTATCCGAGCCTGCTTCTCGGATTCGAGGAGCAGGGCGCGCTCCGCCTCGAGCACCCGCAGCTCCGTCACGTCGTCAATCATCATCAGCACCATCCGAGCGTGCTGGCCCCAGAGGATTGGCCGTCCGCTCGCCGAGAAGTGTCGGCGTCCGCGAGAAGCACTCTCGGCGGTGAGCTCGATGGCGTTGAACGGCTTCTGCAGGGTGAGTGACTCATCGAGTGCCTGGCGAAGCGCCGGCGCCCGCCAAATACTCCCGGCGGCCTCCAATAGGCTTCGTCCCTCGATGCCCTTCGGCGAAGTTTCGAATGCTTTGTGGAACGCCTCGTTCGCCGATATCACTCGCAAATCCGAGTCCAAGATCACAAGGGCGGAGGTCACGGTCTCGACGATGCTTCTGGCGTAATCGCCCGCGTTCTCGGCGTCCCGCACGGCACGCTTGAGGGCGTCTACGTCGACGAACGAGAGGACCGCGCCGTCCAGCCGGTTGTCGGACGTTCGATACGGCCGAATCTGCAAACGGAACCAGCGCCCGTCGTTCCCCTCGACCTCCCAGTCCTTGGGGGAGAGGTTGTCCACGACCGTTTGGATTCTATCGGAGAGATTGTCGATCTGCACCTTGAGCTTGAGATCGTCTATGGGACGTCCCACGTCTTCGGGGATGAAGCTCGCGATGCTTCCCACGGCGGGAGTGAAGCGGCGAACGCGTAGTCCCATGTCGACGATGATGACCGGAATCTCCACGCTGGCCAGGACATTGACCAAATCGGTGGCGGTCTCATCCAGCTCCGCGTTGCGGTGATGGAGCTCGTCGTTGACGGTCGTGAGCTCTTCGTTGGTGGACTGTAGCTCTTCCTTGGCGCTCTGGAGCTCTTCGTTGGTGCTCTGAAGCTCCTCGTTCGCTGCTACGAGCTCCTCATTGGCGGCGGCTAGCTCGTCTGTCGTCGACTGGTGCTCGGAGAGGAGGGCCTGCAGATAGTCCTTGGTAGCGACGAGCTCGGCGTTCAGCCGCTCGGTTTCGGCGGCCAGCTCCTCCGCCGGGTGCTCCGACACCGGCGGCCGGCCGGAGGGAGGCTCGGCCCTCGCGCGGTCGATGCCCGCCTGCTCGAACAGGACGAGGAAGAAGTTCTCCCCGGAGCCGGGAATGGCCGTGAGCGGAACGACCTCCAGGTCGAATGCTCGACTCTCCGAGCCTATCTGGACGCGCAGACCCTCTTTTCGCACCGGCTTCGTCTCGGCCTTTGCTCGTTCGACCACCTCGTGCAGGTGAGCCGCCAGGCCCCCGCGCGCCATACGCAGAAGATTGGCTTGAGGTTGGCCGGGAGCCGGCTCGAGGTATGCGCCGGTTCGTCCTCGAAACTGGATGATCTCCAAGCGATCGTTGACGATAGCGCCGGGCGGGGAGTAACGGGCCAGGAGAAGGTGGTCGGCCTGCCTTTGCGCCTCTCGTGCGCGTTGCCCCCGCTCGGGTGGACGAGTGTCGCCGAGCCTTGCTTCGCTCTCCCGTCCACCGGTGAACGGATAGATGAGTCGCTGCGGCTTGCCAGTCTTCACGAAAATGCGATGCGTCTTGTCTACCGGGGTGAAGAGGTCCCTGAAACCCGTGATCGTCTCACTCTGGCCTAGAAAGAGATATCCGTTCGGGTTCAGGCAGTAGTGGAGCATCGGGACGACGCGACGCTGCAGCTCGGCATCGAAGTAGATGAGAACGTTACGACAGCTTATGAGGTCGAGCTTGGCGAAGGGAGGATCACGCGTGAGGTCGTGCTTGACGAAGACACAGAGGTCACGGACGAGCTTGCCGATTCGATGACCTCCCTCGACGCGCTCGAAGAAGTGGGACAGGCGCTCGGGCGAAACGTCGACCAACGCGGGCTCCCTGTAGACACCTAGGCGAGCCGCATCGATGGCCTCTTCGCTCAGGTCGGTGCCGAAGAGCTTGATGGATAGGTTCTTCTCGGCGTCGCCCATGGACTCGAGCAGGCATATGATGAGGGCGTAGGCCTCCTCTCCCGTTGAACAGCCCGGAACCCAGATCCGGATGGTCTCGCCCGTACCCTTACGTCGTATAAGCTCGGTGAACACCTGTTCCTTGAGCGCTTCGAACGCGTCGGGATCGCGAAAGAACGAGGTGACTTGGATGAGCATTTCGCCGGCCAGCGTTCGTGCCTCCTCGGGGTCGCTCTGGAGGGCGTCCGCGTACTCCGCCAGCGCTCGGTCATGGCGAATCGTCATGCGCCTCTCGATTCGGCGCAACAGCGTCGTCCGCTTGTAGCCGCTGAAGTCGATTTCGACATGCCGGCGCAGCGCTGAAAACACTCGCGCGAGGCTCTTCTCCTGCTTGATCTCGGGTTCCGGAGGCTCGACTTCCGGCCGTGTGTCCGAAGCAACGTGTGGATGACGACTCAGTCGCGTAAGCTCGGCCGCGATGGTCTCGGGATCACCCTGAAAATCGACGACGCCCGCGGCGATGGCGCTCTCGGGCATGCTCTTGAACTGTGCCGATTCCGGCTCCTGGGCCATTGTGATGCCACCCTCGGCCTTGATCGCCCGGAGCCCTTCGGTTCCGTCGTTACCCGATCCGGATAGCACGACGCCGATGGCGCGACCCTTTGCGTCCGGAGCGAGTGACCGAAAGAACGAGTCGATCGGCAGGTGAAGCCGGCCGGTCATTCGGCGAGGCATGAGCCGGAGGACACCTCCTTGGATCGCGAGATCGGAGTCGGAGGGAATGACGTGAACGCGGTCCGGCTCGGCAGGCATGTCGTTCCTTGCCTCGACCACCGGAAGGTCGGTGATGCCCGCCAGGACGCTTGTGAGTATGCTCGGCCGGGCCGGGTCGAGATGCTGAATGACGACGAAGGACATTCCTGACTTCGCTTGCAACTGCGAGAAGAGCTGCCGCAGAGCCTCCAGCCCACCCGCCGATGCTCCAAGCGCAACGATGGGAAAGGGAGAGGAGGCTCCCGCCGGAGCCGGATCATAAAGTGATTCAGAGGCTTCCTTCGAGTCTTCGCCGTGCTCGGTGTCTTTAACGTATCGTTCCATAGACAAACACAGGGACTTGCAACGAGTTTAGCAAGCCGGCTTTGGTTCTGGTGACGATATGGCGAAAGCTTGTTGCCACAGAGGATCTCGCCCGTCAAGGCTGAGGTCGCCTCTCCCTCGGCCCGCCGCTCGTGGCAGGTCCGCTGCCGGGGTGACTCGGTGCCTCGCGGGTCTCTGGCTCCCCCTCGTGCTTCGGCTGCTGTACCTCTTCGGTCCCGTGTCGCTCGAAGCGGGGAGTGTACTCCCTGGCCAACTCGATGCTTCCCACGCCGAAGGCGACGCGGTGGTCCTCTCGGTTCAAATGGACGATTTGAAGAAGGTCCTGCCGGAGAAGGCCGAGTCTTCGCCTCCTCCCTCATGACCGCTCCGGGTTGAGCTCGGGGGTGCGAGGGCGGCCCTGCGAGACGATTAGTTCCGCCTTCGCCTATCCCGGATTCAGCCTGAAACCTGCGGAGACGGCGCGCCAGCGATTGCCCTCGGGCTCATAGTCATTCGGCCAGTCATATTGGCCGAGGTGTTCATGGGGGCGAATCTGCAGCATTCTGCACTGCACCATTCGGGCGGCACCTTTCTTCAGGCACCTTTCTTCAGAAACGCGGCGCACGCCTTTCGAATGCTCGCGCTCTTGCGTGTCGAAACGGGCATCGAGAGTCGGGGGAAGACGGTTGTTCTTCATAATCGCGTATGAGAGGATCACGCTCGCGATATCGAGATAACGCAAGGTGGCAAGAAACACTGAATATGCACGTGCTCACGGCTCGAAAGTACACGAACGCTTAGCCGTTGTTGCTAATCGTCGAGCGGAGGGAGCAAAGGCCGGAACACAAGGTCCGTTTTGCCACTACCGCCTGCGAGACGTTGAGCAGCCGGGGCCGGCATGCGACGAAAGCGTACCTCGACGGTACGTGGTCCGCCGACTTCTAGTGCAGGACGGGTACGGAATTCGAGAATTTCACAAAGTTCTGGCCAGCCGAAACCCGATATCTTTGGCGCGGTGGCTCCGGCTGGTGCCGGCCCGGTAGTGTGCCGTGCAACGATGTGGATGGGTATCGAAGGAGCAGCCTCGGTAGACTCGCATCCTTCCGGACTCGGCTCCCTGCGGATCGCTGGTGACTTCTTCGCTCGGGTAATTGCCGAGCCTGTCCCATACCCATTCCTTGACGTTGCCGAGCATGTCGTATAGGCCCCAGTCGTTGGGAGCCTTTTGCCCGACCGGTTTCGTTCTTGGATGGTCGCCCGCGGATCGAAAAACCCTGCTTTGCCAGGCGATTTCGTCGAGTTCGCCATATTGAGGCCCAGTCGTTCCGGCCCGAGCCGCGTACTCCCACTCGGCCTCGGTCGGAAGCCTGTAGCCGGTACAGTCGTAGGGGTTGAGTTCGGCCGCATTCACCCAGACGAAGCAGTCTTCGAGTGTGCCGTCCTCCGCGCTCCCCATGCATCCGGCCAGCATGTAGCACTGGGGAAGACCATCTCGCTCGGACATTGCATTGGCGAAGGCCAATGCGCTGTACCAGCTCACCCTTTCCACCGGGCAGTCGTCGCAGGAATGGCGCTGGTGTAGCGGGTCGCCTCCGTGGAAGAAAGAGGGATTTGATCCACCCATCAACTCTCTCCACTCCTGCTGGGTCACTTCTCGGGTCTGAAGCAAAAAGCTTCTGGTGAGCGTCACCTGTTGCTCATTTTCGAGTGTAGTAACAACGCCTTCACTCGTCGTACCTCTTTGCGGATTTGTTCGAACGAAGGTTCCCGCCGGGATTCTCACGAAGCCTTCGACCTTGGCAGCCTCAGCCTCGGGTGAGTCCGCCAGCGCATTGAGACTGATGAAAGATCCCGTCAGAATCGAAAGCCCAACAGCCGTGATGAGTATGCGAAACGTCATAGCGTCTCCTCGGAGTGCATGGTCTTTGCTGGCTTCAGCCATTTCGCTAGTGCCAACGGAAACGGCTCTGGGTTGGCGACGGGGGTGCTGCAGGCACAAGGGCCAAGGCCGCGGTGCGCGCCAGCAGTATACGTGGCCGCCGAATGCCATAGCCGAAAATAAAGTGGAAGAAGCCTCGCTCCTCGTTCGTCCAGCAGTCGAGGAAGAGAGTTCACATCGGAGTCTCTTCCGTAAGGAGCGAGAAGATGGCATCGACCAGAGGCTTTGCGAAAAAGGCCGCGATCCTGGGGGTGGCCCTCCTGTTCGTGGTGGGGGGCGTACTCTATTCGATGAGCGCGCGTGGTGGCGACAAGGGCCCAACTTACGCCACCGAGACGGTGTCACGAGGGAAGGTGGCATCGACGGTGACCGCCACGGGCTCGATCACTCCTCGGGTCACTGTAGAGGTGGGCAGCCAGGTATCGGGAAGAATTCGGGAGCTGAACGCGGACTTCAACAGCGAGGTGGAGGAAGGACAGGTAGTCGCTCGCCTCGATCCCAGGCTTTTCGAGACGGATGTTGCGCGCGCGCGCGCCAGCACGCAGTCGGCCGCGGCCGCCGTGAGGCGCGCGGAGGCCGAGCGCGAGGACGCCCGCCGCCGTCATCGCAGGGCCTCGAGCCTGGCGTCGCAGGATCTCATTGCCCAGTCCGAGGCCGACACGGCGACCGCCCAGCTCGAGTCCGCGGAGGCACAGGTGGAGTCGGCTCGCGCCGGCTTGGCGCAGTCAAGAGCCGCTCTCGACCAGGCCGAGACGAACCTCGCCTACACCACCGTCGTCTCTCCAATCTCCGGCACGGTCATTTCGAGGGACGTGGACGTGGGGCAGACCGTCGCGGCGTCCCTGCAAGCCCCCACGCTCTTCACCATCGCCGAGGACCTTCGCTTCATGGAGGTGCACACCAACGTAGCGGAGGCCGACGTCGGCCGGATCCGGGATGGGATGACCGTCACCTTTACGGTGGACGCGTGGCCGGGGGAGAGCTTCGAAGGAGAGGTGAAGGAGGTTCGCTTCGCTCCGGAGACGGTGCAGAACGTGGTCACCTATAACGCCGTCGTGTCGGTCGAGAACCCCGACGGCAAGCTACGACCTGGAATGACGGCGGACGCCACCTTCATCGTGGAGGAGCGCGAGGACACCGTGATCATCTCGAACTCCGCCCTTAGGTTCCGGCCTTCACAGGAGATCCTCGATTCGTTCGAGGAGGAGATGAGGGCCGCGATGGCCCCCCCTGCCGGAAGCCGCGCGACGGACGGCGCGGTGGGCACCGGCGGTAAGGGGAAGGGTGGCGGCCGAGGTGACGGTAGCGGGCGCGGGCAAATGGAGGGAGACGAGGCGCGGGAGGGTCTGGGAGTCGGCAGGCCCGATCCCGAGAGCATTCGCGTGGTGTGGAGGCTCACCGACGAGGGTAAGCCCGAGCCCGTCCGCGTTAGAACGGGAATAACCGACGGCCGATCGACGGAGGTGCTTCGGGGGCTCGAGCCTGGTGATCTCGTCATCGTCGGCTCCGCAGGCTCGGCCACCGGCCAGTCGCGCTCCTCGGGCGCCAGTGGCTCCGGAATGGGGAGGTTCTTGTGAGCGGCAAGGGGCATGACGGGGAGCTTTTCTCCAACGGCTCGAACGACACGCTGATCGTCGCCGCAAAGCTACACAGGGTGTATGACGCCGGAGAGGTCCAGGTTCATGCCCTTCGGGGTGCCTCCTTGAAGGTGAAGAAAGGCGAGTGCGTCGCCATTATGGGCAGCTCGGGCTCCGGGAAGTCCACCCTCATGAACATCCTGGGATGTCTCGACAAGCCGACGAGCGGTAGCTACTACCTTTGCGGCGAGGATGTGGCTCGCCTCGGCAGGAACAGGCTCGCGGACGTAAGAAACCAAACCATCGGCTTCGTCTTTCAAAGTTTCAATCTTCTCGCCAGAACGAGCGCCCAGGAGAATGTGGAGCTGCCGCTCTACTACGCCGGCGCCGGCGGCAGGGAGCGTCGAAGCAAGGCCGCCGAGGCGCTCGAGAGGGTCGGCCTCTCCGACCGCTCTCATCATCATCCGAGCCAGCTCTCCGGTGGTCAGCAGCAGAGGGTGGCGATAGCCCGTGCGCTCGTGACGAGTCCGAAGGTCATCTTGGCGGACGAGCCCACGGGAAACCTGGACTCCAAGACAAGCGTCGAGGTGATGGACCTGCTCGCCGATCTCGTCGATGCGGGTATGACGGTGGTGCTCGTCACCCACGAGCAGGGCATTGCCGCGCGGGCACAGCGTGTCATCGAGATGTGTGACGGCGAGATCGTCTCCGACGTCCGTAATGGTCGAACGGGGGCCGAGTCATGAACCTTCTGCCCACCATCGTCGTGGCTCTGCGAGCGCTGCTTCGAAACAAGATGCGCTCCTTTCTGACCGCCCTCGGTGTCATCATCGGCGTGGGGGCGGTGGTCGCCATGACATCCATAGCCGCCGGCGCCCAGGCCAGAATCGAAGAGACCTTCCAGCAGATGGGCAGCAACATGTTGGTGGTGCGCGCCGGGTCCAGCCGCACGGGAGGCGTCCACGGAGGCGCGGGGAGCCAGACCTCTCTCACCTGGAACGACCTCGCCGCAATCAGGGAGGAAGCTTCGTCGGTGCTCTACGCCGCGCCTCTCTTGTCCAATAGAGCGCAGGTCATGGCCGAGGGAAACAATTGGAGCACCACCATTCAGGGCACCACCGCCGAGTACTTCACGATCGCCAACTGGAGCATTGGGGAGGGCTCCTTTTTCTCCGAGGGAGATGACGATCAAGCACAGAAGGTGGCCGTGCTCGGCAAGACGGTGGCGGACAACCTCTTCGGGCCCTTCTCGGATCCGGTGGGACGGATGATTCGCATCGATCACGTCCCCTTCGAGGTGATCGGCGTTGCGGGTTCGAAAGGCCAGACCGGCCACGGGCGCGATCAGGACGACCTCGTCTTCGTTCCGGCTCGGACATTCAGAATGAGGCTGCAAGGCGGGCTGGGACAGTACCTGGACGGCTCGGTCTTCGTCAGCGCGGTATCCCAGGAGGCGACGAGCATGGCCGAAAGGGAGATCTCCGCGCTCCTCCGCGAGAGGCACCGGGTCAGGCCGGGGATGGACGACGAGTTCACGGTGCGAAACCTCTCCGACATTGCGGATGCCAGGCAGGAGGGGGCGCAGACCATGTCACTTCTCCTCGCCGGCATCGCTCTCGTGAGTCTAGTCGTCGGCGGCATCGGGATCATGAACATCATGCTGGTGAGCGTAACCGAGCGAACTCGTGAGATCGGTCTTCGCATGGCGGTCGGCGCCCGTCCACGAAACATCATGGCGCAGTTCCTCACGGAGTCCGTTGCCCTGTCTCTCGTCGGTGGGCTGCTGGGTGTTCTGGCGGGGGTCGGTGCCGCCTCCTGGCTGGTCGGCCGCTTCGGCTGGCCCATGCTGGTGCAGCCGCAGATGGTCCTGCTGGCGGTGGCTTTCAGCGCCGCGGTGGGGATCGGCTTCGGCCTCTACCCCGCTTTCAAGGCATCTCGCCTGGATCCCATTACGGCCTTGAGGTACGAGTGATGAATCTCCTTGTTCTTGCTGTGACGCTTTCGGCGAACGTCTTGACTCTCGATGACGCCGTTCGGATAGCCCTCGAAAGCCACCCCGAGGTCACCGTGGCACGAAGCCAGGTCGAGGCGGCCGAGGCGAGAGCGAGAGAGACGAGAGCAGGCACCCTCCCCAGCGTCGACTCCTCGGCGTCGTACGATGTATCGGCCGGGCGTCCCCCTCCCGGTCCATTCGATGTCGGTGGCGGTTACCGGGCGTCTGTCTCCGGAAGCGTGCTCCTTTACGACTTCGGCCGCACGCGGGCGCGCGTGCGTTCCTCGGAGGTATCGGCGGACGCAGTCAAGACCGACGCCGAGGCAATGCTTCGGGACATAGTCTTCAACGTCAGGCTCGCCTACATCGATGTGCTCGAAGCGGAGGCCATGGTCCAGGTCAACGAACAGACCTTGGAGAACGAGCGACGGCACCTCCGGCGGACCGAGGCCTTCGTCGAGGCCGGGGAGCGGCCTCGTATCGACCTCGTCCGTTTCCAGACGCGTGTAGAGGAGGCCCGGGCGGCTCTGGTGATGGCGAAGAGCGATCTCCAGACGAGCCGCGCCAGGCTCCTTCGCGTAATCGGGCTGCCCGGTGAGCCTACCGCCTTCGCTGTCGAGGAGCCGGAGTTGCCCAACCTGGAGGTCGAGGCGCTCACCTCCGAAGAGCTGCTCGAACTCGCCTTCGAGGAGCGTGCCGACCTCGAGGCCGCTCGGCTTTCCCTCGTCGCCGGCGAGCTTGGGGTAGAGGCGACCCGGCTCCGCCTCCGGCCCTCGGTAAGGGTCTCCGCGGGGACGAGCTACTACGGGGATCGCTTCACCGAGCCGGGAGCAGGCGCATCCTTGGGTGTGAGCCTCTCGTGGCCGTTATTCGACGGCTTCGCCGCTAGCTCCGCCCTCGAAGCGGAGCAGGCGGGACTCCGGGCAGAGAGGGCACGCCTTCTCGCGCGGGAGCATGAAGTGTGGGGTGAGATAACCGAGGTCAGGTCGCAGCTCGACTCGAACCTTGCGCGGTTAGAGGCCGCCGAGCAGGGCCTCACCTCCGCTCTCGAGCTCTTGAGGTTGGCGGAGGCCCGCTACGCCGAAGGCGTAGGAGACTCCCTCGAGCTCGCCTCGGCCCAGCTGGACGTAACCTCGGCCTCTGCGCGCCGTGTGCGTGCGGCTTATGATCTCGCGACGGCCCGTGCTCGACTTCTCCGAGCTCTCGGGAGGCAGGTATGGTCCTGATGGAAGCACCCCCCGTCACGGGACGAAGGAAAGGTTTACGATGTCGAGCACCGTGCTTCAGGCAAAGGTTGACGCAAGAGAGACGTTTCGAGAGCTGGTCGAAAACACGCACTCTCGCGTCTACCGGGTGGCTTTCACGCTGCTCGAGTCCCAGCACGAGGCCGAGGAGGTGGTCCAGGAGACCTTCGTTCGTGCTTGGGAGCGACTCGACGAGCTTCGAGACCCCTCGGCCACTACGTCATGGTTACTCAAAATTGCGGGTAACCTCGCCCGAGACAAGAGAAGGTTGTGGAGGCGACGATCGAATGAACCTTTCGACGAAGCAACCATCGAGCCGCTTCGCGGCCTTCTGTGGGAAGGCACGCTCGAGTCACCCGACCAAGTCGTTCTTCGCAAGCAAAGGGCGGAGGCTCTCCGTCGAGCCGTCGACGGGCTTCGAGAACCCCAAAGAGTCGTCATCGTACTGCGAGAGATCGAGGAGATGACTTACGAGGAGATTGCGAGCGCGCTGGACATACCCGTGGGGACCGTTGAGTCCCGGCTTCACAGGGCAAGACAGAAGCTCGCCAAGAAGCTTCGCCGGTTGGTGGAGAAGGAGAAGAGCCCATGAAATGCAAAGAAGCAAAGCTGGCTTTCTCGAAGTACTTGGACCGTCGCCTGGGAGACGCCGAGGGCCGGCGCCTGGAGGCTCACATTCATATTTGCGAGCGTTGTGGGGAGAGTTTTAGGATCATGGAGGCGTCGTCTCGTGCGTTGCGGTCGCTGGATCCGACGCCGGCTCCGCCCTATCTGGCCGAGCGAGCCTTTAGGGTCGCCGTCTCTCCCAGGCGGGTGACGAGATTCTCGGAGCAGTTTGCTTTCGTCGCTAGACGCGCGGCTATAGCGGCTGCCCTGGCCGCAATGGGTCTCTGGATCGGTGGAGGCCTTACCAATGGCTTACGAGAGATGGAGCCTCGGATGACGATGGTCGAGGCGGATCCAATGGAGATGGCCATCTACATGTGGACGCCGGGAGCGATTTTCGATGACTAATGAAAGAATGACCAAAGCCTTCGCGCTCTTGCTCGCCCTCGTTTTAATCGCCGGAGGCGCCGTCATCGGCATCGCCGCGGAGCGGTGGCTGCTAACCTCCGATCTTGACTTGCCCGAGCGACGCGGACCGCCGCAATCCTTCAGCGACTCAGTGGAGAGATACGAGCGTGCTCTTGGCCTCGACGAGGATCAGGTCGAGGTCGTGGAGACGATCTTGAAGAGGCAGTGGTCGGAGATGGGCGAGGTGATGAAGACCTTCGATCCGAAAATGGAGGAGATCCGGATACGTTCGCTCAAAGAGATCGAGGCCATTCTACGAACCGAGCAGCTAAGTCGCTTCACGGAACTGAAGGAACGCCACGAGAGGCGACGCTCGAGAATGAGACAGCGTTTTCTGATCGAGCGAGAAGACGGAAAGATTTCCTCCGACTCCCGAGCGCCATGAAGGACGCCCACGACAGAATGCACGTTCCGGCTACCTTTAGTTTCTTGGCGCCGAAGACCCGGAAAGGCAGAGTCAATTGCACATGCGGACAGATATCGGCAAGAGGCCGGCGGCGATACCCTCTACGCAACGAGTACTCGAATGCGGAACGATGTTTCGGGCATGGCTCACGGTCGGGCTCATCCTAGTCTTCGGAGGCTGTGCCATCGTGCGTTCCACCAATCCTTATGCGGGACTGGCGGGGCCAATGCCGATCGGAATGCCGGAAAGAGATTCGTTGGGGAGTGATTCCGGGCACCCGGTCGAACAACCGATGACCCTCGAGCGGGCGCTCTTAGTCGCCTTGGCCAACAACCCCGGCATTGCGGCATCCGGTCAAGCCGTCGCGGCGGCGAGCGCGGCGCGTGACATCGCCGCCGCGGATAGGCTCCCGAGGATCGGCCTGTCCGGCGGCTACATGCGCCATCTCGAGGAGCAGAGGCTCGTTCCTCCTTCCATTCCAGGAGAGGCGAGCGTCTACGCCGCCGACATCCTAACGGCGGATGTCGTGGCAAGCATGCCTCTATTCACCGGAGGCAGGCTCATCAATCGAGTCAAGGCGGCCGAACTAATGGAGGAATCCGCCGCGCACCGCCTGGAACGGGAGCGTGACGAGCTGGTCTTCAAGGTCACCGAGGCATTCTTCGACATACTCGCTCAGCGGCGAGTGGTCGAGTCGCTCCAGTTCTCTCGTGAGGCCTTGGTCGAGCACCTCCGGCGCGTGGAACAGATGATCTCGGTGCAGAAGGCCGCGCGTGTCGATCTCTTGCGAACCGAGGTGCGAGTAGCGGACATCGAGCAAAAGCTCGCTCGCGAGCAGGGGTTGCTGGCGATTCGGGAGCAAATCCTCGGCTCGTTGCTTGGGCTATCGGACCAAGAGATGCGAGGACTCGCGGTCCAAGGGGATCTCGAGATCGGCGTGGAGGAGCAGGTGGAGCTTGGGGAGGCGTCCGATGTGGAGGTCGCGCTCGAACGCGCGTATGGTCATCGCCGAGACTATCTCGCCGCTCGCGCGAATCTCGAGGCGGAGGCAAGGCGAGTGGATGTGGCCAGATCGGAGTACATGCCGACGCTGGTCTTGCAAGGTTCCTACGGAACTCGTTTGGCGCCTTACGCGCGAGACGAGCCCGATGGTGGTGCCGCGACCGCCGACCTGGGACGGATAGGGGTCATGCTCGAGCTGCCGCTTTTCGAGGGAGGCCGGACGAGAGCGACGGTGGCGCGGGAGCGAGCGAATCTCGGCGCCGCAAGGGAGCGCCTCCGGGAGCTGGAGCTGAGAATACGTCTGGAAGTGGAGTCCGCGGCGGTCAGCATTCATAGCTCCTCGCAGAGGATACGAGCTACCGCCAAGGCGAGCGAGCAGGCCGAGGAGAGCCTTCGGATCGAGCGACAACGGTATGAGCTGGGGCGAGGGTCGATTACGGATGTGCTCGATGCTCAGTCCGCATTGCTCGAAGCGCAAACGAGTCACTATCGCTCATTGGCTGACTACCGAACGGCGCTGGCCCTACTTGTTCTTGCGGTTGGAGAAGAGATATGAAGAAGTGGATTTTGGTGGTTGTCGTCCTGCTCGTTCTCAGCGGCGGCGTCTTTCTCGTTAGAAGCATGGTCGGGAGTGATGACTCGCAGCGGCAGGGTCCTGATCGGAGGTCACCGCTGGTGCAGACGGAGCCCGCGCGATTGGACCGTATCGAGGAGGTGCTCGAGGCCACCGCCGAGGTCGTGGCGACGAACTCGGTTACGATCAGGGCCACGATAGAGGGGCCGATCGCCTACCTTCCCTGGCGTGAGGGAGACATCATCGAAAACGCCGGGCAGAAGCTGGTCGAAATAGATCGGTCTCTATATCGGCAGGAGGTGCTCGCCGCCGAGGCGGCTCTCGCGGTCGCCGAGGCTAGCTTGTCCGACCTGAAGGCGGGAGCCCGGGAGGAGGAGATCGCCCAGGCGAAAGAGACGGTGAAACGGCTCGAGGCAGCCGCCGCCCACGCCGAAGCCGATAAAGGGCGCGTCGAGTCGTTGGTCGCTACGGGTGCCATCCCAGGCGAGGAGGCGGATCGCGCCCGCTTGGAGCACGTGAGGCAGCAGACGGAGCTTGCGTCGGCCCGGCAGCGGCACGCCATGCTCGAGACCGGTCCCACCGAGACCGCCGTGGCCGTACAGGAGGCGAAAGTCGAGGAAAACCGCGCTCGTCTGGCGCTGGCCCGGGCGCGGCTCGCCGAGTGCACCATCAACGCTCCCTTCGCCGGAGTCGTGTCGGAGGTCTTCGTACGCCCAGGTGACCTGGCATCGGTTCGGGAGCCCCTGGTCAGGCTCCTAGACAACGATTCGCTCGTAGTGCGCTTCGCCATTCCCGAGAACCAGGCCGCCGGCGTGAGACCTGGAAACAGCGCCTCGATCCGGCTCGACTCCATGCCGGGACGAACCCTCGAGGGACGGGTGGAGAGGCTCTACCCCGAGATAGACCGCCGGACTCGCACCCGGACGGCCGAGGCGGTCATCGTAGATGACGTGGACCTCGTCCCCGGCCTCTTCGCTCGGATCTCCGTTTCCGTTCGTTCCGCGGAAGACGCGGTGATCGTACCCGACAGAGCGCTGCTGACAACGGCTAGTGGCGAGAGGGTGCTCTTCGTGCTGGACGAGGGAAAGGCGGTGCGTCGCCTGCCGACGACCGGTATCGAGCATGGACAGGAGGTGCAGATCATCGAGGGTGTAAGTCCTGGGGAGCAGGTGATCGTCGCCGGACACGAGAGCCTCCAAGACGGAGCGGAAGTCAGGCTGCCTGGCAGCGGAGAGCGATTGGGTGGAGGGCAGCCCGGACGAAGCGAATCACCGGGGACCAAGGCCGATGCATCATCCGACACGGGGGTAGAGCCGGCCGAGGGCTCCTCGAAGCAGACCGGCGGAGCTTTTGAGCGATGAAGATCACCGCGACGACCTTGAAGCGTCCGATCGCGGCGATGGTCCTCGGGATCGCCGTTTTTGCCACCGGTGTGTTCAGCCTGGCCAACCTCGAGGTGGATTACCTCCCGGAGCTTACATATCCGATGGTTCGGATCCACATCTGGTGGTCCGGTGCCACGCCCGAGGAGATCGAGACCAACATCGCCGATCCCCTCGAGCAGGTGATGGCGACAGTGGACAACCTGGACTACCTCGAGTCGACCAGCACCGAGGGCATGTACACTCTGCTCGTCAACTTCCAGTACGGTGTCAGGCTGGAGGACGCATACCAGGATGTGATGGCGATCATGGGCCGCGTGGCACGGCAACTGCCGCCGGACATCGACGCGCCGGTGGTGATGAAGGCCGATCCATCACAATCCCCCATCATCGAGGTCACATTGAGCTCGGACCAGCGGGATCTGGTCTGGCTTCGCGATTGGGCAGACAACTGGCTGGTCGAGCGGATCACGGCTGTGCCCGGGACCGCCGGTGTCGAGGTGATCGGAGGGCTAAAGCGAGAGATACGAGTGCACCTGGATCCGCGGCGACTGCAGGCCTACGCGCTGTCACCGGCACTGATCGCGAGAGTGCTGCACGAGGAGAATGTGCAGAGCTTCGCGGGAAGGGTCACTATCGAGAGCCGGGAGATCATAGCCAGAACGATGGGCGAGTTCGAAAGCGTGGAGGAGATCGAGAACGTCGTTATTGCTCGCGGGCCGGCGGGAGAGAAGGTCTATCTGCGGGATGTGGCTTCGGTAGAGGATTCTCACGAGGAGATGAGGGTCAACACTCGCTTCAACGGTCAACCCTGCGTCAAGCTGGCGGTCCTCAAGCAGGCGGCGGCTAATACCGTTACGGTGTCCGACACCGTCCAAAGACGGCTCGAGGAGCTGGGGCCCTACATTCCGGAGGACATCGAGTTCGGTTATGTCGAGAACCAAGGCGACTACGTGATGGGAGCCATCAATAGCGTCAGGAACTCGGCCTTCCTCGCGGCGCTCCTCGTCATCGCCGTCGTCTATCTCTTTTTGGGACGATGGCGGCAGGTGCTCGTCATGGCGGTTGCGCTACCTCTTACGCTGCTGGCCAATTTCTTCGTCATGAGAGTGGCGGGCTTCTCGATCAATGTCTTCTCTCTGGGCGGGCTGGTGGTCGCGCTCGGCGTAATCCTGGACAACTCCATCGTCGTGCTCGAGAACATCACCCGACTCAAATCCGAGGGCAGGGCGAACAGCGCTCGCGACGGCACGGAGGAGGTCGGCTCCGCCATCGTCGCCTCCACCCTGACCTTTCTGGCGATCTTTCTGCCTTTCTTGTTCGTGCCGGGTCTCTCGGCGCTTCTATTCAAGGAACTGGTGCTCGTCGTCGCCGGCGTCGTGATCATATCCTTGCTCGTCGCGGTTACCATCACTCCTCTTTTGACCAGTCGGCTCGTAACGACCATCGAAGTGGAGAGAGTGTCCGGCATCGCCAGGCGTTTCGACGAGGTCATTGGGTTGGTTACCCGAGCCTACTCTCGCCTATTGGATATCTGTCTGGGCGCAAGGCCGGCGGTCGTCATCATTGCTCTCGCCGCTTTCGGCGGCGGTCTCTTCTTGGCACAGAAGACCGGATCGGAGTTTCTGCCCAGGCTCGACGATGGTCGCGTGATGGTGAAGGTGGTCATGCCCAGCGGCACATCCGTCGGAGAGGTCGACCGGGTGCTCTCGCGTCTCGAGGAGCAGATTCGAGACTTGCCGGAGATCCAGAGCATCTTCAGCCTAGCGGGCGGCCGAGTCTGGGGCGTTGCATTGGTCGAGAACGCAGTCGAGGGCGAGCTGAACATCCAGCTCGTCCCGAAGTCACAGCGGGACATCTCGACCGCGGACTTCGTTTCCAAGATCCGTCCAATGATAGGCCGGGTACAGGTTCCGGGAGCGCGGATACCGGTAATGCAGATGCGCGCGAGAGGGATCCGTCGCTCGGGTGACCAGCAGGTGGAGGTGAACATCACCGGTGCCGAGTTGGTGCCGGTCTACGAGTTCGCCGGCGAGGTGGCGGCCAAGCTGCAAGAGACGCCCGATCTCATTGGCGTTAACGTCTCCATGCACATCAGCAAGCCCGAGTACCGAGTGTATGTCGACCGTGCGCGGGCCTCCGATAGAGGGCTCTCGACGCATCACGTCGCCACCACACTGCGAACGCTTGTCAGCGGCATGGTCAGCACTCAGTACAGGGACGGCAGTCATTACTATGGGGTGAGGCTTGTTGTGCCCGAGACCAGCCTCAACAGCAGGAGCGATCTCGAGAACCTGGTAGTGGACTCCAGCGGAGATCAGCCGGTCTACTTGAGAGACATCGCAAGGGTCGAGCGGGCGGTGGGGCCCATCGAGATCGTACGGGAGAATCAGGCCAAGAAGGTGGTCGTCCAGGCCGACTCGGGTCGCCTTAGCGTCGGTGAGGCCCTGGCGCAGGCCGAGCGCGCCGTGGCGGAGCTCGAGCCGCCATTCGGCGTGGAAGTGCGGATGGGTGGTCAAGCGCAGGTCATGGCCGAGAACAGGCAGGTGATGGGGCTGATCCTCGGCTTCGCCGCGCTCTTCGCCTTCGTCGTCCTCGCCATTCGCTTCGAATCGGTCGTGCTCCCGTTCTTGATCATGGTCAACGTGCCCTTGGCGCTGACCGGAGCCTTCCTTGCCTTGTTCCTGACGGGTACTCCCATCGGGATCACGGTGCAGATTGGGATGGTGATCATGATGGGCGGAATCACATCCCAGGGAGTAGTGCTCTTGGCGCTGGCCGAGCAGTATCGAGGCGAGGGCCTTTCATCTCTGGAGGCCATCCGTAAGGCGGCGCCAATCAGGATCAGGCCGATCCTGATGACCCAGTTGACCACGGTGCTCGGGCTAACGCCTCTCGCCCTGAACATAGGCGAGGGAGGAGACATGCTCGTGCCCATGGCGATAGCGGTCATCGGCGGTCTTCTCTACTCGCTTCTGCTCACGCTTCTCTTCCTGCCCTCGGCCTACGCGTTGGTGCGAAGGGATCGAGGCAGAATCCCGAGCCCGATCTCATCTGAAGAGATGTCGGGATACGCACAGGACTCGAGGTCAAGCATCGTCGGCCCAGGTCGGGAGTGATGATCTTGCGACGATCCTTGGGAAAGTGTTTGTGAGTTTGCGTACATGACCAAGACGACTTCACTCTTCAAGGCTCTCTCCGATCCTACACGAGTGTCTTGCCTGCTGCTTCTCTTGATGGAGCCTGAACTGTGCGTCTGTGAGTTGGTAAAGGCGCTGGGCGTCCCGCAGCCTCTGGTCTCTCGCCATCTCGCGCAGCTTCGACGCCTCGGCATAGTCGAGGACGATCGTAGGGGGCAGTGGGTGCACTATCGCTTGAACCCGGATCTTCCTGAATGGGCTCTCGAGGTACTCGCAGTCGTGCGGCGCGCGGAGGCGGAGTCCGAGAGGATGACCAAGGCCCAAAAACGACTCTCCGCGATTATGCCCAGGCCCACTCCGCTTCTCCCATCCCTGGGAGCCCGTTGAGATCATCGTTGCGGTCTCCCTTTCTGTGCCTTTCTGTTCCGACCCAGGTGGTTTCTCGCTGAGGGCCTTGAAAATAGCGAAATAGGTGAGAGCAGCTCGGCGAATCATTCGGAGTAGTGCATCTCCAGCTCCTGGAAACGATCGATTACTTCTTGGCGCTCCCGGCGCAGCAGGCCAACCAACTCCGCGTTGTTCCAGAAAAAAGTTCGCACTAGAATCTTGTCTCGATAGACTAAAACGTTTCTTCGGTAGCGAAGGGCCGCAAACCCGGTGGGCGGCATCAGGCAGAGGTATGCTATCGTCCATTGGATCTCCATGCCGCCGGAATGCCACAACCAGAAGCCGAAGCCGCCGTAGGTGAGCGGAAACGCCAGCATGCCTATCCCGAAATAGGCGAAAGTGCGGATGGCCTCGTTCTGGAAAAGGCGCGCCGTGTACTTCGTAAACAGGTACGGTACAATGTTATGCAGCAGTCCAAAGAGTGCCACGGGCGCCATGGCAATTGCGTAGATCGTCATCCGCAGCCGGATGAGCCGCTCGCGCGCTGGTTTGTCCAATGATTCTCTCACGCTGCGGCTCAGCCGGGTCTGCAGCAAATGATCCTGAAAGCGATCGACCAGCCGGCGCAGGTCTGAAACCGAAGACGGCTCATGGGCCGAGGCCCAGGTGAGAACATCGGTCAGATATTCCCGGCTTTGCAACCGGAATTCCAGCTGATCCGTTCCTTTTTCCGTACTCGGCCGGTACCAGTCGAGCAACTTCCATATCCAGCGCTTCAGCCGCGAGCGCTTTTGCAGCTGCTCGCCCCGGAGCCCCGCATCTGCCGCGAGCGGTGAAAGACGGTATCCAAGAGCGCTGGACAGGTCATCGGCCAACTCGCTGATCTGCTTGTTCTCCACATGCATGGCCTCGCGGCGCAGCGACGCCTGAAGATCCGCCGTCATCTTTCCCACGGCTTCCTCGGGATTCTCGCGGTGAAGCCCGGCGTATTCGGCAGCCTGAAGTGGGGGACCAAAACGCAGCAGCACCGTGGACAGGAAAAAACCGCGGCGCTCAAAGTTGAGCCCCACTGGAACAATGCTCAGACCGAGTTGATAATTGTTGCGCGCCTCCGCGCCCAGCGCAATCCTGGCACAGCCCGTGCGCAAATTGAACACCTGTCCGAACGGCGAATTCTTTCCCTCCGGAAAAAGGCCCAAGCAACCGGCGCGCTCAAACAGCTCGTATGCTTTTTCGAAAACAGCCACGTTTCGTTTGTCGCTGCCCGTTCCTTCGCTGGCCCGATAGACGGGAATGGCCCCGAGACGGTGCAGAATGGAACCAAGAAGCCGGCTGCGGAACAGGCTGCTCTTCACCAGGAAATGAATCTGCCGACGGGTCTGCATGGTCAGCAGGATCGCGTCGAGAACGGACGCGGGATGATTGGCCGCCAGGATCACCGGCCCGGATTTGGGAATACGTTCCGAGTGCAAGGAACGAACTGCGACAAAATAAAGATGGCTGAAAACGTGAAACAGCCAGACAGTTATCCAGTATACTTTCATACTAAAATCACTGCGCCAACTCTTGGTTGGTTGTGGTTCTCGCTCTGATCACGAGAATAGATTGGTCTTTCGGAGCGAGCATCCACCCTCTCCTCGTTTGAATGATCAGCCGATAGAGACTCCTGCGGCTTTCAACAACGTGGAGCATGTAAGTATGCCGAATCAGGCACAGGACGCTAAAGCCTTTCCTAACGTGAATCGATCAGCGCGTCGAATACCTCTCCTCGAGCATCCACGGCCCGAAAGTGCCTCTCATTCTTATGAAAGCTGACGATCAATGCGTGAAACCGGCCCCGGCGGCAGAACGTGCCAGTCGATGACCATGGTGGTGGTGGGGTCCCATTGCCACGTCACCGGCAGACCGACGGGTTCATCGGCTGAAGGCGGGGGACATTTCTCGAACCGCTCGGCTTCTCCCTCGCAACCAGCGGCGAGGATGATCAGCCCTAACGAAAGCAAAGAAGATAGGAGTTGCTTTTCATGCATGATGGGATGGCGGTCGTTGGGTTTGATGAACAGAATGCTATCATGGTCTGCGCCCCTGAACCGGAAAGCAACCGCGGACTTCATATGCCTCTCTAGTAGAGGCATATCCTGGTTTTTTATCCGTCACCGGACCATGTAGATCTGGCTTGATACACCGGCACCTGGTAGGAGATTGCTCATCTGAAGGAGCTGTGGGTCACTTCGGGACCAAACGAGTAGAAAGAGAGATTGGAATGAAGAACCAAACGATCAAGGAAGTTCTTCTAGCCGTCGCTCTGACGTCTTTGTTCGCCGTAGGCTGTCCACAATCCGAGTCACCGGAGGTGACGGTCGTCGAGCCCGCGCCATTGAGGGTCGAGGCGAGGGCCGAAGCCAGGGATCACGAAGATGGCACCTACCGAGGGATCTTCGCCGATGGACCAGACATCCAGGTGAACGTTGAGTTTACGTTGGAGGACGGGACGGTCACGAAAGCGGGCTTCCGACACTTGAGGCGAGATGAAAACTACAACATCGACGCTGTGGAAGAGCCCTATCGCTCGGTGGTCCAGCAGTATCACGAAGCCCTGAACCACCTCGTCGGCAAGCGTCTCGAGGACCATCTAGAGGATCTCTACACGCCTAGCGAGATAGTAGTCACCGAGGTGGACGGCTACTCAGGAGCCACGATTCGGAGCAGTAAGCTAATATCCGCCATCCGCGACGGGCTGAACCGGGGCGTCTACGCATACTGACAGAGAACTCGGCCTGTCCGCGTGTGTTTCGTGACCAAAGCGCTTGACTATTCCGGTAAAGCAGTATAGTAATACCGGAAAAGTGAGGGCGGCTCGATGTGAGCGTCCTCCGTAACGGCCCGGCGTGGCCCCGCGAAGTGCTCATGGAGGAATGAAAGAATGTCGGCGATACCGAAAACCAAGCGAAAGATAATCGAGATAGACGAAGATCTATGCACAGGCTGCGGTGACTGCATACCGAGCTGCCCGGAGGGGGCGCTGCGAATCATCGACGGTAAGGCCCGTTTGGTCGGTGATTTGCTGTGCGATGGGTTGGGGGCTTGTGTCGGGCACTGCCCTACAGGTGCGATGAAGGTTATCGAGAGAGAGGCCGAGCCCTACGACGAGCAGCGAGTGATGGACAGCATTGTTAGACAGGGGCCCGCCACGATTATGGCTCACCTGCGGCACCTCAAGGATCATGGAGAGACCGTCTATCACCAGCAAGCGCTGGCGTACCTGGCGGACCATGGGATCCCTATTCCGGAGAACGACGAGGCGGGGTCGACCTGTGGCGGAGGCTGCCCGGGGACCGCGGCCAAGGAGCCCAGCGCTAGGAGCCTCGGGCTTCGAAACTGGCCGGTCCAGATCTCGTTGGTGCCGGTCACCGCGCCGTATCTGTCGGGGGCTGATCTGCTCGTTGCCGCCGATTGCGCGGCCTTCGCCGCGCCGGGCTTCCACGAGGAGGTGGCCGAAGGCCGCGTTGTCCTGATCGGCTGCCCGAAGCTCGACGACGCCGGCGGCTATGCGCGTAAGCTGACACAGATATTTGCTGAGAACGACATTTGCTCGGTGACGGTGGCGCACATGACCGTTCCTTGCTGCCATGGTCTGGTTGCCTTGATGCAAAACGCGATCATGGCCAGTGGAAAGGACTTGAAGCTCCGGCAGGTCGTCATCGGCCTGGACGGAGCGATTGAGGAGATGGAGTAGCAGTGGGAGTTCGCCCGATAAACACACAACTAATAGGAGAGAAGAATGTTTTGCTATCAATGTGAGCAGACGGCTGGGGGCAAGGCCTGCACGAAGAAGGGTGTTTGCGGAAAAGAGCCGGTGGCCGCGGATCTACAGGATCTGCTGACCCACGTTGCGACCGGGGTTTCAATGTATGCACATCGGGCCCGCGAGCTCGGTGCACCCGCCGACCATGAGATTGATCGTTACGTCATAGAGGCCCTGTTTACGACGGTAACCAATGTCTCCTTCGATGCCGACCGCATAGAGGCCAAGATCAGAGAGGGGCTCGAGGTCAGGGACAGGGCGCGGGCCATGTACGAGTCGGCGGTTGGAGCGGCGGACGAGCCTGTCGAGAAGCTGAACGGACCGGCCGAGCTTCAGATCCGTAACGGTCGTCAGGAGCTGCTCACAATCGCTGCGGGTATCGGCTTCGAGAGGGCCATCGCTGCGCTCGGTGACACGGTGGCCGGTCTCAAGAGCCTCGTCCTCTTCGGCCTGCGCGGCGCAGCCGCATATACCGACCATGCCATGCTCCTTGGGGTCGTGGACGACCAGCACCTCGGCTTTTACCACGAGATGTTGAACCTCCTCTCTCGCGACGATCTCACCGTCGACGACCTGCTCCCAGCGGCACTCAAGGTCGGAGAGGGAAACCTGAGGGCTATGGAGCTGCTCGACTCGGCCAACACGGGGATCTATGGGCACCCGGAGCCCACCCAGGTTCGTGTCACTCCCGTGGCCGGCAAGGCCATCCTGGTGAGCGGTCACGACCTGAAGGATTTGGCCACCCTGCTCGAGCAGACCAAGGGCAAGGGCATCAACGTCTACACCCACGGCGAAATGCTGCCGGCTCACGGCTACCCCGAACTCAAAAAGCACCCCCACCTCGTGGGCAACTACGGTGGCGCGTGGCAGGAACAGCGCAAGGAGTTCGACGTCTTCCCTGGCGCGGTTCTAATGACGACCAATTGCATCCAGAAGCCCAAGGAGACCTACGGCGGTCGCATCTTCACGACGGGGCTGGTGAGCTGGCCCGGCGTGAGGCATGTCGAGGGTCCGGACTTTACGCCGGTGATCGACGCGGCGTTGAAGGCACCCGGCTTTTCTGCCGACGAGCCCAAGAAGAGCATTACCGTGGGCTTCGGCCGAAACGCCGTGTTGAGCGCGGCGCCCGCGGTCATAGACGCCGTGAAGGGCGGGAAGATAAGGCACTTCTTCCTGATAGGCGGCTGCGACGGCGCCAAGCCCGGCCGTAACTATTACACCGAACTCGCGCAAAAGGTGCCGGACGATTGCGTCATCATGACTCTCGCGTGCGGCAAGTATCGCTTCAACAAGCTCGATTTCGGGACGGTGGCCGGCCTGCCGAGGCTGCTGGACGTCGGGCAGTGCAACGACTCATACAGCGCCGTGCAGATCGCGCTCGCTCTGGCCGATGCCTTCGAGACTGACGTCAACAGCCTTCCGCTAAGCCTCGTGCTGTCGTGGTATGAGCAGAAGGCCGTCGCCATCCTCCTCTCCTTGTTGCACCTCGGAATCAAGAACATCCGCCTGGGACCCAGCCTGCCCGCGTTCATCACGCCTCAGGTTCTCGATGTTTTGGTGCGGAACTACGGTATTGCGCCGATCTCGACGCCGGACGAGGATCTCACGAAGATCCTAGGCGCCGCCGCCTGAGGGTAACACCGACTAATTCGATGACGGTTCGCAGCATACATTCTCGCCCTTTAGATTGAATCCAAAGCGATCGATGTATCTAGGAATTCCGTCGCCAAGCGAACTTAGACGATAGAGGGGATTTCTCAGACCTCGACGTCGGCTCACGTCTCTCGAGACCCTGCAGGGCGGAGTCGAAGCGCTCGATGAGCCTTTCTGGTATCTTGGGAGCGAGTGCGCCCTCTCTCCAGGTGAGGTTGAAGTCGAGCCCGCCTCGGCAGCCGGTCAACGCCGCTATCAGCTGCGGAGGATGCCCGACCGGCCCAGTGAAACGGGCTGCGAGGCACGGGCCAGTCCCGAAGTCGAGGCGCTCTTCCTCGATGATGCCCATGTTCGTGAGGGCTACGCGCCTTCCCATTCGGCCCACGCTCAAGCCGACGAGCTTTCTGAAGGCCCATTTCGTCAGGCCGTGAGGGGCGATGCTGGCGCCCAACAGGGAAATGAGAGCTCCCCCGAGGCCGGTTGCTCCGGCTTTCCAAGTGGAGGTTTCTTCGCATACGGCGCGCAACAGCTCATCATCCGATACGGGCCGGGCCTTGCCGAAGCGCAGGGGACCGATGACACTCAAGTTAGAAACATCCTCTTGCGGCCCGGGGAGTAGAAGTCGGAAGTCGGCGGTGGCAATTATTCCCATGATTCGAGAGCGCCGCTCGTTCGGCGCTACGAAGTCCTCGAGCGCCTTTAGTAGAGCGAAGAGCGACATGTCGTTGAGGGTGATACCGCTACTCGAGAAGACCTCTTTCAAGCGCTTCACTCGTTCAGGGGCGATATGAACCGAGATGAAGCGGTTGGGGCCGCGCGCACTCGGTACCATGGGAACAGACACAAACGGGCCTCCAAGCTGAGAGACGACGTCCCGGAAGATTCCGCGAAATAGCTTCCACGAGGAGAAGCTCCGCGTCGCGACTAGGAGGCGGGGGAGGGGATGCGGTTGTTGGAACGGTTCCTCTTTAGCGGTCCAACTATCGTTCTTCTGAAGCGCACCATAGGCGGCGGCGATTCGGTAAAGGAGATTCTTCGTTCCACCGCCGTCGCAAAGGTGATGGTTCACCCGCGCTAGGAGGCGGTCGTGGCTCGAGAGGTGAAGAATCTCGAGCTCGAGCGGCAATGAACCGTAAGGCTCGAACGGTCGGGCGAAGAGCTCTCTTTCTATGGCCTGCGCAGAGGAGAAATCGACGCTTTCGTGCTCCTCGATTCGCCACCTCGGATTCAGGTCGAGATCCCATCGAGAACGCCAGAAGCCAGGGCGGAACCTGCCGCGAAGCTTCGGGACCGCCTTGGCCACCTCCACGAGAGCCCGTTGAAGCAGCGAGGGATCGAGCCTAGCCGACACGTCGACAGCGGCGTGTATGTGGGTGTGGCAGTGGTCCGATAGGCCGGCGACCGCGGCGGTCACCGGGCTCGCTACGATCGTTTCTCTCATTCGGATTGGAGTCTATCAGAGCATTTACCGCCGTGAGGTCTGATAACGCAGCCGGCTGGATCCGCAAGCCAAGCAAGACTGCGCCATCCGAGCTTTGGGAGGCGCACGGATCACCCCCCTGGGTCGACTTCGAGCACGGCTCAAGCTCGAATAGTACTTGCGAATTTTGAACATATGCCCATAATTCTTGAAGGGAGGCTCTCGTAAAGATGCCCAGACCGTACTGCCAAAGACGCATTGCAGGACAACCCGGTGCTTCAGTTTTTAAGCCGGCCGGGACGCCGTTGCGCGAACTCGAGACGGTGATAATGAACCTCGACGAGTTCGAGGCGATGCGTCTTTGCGAGCTCGAGGGCCTGTACCATGAGCAAGCCGCGGCGGAGATGAGGGTATCCAGGTCGACCTTCAGCCGAATTCTCGACTCGGCGCACGCAAAGCTCGCTGATGTGGTCGTCCACGGCAAGGCGCTTCGCATCGAAGGGGGACCGGTTCGAGTCGCCGGCCGACGATGCTGCGGGAGATACGGAGAGAAGAGATGCGAGGAACAACCGCCCGATGGGCAAGGGAGAAAGAAATGAACGTGTGTATTCCAGTGGAAGAGGATCAGGGGCTCTCGAGTAGGGTATGCTCTCACTTCGGCTCGGCGCCGATCTTCATGCTCGTCGATTCCGACACGAGCGATTGCAGAGCCATTCCAAATACGAACCAGCACCACGCATACGGCATGTGCATGCCTCTTCGTGTGCTCGAGGGCGAGAAGTTCGATGCATTGATCGTGAGAGGCATCGGCATGGGCGCGCTCGGAAAGCTCGAGTCGGCGGGCATCGCCGTGTACATGGCCGAGCACGCGACGGTCGGTGAGACGATCGCCGCGTTGCAGGCCGGTAGCTTGAAGAAAGTGCGGCCGTCGATGGCCTGTGCCGGGCACGGGCACAAACCATGACCTGGTCGTTACGAAAAGGCGCCATCGCCCGTGGCGAGAATCGACCCGACCTCGGTCTCAAGATCGAGTTTTGCATCATCGGCCGAGTTCATTCGGTGTTCACCAGCGCCGAGGGAATCTCTATTTAGGCCCTTATTCCCGTGCAGCCGAGAGACGGGTGGTGATTGTGGAGCCATCGAGCAAGGGTGGGAAATGCTTGCTGGGCTGCTGCATTTGCGTCAGTAGGCGACGAAACACAGCTTCGACCCGGATTTCGCGCACGACTACCAATGTCGCAACAGACGCAATCCTGGTTCGAAGTAGCCGAATTCGACGTTAACAGGTGAGAACGCGAACCGCGCACGACTAGAATGGGAAAAAAGATAATGTCTAACTTGTCCGCTTCTTGTGCTCTTTGTCCTTTCAGGCCTTCCGAACGAGTTTGCTGCAAGCCTACGGGGAGAGGTCCCGAAGGTTGTCCTACCTTGTGCCTCTCATCCGTTCAAAGCGAATCATCCGAGGCGCTGAAGGACCCAAGCGTCTTCGAGTTCGCGAGGCAAGCCTCGCTTCAGGAGAGTTCAGCCTATGCCGATCGCGATCGAGGTTACGATTTTGTACGTGGACTCAAGCCTCGAATCGCGGAGACCATGGAGTTTGCTAAGCGAATGAATTACTCGAGGTTAGGCCTGGTCTTCTGCATGGGGCTGCACAAGGAAGCTGGGATTGTGCATCGCATACTGGAAAAGCAAGGGTTCGAGGCTGTCTCGGTTATTTGCAAGGTTGGACGGGCAGCAAAGGCGAAGCTGGAATTGAGCAGGGAAAACCAAGTGGACATCGGGGCCGACATGGAACCCCAGTGCAATCCCATTTTGCAAGCGGCCATAGTCAACCATGAAAAGACCGATTTCAACGTCCTATTAGGGCTCTGCGTCGGTCATGACAGCTTGTTTATGAAGCACTCCGAGGCCATGTGCACGGTATTGGCCGTAAAGGACCGGTTGCTGGGGCACAACCCGCTGGCCGCCATATATACGTGCGACAGCTATAGTCGCTACCTCAAGGATCCGAACCTTTTGAAGACAAAGAAGTAAAATGCGAATGGGGAGATTACTTCAGTCTCGACTATGACAAAGATTTCGCCTCTTCCAAACCTGGGCTTCATCATGGCGTCGAGACCTGATCCGGCCCCCGTTACGGTCCCTTCATGCCTACTCTCCTTCGTTCTCTGAAACAGGCTCCGATTCCCCCGTGTTTTCACACGGATGGTTCGAGGACCTTTCTACCTTGAACCGGAAAGGCGGGGAGGCTATGAACACCTGACGGATTCCATGTTTTTCCGCCCGAGAGGCACACCAAGGAGGCGGCACGATGAGCGGTAGAGAGGCTGACTACTCGAAAGGCGCGGATCGCGCTGTCTCGCTGGCGTGGCTGGCGCTTTTGGGCGCGATCATCGCGATGCTAGCGGTGCCGGCCTCTCGCGAGGCCTTCGCCGAGGCTACGCGCAACCATCCCTACCTGCTGGGCTTCCTGAAGATCGCGGTATTGGGGACGATGGGCGAGCTCCTTGGCGCCAAGTTGGTGGTCCGGCGTTGGAGGCTTCGCGGCATTCGGCTTTATCAGAGAGTGCTGGTCTGGGGCTTTCTCGGAATCGTCTTCACGGTGGTGTTTCCGCTGTTTGCTTACGGAACGGCCGGGTTGCTCGCCGAGGGTCTACTTCCGGGTGAAGGGAACGTGTTCCTTACGGCGATGTGGACGTCGGTCTGCCTGAACCTGATCTTTGCGTTTCCCATGATGGTGTTTCACCGCATTACGGATACTCTGATCGACCGGGGGGAGCTGTTCCGGGTTTGGCCCGTCGTGTCCGTGATTTCGGGGATCGACTGGAACAATATGGTGCGGATCGTCGGGCTGGCCTGTCTGTGGTTCTGGATTCCGGCGCACACCATCACCTACCTGTTGCCTCCGGAGTTCCGAGTGATGAGCGCAGCCCTTCTCGCCATCGCGCTAGGCTTCATCATGGGTATGGCCAAGCGCCGGGCAATGGCGGCGGCCCAGGCGGAGATGAGCAAGGCAGCGTAGAAGTGCCGTATAGGTGTCGGCCGGCAACTCAGTCCAGCCTGATGCTTTGTTTAAGCAATTGGACTCTCATTGATCCCGATATTTGCGGGAAGCTTCGAAATGAACAGCGGGGCGCGGTAGCGTCGCCAAAGCTGTCTGATGGATCTCGAGGGAGCACCAAAATGACCAAACCAGTTCCGGCAGTCTTACTCCATGCATTTCCACTGGATTCTTCGATGTGGGCTCCACAAATTGAAGTCATTGCTGGGCATAGACAGATATTCGCCCCGAATTTGCCCGGTTTCGGTGGCGCGCCTCTCGTAGAAGGGGGTCTCGAGAGCTTTGCCGATCAAGTCATTCTGGAATGCGATGCGGAGGGAATCGAGCGCGCCGTATTCATCGGTCTCTCGATGGGGGGATATGTAGCTATGCGCATAGCAGATCGTCACTTGGATCGAGTCGCCGCGCTGGTCCTGGCGGACACGCGTGCAGGTGCCGATGATAATGCTGGAAAGGAGAAGAGAAGCGCTCAAGCTGCTCGGGCCCGCTCCGAAGGTTGCTCATGGCTTGCCGAAGCGATGATCCCTGCCCTTCTTGGCGAAACCACTAGAAAGACTCGTCCGAATCTAGTCGCTGAAGTTACGAGTATGATCCAGCGCAATAAAGATGAAGGTGTGGCAAGAGCGCTTGAAGCAATGAGAGAGAGACCAGAGAGCTTGGAGCTTCTGGCTTCTCTCGACATTCCCCTGCTAGCGATAGTCGGCGCCGAGGACAAGCTGACTCCTCCGATCGAGTCGGAGCGAATAGTCGAGCGATCCCCCAGGTTCGAGCTCGAGGTTATCCCGGAGGCCGGTCACCTGTCCAACCTCGAGCGTCCGGAGCAGTTCAACGATGCGCTGATACGCTTTCTCGGAGATCAAGACTGATAGCTGCTTTCTCTGCTAGCTCGCGAGGTGCTGCCTGCCTGCGAGGTGCCACTCGTTTGTCCGCCCGCGAGGCGCTACAGCCGTTACATCGAGGATCGCCACGAGGTTGGATTTTCGCGCTTTTCATGGTCCCTGTTGGCGTTTCTCGGAGTCGGTGCGATGAGCACGCCGGTAGCAGAGAAGATGCTACAATCCCCGCCATGGAAGATGCAGGCGGCAATGGTGGGCCAAAGCAAGTGGTAGACGAGAGTCTACTCGATGCCATAGCAGCGATGACGCCCTGGGAACGTATTCGCCATAACGACCGGATGCTGCGAACCTTGCGTTTGTTGGGTGGTCGTCCGAAGAACGATGAAAGAGCAGGTGGCCATGGATGACCTTGCAACGCTGCTCGAGCTTCTGGTGGAGGCTGACGTGGACTTCGTCGTGGTGGGCGGGGTCGCTGCCGTTTCTCAGGGAGCGCCTGTTACGACCTTTGATCTCGATGTGGTGCACCGGCGCACCAAGCAGAACGTGCAGCGCATCGCCGGTGTGCTAAGGGCCGTGGGGGCGCATTACCGCGGCCGGCCCGAACTCTTCCCATCCGAGGAGGCTATGCTCGAACCCGGACATCAGCTTCTGATGACGAAGCTTGGTCCGTTCGATCTGCTCGGCGCCATCGAGCAAGGGCTCGACTACGATGCTTTGCTTCCGGACACGCTCGAGGTGGAGACGCCCGTCGGTTTGGTGCGCGTACTTTCGCTATCGAAGATCGTGGAGCTGAAGCGCACCTCGACCAACGAAAAGGATCGTGCCATGCTCCCATTTCTCGAGGCCGCTCTGGCACGACGGATTGACGGCTAACGAACGAGCGATTCGGAAGTAAGAGGGTGATTGCTCCCCTCGTTTTGGCCGAGACACGGATGAAGGCCGTTCCACTACTGAACCTCGGAAAAGCAGGAGCAAACCGGAGGGTCTCGGCTCCCGTGGTGGAGTTCGTGCTCGACGAAGACAGTCCAAGCATGGAGTAGGGCTTTGAATCGGCTGTCGGGCACCGGGCCTTGCGTGAGCCGGAGGCAACACTATAGAGACGCATGGGCAAGGAGCGGGAGGGGCACGCCGGCCACGATAGCCGGCAAGACCGCGGCGGGCACGGCGCTCACGCCGGGAGAAGTGCGGGACACGACAAGCACGCCGGCCATTCCGTGGAGATGTTCCGAAAGCGATTCTGGCTCTCCTTGGCGATGACCGTGCCCGCCGTGATCTGGAGCGAGCATCCCCAGATGATTCTTGGGTACGAGGCGCCGGAGTTTGTGGGCTCCTGGTTGATTGCTCCTCTTTTCGGCACCGCGGTCTTCCTCTACGGAGGCACGGTCTTCCTTCGCGGCGCCGTATCCGAGCTTGGCTCGCGGCTTCCCGGCATGATGACGCTCATCTCGCTGGCCATCATGGTTGCCTTCGTTTGGAGCGTTGCGGTGCTGCTCGGGGTACCCGGGGAGGGGCTGTGGTGGGAGCTGGCTACCTTGGTCACGATCATGCTTCTCGGTCACTGGATAGAGATGCGCTCGGTGGGCCAGGCTCGCGGAGCCTTGAAGGAGCTTGCGAAGCTGCTTCCGGACACCGCTGTTCGGGTTCGGGGCGATACGCTCGAAGAGGTCCCCGTCACCGAGTTATCGGAGAACGACGTGGTGCTCGTTCGTCCGGGCGGAGCGGTGCCCGCGGACGGCAAGGTGGTCGAGGGGAAGAGCTCGTTGAATGAGGCCATGATCTCGGGAGAGTCACGGCCGGTGAAGAAGAGTGAGGGAGAGGAGGTCATAGCCGGCACCGTGAACGGAGAAGGCTCGCTCCGTGTGCGGGTCACGGGCATAGGCGATAAGACCACGCTCGCTGGAATGATGCGGCTGGTGGAAGACGCTCAAGCGTCAAGGAGCGGAGTTCAGGATCTAGCCGACAGAGCCGCCTTTCTACTCACCGTGGTCGCCCTTGGCGCCGGCAGCATGACACTCATCGTCTGGCTACTCATAATTGGCGCCGAGACCGCGTTCAGCATCGCCCGGGTCGTGACCGTCCTCGTGATTGCCTGCCCTCATGCGTTGGGGCTCGCGGTTCCCCTGGTGGTGGCTATCTCGACGACTATTGGGGCGAAGGGAGGGCTCCTGGTCCGGCGCAGGCGCGGCCTGGAGGAGGCCCGAAAGCTGGATCTGGTGGTCTTCGACAAGACCGGCACGCTGACCATGGGAGAGTTCCGAGTGGTGAGTATTCGCACCGCGCCCGGCGTCGAGAGAGATGAGGCCCTCCGTCTGGCCGCTGCCGCTGAGAGGGAGTCGGAGCACCCGGTAGCCCGTGGCATCGTACGATCCGCCGAGGACAAAGGCGTCGATATACCACGCGCCACGGACTTCGAAGCGCTGTCCGGCCGGGGCATTCGCGCCACCGTCGAGGGAAGGAAGCTTCTCCTTGGAGGGCCGGCGCTGCTCCGAGGGATCGATGCGATCGTCCCGGAGAACATAGGAGAAGCAACGGATGAGGTAGCAAGGCGAGGGCAAGCGGCTATCTTCCTGCTGCAAGACGAGTCGGTCATGGCCTTGTTCGCCGTGGCCGATGCCATAAGGCCCGAGTCCCGGGAGGCGGTCGAAAGGCTTCATCAGGCCGGCATCGAGGTGGCCATGCTCACCGGCGACAGCAAGGCGGTGGCCGGTGCCGTGGCCGAGGATCTTGGAATCGACATCTTCTTTGCCGAGGTGTTGCCCGAGGAGAAGGTTCGAAAGATCGAGTCGTTGAAGAGGCAAGGAAAGCGCGTGGCGATGGTAGGCGACGGCGTTAACGATGCTCCCGCGTTGGTCACCGCCGACGTCGGAGTGGCCATCGGCGCCGGCACCGACGTTGCGGTGGAGGCTGGCGACGTGGTCCTCGTGCGAAGTGATCCCCGCGATGTGGCGCGCATAGTGACGCTCTCGCACGCCACCTACCGCAAGATGCTTCAAAACCTGTGGTGGGCGGCCGGCTACAACATAGTGGCTATACCGCTCGCGGCGGGTGTTCTCGCCGCCTGGGGCGTCATTCTGCAGCCCGCGGTGGGGGCTATCCTGATGTCGGCCAGCACGGTCATCGTGGCGATCAACGCCCAACTGCTTCGAAGGATTGAGGTCTGAATCAGAATAAAAGCCCAGTTTTCCAAGAGACGTATTCAAACACCCGGAGCGTCGCCGAGATGAACCGGGAGACCGATGAGTGGGACCAGGCGCGGGTGCGCGAACGGGCCGAGGATTGGCGGTCGCCACAACAAGTGGGGCGACCAAGGTGCTTGTCATGGAAGGTTACCGCCGGTGGCTGTCTATCAAAGATCGTGCAAGACCCGTGTTTTGAATGTGAAATGAATCTTGGATAGACTCACGCACTATGTTCAATAGTTTTGCAGCCGAGGCAAGGAGTGTGAAGGAAATGGTTCTTTTCAAGACTCGATTTTTGTGTGCGGCGCTGGCCGCCGGCCTCGCACTGGCTTTTGCTTTAGGCTGCGGCGAGAAAGAGCCTGGAGCGGGGGAGCTTTGTGGAAACGGAGTAATCGATCCTGGCGAGGAATGTGATGGCGAGGATCTAGGCGGTGCGACCTGCGAGGACCTCGGCTACTATGGAGGTGAGCTTGCGTGCGGCGATGACTGCACTTTCGACGAGTCCGGCTGCCATGGCTACTGTGGTGACGGCGTACTGGACGCGGAGCACGGTGAGGAATGTGATGGCGAGGATCTAGGCGGTGCGACCTGCGAGGACCTCGGCTACTATGGAGGTGAGCTCGCGTGCGGTGATGACTGCACTTTCGATGAGTCCGGCTGCGAGAGCGGTTTCTGCGGCGACGGGATAAGAAACGGGCCCGAGGAGTGTGACGGCGAGGATCTTGGTGGTGAGAGCTGCGAGAGTCTCGGCTACTACGGTGGAGGAGAGCTCGCCTGCTTGGACGACTGCACCTTCGATGTTTCGGGTTGTATCGGCGGCTACTGTGGTGACGGAGAGATTCAGGTTGAGTATGAGGAGTGTGATGGTGACGACCTAGGTGGAGTGACTTGCCGGGATCTCGGTTACTATTTCGGTGAGCTCGGCTGCACCGAGGAGTGCGAGTTCGACGACTCCGGCTGTGGTGGATACTGTGGTGACGGCGAGGTTCACACGGAGCACGGCGAGGTCTGCGACGACGGTGTAAACGACGGTGTTTACGGGTGCATGCCGGACTGCACCGACTTTGCGTCCAAGTACTGCGGCGATGGCGACGTGCACACGGAGCACGGGGAGGAGTGTGACGGTGACAACCTTCTCGAAACGACGTGTGAGGATCTCGGTTACGATGGTGGAACGCTAGTTTGTGGAGACGACTGCAGGTTTGATGCGTCGGGATGCCACCATCTATTTTCATGCGGCGACACGCTGGTGGATCCCCGTGACGACAAAGAGTACGAGACTATCGACCTCGCTGGAACTTGCTGGATGGCCAGGAACCTAGACATCGGCGCGCGGATCGATTCGAGCGAGGGTCAGTTCGATCAAGAGGTCATCGAGAAGTACTGCTACGATGACGACCCGGCCATGTGTGATGTGTACGGCGGCCTTTATCAATGGAATCAGGCCATGGACTACTCAAACGAAGAAGGCGCCCAGGGGATTTGCCCCGATGGTTGGCGTATTCCTTCCGACGATGAGTGGAAAGAACTCGAGATGTTTCTTGGTATGACGGAGGTGGAGGCGGACAGCACCGGATGGCGAGGTGAGGGAGCCGGAGAAGCATTGAAGGAAGGGGGAAGCAGCGGTTTCGAGGGGCTGCTTGGTGGAGCTTGGCGCACGACTTTCTTCAGCGCGATCGATGCTTACGGGTACTGGTGGACTTCATCGAATCCGGCCGAATCAATGTACCCTTGGAGGCGTTGCTTGAGAGCACAAGGGGGTGATGTGGCTCGTTATGACACTTTCCCCTCATCCTTCGGGCTCTCTGTCCGTTGTGTTCTCGACTGATGCACGATTGACTTATCAGCAGCAGAGCATGGTCGACTTCGATCTGATCGCCCGCTGTCGACCTCTAAAAGGATCCGAAGGTCATCGGCCTCTGCTTGAGTCGACTCGGTCTCACGCGAGATGACCGGCTTTGTCCTAATGTGCTAAGTAAACCACATGCCGGTGTTTGAGAGCCTTCCCGACAAGCCCGATCTCTCGGATGTCTTTCGTGCTTTCCCTCATACCGTGCCGCCTCTTCTGGTCTACCACGATTATGTCCTGCGTCATGATCAGAGTCCCTTCTCGGTGGCCGAACGTGAGATCATCGCGGCCTATGTGTCGGGCCTGAATAGCTGCGCTTTCTGCTTTGGCTCACACAAAATCATTGCCTCGACCTTCGGCATCGAGGAGGACCTCATTGAGAACCTGCTCGTCGATCCGGCTCAAAGCGACGTGGATCCTCGTATGGTTCCCGTGCTCTCCTTCACTCGGATTCTTACCGAGAGCCCCAGCAAGGTCACTGACGAACATCGCCGGGCCATTCTCGACGCAGGCTGGCCGGAGCAAGCGATTTTCGATGCCGCCTCCATATGCGGGCTGTTCAACCTTATGAACCGCATTGTCGAAGGCATGGGTGTGACTACCTCCGCGGCGATCCAGCAGGCCCAGCGTGCACGTCATAAACGTGAGTCGGACGCGAGGGTCGAAACGGACACCTATCAACAGTACGGTCGCCGTATCGGCGTCATCAACGAATGAAGGCGTCCCGAAAGCCGGGTCATTCTCCTTTACTGAAGCCGGAATGTGGCATCATTTTATTTTCGGTAAACATGGCACTCGATCGGTCGCGCCGGCAGTTTGGGAGTGCACCGGCGTAGGACCGTTGCTAAACTAGAGATAATGATTCTGCACCAATGGATCGGCACCTTTACGGCGCTCCTCTGGATCTTCGTGGGCGCTTACTTGATTTGGATGGGGGAGAGCATTGGTTGGCAAATTGCGGGCGGCATCGCGGTCGCTTTGGGCTTCCTGCGGGCCATTGGCGTGGTAATGGGCTTGCGAGGGATGAAGCAGTCGCCTAGCGAAAAAAAACCTTGAATTTGCCGGCGGTCCCAATCGCCGCCATAGGCGCCCAACAGATAGAGCTGAGTCGGCGGGTGGGTGCACTGGCGAAAGACCGTTGCTAATGTGTGCATGCATAGCTGCGTTGCCTCATGGGGTAAGCCTGCCCTCGAGAATGACCTTCCTGAAACGAAAAGAAGGAGCCTTGACAAATGAGTCACTGTAAGGGAACGAAAAAGTCCCGCTGCTGCTGCCATGGTCACGGCCGGGAAGCCTCCTGCTGTACCGGTCACGGCCGCGAAGCGAGCTGCTGCCACGGTCACGGCCGGGAAGCCTCCTGCTGTACAGGCCACGGCCGCGAAGCGAGCTGCTGCCACGGTCACGGCCGGGAAGCCTCCTGCTGTACAGGCCACGGCCGCGAAGCGAGCTGCTGCAACGGTCACGGCCGCGCAGCGTGCTGCTGTCACGGTCACGGCCGTTACGCCGGCAGCCGGCACGGGTTCACTGGAAAACGAGCATGCCTCGAGAGCCTTGGGGAGTACCTGCACGAGCTGAGGACAGAGATTGAAGCCGTGCAAGAGAGAATCTCCTCAATCAAGTCCGAAAAAAACAACCACTAGAGTAAGAGGCGGGTATTCCCCGGCCCATGGTCGCTGGTGTGCGACATCCTCACTCAAGACTCCAGGCATCGGGACGGGACGAGCATTTCCTCGCGTGCTGCCCAGCTTGATGTGTCTCCTGGTAGAAGCTGGGTGAGCCTGGATCCTGCGTGTACCCGGAGGTTCGCTGCCCTAAGGTGGAGTGCGCACAAAAAACTCCTGGGTCCGTTCACGCACGTCACCAAACGCTTCACAAAAAGTATCGAGTTGTGCTAGTTGGCACCTCGTTGCTCGCTGTTCCCCGCGTTTCTTCTTGGCGAGCAAGAGCCGGAGAAGACGAACGCTTGCCACCCTTCGGCCTTTTCAACAACCAGGCGAGCAAGAGGCGGAGATGAAGCGGTTCTGGAAAAAGACGTGTAGTTGACGCGCTTTCTGGGAGGCAGGTCTGTCTCCGAGCAAGGCGCGTCCCAATCCGGATCTGCCGCCCGTCTGAGCGCACTTCTTGGCCGCGGGCGGGCGAGATCCGCTTGCGGCTAAAGGAGATGCGCAATTTGTACTGATCACCATCCCTTGCGGGAGGAGTTGGGCCTCGACATCGAGGCTCTTGAAATCCTGCTCGATGATCTTGGGTCGCTTCACGGGAATACCTTCGTAAAGCGGTCGTGCCTGCCCGCGGGCAGGAAGCAATTCGACTCCTTGATGAGCGAGGTGCACGGTCCGTCACCATTAGTGGACCGCGACTCGGTGAACCTGCCTCGTCTTCTCCGCTCAAACCCGTTGAACTCGGCACTTGCGAGCGTCAGGAGAACCTCGTCTTGATTACGTGCGGCCTTTGGCAATCAAGGAGTATTGGAACCAAATTACACAACGACAACTGTCGATGAAAGAAAGACTAAGAACATGAAGAATAATCTAGTGACAGCCGTGGTCGCGGTAACCGCATTTTGCATCGCAACGGATGCACAGGCATCGAAGGATGCCGAGGTCGAAAAGAAACCTGAAGTAAAAACCGAAGAAACGTATCCTCGAGTTAATCTTCGAGGACGTTTTCATGTCGACGCCGGCTGGCACGACGATGACGTGACTCCGTTAGGTGACGGGTTCAACAACCGCAGGACCCGTATTGGGGTTCGGGGGAGGCTTGCTCCTGATTGGTCATTCATCATCGAATATGATTTTGCGGAAAACGGGATCTCGGCGAATGACGTGAGGATGAACGGCAGAATAGGCCCAGGCACTCTCAAGATTGGCCAGTTCAAGGTCCCAATGGGGCTGAACGAGCTGACGAGCTCTAATTCGATACCATTTATCGAGCGTGCCTCGAACAGCAACGTAATTGCGGACTCTCGCAGAATCGGCGTAGGTTATGATTATCATGCCGGCCTTTACGGCCTCCAGTCGATGCTCTACGGACGTTCCATTGGAGGAAAGGGCGACGGGGACATGCCGATTGGCCTGGCGGCCCGTGTTTACGGCAATCCAGTAAAAAGCGACGGTCTGTTCCTTCATATCGGGGGATCGGTAGCATATGAAAACCGCCAAGATTACGACACCCTGCGCTTTCGTGACCGTCCAGAAGCCCGGGCGGATGCGGGCATACGTCTAGTTGATACAGGAAGCATCGAAGACGTGACCAGCACCCTGAAGATAGGGGCTGAACTCGCATTTCTAACCGGACCGTTCTCGGTGGAAGCGGAATACCTGATGGCGGATATCGTCAGAGAAGTTGGTCCGGAGCCAAGATTCAACGGTTATCATGTTCAGGCGAGCTATGTTCTGACCGGCGAATCGCGAGTTTATCGCAACGGTGTATTCAGAGGGGTTACGCCCGAAAACGCCTGGGGCGCGTTTGAAGCTGCCGCTCGATGGAGTTCGATTAACCTGACCGATTCCGACTTTCAAGGCGGAAAACAGGAGAACATTACCTTGGGCCTTAATTATTATCTTGCGAATAATATACGGTTCATGGCCAATTACATCCTGGTAAATGTAAGAGAAAGGGACCCCGCAGGTGAGTTCGGCGCAGAGGAGTCACCGCAAATAGTTATAGTTAGAGGCCAGTTCAATTTCTAACTGATGTACGACAACTCGAATAACCTAGACTCTCGAGTCATTCTGGAGCTGCTCGGGAAGCGAACGGACTAGCTGCACTGCAGCCGTCGTGATTTCGCAATCCAACCCTGTGGAGGAAAAACAATGAGAAGCAAAAAGAGTGTTTTAGTACTGCCACTGTTATTACTGTTTGCATCAATGACAGGAGCTTGTCAGCGCGACAGTGAGCGGAAAACAGATGCGGTAAGCCCCCATGAAGAGGCGTTCATGAACGAGATTTTCTTTGCCGGTTCCTCAACCTTGGCTCCCACCATCTCACAGCTTGCTGATTCCTTTACGAACAAATATCGGACCTGGGACAAGGTGGACAGCAGTATGCCTCCTGAAGAGATCCAAATAAGCGTATCCACCGGTGGCTCCGGTGCCGGTGCTAGAGCAGTGTTGGACAGAACTGCTAACTTCGGAATGCTGGCAAGAGCTGCTCGCGAAACGGAACGGGAGGCCCTTGCGCATTATCAAGAGGCAACGATAGGAATTGATGCGCTCCTCATCGCGGTGCCGACAAGCAGTTCACTAGCTGAAAATCGCACCAATATCAAAAAGGAAGAGGTGCAACGGATCTTCTCGGGAAAGATAAGTCTCTGGAGCGAGCTAGATTCCCATCTGCCGGGGGAGGAAATAGTTCTTCTAGTAAGAGATGTGGGCGGAGGCGCACACGGGGTGTTCCAACGGGCTATCATGGATACGATTGATGTAAGCGAAAGGGCGGTGCAGGTGCCGTCCATGTCGGGGCTGGTGAACAGGCTGGTGGATAACCGTCGAGCAATTGGCTATGCTTCCTATGGGGTTGCTCGTGAGCACCGCGATGATCTGGTGCCATTTACTCTTGATGGTATTGAGCCCTCTCCCGAGAATATAGTCAGTGGCAGCTATCCGATAGCTAGACCCCTGGTGCTTGTCTGGGACGGTGATTTGAGCGCACCAGAGCAGGTTTTTCTCGACTACCTAATGTCGGAAGAAGGGACCGCCGTCATATCCGGTATGGGCTTCCTACCAGTTCACTAGAAGAAATCTCATTAGCATTGCGACGATTGGTCAGCCCGGATGCAAAAACAATAGGGAAGCATACCAGCGAAATAATCCCATTAACTGTAATTGCGGAATGGTTGGCCTCGTCGCATATGCGATGAGAGTGGTTCTAGTTACGACAATCGTATTCCAATGCAACGCCATTACCAAGAAATAGCTTTTGCCACCATCGTCAGAATGCTTACGGTGGCTTCGTTGTTTACTCTCCTATTTATTACTGCCTTCATTCTCAAGGAATCATTGCAAATTTTCAATGAGGTTTCTGTTCGGGAGTTTGTTACCGGAAGGCAGTGGCGGCCGGTTTCCGTCAATCCCCGTTTTGGCTTGTGGCCCATCATTAGCGCCAGCATAGTAGTTTCCAGCCTGGCCTTGCTTTTGGCCTTGCCCGCCGCAGTAGGCTCCTCTTTGTTTCTGGCGCATGTCTGCCCTCATCGCTTGCGACGCCCCTTGCGGATGCTCATGGATATAATGGCCGGCATACCGTCGGTGATTTACGGCTTCATCGGGGTAGTTGTGCTTCTGCCCTTTATGGAGCGTCTTTTCGATATGAGTTCGGGTGATTCCTTGCTGGCTGGAGGCATAATCCTGGCGGTTATGATTCTGCCTTTCATAATTTCTACTACCGCCGAAAGCATGGAGCTTGCGGCACGAGGATATGTAACAGTTTCGAGTTCAATGGGTGTATCGCGGTGGTATATGCTGCGCAACCTGGTGTTGCCGGTTTCTACAACCGGTGTGATTGCCGGCGCGATACTTGGGGTTTCCCGTGCAATGGGAGAAACAATGGCAGTTATTATGGTGGTAGGTAATTCTCCGCTGATGCCTTTTGATTTGCTGGAGCGGATTAAGCCGATACCCGCTCTGATTGCACTGGAGATTGGGTCCGCCCCACTCAATAGCATGCATTATCATTCTCTTTTCGGGGCAGGTTTTGTTTTGCTGGTCTTGTTGATGGTCATCAATCTAATTTTCTATTTTCTACGGAAAAGACTCTCAAATACATGACACGAGACTGGAAAGACATCTGTCTGCAGGTATGGCTATATCTCTCTGTTATCAGTGTAGTGGGTGCCGCGCTGTTTGTTATGGGGCACATAGTGGTTAGGGGGTGGGGGGCCATCAGTCTCGAGTTTATTGTTGCGTCACCTCAAGGAAGGCCTTTAGGTAGGGAAGGGGGCATATTGCCGGCCATTACCGGCTCTCTGGCTTTGGGTCTGATCAGTATGAGCGTCGCCTCTTTGTTGGGGCTCGCTACTGCTTTGTATCTTCATCTATATTGTACGTCCCGGACACTGCATTCCTTTATACGCTTGGTGGTGCAGTGCATAGCCGGAATTCCATCTATTGTACTTGGTTTGTTCGGCTATACCTTCTTTGTGGTCTCCATGGGAATGGGTCATTCTCTTTTGGCTGGCAGCCTTACGCTTGCAATAATGATCTTTCCTATTGTTGCCATAAATACCGAAAAGACGCTGGCAGAGGTGCAACCCGAGCAGTCTCTTGCATCTTTCGCATTAGGGGTGTCAAAGTCCTACACTTTTTTGTTTATAGTATGGCCAGAGCGAAGAAACGACATTATATCCGGTATTCTTGTTGGCACGGTTTACGCAATGGGAGCTACTGCCCCTATAATGCTTACCGCAGCGGTTTTATCCGCCTCTTCACCAAAGTCTGTTTTTCAGCCTATTATGGCATTGCCATATCATCTTTACATTTTGGCCGCAGAGCGCATTTCCGTCGAGAATGCCTATGGTACCGCTTTGGTGTTGCTGGCAATGCTGTTTTTCGGTTACGGGATAGTTTTTTTGCTGTTTCGCAGAAGGAGGGAGGATTAACGCTGATGGCGATTATTGAGGTGAAGGAGTGGAGTGTCGGTTATGGCGATACAGAGGTGTTGAAGGACATTAGCCTTAGCGTACCCGCCCGAAGAATATCCGCTCTTATTGGACCGTCAGGTTGCGGAAAGACAACCTTGTTGAAGTCCATGAATCGCCTGCTGGAAGAAGATATCGGCGCATACAGCGAAGGTGAAATTGTTTTCAATGGGCGGAATATCGCAGACATTCCCTGCCATACTCTACGACGCAGGATAGGAATTGTCTTTCAAACTCCACTGCCTTTTCCGTTTTCGGTTGAGAAGAACATGCTATATGCGCTGAACTTTCATTATTCGCTTGGTAAGGAAGAGAGAAGAGCGCTAATTGTTGAGAAGCTTAAGGCCGCGGGGTTATATGACGAAGTCAAGTACCGCATGCGGCTTGCGGCGAAAAAGCTTTCCGGCGGCCAGCAGCAGAGGCTTTGCATAGCTCGGTCGCTTACGCTCGACCCGGAGGTGATTTTGCTGGATGAGCCCTGCTCATCTCTTGACCCCCGCTCTACCGCCCGAGTCGAGGAGACTCTAAGAAGGCTGTCGGAGGACATAACAGTCATAATCGTCACCCACAACCTCGCCCAGGCAAGGCGGATTGCCGATTATGCCTTTTTTCTTTGCGATGGACGTTTGGTGGAGGCAGGAGAGGCGGCGAGGCTGTTTGAGAATCCGCAGCAAGAGGAGACGAGGCGGTATCTGGCCGGTCATATCGGCTAGTGATGGAGCCTGCGCCTTGCAGCATTGACGAGGAGGAGCTTCAGGAGGCGCACCTCTGGCACTGAATGGTGCATTATTCAGTGTGGGAGAGGAACTCCGCCACCGGCTGTTAGGCAGTTCTGCGACCCGCGCTTCAACCCGCTTCCAGGTGGACTTGAGCGGTTATGCGGCATGGTCCAGGAGGGCAAGGCCGAGCGAGCCATAGAGAGCATTCGCGGCATGCTTTCTCCAAAAGGCACGGTCGTCCGCGACGGCCGAGGCGGTTGGGCGGGAGATGCACATCCGTTCGGATGATGGCGCCATGACCGGTTGAGCAGCTTCAGGGGCAGCTTCAGGGGGTTCGCAAAGCGAATGGTTTAGCGTAAACTAAACTCGGCATGTCTGTCGGTTTTGCTTCCAGAGTCTATCGTCTCATCTATTCGATAGTGAAATCCTCGGGACTCGTCCATGTGCTGGTCGTACCCGTTGCGATCTCGCTGATTGCGGCGGGTTGTGGAGAGGTAGTATCTTCTACCGGCCAAGAGCCACCAACAGCCTCGTTTACCGTCAACCGCGACGCGAATGAGACACTCCTGACCGTGACGGTGGACGCGACGGAATCCGCCGACCCGAACAGGCCGGCGCAGGACCTGCAGTTCCGCTGGGACTGGGAGGACGATGGCGAGTGGGACACGTCGTGGTCCTCCAATCCCGTGCGCGAGCACGTCTTCAACGCGGCGGGCGAGTACACCATCCGGCTCGAGGTGAGAAACGAGTCGGGGTTGACCGCGTCGACCACACGCAACGTCGAGGTGTCAGGCTCCGCCGGTACCACGACCGCGCCTGTCGCCTCTTTCACCGTCGTCCCGGACGCCGGCGAGGCGCCCCTGGAGATCGGCGTGGACGCCTCCGGCTCCCACGACCCCAACTCTCCCCCTCAAGCGCTGCAATACCGATGGGACTGGGAGGACGACGGCGAGTGGGACACGTCGTGGTCCTCCAATCCCGCGGGTGACCACGTCTTCAACGCGGCGGGCCGGTACACCATACGGCTGCAGGTGCGCAACGAGGCGGGGCTGATGGCGGAGACCACTCGCGCCGTCAGCGCCTACGATCCTCCCGTAGCCTCTTTCACCGTCGCTCCGGAGGACGGCGGGGCGCCCCTCGAGATCAGCGTGGACGCCTCCGGCTCCCACGACCCCAACTCTCCTCCGCAAGCGCTGCAATACCGATGGGACTGGGAGGACGACGGCGAGTGGGACACGTCGTGGTCCTCCAATTCCGCGGGCGAACATGTCTTCAACGTAGCGGGCGAGTACACCATCCGGCTGCAGGTGCGCAACGAGGCCGAGCTGGTCGCGGAGACCACTCGCGCCGTCAGCGCCTACGATCCCCCGGTTGCCTATTTCTCCGTCGTCCCGGAGGACGGCGAGGCGCCCCTGGAAATCAGCGTGGACGCCTCCGGCTCCCACGACCCCAACTCTCCCCCTCAAGCGCTGCAATACCGATGGGACTGGGAGGACGACGGCACGTGGGACACGTCGTGGTCTTCCAATCCCGCGGCCGATCACGTCTTCGACGTAGCGGGCCAGTACACCATCCGGCTGCAGGTGCGCAACGAGACCGGGCTGATCGCAAAGACCACTCGCGCCGTCAGCGCCTACGGTCCCCCCGTCGCCTCTTTCACCGTCGTCCCGGACGCCGGCGAGGCGCCTCTCGAGATCAGCGTGGACGCCGCTGCTTCCCACGATCCCAACTCTCCTTCGCAAACGCTGCAATACCGATGGGACTGGGAGGACGACGGCGAGTGGGACACGTCGTGGTCCTCCAGTTCCGTGGGCGACCACGTCTTCAACGCGGCGGGCCAGTACACCATCCGTGTGCAGGTGCGCAACGAAGCACTCCTGACCGACACGACAACCCGGATTGTCCATGTGTTCCCGGACATTCAGGACGTCCGCGTGCACGTGGACGCTGATCGTGACGGCACCGTCTCTCTCGACCCCGCCGAAGCCGACTACCAGGAGCGCATGACCTGGAATCAGACCTACGGCGCGGTCTTCCTCTATAACGACGATGACGACGACGACGACGGCGTACGCGACTTCCGCACCACCCAGGTGGGCTCCCACGCCGACGCCTTGGACCTCGCGCCCATCGTCCTGACGCGGATCGCTTCGCCTCCCCCCGGGGCGACCGTGACCCTCTCGGTCTCACCGTCAAACGCGCGCCTGAGGGTGCGGATTCACCGAGATCTCGGCGACGACTCCTGGACTCGCGTCTTCGGCAACGCGGACCCCGACGACACGTCCGATCCCCACAACTGGACGTTTCCCGCAACGGAACTGGAGGAGGGCGACATCTTCCTCGGAATCGAGGGACTGTCTCAACGGACCAGTGGTTGGGGCTCCGTTAGCGCGTGGAACGGCGAAGCCATAGTCTCCGTCTCTCTCCACGATTCCGGTGGCACGCTCCTCTCGGAGGACTCGGCGCGCCTGCGCGTCGCGCCCATCATCTTCACCTCCCACGTGGACCAGGCACTCCTGCTGCGCTACGCGCGCATCACCTCCGGCTCAAACAACAACAACACGTTTCACGACCAGTGCTCCGCCGCCGCTTCATCCATCGACCTGCCCATCGCCCTGACCTACATGGGGGACCGCTGGTTCCAGGACTTCATGACGCAGGGATATCAGTCTATCCAACGCTCCACGGGCACCTATCTGCACCGCGACACCCTGTTGGCGCACCGTCGTCGCGGTGATGCCGCATGGAACTGGGTGATAAACAACATGCTTCGCCCCGACTTCGGCCTCAACTGGCCGGGGAACGCCACCTCGTCGAGTACGTTCAACTCGCACGGCAATCTCGAGATCGCTCCTCCGGTGACCGGGTTTCCCCTCGGTCGGATCATGATCGGCGGAGGCACGAGCACCGCTCTTTTGGGCACTTCCACGATTAGCGGCTACATGGACGCGGCGCACCGCGCTCTGCTCGACGCCCAGATCCAGAGTCCGTACCTGCAGTACTCAACCGAATGGCTCGTCGTCGGCCACGTCGACGAGTTCTCAATCATCATTCCGGCCCCCAACACCCCCCGGGGCTGGGTCTTCGGGCTGGCCTCGCCGGACCTGGCTCGCTCCATCCTCGAGAGCGTCCCGCCGAGCACCACCGTGATGACCGGACGTAGCGGGTATCAGACGACCGCCGGAGCGATCCTCTCGGACTCGTCGCTGATGCAGTATAACGATGCAGTACAGGCACGCATCGACTCGGTGCGTAACGTCCTCGCCGACGGCCTCGATCTCGACCCGGCCAACTATCCCGACGGCGATTTCGTGGAGCTGCCTGGACTCTACGAGAACCACTCCGGCGCCCCTTCCCACCGCGCCAGCGCATATCATCCCGGAACGATCAACCTCATGCCCACCCCGCACCCGTCCGGTGTGCTGCTCTTTGCCGCAGACCCCGAGGGACCCTATGTCGACGGATACGACCAGTGGAAGGTGAACATGGAGAACACCTTCTCAACCTTGGGCGCTGACTGGGCCTGGATTGATGCCTTTTGGTCCTACCACGTTCTCATGGGCGCGGTGCACTGCGGGCAAGAGGTCAAGCGCGTTCCTCCCACCTTGAATTGGTGGCAGTACGATTCCTCGCTGACTGACTAGACTTCCAAGACCGTAATCCAAATACGAAAACTCACAAACCGCAAGTCGCAAGCCATGAGCCCAACGCCGAAATTCGCCCCGGTTGTCGCCGCGGTCGCTCTTCTCTTCGCCGCGCCCGCGTGGGCGGACACCGCCACTCTCGACGACGCCCTCGACAACATGGCGGCGTCCACCGCCAAGGAGTACCGCGCTGCGCGCGGCCAAGCCCTTGGGCTCGCCTCGGCCAACCGTGATCACCTCTCCGCTCTTGCCGCCCCGGAGAGTTGGACCCGGGAGAACTGGCCCCAAGCTCTCTCAGCCGCAGCGCTCCTGGCACACCTGGACGACCCGGAGGCCGTCGCGTTCATCCGTGAGATCCCAGGCATGGACCCGGACATGTACCTCCGGAAGCGCGTCCCCGGACCAAACGCCTACCGCGCCTTGCGCCGCTTCGGCGAGCGCGCCGTCGTACCCCTCCTCGAAGCCCAAGTTAAGTCCCCGGACGATTTCCCCTTCACAACAGCCGCATCCCACCCGCGACTGGACAAGGAGCAAATCCCTGTTCTGCGCGCTCAGGAACGGCGAGCCCTTCTCCAGGGCCTGATCCGCCTACTCGGCCAAAACTTCGGCGACGTGCGCGGCATCCCCTTCCTTCTCGACGTCCTGGAGTCCGGCGAACACGACGATGCCCTTCGCATGGAGGCTGCCGCGTCGTTGGGCGGAATAGGGACACCCGAGAGCGAGGCCGTGCTCACAACCCTTCTGTCCTCCTCGGGGACCCCCGGGTTCCTGCGCCACGGGGCCGCCCTGGGCCTTGCGCGCGTTCCGACCCAGGAAGCTCAGAGCGCCCTGGTCGCGCGCCTTGGAGTCGAGACCGATGACGAAGTGCGTCGCGGGATCATAGTCTCCTTGGGAGTGCACGCCTCCCCCGCCGGGTGGGCTGCGCGCGGCGAGGAGTTCGCGCGTCGCGGCGCAACGGTGCGAGATGCCGCGGGGGTCCTGTTAGTCGAGATCTTCGCCGAAGCGCCCAACGAGCCGGAGCGCGCCGCCGCCGCCCAGGCCCTCGCCACCTGCTATCCGGAGAGCGCTTTGCCCGGTCTCACGGCCGTTCGCGAAGACACCCGGCGTCCCGCCGACCTGCGCGAGGCTGCCGCCGACCTCCTTGCGGTCCTCGATCACCGCCTGGCCCGCTGACCTCATGGCGTTCTGCACGAAAAGTCGAGAGCCCCATTCCGGCACGTGAGCGTGAGGGCGCTATCCTCGCCGGATGCCACCTAACTTACTACAATTCCTGGTCCTTACCGCCGCCGGCCTGGCGAAGGGAGTCGGGGCCGATCGCCACCATTCGAACTCGAAGCTCACGGTCGCGGCAGCTCGATACGCCAAACACGAACCTCGGGTGAGCTGTCCTTTGGGCTTACCTGCGCGGCCACTACGAGATCGCCGCCGGGCAGCAATGCCGCGCCCATCGGGGCGCTCCCACTCTGCCGCAGGTCTACATCGGGTGCCGCTGCTCCAAGGCGGTTCAGATCCTCATCGTATAGAGACACCCTTGGTCCGAAGGTGCTCTCCCGCCATGTCACCCAGGCGCGACCATCGCCGGTCCCACGCACGACGGGATGCTCGGAGTGGTCGGTCATACCGTAGGTCTGGGAGACATTGATGTAATCTTCCCCCAGCTCCGGAACGCCATCATCGTCGATGAGCAAAGAAGTCATGAACACATCGAACACCATCCCTCCGGACGGGGCGTGCCAAGTTACGACACCTTTCCTCGGCTCCAAACGGTGGATCTCTATCCAGCTCGTATTGCTCTCGAACGGCATCGGGGAAGTGCCGTCGTCGACTGGACCGAACCAATTGCCCCAATGACTGTCGTTCCCCGGCATCGTCATCGCAAGTATCCACTGCAATGCCGGCTCGAAATCTTCGCCCTCGGACAAGTTTTCAGCCCGGCTTTTCGCCGCCAGCACCATGGGTTTTTCCGGCGTGGAGAGGGGATGATCGGTGAGATCGAAAATCGTCGGAGACTCCCCATGGCTTATCCGATGATATGAAGGGTGTGTAGCAAGCCTCATCCCGAGCGAGGGAAGGCCGACCGGCCCTGCCTCGGGCCGAGGTACGGGCAGCAAAATGAAGTCGGCGCGGGAATCCTGCTCCACCGCTCCGGAGATTTCCCTCAAGTGGGAGTGGAGGAACGCGGCCGGTCCGGCTCCGGTCCAGTAAAGCGAGATTCCCCTCTCGGTTCTAGATAGGCCCCACTCCTCCTGATCATCGATCAGCTCGAAGGGCGGCGCTTGAAGCTCACCGTCATTCAGCCAGGCGCAAAAGGTCACGTCGCCGCCAAGCGTTGCATCATAACGCTGAAACAGGACGACGGCCTCCTCGTCATTGGGCGAAGCGGTGATCCGTCCGCCTTCGCCTTCGCCGAGGTCCACCACCACCGCCTGTCCGCCCGGATCGACGATTACCTCCGAGCGGCCTTCTCTTTCAAGGGCGAGCAGCACCACGCCACCAGCGGTAACCGACACATCAGGAGCGCGGCCGCCCTCGAATGCCGCCAGCTCCTCGGCCGGCCAACTCAACGCCTCGGTCGCTCCATTGCCATCGTCTCCCTCACCGCCGTCGTTACCGCCGGCGGGCGCTTCGGAGCAGCCGGCACCAAAGGCCGACATGAAGCCGAGCAACAACCACACATGGACATCGTATCTTGGAACCATCACTCATCCTCCGTCGGATAGGAGCCGCCACCGGAGTCGTCCATGATGCTTTCGGCGGCATCCTTCACGGCGCTGGCGGCATCCAACGCGTTGTTTGCCGGATCTATGATGGCCCGCGATGCTTTCACCGTGCAATCGACCGCGGTCTGTCCCGCGCGGCGAGAGGCTTGGTCCAATCTGGAATGAGCTTTCTCGGCCGACTCCAGCGCGCCATCGTCATTCCAGACATCATCCGTCATGCTCTCATAGCTCTTCCGCGCGTTGCGAACCTCGTCGCTCTGAGTAACCTTGCGTATCTCGTTGAAGACATATGTGCCTACCGCCGCCGCGCCCACGGCGGCCCAGAACAAGGCGCGTCCCGATGGATCCTGAGCTATTACCGGGTTGCCCGCCGCGTAGTCGTACAGGGCCGGAGCCGCGTCCAGCCCAACGGGATCCGGAGAGAGAAAAGCTCCCACCACAGGGTCATAGTACCGGGCGCCCGCATAGTAGAGCCCCGTCTCCTCGTCGTAGGGCATGCCATGAAAGCCAACGGGCGGTCCGGACGGTGCCGGTCCGCCGATACGCTGGCCGAAGCATCCCTCCTCCAGAAGCGTCAGCTCTCCATTCTCGTCCGAAACACCGATCACTCGATCGAGGGGATCGAGGTGCGTATACCTTCGGCGCCCATCATCGGCCACAGCCATTCTCCAAGCAGCGGCGGGTGGTACATGGAAGAGGTGCCACTCCGTCCCGTCAGGCTCGACGATGCGCGAGGGACGTTCGCTCTCGGGAAGGTAACCGTAGTGCCAGGTTCCCTCGGACGTCGTTCGTGTGATGCGACGTCCCGAAGCATCGTACTGATAAGAGGCTATTTCGGCCTCTTCGCCTTCCGGTCCATGACTGACCGTCTCGAGGTAGCCCCCTGGACCATAGGTGTAGACCGTGCGATCGGAAGCATCATCGATGTCGACTCGAAGGACACGCCTGCCCAGCAAATCGTGTTCGTAGTCGTACAGTCCGTCGTTTTTGAGGCGGCCTTCCGAGTCGCGTTCATAGCTGCGTTCGCCGTCGCTCGCGCGCCCGTCGGCCATGTCGTAGGAGTACTCCTCTTCCGTGTCGCTACAGCCTACCAGCCGGCCGTGCTCGTCGTAGGCGTACTCTCGCAGCGTATCGTTCACCGAGTAGCTGGAAGGCCAATCGCCCTCCCAGGTCCAGGAGAGAACGGTGACGCCAGACGGCGTCACTTCTTCCTGTCGGATCATGCGTCCGAAGGGATCGCGCTCGATAGTCGTTTTGGTGCCGTTGCCGCGTTCGATGCCCATTACTCGTCTCGACAAGTCGCGCTCTATCGAGAGTGCCTCCTCGGTGCCACCGCCGCCGGCGCGAAGAGTAACGACTTCGACTCGATCGTCGAAGCCGCGGGATACCTCGTAGACGCTTGCGCCGGAAAGTTCTTGGGTCTCACGATTGCTCACACGGCCGCGCCTCATGGAGAAGCCCGCCTCCGCCGGCAGCCCACTTTTCGAGATCAGCGTCAGATCGCTCCAACCGAAGCCCGGCGTGAACTCGCGAACCTCACGGGTCAAGGCGCCTTCCAGCTCTACTATCCTCTGATTCTCGTCATAGATGAATGACGCCCAGCTTCCGTAGGAAGGGCCATACCACCTGCGCTCCTCGAGCCGGCCTGTGTCGCCATATGCGAACTCTTCGTGGCTGCCGTCGGCAAGCGACCGCTCGATCACGCGTCCTTCTTCGTCATAGGTCTCCGCGGTTCTGCCGCGCGCCGGCTCGTGGGACTCCAAAATCCGCCATCCGGGAGCCCACGAGTATCTCCAGGTGCGGCCCTCACCGTCCGTAGCCTCCAGAACCGGTGAGGTCGGGATCGGCGAGCCTCCTTGTGTCCAAGAAGCGGTGGACGCCCGTGTAATGCGTACCGTGTGACCGTCCTGCGGGTCACCGATTGTAACCTCCGTGGGTTCACCCCAGTCGTCGTATTTGGTGCGAACCACCTTCCCGGACGGCTCCGTGATCTTGACCGGTCTGCCCACCGCGTCTCTCTCGATCTCGGTTGTGAGCGCGATCGACGGATCTTCGGGGTCTCGAGTCTGCATTCTGGTCATATTGCCGCGGGAGTCATAGGTAACAGCGGACACTCTACCCTCCTGATCCCTGACGGTTTTTGCGAGTCCACGCGCCGCACCGGTCACCACGCTCTCGCTCCTGAGAACGCCTCCGTTCGGATCGGTGCGAGCTTCCAGAAAGCCATTTGAATCGTAACGAAACCGCGTCACCTGGTGTTTGTGGTCCCTGCGTTCGACTAGTCTCTCTTCGAGATAAGGGTTTCCCGCGGCGTCGGAGCCGACACGCGCGTAGCTGTAGGACCATCCTCTTCCCGTGGCCTCGTTGACCACGTTGACCAAGCGGCCTACTTCGTCCCGGGACAGGCGCAATGAGCCTCCGTCCGGCAAGGTAACTCTAAGAAGTCTGCCGAAATCATCCGTTTCCAGCTCGGTCTCGTCACCGGAAGGGTCCTCGACTAGGACGCCTGTAGTCCCGACCGTCACCCTTGCTGTCTCCCCGGACCGCGTGGGCACATCGGCCCTGGGAATATGCGCCGGAACGTCCCGGGCCACTCCGAGAGCATCGAACCGACCCTCCGGCACTTTTACTTCGTCTTCGGCCGAGCCGATCTCGATCCGAGTGCCGCCCGGTCTCGTAATAGCGATTAGCTTTCGAGCATCCCATTCGAAGTCCCAAACATCGGCGTTGCCTTCCGGACCAGGTGCTCTCTTGCGCGTAAGCATTCCGTCATCGTCGTGCTCCACCTGTATCCGAGCGCCGCACGGCAGCTCGAACGCATCCTCCCCCGTCTTCCTTCGCCGCACGGTACGCCCCGCCGCGTCGATGACTCTGTCGAGCATACCATCGGTATCGTATCGAAAGCCCCAAAGCTCCTCACCCGAAAGCTCTATGCTTGCAAGCCGAGGCGGCTGTGCAGGTACGCCGCAGACCTCCGAGGCTCGATCCGACTCCCAATCACCCTCGTAAACGTATTCGAGCTGCGGCTCTCCAGGCATACCCCTGCTTTGCAGCAGGCCTCGCTCGTCATAGTGCTCGACCACGCCGCTTTCGCGCACTCGAACATATCCTTCCTCTTCAATGGCATGCAGAATGGAGCCGTCGCCGGAGCCCATGCTGACCAGCGTTTCGGTATCGACCGGCGCGGTGGTCGCCAAGTCTCCGGACTGCTTACCCCCCATGAAAATGCGCGTGGGATCATGAATTGCCAGTGTCGTTACGTCCCCGGGGACCGTGTTGCCCAAAAGGGCGCCGTGAGCGGTGGCGGAGAAGGGCTCGATCCCCGCGCTCCTGGCGGAAACGGTGATGAGATCGCCTTCAGAACTGTAGCGACGAATGGAGTGGAACCGTGTGTCGATGAACCAAAGGTTCCCATAACGGTCGAATGTCATGGCGCGACCCCCGCCGGCGACGGCCTCATCGGTTGTCCCATCCTTCATTTCGGTGGCATCCGGCTCGCGGCATCGAGGGAATAGCTCCTCGTCGATAAGCCCGTCTTCGTGAACGTAGATACACTGGCCCATGTCAGTGGAGTAGTAGAGCCGGCCTTGTGGGTCGAAGGCGGCGGTATGCCAATGAGGGCCGGCGCCCACCTTGGTGCGCAGTTGCCGAAGCTCTCCTTCCACCACGTCGAAGGTGCCTTCGTCCAGGGATGCGAACACGAAACGATCCGATGTCGGGTCCGCCGCCAGGGTGTAGCTGAGGCCCCAGGAATCACAGAACGAGGAGTTGACGGCCGGCTCGCCGATCCGGATATCGTTGCCCGGCTTCTCGTCGTTGCAAGGATCTCCGCTGCCGGCCACCAGCACGGCGTTTCCGTCGGATACAAGGTGGGCGACATACCGCTCTGTTGCGATTAGGATGCCGTCGCCGCTTGGGCCCGCGCTTATCGTGACGATTCGGCCCAGATCCAACTCTGGACCGGGATGCTCGATTCGGGAAGCGACGCGGTGGCCTCCTCCCGCGACGAGGACGGGGCTGGAGCCGTCCGGCTCGAGCCGCCAAACTTCACCGCGGGAGGGCAACGCAGCGTAAATCATTCCGCCGGAGGTGGTGACCTGGGCTCGATCCAGCTCATCCTCATCTATGTCGACCTCTTCGAAGACGGGGGCCAGGGGCCGGACGACCGAATCGGCTATCTCTCCGAAAGTGAGCGCGGGCCAGTCGAGCTCACCGACCAAGGTGATTCGTTCCGAGATGCACCACGGCTGAATAAGACGCGTAAGACCGGTCAAGTGCCAGCCGGAGCCGAAGGGGCTCTGCTCCCGGTTGTCCACGGCGACCGCTACCTGGTCGCTGCGCCTGTGCTCGAAGGGGTTGGGGGACGGGATCACCTCGTCGTCGGAGTCGAGGAGAGGCTCCCCCGTTTCCGGCTCGGCGAAGGAGCCGCTCGACGACTCGGCAAGCATGCCCTCCCCCGAACGTGACAGTCGAACCTCGGCGATATGCGTTCCAGAAGCGGCCTCCAGGACATAGGGCGCCTCCTCGCCTTCGGCTGTGGCCGTCTCCTCGGGACCGTCCTTCTCCTCGAGCTCGACGAGAACCGCGGGCGCCGTCTTGGCCGTGGCACTCTCCTGCACGTTGATGTCCAGGCTCGCGTTACCCGTTGGAGCCACGATGTGACCGGTAAGCTTCTCGCCTTCTTTCGCGTCGGTTGCCGCGACAGGCACTCGCGGCTTCGGCCGAACCGTGCGGCTGTCATAGAAGAACGATAGATCGATCTCCTCGTCCCTTCGAATCAGGGCGGGGATGGGCGCGCCTACCTGAAGCGCGCCGGAGCGGGGATCGATTCGCGGATCTCCCGGCATGAAGGGGGAGATCGATCTTTCAAGGGATGACATGGCCGGCGCCGCGGTGTCGTCGGCCGGCAGCGCGGGGAGGGCGGCGGCAAAGGTGGAGAGGTGACCTGTCTCGAACTGAATCTCTCCATCGTTCGCCGTCCCCAGGTCTACATCGACCCACCTGCCTGCTGCTTCGTCGAAACGTCCCACGGGTACCCGCGTTCCATCCGGAAGGCCGCCGGCTTCGACTCGGACAACCAGCTTTGCGGACGGTTGAACTCCACCCGAGTGGATGATCAGCCCAAACAGGGCCGAGACTTGTCCACCCGGGGGATCTGGCAACGCCGCCGGCAAAAGATACGGATCCTCCAGCGGATCTCCGAGCGGAAGGCGACTGACTCCCAAATCGACAGGTTCGGAAAAAGCTCCCGCAGGGACGTCGATGGTCACTCCGGCGTCCTGCGCCTCCAGCCGGCCGCCTTCGGGTCCCAGCTCGGCGGTTGCATCGAAATCGGCCAGCAGAATCGGCCCCAGCTCGATCCGGTGCCCACCACCGGCCTCGAGCAGCTTGGAGACGGAAGCGAACCCCTCCGCCGATGCCACCACGGCGCGAGGCTGCTTTGCGGCCCACGTCGATATGGCAAATCGACCCCTGGCGTCGGTTCGAGCGACGATGTCTCCCAAGCCCACGATCGCCCCCTCCAGGGGATAGCGATCCCCGGCATCCAGCACCGTACCCAAAACGAGCTGCTTCTGATCAGTCAGCTCCGGGTCCGGAGGTCCATCGCCGGGGTCGCTGTTCTTCTTCTCGTCACTGGAGCCGCAACCTCCCGCAAGCAAAACCATCGAGAACAAAACCAGTAGGAAAGAGGGCCGAGATTGGGTCTTCGACATCGTTGTCCTTTTGCATCGGCTTATCGGATTATCCGCAACACGCCACGGGGTCTCTTGAGGAGCGGCGGCCAAACACCCATGGCGATGGCAACGCTCCATCGAGCAACGCACGAGCATACATCAGCCCGGCTTCCATCGCACCCTGAATGGGTGCTTCACCCCAGCCCGCGTCAGCGCGTCGTCCCGTTCATAGGCGTAACCAGGACGGCTTCTCGAGGCGGTGGTACGCGCGGCGAAATCAGTCAGTCAGCGGTACGTCGAATTCGCCCTCGGTAATCGACATGGATATCGGGTTTAGTGTGATCAGGCAAGTGGCCATCTTTCCTGAAAAGCTGCCTGTCACGCGTCCTCCTGGACCCCCATAGGATGTCACGACAATAGTGAAATCACCATGGACGTCGCTCTCCTTGGGAATGGTGCTGTAATTCTCGATGGCATCCGTATCGGTGAACTGCATGAGAGCGTTGTGTTCCGGACCGGCTTCGAAGGTGCCGGTTGTCTTCTCCTCGAACTCGATCACAACTCTTATGGGATTTTCGTCGCCTACAATGCCGGTCGTGCCCTCGAGTTGGCGATAACCGGCGAAAGTGTCTTCGAAGCTGTACTTTCTTCCGTCGAGCAAGAAGCTGATTGTGCCCGAGCCCGCCTTGGCACCATTATCATCGGTCCTCTCTTCAGAAGGTTCACCGCACCCCGGTGCAGCGATGCCAAAGGCAGTCAGTGCGGTGGCTGTAAGAATCCATACTATTCCAACCCTCATTGCTTTACTCCCGGGACAAAACCCCGTTGCTCGCGTTGTCTCTGACCAGTCCGTACGATGATGTTTTTCTGGTCATGGTTTTCGCATAATATGGCTGCTTCTTTCAACGGGAAGCGGAACGCCGGACTTCGCGCGCCAACAGCACTGCTCGCCCTTCGCCGGGTGCACATGCGTCGAGCACTCCAACGTGTGAGGCGAGCGTGCGCTTCAAGGTGCTGAACGATGGTACTACTAACCCCGAGGGCTGAAGATCCAAGGATAGGTGACCTGGACCACACCACCACCGCGAGGCTCTGGGAAGCGCCACCTTCGAACTCGAACGATTATGCAGTTTTCGACGTTCGAGTTGCCCATGGTTGAATCTTGGATGGTTGCGCGAGCGACTGTGCCGGTCCCATCGATAATCCATTGAACTGCTATGCGACCGTGCAGGTTCGGATCTCGCTGGAGCTCCCGCTCGTAGCAGTAGCGAATCTCGTTCTGGTGGCGCCTGACAACTCTTGCGATCACCTCTCTGTCCAGGCCTCCTTCGATTACCGTTAGATCCAAGGTGACCTTCACCGGAGCGCTATCTCGGCGGCGGAGATCCACCTGGCGGGCCTCATCGCCGCCTATTGTTCTGGAAATGCCTATTCCGAGCGGTCCAGTGCCTCCGCCTGGGCCGGTTGCACGAGAAAAGATACCGGTCATGCCATAAGCATCGGCCAAACCGTCTCCGTCGATTCCGCCGAGTGCCTCGTTGATGCCGGTGCCGATTCCATCGGCGCCCAACAGGCTGGTGCCGGCGTCATCGAGTGCCGATATCAGAGCAGTTTCAAGAACCTTTTCGCGGTCTTCCTCTCGTTGGTCTAAATCTACCACCAAAGCGTCTTCTTCCAGCTCCACCTCCGGCTCTTCTTCGAACTCTCCAAACTTCGTCTCGTCCTCCGCCTTCAACTCCTCGAGCTCGAGGATTTCCTCGAACATTTGTTCTTCTTCCGGCGGCTCGACGATTAGCTGCGCGAAACGGTTAGGGTTAGCGAACAGGTCGTCCGACAGGCGTTCCAGGTTTACCGGCGTAAGCAGCAACGCCGCTATGAGCAGCATGTGCGCTATGGCGGATGTGGAGAACACCTTGGTGAAGTGATAATCTAGCTGCTTGAAGGCGGCCGTCTTGATTCGCTTGCTCGGACGTACGTAGCGGACGAGTAGCGATGTGTCCTCGATGTTTACGACTACCTGCTCATGAAGCCCCAAGGTGTAAGTGTAGGTCTCTGTGTCATCGCTGGACCTCAAAGCGCTGCCGCCCTCAACCAGCTCTTCTAGAGAAAGAAGATTGCCGTCTCCATCGCGAACCTGCATCGTCATGCCGTTAGCGATAGTTAGCCGATAATCATCGTCTTCGGGCTTGACGATTCCGAAATCCTTTTCCGGAATCAGATCGGAGGACAGGTTGAAGCTGGCCTTCGCTGAGTCTCCGACAGTGATGGAGCCGTCCTTTGGGGTGAAGTGACCGACTCCGATGACGGTATTCGACCAGACCATCACCACTTCGAGCATCCTCTCGTCATTAGAAGGCCGCTCTTTTGCCTGCATGGAGTCGGAAAACATCTTTCTACCGTCGCAGCTCTTTCTTATTGAAGGGCTCATTCCGCTCTCCTCGCGTTCGATTCCTTGATGTGACCAAGAAATCACCCATTTGAACCGCTGCTGCTCATCCCTTTGCCTATGTCGACATCAAGTGTCGAAAAAAGTTCCATCAGTGATGTCGCAAAGCGCGGACGAGGGCAGAACCAGAATCCGGCGCACATGACGCGGTGTCTGGAGCTGAGGGGGCGCTGTCGCTACTTCTCCGTATCGTCCCTTGCTAGTCCCGCGGTCAGTATGAGGCCGAGTGCAATGTCGACCGTCAGCTCTGTAGCTCTAATTTGGTCCGCGGGGACCAAAACCAAATCGCCCCCCGGCTGGAAAGGAGCGGGAAAGTAGACGGGGACCAGGTTACTCTCATCGGCGCAAATTCGTAAGGGTCGTTCGTCCGCCACGAGACCCAGGCGGCCCTTCCCCGAGGGATCCGCTATGAAGACGACCCTCTGAAAGCCACTTGTTTCGCTCCGGTCATGCAGGCGGGAGGCCAGTCTCCGGAGGGTGAGATAGCCCTGGCCCAAAAGAGGCACCCTTATGATCTGCCCGGTGAACCAACCCCCTATTCGCGGGCCGACCCAGCTACGCGCCAAGACGCCGGTGAAGAGGACGAGAAGTACAGTGAGAAGGACTCCCATTCCGGGTAGATAGACGTGCTCGGGCAACCAGTGGACGAGCAGGGGCGCGAAGATCCTCTCCGAGGCCGATAACACCCGGCTCAATAGATATATGAGCAAGCCGACTGGTACCAGCGCCGCAAGGCCCAGCAGAAATAGCCCGGTCAGTCGTCTCATGGAGGGTCCTCCTTTTCAAGTGGAATTCCGAGTTGCCGCTATTGTGCCAAATGCCCGTCTGGGGTCTCTTTCGAATGAGACGACGTGCGTGGAGGGGTCAGGGCCTTGGTGCCTGCGGGGTCACAGCTTCAATTTTAGGGTCCGCCCTATAAGAGTATTGCTTATTGGCAATTCAAAGACGACTTTTTCAGGGCGACCGCATGCTCATACGTTATTGCGTAGCTGCAATGCTACCGGATGAGGGTTGAGATAAGTCTGCTCGGCGAGATGGGTCTTATCGTACTTGCGCACGTAGTGGTTCACCAAAGTTATGGGAACGATCAAGGGCACATATCCTTTACGATATTGGCCGATTATCTCGAGCATCTCTTGTTTTTCCGATCCGGAAAGCTCTTTTTTGAAGTGACCCAATATATGCTGCAATACGTTCACGTTTTTTACCCTCGTAGTCTTGAGCCTCAGGGCTTCCATGAATAGACGCTCATACTCATCGTATAGTCTTTCGATGTCTTTACCTTTACCCTCGCCCACGAGCTTACCTAACAGTCGATAATGGTTCGGGCTGTGCGCAAGCAGCAGGAGCTTCTCGTGGGAGTGGAATGTCATGAGTCTGGCAAGTCGCCTGCCTCCTTCCAAGGACACTCTCCAGCGCCTGAGCGCGAATACGTTTTCGATGAACCTCTCCCGAAGTTCGGGATCATGAAGTCGTCCCTCTTCTTCCACTGGGATTCTGGGAAAGCGTTCAACAAAAGCCTGTGCGAATAACCCGCCTCCTGTTCCCCGCAGAGTGCCTTTCTCGTCGTAGATCTTCACCCTCTGCATCCCGCAACTTGGGGAACCTTTCTTGAAAATAAAGCCGCAGAACTCTTCCTTGGCGAGTTCGTTCAACCGGGTTCCGATCCAGGTCCGCATGCGCTCCGTGTGATCGATCTTGGTGCGGGTGGTAAGCAGGCGAGTAGCTGTGGCATCACCGAGTAGATGCATGCTCTCACGAGGCACGGGCAGGCCACATTCCACTTCCGGGCAGACAGGCACGAATTTCACGTATCGACCGAGCGTTCCCTTGATGAATCGGTCGAGCTTATGCCCGCCATCGTAACGAACATGGTTTCCCAGGAGGCAGCTGCTGATCCCTATGTTTATTGTATCCGTCACCACGATCTTGGTGGGATCATGACACTGCGAGGCGATAGAGCCCCGTCACTAGGACGTCGGGCTCCTCGACGATGACGTTCCTGTGGCATTTCTGACGTACCCTCTTTGCAAGATCCTTCTTTCGAGTGACGAACACAGTGTATGTATCATCCGGCGAAGCATCCATCGCCGCTTGCAGCATGGGCACGTCCGACGACGTGTCACCGCAGACGAGGTGCGGTCCTTGACTCATCTTCAAGTCTAGGGTTTTGTCGACGTACCGGACACCGTCTCCTTTGTCGAAGTCCTTCAGCTCGTCGTTATCGTCCCCGGAGATCGTGAGGATTATCTCGATGTCCAGCCCGGTGTCCTCGATGCGGAAATGATTTTGATCGGGATCGATCTCCGCTACTTGCTCGGCTACCCTCTTCAGCAATTCCTTTGATTCATCAGGATCGATAGAGTTGCTGATGTCTTGGCGGGCCAGGGTAATCTGACCGAATTTCACCTGAAAGCCCGACCCAATAAGCCCGAACTTCTGATTCCTTGGCTGGGAAATGAGCATACGCAGCCTCGTCTCCAAGGCTTCCAGCAATTCCTTCTTCTCGTCTTCGATGGGGAAGGAGTGCCATTCGTCCCGCAGATCGATGAACTCGCGACCTTTTGACGCCGCATGAATGAAAATGCCGGGAGGGCTTACGCTGACATCAACGAGGCCGACGTCCTTGATGGGCGCGGACGTCAGGATGATGGGGTGCGCCGATAGGCTCTTGGCAAACCGGCTGACGAAGACAGCGTTGTAGGCGGACTGTATGGAGGAGCCGTATCTGCCGCAGTAATTGTTGATGGTGCCGTCACGGTCGGTAACGAAACAGTTGAACCGAACGCCGGCAAGGAGCTCGACGGTTCTGGATACCTGCTGCTCGAAGCCTTCGTGCAGCCCGCCTAGGTGCTCGATGAGCGCTACATCGCCTTTCTCCGCATAGAGGATGTCCTTGTCCAGCTCCCCGATCTCGTAGCTCAGATCGACGTCGATGCAGTTCGTTGCGTCCAGCAAGAGACGATACTTGTCTTTGGCCCGTGTGATTGAGGCGAGCGACTCGCGAGCTTCACGAAGCAACGTCACCAACGAGGGCTCTATGGGCCTATTCTCCATCACCGCGGTGACTATCCGGCGCCGAGCGGCCGCAGTTTCGCGCATCAGCTCATAGAAGTCTTTTAGTGTCGCGATGTTACGTCCTTTGGTTTCTAGGGACATTGAAACAAACTCCGTCAGTGATAGAAATCCCAGCCTTCTTCTCCCAGACCTTGGCGAAGGGGCATCGCATCGTGCCCAACATCCGGAATGATATGAAACTCGTGAGGAATATCCAGGCTTTTCAGGTGCTCGTGGAAATCCTCATTGAAGTCCAGCATTGGGTCGAGTTCGCCTATCGCAATTCGAATACGGCTGTTCTCCGCTAAAGCCGCCGCATTCTCCTCGGCAATGAGCCACGGACTGACGGACTGGTAGTAGTCCATGCATCCGCCATACACATCTTGGAAGACTCGCTCCCGCCCTTCGCGACCTACTCGGGGAGTCTCGTCGAAATTCAGCTGGAGGGGGCCGCCGCCGAGAATGGATGCTGCGGAAAAAACGTCGTGATACTTGAATGCAAGTCTTGCTGCTCCATAGCCACCCATACTGAAGCCCTCGACGATTCTTCCATCTCTACTCGTGATTGTTCGAAAGGTGTCATCTATATGCGGAATCAGCTCATCCATTAAAATGGTCTCCATCGGCACCGATCCGTCCTTCCAGTCGACCCACATTCCAAGCTCGAGTCCGTTAGGAAAAACAACTAGCATCGTCGGCACGAGGCCTTGTTGCATGGCGGCTGCGAAGTGCTGCGCTAACGGGACGATCCCCTCGATTCCGCCGCCGCCCCCATGTAGCCAGTAGAGTACCGGAAATTCGGTCTCGGACATGTTGTCGTATGGCATTGGAACGAAGATGTGATAGCTCACGTCCTCTCCGACGGCTTCGCTGTGAAAAGTCCGGTGGTCAATGCGGTCGGAGTCGACAGCGGGTGTTACCCACTCGTGCTCGACACCATTCTCCTCACCGGTGCCGTTGTCGTTCTCCGGGTCTGATTCATCGTTCTGTTCGCCGGGACCATCCACCGCCGCAGGGCCGCAGGACAGTACAAATGCGCAGAAGATCAGGACAAAACCAAATGAACGAATCATTCCTTATGATTATCGCGCACTTGGGATGCATTGCAACCTGTCGTGCTCTGTCCTAAACCCTGGCTTCTCCCTTCTGGGCGCGGTCATTTCGTCTGCTGGACGAATAGTAGCGTGGGCTTATCTTCTAATTCTCATGGATTCAATCTTGGCCTAAACGAAGATGCCCAAGCGAGCCACCGGAAGCATGCAATGAGAGGAGACATCGAACATGACGGTAAGAGCTAGTGTCGTCGTTGTGGGAGCCGGCACCGCAGGCATTGGAGCGACCCGAGCCGCGCTTCGCAAGGGTTGCGATGTCATACTGATTGAAGGTGGAGAGGGTGGCACGACATGCGCTCGGGTCGGTTGCATGCCGAGCAAGCTTCTCATCGCGGCAGCCGAACACGCACAGTGCGCTCGCAATGGAGACGCCTTTGGGATCGAAGCCAAAGTGAAGGTCCATCCTGAAGCCGTCATGGAGCGTGTGCGGAGGGAGCGGGACCGTTTTGTCGGGTTCGTCCTACGAGATGTGGAAGAGCTGGTCAAAGACAAAGGCTCCTACGTTAGAGGCCAAGCTCGTTTTATCGATGACTTGGTGCTCGATGTCGCGGGTGAGCGGATAGAGGCGGATAGGGTGGTCTTGGCGGTGGGCAGCAGGCCTATTGTACCGCCTGCTCTCGAGCCCGCCCAGGATCGTTTGATTCACAACGATGAGCTGTTCTCCCTCGATAGACTTCCAGAATCGGTCGCGGTCTTCGGTCCGGGCATCATTGGTTTGGAGCTCGGGCAGGCGCTCCACTCGCTTGGCGTACGCGTGCGCATTTTCGGTCACTCACCGAATGTGGGTTCCCTGTCGGATCCGGATCTGAAAGCCGAGGCAACTCATCTATTTTCGTTGTCCATGCCTCTACATACCTCGGTAAAGGGCTTGGAGGTCCGCCGCGTTGAGGGTGGAGTTGAAGTGCAGTGGCAGGGCGAAGGCGGACGACAAGCAGAGGTTTTTGATTATGCGCTGGTCGCTACCGGCAGGCGAAGCAATCTAGATCTCATCAATCTTGAAGCTACCTCGCTTCCGCTTACAGGGGATGGACGGCTACCCGTTGATCCGAACACCCTTCAGGTTGAAAACGAGCCTGTTTTCGTAGCGGGGGATGCCGCCGGCATTCGACCTATTCTTCATGAGGCGGCCGACGAAGGAAGAATTGCCGGGGAGAATGCCGCGGCGTTTCCTGAGGTGCGTCCAGGAATTCGAAGAAGTCCGCTTTCGATAGTGTTTACAAGCCCCCAGATGTTCATTGCGGGCACCGCCCATCGGGATCTACCTGAAGACGGGTTTGTGACTGGTCGCGTATCCTTCAGAAATCAGGGGCGCAGCCGTGTCATGGGCCTGAACGCCGGGGCGCTACATGTATATGCCGACAAGAACACCGGACGGCTGCTCGGGTCCGAAGGCATAGGTCCCAGACTGGAGCACATTGCTCATCTCTTGGCTTGGAGTCATCAGGAGGGCTTGACGATCGATAGGATGCTGGAGATGCCGTTTTATCATCCAGTGATCGAAGAAGGTTTGCGGACTGCGCTGCGTGACGCGGCAGCGGAGCTTGAAAAAGTTCGAGAGTGAATAACCATACTGAAAGGAGATGGATAGATGGCTATTCTGGATCCACAAGGAACTCGAGTTCCAGAAATGAACCTGAAGGTAATAGACGATGGTTCATTCAATGATCTGACCACGGAAGACCTATTTTCAGGCAAAACGGTGATTGTGTTCGGGCTTCCAGGCGCCTTTACTCCTACCTGCTCATCGAATCACGTCCCAAGGTTTGATCGTTTGGCGGATACATTCAAACGACATGGTGTTGACGACATTTTGTGTGTTTCGGTGAACGATGCTTTCGTAATGAGAGCATGGAGAAAAGACCAAAAGGTCAAAAACGTGAAGTTCGTCGCTGATGGTAACGGAGACTTCACCGGCGAGATCGGCCTCCTCGTCGATAAGAGTAATATCGGCTTTGGTAAGCGTAGCTGGAGATATAGTATGCTCGTGCGAGATGGGGTGATAGAGAAGACCTTTATCGAGCCCGAAAAACCGGGTGATCCCTTCGAAGTCAGCGATGCCGACACGATGCTTCAGCATATTGCGCCCGGCGCCAAGCCACCGCATGACGTCTTTATGCTAATTCGTCACGGCTGTCGTCACTGCGATCGTGCTAGAGAGGCATTGAAGAAAGCTGAAATGGATTGGGAAGAAATACCCGCCACCCAGGTGATGCTGAGGGCGGTGTCAAAAACCCCAACCACGCCTCGCGTATTTATCGACGGCGAGCTGATTGGCGGCGCTGACGAACTAATCGAGTGGCTGGCAGCCGAGAACTAGACGTCATACGAAAAGCTCCGGCCCGACGTGCGCGAATCGCGGTCGGGCCGGATGAGCTTTAACAGGAAAGGGCGCCTCTGGTGTGTTAGCCCCGGAACAGCTTACCGGACCCCGCGTGCTCGTGGAGAATCCCGGCGGGTTCGAAGCGCTTACCGTAGCGCTGGGAGAACCGCTCCAGACGCCGCACGATTTCGGAGGCGCCGGTTCTGTCCACCCAACTGAAGGGGCCTCCCAGGAAAGGAGGAAAACCGAGGCCGAAGATGGCTCCAATGTCACCGTCGCGGGCCGACCGAAGGATACCGTCCTCCAGGCACAAGGCCGCCTCGTTGATCATGGACATGCCAAGGCGCTGCTGAATTTCTTCCTTGGCAAAACGCGTGCGCTCGCGAGTTTGACCCAGCACCTCGTAGACAGTCTCATCCACTCCGGCCTTCTTGTCGTTCTCGTAGCGATAGAAGCCCTTCTCCGTCTTCCTGCCCTTTCGACCATCTTCGAGCAACGCATCCATCGTGCCGGGGGCCCGGATTCTGTCACCGAAAGCCTTCTCCATAATTCCGGCGACCTTTTGTCCCACGTCGATTCCGACCTCATCGAGAAGCGCAATCGGACCTACCGGGAAGCCCCAGTCCATCATGGCTTCGTCTAGATCCTCGATGGCCGCTCCCTCCGCCAACATCCACGCTGCTTCGTTTAGATAGGGAGCCAGGATTCGCGAAGTGTAGAAGCCCGTTCCGTCTCGTACCACGATGACCGTCTTGCCCTGTCGCTTGCCGTATTCCACGCAGGTCGCCGTGACCCAGTCGGCCGTCTTGTCGGTGACGATGATCTCCAGGAGCGGCATCTTCTCGACAGGGGAGAAGTAGTGCATGCCGATTACCGTTTCCGGATGTTTGGATGCGGCCGCGATCTCGCTGATGGGTAGAGAGGAGGTGTTCGAGGCGAAGATCGCTTCCTTACCGGTCGCGTTCTCCATATCCTTGAGCACCTTGTGCTTTAGGTCCAGGTCTTCAAACACCGCTTCTACCACCAGGTCCACCGACTTGAATCCCGACCAATCAGTGGCGCCGGTTACCAGATGGCGCGTTCGCTCCGCGTCTCGGGGCTGTAACCTGCGCCGCCTTACGGAGTTTTGGAGTTGCTTGTTTACATATGACAATCCTCGAACGACTCCGACGTCGTCGACCTCCTTGAGTCGTACCGGTGTGCCTATCTTCATGGCACTTACAGCCGCCACGCCACCTCCCATAAGGCCGCCGCCTATGACTCCAAGCTTATTGACGGGTCGCGGCTCGATGCTCGGATCGTCTGTACCGTTGTCCTTTTTCAACTCCTGCGTTGCAAAGAAGATCGACATCAACGCTTGGGCCTCCGGAGAGACCACGAGGTGACCAAAGCGGTCGGCCTCCGCGGCGTATCCGGCATCGAGGCCTTCCTGAACTCCTATCCGTATAACCTCCAAGGCTCTCTCGGGAGCGGGATAGTTCCCACGCGTCTTCTTGAGTAGCTGCTCGCGGGCCTTCTTGAAAAGCACTCGCTGGCCTACAGCATTCTCCTCGAGCGCGAGTTGCTGAAGATTCTGCGCGTCGGCTAGCTCACGAAGGCGTGCCATGCCTCTCTTCGGCGGTTTTTCCACGCCGCTCGCCAGTCGGCGCGCTTGCTTTCGGGCCACTTCCAGCAAGATTGGTTCGGGAACCACCTCGTCCACCAGGCCCATCTTACGGGCCCGTGGAGGCCTTATATTGCGTCCGGTAAGGATCATGTCCAGGGCGTTTGCTATGCCGATTAGACGAGGCAGACGCTGGGTGCCGCCGGCACCGGGGATTACGCCCAGCATTATCTCGGGTTGGCCGAGGATGGTCTTCTCGTCATCGGTGCAAATTCTGGACGAGCAAGCAAGCGCTAGCTCGAGACCGCCACCGAGCGCCGGACCGTGAATGGCGGCGACGACCGGTTTGCTCCGGCTTTTGTGAAGCGACTCGAGCCGAGCGAAACCGGCCTGGGCATCACGCGCAAGCTGGGATGCCTTGGCTGCCGAGTCGACCTCCTTCAGCATTTCGATGTCGGCCCCGGCCATGAAGTTGTCTTCCTTGGCCGAGCCGATGACGACCGCCTTGATCTCCGGGTCTTTCTCGACGCGATCGATGATCTTGGTGAGATCGTCCTGAATCCGTGTCGAGAGCGTGTTCATCTTCTCGCCCTGGACATCCATCAGCACCGTCGCCACGCCGTCGGCGTCAACGTCGAAGAGGAAGTGCGTCAATTTCATATCGGCCGCGCTTTCGGTAGCTGCTGCTGTTTTCATAGCTTCTCTCCTTTCCATCACCGCTCGATAATCACCGCGGCGCCGAGACCTCCCGCCGCGCACTGGGTGACGAGGGCAGTGCCTCCGTCGCGACGTGCCAGCTCGTTGGACATAGTCAGGACCTGCCGGGCTCCCGTGGCGCCGAAGGGATGACCAAGGCTTATCGAACCGCCGTAGATGTTGAGCTTGTCATCCTCGATCTCGCCGATGGCCTCGTCGCGTCCAAGCCACTTCTTGGCCCATTCCTTGGAGGCGAAGGCCTGTAGGTTTGAGAGCATTTGAGCGGAAAAGGCTTCGTGCATGTCGACTAGATCGATGTCGGAGAGTCGCATTCCCGCACGATCCAGAGCTTTGGGGCTGGCAAAAGAAGGCCCCATGAGCAGTTGCCACGAGGGGTCGAGAGCGGCGAATGCCCAGGACTTGAGGTAGGCGAGCGGCTCATAGCCGAGCGCCTTCGCTTTTTTATCGCTCATTACCAAAAGAGCGCTGGCGCCGTCCGTAAGTGGAGAGCTGCTGCCGGCGGTCACGGAGCCGTACTTCTTGTCGAATACCGGCCGAAGCCTGGCCATGGCCTTGGTGCTTGCATCGGGGCGAACTAGGTTGTCCTTTTCCACCATCTCTTCGAGCCTCGGTGGCAAGGGAAAGCGTAGCACCTCATCCTTGAAGATTCCTTTTTCCCATGCCTCCGCGGATTTCCGGTGGCTTCGTACCGCGAACTCATCTTGCGCCTCGCGGCTGATGCCGTTCTCCTTGGCCATCTTCTCCGCCGACTGTCCCATGGTCAGGCCGGTGGACATCTCCTTGATGGACGGTGGATTCGGGAGGAAGTCTTTTGGTCCTACTTCCAGGAAGGCCTTCGCCTTTGACATGGGATCGCGCGCTCTATTGGCTTTCATGAGCGCGTCGGTCAAAGGATCGCTGTATGTTATCGGCGGCCGGGACAGGCTGTCGGCTCCACCACAAATTACGACGTCCGCCTCACCGGTCAAGATGGCGTGTGCGGCGTTTACCAGCGCCTGTGTGCTTGTAGCGCAGGCGCGACTGACGGTGTATGCCTCGATGCTCCTAGGCAGAGGCGTGCCGAGCACTATCTCCCGCGCGATGTTGGGGGCGTGGGGGTTTGGCACCACCTGTCCGTAAACGAGTTGGTCTACCTGGTCAGCTTCAAGATCCAGGCGCTGGACCAGCTCGTTGACCACGGCTTTCGCGAGGTCTAGAGCGGACAGTTTCTTGTAAGCGCCACCTGACTTCATAAAGGGGGTTCTAAGCCCACCAACGATAGCGACACGCCGGCCGTTCACCTTTGCTCCGCTCCATGCCATGGTAGGGATCCTCCTGAACGGGGTTGAACTTCTTGAAGGCAAGGATTAAGGCTTTTGACGCATGGTGTCAATGTTGTTCCAGTCACGCTCGAGAGGAAGAAGCGTTTTGGAAATGTTGGGGTTCGGTTTTTCTCCGAAAGAGCCATTTTTTTCCGTTGGACCTGCCCGGACGGGGAGTTCTCCCCCTGGAAGTCAGGCCATCCATTGGATATGGGGGGTTTGTGCGGGAGGCGGATACACTTTGGGGGAGGCCGCTCCTGGCACCAAACGTTGCCGCTACGCGCGGCATGGGGGTTATAGGTCATGGCTATGAATGTACTGGTGGTGGATGGCCACCATATCGTCCGAGAAGGTCTAGTTTGCTTGCTTCACCGGTTAGACGAGATCGGAACCGTCGAACAGGCTGCTTCAGGGGAGGAGGCCCTTCGCAAAGCCCAGGAGATGGATCCAAATCCTAGCCTAATAATCATGGATCTTCGGCTGGAAGGGATTCTTCACGGCATCGATCTCGCGACGTCCTTCAGGCGAGAGCTGCCGGACTCACGTATCATCGTTCTAAGCGACGAGCGGCACCGCGGGATGGTCGAGGCCGCAATGCAGTCCGGGGTAAATGCCTACCTTCTGAAGACGTGCCATTTCGAGGATTTGAAGCAGGGCATAGCGTCGGTAAACGAAGGGAAGGCGTACCTCTCCGCGGAGATATCGCGTATGGCCGAGGGAGACGGGGCCGCGGGCGAGCATCCCCTTCGGATACTTTCACGCCGTGAGCGCCAGGTGCTCACGCTCATCGCGCGCGGTGGTACTACCAAGAGCATCGCTCACGAGCTCGGCATCAGCCCGAAGACCGTTGAGAAGCATCGAGGCAAGCTGGCGCGCAAGCTCGATATCCACTCCGTGGCGGAGCTGACCCGGTTCGCCATAGAAAACGAAATGGCCTGACCGCGAAGCCACCGCTAGGCCTGGTCAGGCTTGCCCCCCCGGGCATCGCATCGTCCGATGTTAGAGGCTTTGCTTTCGGGCGGTTTCGCAATGCCCTTCCCGTTGACACTCGTGTGTGTCGCGCAACTCTATTCGATGCGCGCTTGGGGAAGCTCGAAGGGAGCACACGACCAGCACACGTCGAGCAAGTGCAGCACGACGTAGGCCGATAGTCCCCACAAGGTTTCGCCGTCATGCTCGAAGTAGAAAACCGGCCATTGACGCCCGTGCTTCGAAGTGTACTTGCGAACCCAGCCTGTGGATTGTCGCAGCAGATCGATTGGAATCTCGAAGATTCGCGCGACCTCCTCGGGCTGCGGCTTTAGTCCGAGGACCTGTTCGACACGGGCTACGACGGGGGTTACCGACATGTCCTCATCGATGGTCGGAAAGTCATCGAGCAATCCGATCACTTCAACATGATGGCGACGCAAGCCGATTTCTTCCTCGGCCTCGCGTAAGGCGGCGCAGATGGCACCGGTATCGCACGGCTCTAGAACGCCTCCGGGAAAGGCGACCTGCCCCTTGTGTGTGGGAAGGGAGTTGGTGCGGCGAGTCAGTATAAGGCGCTGGGGACCCCCGTCGTTTACTATGGGAACAAGGACCGCGGCGCTCCTCGGTCGACGAAGCTCTCGTCTCTGTCTCCCCGCCAGCTTTGCTGGAATGCCGTCTAAAAAGGTGTTTTCGGGCTCCATGGCTTTACCGTCGGATGAATAGCTCATGAAAGGTTGTCTCACAAAGCCGCCCAACGTTCATAAGCATCCTCCAGCCGCGCTTGAAGCTGTTCCTTCTCCGCGAGGAGCTCCTTGCAGCGTGCGGCATCCTTATAAACGTCCGGTTCGCACAGCAACTCGTCGATTTCCGAAAGTCTCGTTTCGGAGGATTGTATCTCATCCTCCAGGTTGGCGGTCTCCTTCTCCCTGCGGCGTGCCTCCCTCTCGACGGCTTTTTTCTTCTCCCGAAGCTTGGTCCCCCTGGCTTTCCCTTCTTTGTGTCGATCGACTTCACGAAAGTCGTCGGCAGGCGCTTCCTTCGAGGCCGTCTCTTCCTCGCGGATTCTATCGCTCTTCCAGCAGTAATAGTCATAGTCGCCGGGGAAGCTGGTCAAAGCTCCGCCTGGTGCTATCTCCACGACACGTGTTGCCATCTTGTTTATGAACCAACGGTCGTGGCTGATGAGAACCATGGAACCATTGAACTCGTGAAGTGCTGTTTCGAGCACCTCCCTGCTCTCCAGGTCGAGGTGGTTGGTGGGCTCATCGAGGAGCAACAGGTTGGCCGGACGCGCGAGCATACGAGCCAACGAGAGCCGGGCTTTCTCTCCACCGGAGAGTACCCCCACGGTCTTGTAGACGTCGTCGCCCTCGAACAGAAATGCTCCGAGCACGCCCCTTACTCGTGATTCACCTTCCGTCGGCATGATCTCCCAGAGGCACTCGATCGCCGTGGCGCTGCAATCGAGGGCGTCTGTCTGATGCTGAGCGAAGTAGTAGGGAACGACGTTGTGGCCGAGCCTTATCTCTCCTGTGTCGGGGGAGACCGCGTGCGCCAGCATCTTGAGCAACGTCGACTTGCCGGAGCCGTTGGGGCCGACCAGAGCGACCCGTTCACCACGCCGGACGGACATGTCCAGACCGGCGTAAACCACATTGTCTCCGTAAGCCTTTCGGACCCCTTCGAGCTCGATGGCGATTTCGCCGGAGCGGGGAGCCGGCGGCAGCCGAAGTCGAGGTCGCCGCCGCTGTTGGGAGAGTGCCGCGGCCAATGGGGCCTGCCTCTCCTCCATCTCCTCTTCCAGCTTCTCGATCAGGCGCACCTTGCTCTGGGCTTGTCTTGCCTTTGTCGCCTTGGCCCGAAACCTATCGATGAAACCCTGTAAGTCAGCCACCCTTTTTGCGTGACCTGCCGCTTCTTTCTCGAGGCGCTCGAGCAGTGCCGCGCGTTGCTCGAGATAGCTTTCGTACTTGCCCTCATAGAGGAAGAGCCCCTCGGGCGTCAGCTCGGCGATCTTGGAAACCTGTCGCTCTAGGAAGTAGCGGTCGTGGCTAACCACAACCCAGGCTCCTGGATAACTCGCCAGAAACTCTTCGAGCCAGACAATGCTCTCGAGATCCAAATGGTTAGTGGGCTCGTCGAGCAGCAGAAGATCGGGACCGGCCACCAGAAGCCTTGCGAGTGCCGCGCGCATGGCCCAGCCGCCTGAAAGAGTGGCGAGGGGCTGCTCCATTGCTTCTTGTGAAAATCCAAGGCCCGCAAGGATGGTTCTCACGCGGGCATCTACTCCGTAGCCGTCGAGCGCCACGAAACGCTCCAACAAGGTTCCATGACGTGTTGCCAGAGCCTCGACACACTCCCGCGAGGAATCCTCGCCGGAGGCTTCACTGCCTCCCGGTGCGGCGGCCATACGAGTCTCGAGATCGGCAATTTCGGATTCCGTTCGAACAATCTCGGAGGCCCCGCTCTTGGCCGCCTCGAAAGCCGTTCGTCCTTCCATCCGCTCCACCTCTTGCGCCAGGTAGCCGACGGTCGCGCCTCTCGCCGAGCCTACCTCGCCTTCGTCGGGTCGAACGGCACCGGTGAGCATGCGCAAAAGGGTGGTCTTTCCGCATCCGTTCGGTCCCACGAGACCCACACGGTCGCCGGGCTGGATGAGCCAGGTCACCTCGCGAAAGAGGTGCTGTGCTCCATAGGACTTGCCTACACTGCTTAGTTGAAACATGACTTGAACGGACCCGAATCCAGTACGAACTCCCGGCTCACGTCAACCGATTCCCGTTTTCTTGTCTGTCAGTAGTACGCGTGCAGGGACACATAGGCCGTGGACGGATACAAGCCGAACTCGCTTTGCGGCACCAGCGCGAAGGGAATGTCGTTCGGCCTTTTTCCAAGGGCCAGGTAGGCACCGGCGTTCAGGTGCGCGGCGTCAGCCACCGACCATGAAAAACCAGGCCCTAAAAGGGCGCTGGAATCGGCTAGGTTGACTACGCTGAAGAGCGAGACATCGACAAGCGGAGTCGCATCGTAGGTGGCGCTGGCCGCCGCGTAGTATCTCCCAAGGGCCCAGGCTTCACCGCGGGAGAAGCGATCGGTCATCGCGATTGTCAGGTAGTCCACCGGCTGCTCGGCGCCGACGGTTTGCACATGGATCTCGCCAAGTAAGTACAGGCGCCCCGCCAGCATCATGTGATCCGCGCCGATAGTGGCTCTGACGAACGGAGAGTCCCCTCCGCTGGGAAATGTCAGAGTGCCCTCGGCTCTTGCGCCCGCGGGGCCGAGTGCTCCGGAACTCTCGATGCCGAAAACGGCATCGCGGTGGACCGCGGCGGCAAAGAGGGCGAGATCCCACGAAGCAAAGGTGCTGCCCGCTCGGCCGGTGAATATCATCCCTTCGCTGTCCCAGGAGCCGGCATACGCTGCGGCGGCGGTTACCTGCCCGGCCACGCCGAAGAACCAGTCGGCTCGCACTGCGTCGATGCCGGGCTTGTACTCGCGGTCGACCACCACGGGAGAGAAGGGAGCGACCAGATCCAGGGGAGTGAAGAAGTACGCCCGCCCGAATGTAATGGCCTGCCGGCCTGCAGTGAGGTGAAAGCGGCCGGTGCGCAGGCGCACCGACAGTCGGTCCACTCGGCCTTCAATGGTGTGCCCGGGACCCTCGGCGGCCGTCCACGATAGATCGACCGCTTGCGGCAGATCCCTTGCGCCTTGGGCGGGCGCCCCGAATAAACCCTCTATGGGCGTTTCGTCGATGAGGTCGAGATCGATCGGTACTGGAGGTTCCGGGACCGAGAAGGTCGTTGCCGTGAGCTGATGATGCGCATCGAGCCTTATGCCATCTCCGAAGCGCGCCTGGAGCTTCAGGCGTCCGTCCACGACCGCCTGACCGAACGGATCCTCCGGCAGGAAGGCATGGTCGTAGGGAAAGCTCGAAAAGAAGAAGCCCTTCACGTCCCCTCCTACATGAAGATCGAGCGAGTCACTGGAAGCCACCGAGGGCAAAAGGACCTGGAGCAGACCGGCGATCAACCCAGCACGAGCTGCTCTCGCGCTCCAAACAGGCCGGCGGCACCGGCCGCCAACGCGCAAGCTCCCATTATCGAGTTTTTGGCTCATCAGTTCGCCCGCCTCCTTGCCGCTCGGTATTACTCTTTCCGCCCCGATGCCGCCATAGAGTGCGCAGCCGGACTAGGGGTCCGCGAAAGAATAACTACCGGATTTCGGACGCCGCTGCATCCGCGTCTGACTTCGTTCTTCGATCGACTTTTTTGGGACAGGACGCGGCCGCTTCATCGATGGCACCTCGCAAGCACGTAAGCTGAGCAGCTCCGGGGTCGCGCCGGTGCGGATGTATTTTCAGGCACTTAGCAGGCCCTGCTAAGTGGGTGGCACCTAGGCCCCTGCTAAGTGGGTGGCACCTAGGCGGGCCCTGCTAAGTGGGTGGCACCTAGGCCCCTGCTAAGTGGGTGGCACCTAGGCGGGCCCTGCTAAGTGGGTGGCACCTAGGCGGCCCCCTGCTAAGTGGGTGGCACCTAGGCGCCTCCGCTAAGTGGGTGGCACCTAGGCGCCTCCTAGGCGCCTCTGCGAAGTGGGTGGCACCTAGGCGCGTAGACGGCTGGTTAGGCGGGTGCTCACCGATACACCTCTCGTCGGTGCCCGATCTTGCTCACATGAACTTCGGCTAGCTCGTCATCAATTGCATACACGATGCGATAGACCCCGACCCTCACCCGATAAAGTGCCACGCTCCCAGACAGTTTCTCACAACCTATGGGTCGAGGATCGTCTGCAAGCGAACGTATTCCCGAGATGATTCGTTGTTGAACCTTCTTCTGCCGGATCGCCTCCAGTTCCTTTCCGGCGCTGGGCTTGATGAAGAGGCTATAGCTTCCCACGCCGTCGTAACCCCTTCACAAACTCCTCGAAAGGCACGCTCTCCTCTTCCGTTCGCTCCTCGTGCGCCTCCAAGTCAGTGGCGTCCTCTGCAAGCGA
>SLRQ01000004.1 GCA_007130885.1 Deltaproteobacteria bacterium
ACTGCGGGTGGAGGCCCGGCCGATCGCCGACCCGATCAACGTCTTCGTCACCGTGACCAATGGCAATGGCGCTCCGGTCGGCGGACTGACCGATCAGGACTTCACCGTGCTAGTGGACGGGGAGCCCGTGGTAACGCCGGTCACCTTCTCGTTAACCCCCATCCAGGATGAACAGAGAAGGGTGTCGATCATCTTCGCAATGGACTACAGCGGGTCGGTCAGAGACGTGCAGGACGTGGTGGAGCAATCCGTCATCGAGTTCCTGAAGACGATGCAGGACGGCGATTACGCGGGGATCATGAAATTCAACACCTCGCTAGGTGCCCAAGTCCTTGCACCCGGTTTTGTCGAAATCGCCGACGAGGCCGTCAGGCAGGCCCTGATCAAGGCTGTAACGATTGCCTACTCGGGAAGCGGCAGTCCCGTCTACGTGGCGTTGAAGCTGGCGATTGAGGAGTTTGAGGCTGCTTCTGCTTTACCGAACGGACCCAAGGCGATCGTCCTGGTTAGCGATGGCAGGAACAACGACGCATCGGTCACCGGCCCCGAGGTGGTGACCTTAGCCAATGGCGAAGAACTTTCGATTTTTAGCGTCGGCGTGGGCAACATCAACTTCGCCGCGATGACCGAGTTGGCGTTCCAGACGGGCGGACAGTTCTACGAGGCCCAGGACGAAGAAGCTGTCCAAGACGCCTACGGTGCCATCTCCACACTGCTCCAGAACGAGTACCTGCTCACCTTCGATTCCACCATCGACGACTGCGAGGTGCATACGGTCGAGGTTCGGGTGACCGGCCAGAACCCGGCAACGTCCACGTTCACACGCTGCACGGCGCCCGGGAGCTCGACCCCGCCGCCCGAGGGTGACGTCGGCGGTACGCCTTTGCCTCCCCCGAGCGACGACACGCCCCCGACGAGTGGCGGTAGCGGTGGCGGTGGCTCGCTTGGCCTCCTCGAGCTGATCGCGGGACTTTCGTTGCTCGCATTTCGTCGCCGTCTTCGGCTGGGCTGAGAAGGACCGCAAGAGCGTCGTCCGCACCGGCAGGGGCTGACCACGAGCGGCATTCGGTTTGCCCCCGGCAGGCTTTGCCGGGGGCCATTTTTTTGGGATGTGTCCTGCTCCTGGATCCGACTCTGGTGGCACACCCAACGACCTATTACGACATTGCCTTTGGAGGCGGCCTTCTCGGGTCGCACCAATCAGCACGGCGGAACTTGCATCCATGCCTAGTCCGAAGCTCCAGATACTCGGCCGTTTCCTGTCAGTCTTCGGAAGCAGTCCGCTCCGCACGAGCAAATACCTGACCACGGCCCTGTTTCACCAGATCACGACCATCGTGGAGCAGCCGGAGCAGATTCGCTCACTGACCGACTCGCAGCGTGCCCAGGCCTGGGAGAAGACGGTGAACGGGATTGTCTCCCACAACAAACCCCTGCAAGTGAGTCCGCATGACCTCCCGAGCCCCCTGATCGTTTCCTTGACCTCCTACCGCCGCCGTTTTTCGAGGCTGCACCTCACCCTGAGATGTCTTCTTGCCCAGACCATGAGGCCCGACAGGCTTCTACTCTGGGTCTCACACGAAGACAACAACCACCTGACGCCCGAAATCCTGGAGCTGCGCGAGGCTGGCCTCGAGATCTGCGCCTCCGAGGACATGGGGCCCTTCACGAAGATCATCCCAACGATGCAAGCGCATCCCGGCCACTTTGTCGTAACGGCCGATGATGACCTCTACTACTGGCCAACCTGGCTGGAAGAGCTGGTCACGGCATGGAGCGGGCGAACGAGCGATATCGTCGCGCACCGTGTGCACCGCATCCGGCTTGATCAGCAGGGGCTTCCACTACCGTATCACCAGTGGAGCCTCGATGATCCGGCCACCACCGAATCGTCCACACTTAATTTTGCGACCGGCGTGGGCGGTGTGTTTTACCCCCCCGGCACATTGCACCCCGACGTTACGAACGTCGAGGCTTTTCGCAGACTGTGCGGAAAAGCCGATGACGTCTGGCTGTACTGGATGGCTCGAATGAATGGCTCGATCGCGAGGCGGACCAAGTCGAACAGGAGGGTGCTCCTGTGGCCCGATACCCAGGGGACGGCCCTCTTCAAGAACAACGTTGCACAGGGCAACGACGAGTTTATCAAGGCCATGATCGCTGAATATGGGTTTCCCGCCACCCAGGTCGGCGACGGCTGACTCAGACCACCAGAGACCCGCCATGCCACAATCCCCTGAGCCGCTCGTCAGCGTCGTCACCCCCGTTTACAACGGAGAGGCGACCATCGCCGAGTGCATCGCAAGCGTGCTCAACCAGCGCTACACCAACTTCGAATACGTCATTGTCAATAACTGCAGCACCGATCGAACCAGCGCGATCCTCGAGAGTTTCGCCAGCCGTGATCCGCGGATCCGAATTCACAGCAACACGGAGTTTCTGACTGCACTCCAAAACCAGAATTTCGCAATGCGCCTCGTATCGCCCGAGAGCCGATATTGCAAGGTCGTGCATGCGGATGACTGGCTATTCCCGGAATGCATTTCTCAGATGGTCGAGCTGGCAGAGACGGACCCATCCATAGGGATCGTGGGCTCGTTCATGCTTCACGGGCCCTTCGTGTACTGCGATGGACTCCCACCACCCGTCGGCGGCGAAGGGAATCAATACCCGACAGCCGTCTTTCCCGGCCGGGAAATATGCCGGATCGACCTGCACCGGACCGGGCGGCCCAGTGTGCTGGGAAACCCAACGACGATCCTCCTCAGATCAAGCCTCATCCTCGAACGGGAAGAACCGTTTTACGACGAGCGCCACCTGTTCATGGACCGAGATGTCTGTTTCAGAATCCTGCAGGAGCACAACTTCGGGTTCGTCTATCAGGTGTTGTCCTTCATGAGACGGCACGAGGGTCAGCTGCATTCGTTCATGCATCGTGTGCATACGTTCAAGGCCTCCCAACTCTACCTGCTGGTTACCTACGGACCATCCTGCCTGGACCGGGACGAATATGAAGCGCTCCTCCGCGAGAAGCTTTCGACCTACCGGGCCTTTCTGAAGCGCAACAGCCTGCGCCGGATACCCTTCCGCAAACACAAGGAATTCTGGGACTACCACCTCCGGTATCTGCAACTCGCCGGATACCCCCTGACCAAGACCAGACTCGTGTGGTACGCGACCTCGGAGCTCCTCGACATCATCCTGAACCCCAAACAGGCACTCGAGATGCTCTGGAGGAAACTCCGCCGCCAGCGAAACACGGCCATCAGGAAGCATTGAACTGGTCCGGCGCCCTAAGGAGTAAGCCTGAGCCGAGCCCAAACTCGTTCTCCGCGGCGATGCGATCAATGCTGAGCGAGTTGCCTGAAGGTCGAATTTTCCTCCAACAGTGAGTCGAAGGTTCCGACGGCGGCCACCTGGCCCTTTTCCAGCACCACGATGCGGTCGCAGGCCCGCACTGTGCTCAGCCGGTGGGCAATCAGAATGATGGTCTTGTCGCGCGAGAGCGCCTCGATGGCCTCCATCACCGCGGCCTCTGTCGCCGTGTCCAGCGCGCTGGTGGCCTCATCGAAGACCAGCACCGACGGATCGTGATAGAGCGCACGCGCAATCCCGACGCGCTGGCGCTGGCCTCCGGATAGGCGAACCCCTCGTTCGCCCACCACTGTCGAATACTGGTGCGGGAGCTCGGTCATGATGAACTCGTGGATCTGCGCCAACACCGCGCAACGGGCCACGCGGGTATGATCGATTTCATCCGAGCGCATACCAAGCGCGATATTCTCCGCCACGGTCGCGTCGGCGAGAAAGATGTCCTGGCGCACATAGCCTAGCGTTTGCTGCCAATGGCGTAGGTTTTCTTCCGTCACGGGCTCGTCGTCGACCCGGATGAATCCAGCCTGTGGCCGCAGCAACCCGAGAATCACGTCCACCAGGGTGGTCTTGCC
>SLRQ01000065.1 GCA_007130885.1 Deltaproteobacteria bacterium
CTGTCGAGGCCCTCTTTGCCGGTCCGAAGGCGGCGGGCGACACTTGAGGGGCCATCGCGAGCCGTTCAGGTGTCGCGGTGGCCTATTCTCCGCAGCTCTAGGCGGACGGGTACCGTTGCGGCGCTCCCCCTTGAACTACCGCCCCGGAGCCGCACGGCCAAGCTCTCATTCAGGCAAGAACGAGAGCCGCGCTACTCGCCTGGCACCTGTTCGCCCCCTGTTCGCCCCTGTTCGCGGGTTCGCGGTTCGCGGTTCGCGGGTTCGCGCAGTTCGCGGGCACCTGTTCGCGGCTCATTCCGCGATGTTGCCGTCGGGGGGACTGTTTCGCTTTTCAGGTGCTGGGCGGTCGCCTAAACGCACCATGTAGCCCATCAAGAAGGCATGGGTGATATTGTAGGTGGTGCCTGTCTCGTGCGGGTTCGAGTCGACGATCCCGTGAACATGGCGCCATTCGGCGAACAAGGTTCCAGCCCCTGCGTCGAGGCGCAGGCCGAGCCCGAGGACCGCGCCGAGGTCGAGAAGTCGAGGGCCGGTTATGCGGCCGTGCCGCGGCTCCCCGCAGCCGGTTGTTAGTACTCCATCCACCGTGTTTCCTTTGACATAGCACGTGGCCCGAAGCGCTGGGGCAATGCCGACCAACGCAGTAAGGTCCACCGGAGTGGTGGGCAGGAAGGAGAACTCGGCGAGCAGCGGCGCCTCGATGTAGGTTGATCGCACATACGGCTGTGTCGGCAGCGAGTAGCCCTTGGGTACGACCGCGAGATCGCCGCGAATGGCCAGTCGGGAAAGGACGGGGGCTCGGATGTTGAAGGCGCCCGACGGCGCCAGGCGGCCTGTCCCCGGAAACACCTGCCCGGGGAAGCATCCCCGGGCGTTGCAAAGCTCGACGTGGGTCACTTCGGAGGCGTGGGTGGCCGAGAGCCATCCGCCGACCTCGAGGTTGCCGGCGATTGCGGGGGATGGGGCTAGGGCTAGGGCGAACAGGAAGGCGAGGAGGCGGACGCCGGCAGGGGCAAGTGCGTGGGTGGTGCCATTGGGGCGACAGGGAATCATGTTGACCTCTCGGCAATAGACATCAGGGCAATACCCATACTGCCAGACATGGGATATGGTTGTCGAGTGTGGCACTAACTCCCAACCATGCGGGAGTTAGTGCGCTTATCCGTGTTCCGAGAGGTTCGAGGCGATTAGCCCTGGGCCGCGCCGGCGTCGACCATTCGGCCGATGAAGAGCAGCGTATCGGTCGGGCGGTCGCGAATCACGAAAAGGAAGGGGCGGTCGAGTGTCACGTTGAACACCTCCGCGGGCGCGCTTTCGCGGCCGACCACGATGGCGGTGGCGGCGGCCGCTTCGGTTCCCTCCTCATCGACGGCGATCGCAGCCTTGTGGAATGCACCGGTAACGTGCAGCTCCTCCTCGAGGGCTATTTCACTCAAGCCGCTGAAATCGGCTTCGCTAGGCGTAAAGAGTACGTTGAAGCCGGCGTCCTCGAATATGTCGCGAAGATCGAGCTCCGAGTCGAACTCGAAGCGGGGCATCACGAGCACGCCTTCCATCGGGGAGAGCTCGTCGAAGACGTTCGAGAGAGCGCCGGCGTCGAGGCCGGCCTCGAACTCCGCGAAGGTGCCTTCGTCGGGGAGGATCAAGACCATGGAAAGATCACGGCCGACGTAAGGCAGCTCCACCGCCTCGGCGCCGTCTAGGTCGGCGTAGGATGCACGGTCGACTCTCCCGCGCATCATCGGCACGTCCGTGGTCGTTCCGTCCAGGGCGGTGAAGGCTTCATCCCTTGTCGCCTCCTCCTCGAACGGGTCGAGCCAGGCACCCTTGAAGTAAATGGCATTGGTGAGAACCAGGCGGGTGAGGCTGTCGATCGAGGTGGGCGGCAGAAGCTCCTCGATCAGGTCGCGTGTCTTGTAAGCGATGTACTCGTTTATCTCTTGTCGCGCGGCCTCGGCGGCGTTGCGGAAGTCCACGATCCACATGCCGGCGCCGTAATGGCGGGCCAGAAGCTCCAGAAACTCGTCCACGTAGGGGTAGTCGTCGAGCCCCCACAGATCGTTCACGATCTCGAGGATGGGAGCGTCGCCCTCGTCATCGCCGGGCTCGTAGTCATTGCGGGAAGCCAGCTCGCGGTCCAGAAGATTGCCGGCCGGGTGGAAGGAGTCCGGCTCCATGTGGAAGTGGAGCATTTGTGCTATCTCTTCCGCCGTCTCACCCACGGCGCCGGGCCAGAGCAGGGAAAAAGCGGTGGAGATGCTCAGCGGCGAGAAGAGCATGTTCTCCTCCACACCGGTGGCCTCGATGCCGCGATGGTACATCCACAGCGCGAAGCTGGAGTGGTCGGAGACCAGCTGCTCGAGGTCCGCCTTGCTTGCATCGGACTCCTCGCGGTCCTCATCCGCCGTAAGGTAGGAGACGTGGGCGGTCTTTGGAGGAGGAGGACGGTCCTGGTCGCCGGGCGGGTCGCCTGAAGGCTCGCCGGCGCTACAGCCGAAGGCGAGGAGGGCAGCCGCAATAAGGGCAAGGAACGGCATTGGGTGAGCAAAGCGGGTTTTCATTCTTCTACTCCTTCTCATGAGATTGTGCCCTTGCAACCATGCATGATGGGGGCCAGGCCCGTATTTCACCTATTTCAGTATGATAGCGCTGATGCGGGCCGCGCGCCCACTCGAAAATCCGACGATCGCGGCCTCCGGTCGTCAGTTTTCCGCCGCAAGCACTACCCGTTCCGTTCCTCGGCGATCCGAAAAGTCCGCCGCCGGCCGGCGCGACGCGACGGCGCTCTGGACCTTCTCCTCGGTCCGAGCACCCCAACTCGCGGCCACCGCGGATTTCAGGCAAGGTACTATTTCCATGGCGCTCCCCCAACTCGACGATCTCGTCCGCGTCCGCTCGCGACAGTATCTCGTGGACGACGTGGTTGCGCCCCGCGATCCGCGCGACACGACGAAGAGCCCGCTCGTTCGCCTATCCTGCATCGAGGACGACGCCGATGGGGAGCGCATCGAGGTCCTTTCCGACGCCTCCTGGGAGATCGTCGCTCGGGAGCCACAGGAGACGGTGGAGACCGGTCCAGTGAGACAACGGGAGCCGGCGGCCCGATGCGAGGACGACTGCCCGCCCGAACTGACGGGCGAGGAATGCGCCGAGCTGTGCCGATGCCTTGGCCGGTGCTCGCTAATCGCCGGTGTGCCGGGGGTCGGTGTCAAGATGGCTCACGAGCGCTGTGTGGCCGCGTGAAGATCACCGGAAACTCGGCCGTGGGAGCGCTCCTCGTCGCCTTCGCGGTCGAGCGACCGGGCGCCCCAGTGCTCCGGGGACGACGACCGAGTCGACCCGGCCATGGCGGAGTGCCGCGATATCTGCAGGCGAAGCTTCGGCGACCGCGACCCGGGGGGCTACGAGCGCTGCTTCCACGCCTGCGTGCGCGGAGGTAGGTGAGCGGGTTCCGCAGATGTGCCGGCGGACGCTACCGAATCCGTAACGGGACATTCCAGCCAGGAGTTTCGCCGGGTCGCGCCGAGCAGCCGAATCATACCAGCGGCGAGCGAAGCGAGCGCTTCCTATTCTGCAGTCAATAGTAGCGATCGCTTCGCAATGTTGACCTAAAAGAAGCGAGCGCTTATTATGCCGGACGTAGGAAACGATCGCTTCCTCGTCGAGGATCCATGGCACGCACGACCGGCACATACGAACTCAGCACCGTCGCTGGGGAGTCGATCGAGGCCTTCATTCCCCATCCGCTGCCCCCCAAGAACCCACCGATCGATCTCGGCGGTGAACTCCAACCGTTGCTGGCTCGAGCGAGCGAGAGCGTACGGCTGCTCGAGCTGGCGGGCGATCTGGTCCCATCCGTCGAGTGGTTCGTCTACGCCTTCGTACGCAAGGAAGCCGTGCTTTCGGCACAGATCGAGGGCACCCAGGCGACGCTGATGGACCTGCTCGAGGTCGAGGGTTCGGGCGAGGCCCCGGTCGACACCGACGTCGAGGAGGTCTGCGGCTACGTCGACGCCCTAAACTTTGCGTGGGACCACCTCGGGCGAGCGGACGGCCTGCCGCTCTCGATGCGCCTCCTGTCGGAGGCCCACGCCCGGCTACTCAGCGGCGCACGTGGCGCGCAGAAGCAGCCCGGTGAGGTGCGGCGTTCGCAGAACTGGATCGGCGGGACTCGTCCGGGCAACGCGGCGTTGGTGCCGCCCCCTCCGCATCGCCTCGGAGAGCTGCTCAGCGACTTCGAGCGGGCCATCCATGACGAGAGCCATCTTCCGCCGCTCGTCCGGGTGGGGCTCCTCCACGTGCAGTTCGAGACGTTGCATCCCTACCTCGATGGGAACGGGCGACTGGGGCGTCTGCTCATCACCTTGCTGCTTCGGCACTGGGGACTGCTTACCCGGCCGCTGCTCTACCTCAGCTTGTTCCTCAAGATGCATCGCCAGGAGTACTACCGGCGGCTAGGCGCCGTCCGCGAAGAGGGCGACTGGGAGGGGTGGCTCGCGTTCTTCCTCGAGGGTGTTGCGACCGTCGCTGAGGAGGCGGTCGCAACCGCGCGCCGGCTCCACGTCATCGTCGGCGAGAACCGCAATCGGCTCCTTGCGCGCGAAGACACGACCGTGTTCAGCCTCCGGCTCTTCGAACTCCTGCCGGAGCACCCGATCCTCACCGTGAATCGCGTCATGGAGATCCTCGACTGCTCGCGCCCCGCGGCGGGCAAGGCCGTACGCGTGCTCGAGGCCACGCGGATCGTGCGCCCGAAGGGCGAGCGCAAGAAGAACCGGATCGTCGTGTTCGATGACTACCTTGCGCCCCTGCGGCAGGGTACGGAACTTGGCGCATGACGGCCAACGACTGGTGCCGAGCCCTCGGCATCGGGGTTTACATCTCGTGGCTGCCTCATCCCAACCAGCCGACTCATCGCGTTACTCAGCGGGGGGAAGGGTGAGCATGATCACGTTCCCGATGCCCTGATGCGGTCGTTCAAGGTGATAGTGATCCACTAAGTTCTGGATGGCCCAGCGCAGGTGATGTTCCCCGAGAGGAATGATCTTGGAGAGACACTCGGACTTGATGGAGAGCACAAACCTTTCGGCGATGTCATCATCTTTCGCTATCACAGAAAACCCTTCACTGTTTGCAGCAGACGCAACGACCAGGTTGTTGCTGACCTCGAGTGGAGCAGACGAGTCAATCTCATGACTGAGCACCCCAGTGTGCGCCCCAAGAATGCGATTCTTGCTCGTCGAGGTTGCACCGGCTTCTGTGTGAGTGAAGATACCAACGTTCCCCTCGCCCGTTAGTCCCTCGATAATGATTGCCAACAGCCTGGCAACCTCTGCATCAAACGGATTACGTTGCCACGCCTCTTGCAGTACCGGATGTGATTCACCGACAAGTTCGGTCGCATAATAGCTGGTACCCAATGCGCGTAGCGGTTCCGAGTCCAAAGGATTGAGCTCGGCTTCGATCGCTTTTCGAGACACTACAGAGGTACGCCCATGGGTGCCTCGATGAGCTGGCAGGCCGGCTTGGCTGGCGTGTCGGTGCGCCCGGCTCGACTTGTTTTTCGCACCCCGGAAGCAGCTCCAATTGCAGCGGGTCGCTTGCGGCTGCAGCTCGCTTTAGACGCTCGGCACCTGCCTGCATCACGGGCTCGAGGTCTCCAGACGCGAAAAGCATTCCTTTGGTCATTCCCATTGCTTCCGGTCACGCCCTCTTGTGCAAACTTCGAACGCAGAATGCCGGCCGATGGCGGGGACGTGCCGAGCGATCGTGCTTCTTCGGCTGCGCTCGTAGTCAGGGGCGTGCCGGAAACGGGTCAGGATCTCGTCGGCGCTCAACGCTCGATGGGCTGGACCACGCCGCAGGCGACCCGCGCTCCGGTGTCCCGTGCGTGTTCGACGCATAGCCGGGCACCTGATGCTCGTCGACGCTAGTGAGATGGCCTCTCGTGTCTCTTCCAATCAAAAAGGCCCTTCCAGCCGTCCTCCCCGTTGAAGTACATCGAAAAGAAGCGCATCATCTCATCCTCGGAGATCAGGTCGGCCGATGTGTAATGATTCCCGCCTTCTTTGTATTCGACAATGTAGCCGTTCTCAGTGACCGAGGTCTGAGCGAAATCATCGCCTGAAGACAAGACAAGGAAGAAGTTGTCAGTGTCAAGGGAGCTGAGCCCTTCGATTAGGATATCGTATGATGCTGATTCAAGCTCAGTGCCGTCCGCCATTCTCAAGGAAAAGGCCTGAGCGGCAGTAGTCGGTTCGCGATCCGCGCCGACAGCATGGTCGTCTTCACGAGTCTCCTCGAATGAAGGAGAGTCCGGCATGGGATCGGGCTGCACGTCTCGCTTGCAGCCCGTGAATACTAGGGAAATTGAGAGAAGGGTCGCTAGGGAAAGTGTGAGTCTGTTCATTTTTTTCCTCCGCACGTTGAAGTAGCGTCTGGATGGTATGCGTCTCCCAACCCGCCCCTCGATACCTCGTCATCATTGGAAGATCCACACGAGAGCAGGAAGCACGCAGCGGCAAGGACAGTAATCAAGCAACGGGGTAGCTTCATTTGATGGATCTCCTTCACAGGGGGGAACCGCATATCCGTCCGAGTCGGCGATGAAGCCCCGGTTGGACGATTCTGCCAGCTTCGTTTCGGTGACGCCCTCTCGGCGCAGAGGCTCGGTGAGCTTGCTCGGCCATAGGGGCAGGTCGCGTTGAAGATCTTCATCCGCCATGAAGTGCCTGGCCCACTTGGCCTCGAGCAGGTCCTCCATACCGCCGGGGCTGAAGTTGCTCGAACCAAGCGTGACCGCCGATTCGATGCGCTCGAGCAGGAAAGCACGCTCGTCGATGGAACGAGGCTCGGTTCTCAAGAGAGCCGGCGCGGCATCGTGGACGCGCGTGGCCCAGCCGTCGGCCCGCTCGATGAAATCGAGAATCTCGGCCGCGTGCAAGTAGTAGTCGACCTCACGCGGACCAACCTCGAGCAGGTGCATAACGCGGGCTCTATCGCCTCCGTCTCTGATTACCTCGAGGACGGTGCGCAGGTCGTCGAAGTGGTTGGCCTGGGGGATGGGCGGACGAAGCAGTTTGCGAGCGGGCTGGGACACGCGGGGATTATCCTAGATCCTTGGCGGGAGATCGACCGGCGAGGATCTGACTCTGGTCTCCGTTGTGAGCCATGCCCTTATGGCCGTTCGGTGGAGTACGCACCGCCTGGATGCCGACGGCAGAGGATCCTCCCGCGGGGCCTCTCTCCAGCACCGCACCAAGATGAGCGGACCCGCCCCGGTCTTGAACCGTACCCGTGGGCCGGATATCGTGCCGGGGTGCGCCGCGAGGCGGTGCGGCAACGAAATTGACACCCGAGCCCGGCCGGCGGCCGGGGCCGTCATATGCGGAGGACTCGTGATCAGTCAAACAGGCAAACCGTTGCCCGTGCCGACCCCCGAACCGGCACCCGAAAAACCGGCTCGCGAGACATGGGGCACCCGTGTCGGCTTCGTCCTGGCCGCGGTAGGAAGCGCGGTGGGCCTCGGGAACATGTGGAGGTTCCCATACGTGGTGGCCGACAGCGGCGGAGCCGCGTTCGTTGTTCTTTACATCGGGCTCCTGCTCTTCATCGGCGTGCCGATACTTCTCGCCGAGCTGGCCGTAGGCAGAAGCTCGAAACTCTCGCCGGTGGGAGCGCTGCGATCCGCCGGCGGGAAGGGCTGGGTTCCGCTAGGCATGCTCTATGTGGCGACCGGCTTCTTGATCCTTGCCTACTACTCGGTGATAGCCGGATGGACCGTGCGCTACGCGCTGGAAGCGATAGTGGTCGGCTTCCCCGCGGATGCGGGCGCGCGCTTCGAGGCCATCTCGTCCAGCCCGGCGGCCATCGGTTACCACATCGCCTTCATGGCGGTCGCGGTCGTCATAGTCATGGGAGGCATCAAGAAAGGCATCGAGCGTGCCTCTCTCGTCTTGATGCCGCTATTGGCGCTCATCCTCGTGGGCATCGCGGCGTGGGCGGTTACCCTGGAGGGAGGAAGCGCGGGCTACATCTTCTATCTGCGCCCGTCCTTCGAGGAGCTCTTCGACCCTCATGTCTTGTCCCGCGCGGCCGGCCAGGCTTTCTTCTCCTTGAGCCTTGGCATGGGAGCAATGCTCACCTATGCCTCCTACCTCTCGAGGCGCGAGGACATAAACGGGCAGGCGTGCTCCATCGCCGGCGCCGATTTCGGAATCGCTTTCGTCGCCGGCCTTGCGATCTTTCCCATCATCGCGGCCTTGGGTCTATCGGGACAGGTCGGCGAGAGCGCCATAGGAGCCTTGTACATAGCCATTCCCGGCGCTTTCGAGGCGATGGGTGTGGCGGGCCGCGTGGTGGGCATCCTCTTCTTCCTCGCCCTGATTGTTGGTGCGCTCACCAGCGCCATCTCGCTGATGGAGGTGGTTACCTCCTCCGTAATCGACGAGCTGAAGATCAGCAGAAAGAAGGCCGCCTTGCTGACGGGAGGCGCCATAGCAGCTCTTGGCATTATCCCGGCGGTCTCGTTGGGCGCGCTCGATGTGATGGATCGTCTGGCCGGTGACCTGTTCTTGGTGTTCGGGGCGTTCTTGATAGCTGTTTTCGTGGGCTGGAGGATGAAGCACGCCGCCGAGGAGCTGGCCACCGGAGCAGGACCTTTCTTCGCCAGACTGGTTCCGGTGTGGGTCTTCCTCTTGCGATTCGTGATACCGCCGGTTCTTCTCGTGGTGCTCTACAACAGCGTTCGAACCACGATCAGCGCCTTCACGGGTTGATCGTCTCGTACGCCTACTGATTCGAGGCGGCGGCGCGTCTCTCTTCCTCGGCGGCGGCCAGCTCTAGCTCCTCCTGGCCGAGGCCGGCGAAGTAGTCGTGGGTCAGCTTCTTCACCTTGCCGCTAAGCAGCATGATCGCCAGCACGTTCGGTACGACCATGAGAGCCATCATCAGGTCGGAGAAGTCCATCACCATGCCAAGCGGCCACAGCGAGCCCATCAGCAAGGCCGCCACGAAGACCACCTTGTATGGCAGCACCGCGCGCCTCCCGAACAGGTATGTCGCTCCCGTCTCACCGTAGTAGGACCAGGTCAGCGCCGTGGAGAACGCGAAGAGAAGGACCGCTATGGACACGAAGTAGTTGCCGAAGCCCGGGAGGAAGGTGTCGAAGGCTGTAGTGGTCAGCTCGATGCCGCCAAGCTCCGCGACGTAGAGCGGCTCTCTGACCTCCCACGCCGGCGTGAGAGCCGGCAGCTCGGCGGGCAAGTGAGCGGTGACGACGACCTTGAAGGCGTCTTGTTTGCCCGCTTCCGGAAGAGCCAGCATGTGCTGGTGCCACTCGCCTTCCTGGTGCTCGCAAGGTTCATGAATCTCTCCGGGCGCGAGATCTTCGGGCTCCTCCGGCGAGATGCGGTACACGACGCTATCGATCTTCTCTCCGCCGGGGCCGCCGGCAAACGTCGTGATCTCCACTCTCCGCTCGCCCAACGCCTTCGCCGATACGTTCAACCGGCTGTCCATCTGGAAGTGGCTGGCGTTCAGCTTGCGGTGCTCGAAGTAGACTCCGCGCGGTTCATGGCTGAAAACCGCGGTGCCGGGCCGGTCGCTGGAGAGCGCGGTCAGCAGAGTTTTCCCATCCAAAATCTGTGAGACGAAGCTCGGCTGCTCACTCGGCCGCTCCGCCTCCACCGCCACGGGATCCAGCTGCTCGAGCACCAGCCGGCGGTCATCGCCGTAGTAGCCCGACATTACTATGACCAGCGCCGTGATGGAGCAAACCACGATGGTGTCGATAAACGGCTCTAGCAAAGCTACGACACCCTGCCTCATGGGCTTGTCTGTCTTGGCCGCGGCGTGAGCGATGGGCGCGGAACCCAGGCCCGCTTCGCTGGAGAAGATCGCGCGGCGCACGCCCCAAATGATGACGGTGCCGATCGCGCCTCCAGCCGCGGCCTCTCCGCTGAAGGCATCGGTCAATATGATGCCGAAGGCCTCGGGGATAGCGCCGATGTTCATGATGCATATGAACAGGCCGCCCAGGACATAGGCGCAGCACATGAACGGCACCAATATCCCGGCCACCTTTCCAATCCGCTTGATGCCGCCGATGATTACCATGCCCACCAGCACCGCCAGCACGGTGCCCGTCAGCCAGGTCGGCACATCGAAGTAGAAGTCCATCACCGTGGCGGCTTGGTTGCTTTGGAACATGTTCCCGATGCCGAAGGAAGAGATCATGCACGCCAGCGCGAAGAACCCGGCGAGCGGTGCCCATCCCTGACCGAGACCGTCGCGGATGTAGTACATGGGCCCGCCTCGAATGGTGCCGTCTTCTTCTTCCCGCCGGTAGACGGTGCCGAGACCGCACTCGACGAACTTGGTCGCCATGCCGAAGAAGCCGATGACCCACATCCAGAAGACGGCTCCAGGGCCGCCCAGGGCAACGGCGATTGCGACTCCCGCGATGTTGCCAAGCCCCACGGTGGCGCTGACGGCCGCCGAGAGAGCCTGAAGGTGCGAGATTTGCCCGGTCTCTCCTTCCTTGTCGTAGTCGCCTCTCACCACCCGAATGGCATGAACGAAGCCACGCACCTGTACGGCCATGAGGCGCCAAGTGAACCAGATGCCCGCTCCCAGGCACAGGATTACGACAGGGTAGTTCCAGGCCAACCCCGCGGCGGTGGCCAGCCACTCGGCTATGCGATCCATGGTCTCTCCCCTAAAGGGCGGTTGATTCAGCGCCTACTCCACGGCGACGGTGAGATCGAAGCGCCCGGCCTCACCTTCGTTCCATGAGTCCACGACTATGTAGTAGCGCCCATCCCACTGGGCTTCCAGCGATACCTGCTCCGGCTTCGACACGAACCACTCGTCGGCTCCCACGAGGCACTCCTCCGCATCGCACGACTCGAGGACGTAGAGCGATGGCGCGAAACCTTCTTCCGGTGTGACGGTAACCGTAAGGTTCCATCCGGCCTCGAGGTCCACCGCGTACACCACGTCGGGTCCGGCCGTGGACGAGCCGGTGCATTCGCTCCCTATATCGATGTCGTTCGAAGCTCCGATGGTGTGGCCTTCGACCTCTATTTCCCCGTTCGAAAGATCGAGCAGCAAGGCCTCTTCGCAGACATCGTTCGTAGGCGGAGGAAGAGGGTCGCCGGCTCCGACAGACAGCGTAAAGGGACCGCTCTCGCCGCTGTACCCGTCCACCAAGAGATGATAACGGCCGGCGGGCAGCTCCGGATGAAAAATGCGGGCAGGCGAGGAGTCATCGCAGGTCAAGCTGGCTTCAGGCAGCCGACAATCCAGACCCCGGAGGTCCAGCACCGCATCGAACTCGGCTTCCAGCACGGCCTCCACGCTGCGCGGCTCGGCAAGGAAGAACCAGTAGACGACGTCGGGCCCGCTCGAGCCGGGCATTGCGCAGGTGGCCTCGTGCGCGTCCGTGGCTCCCGTGGTGTCTCCCTCGACCAGGGTCGGGCCGCCGGCGATGTCGAGCGGCCAGGCCGAATCGCAGTCATCGTTGAGCGGCGGCGGGACGGGAGAGCCAAGGCCCCAGGTGAGCGTGTACTCTCCGCCGCTTATGCCGCCGCCGCTTATCACCACCGTGTAGTCGCCGGCGGGCAGGTATGTCAGGTCCAGCTCCGCCGAGCCCCCGGCCGGCACCTCCTTGCAGATTATCTCCGTCTCGTCGTTCTCGCAGTCGCTCCTGACCGACAGGCTCATGCCGGAAGCCGCGTTCAGCTTGGCGTGAAGGGATGCGGCCTCGTCCAGGGACAAATGGTAAAAGGCATCTCCGCCCGGCTCTCCGCAGGAAGGCGCAACCGACCAAGCGGCGGAGGTTATGTCGCCTTCCTCCACGCCGCCGCCCTCCGCGACGTCGAGCGGCGCGGCGCTGTCACACGCATCATTGGATGGCGCCGGCGGAGGCTCGGTCGTCTCCAGCCGGATGTCGAAGGCGCCTTCACGGCCCTCGTGATTGGCGACCCATACGTACCAGTCGCCCGGCGGCAGGACCGCCTCCAGCACCTCTACATCGCCGGGCTCGTCGCTGCACGCCACCTCCGCGCCCGGCTCGTCGCATTCCGACCGCAACGAGAGGAGGGTGTCGAGGTATCCCTCGGTAACGATGGTGACGGCGCGCCTCTGCTCCAGCGAAAAGCCGTAGACTACCGCCGGGCTTCCTTCACCTCCGCATGCACTGCCCGGGCCGGCCTCCGCTCCAGCGGTCGTGCCCTCCACCCACTCGTCCTCCTTCAGAACATCGACTTCGTGGCAGGTATCGTTGGAAGGCGGCGGTGGACGCAGCCGAACCTCCAGCTCGTAAGGCACGCCGTCCTTGGTGCCGCCGGTCACCTGGAAGTACACCTCGCTGCTCTCGGGCAGCGGAGGCGTCTCCGCCGAAAAGTTGGTCCCTCCCGCTATGGGATCGATGAAGCCGGCGGGCGAGCGCCAGTGAAGAGTCAGCGTCAGGGGGTTCTCCTCCGGGCCGTTTGTGTAGGCGCCGGCGATGACTCGCAGGCCCGCGGAGACCGGTAGGTAGAACCAGTCTTCGTTTCCAAGGCAGGCAATCGCCTCGACCGAGGTGTGTCCATTGACCGGTGACGGGAGAGGCGTGGCGAGCGTGGGATGATGGTTCGGCTCGAACTCGTCGTCATCGCACAGGCCGCCCTCCACGACTTCAATCGACAGGTCGGCCTCGAGGTGCTCGTTGACGCCGCGAATGCCGACCCACACCGGACCGGGTTGCGGAAGGAACGTTGCTTCCAGGCTCTGCCCGCTCGATGTCACCTCCGGCTCGCCGACAACAAGCTTGTCCTCGCCGGTTCCGAGCCAAACCGCAAGATCCGGATGATCGGTCGCGGTCTCATACTCGAGGTCGACAAAGAGCCCATCGCCCATTCTTGCTTCGAAGTAGAACCAGTGCCATGTGTTCGGGCAGATGGACAGCCCTCCCAAGGCTCCGGGTTCCACCGGCCGGCCTCTGTACGGCAAGAGGCCGGCGGCGTAGCCGTCTTCCGGGCACTCGAAGTAAGCGCACTCACCGTCCACGCACTCCTCTCCCGGCCCACAAAAAACGCCGGGGCCGCACTCGCCGGAGCCGGCGCATAGGCCTTCATGGCAGACCTGACCCGGCAGGCAGTGACCGTCATCCAGACATTCGAGGCACTGCGCCGTCTCGACCAAGCATCGTAGGGGAGCGCCGCAGTGGGCATCGGTTTCACATGCCACGGCTTGGCGGCAGATGTTGGCTACGCACCGGCCTCCCAGCCGGCAGTCGGCGTGATCAACGCATTGGACGCAGGTCTGGGTGACCGGATCGCAGCGCTCGGCCACCCCTTCGCAGTCCGCGTCCCTGCTGCACTCGCCCACCGGCTCGCAGAAGCCGCGCCGGCAAACCTCGAACTCTTCGCATTGCTCGTGCTTCGTGCACTCGACGCACACTCCGGTGTCCACGTGGCACAAGGGTGCGTCGGCGTAATCGCCACAGTCGTCGTCGGTCTTGCAGTGGGTGAAGCGGCAAGTACCGGATGCCTCATGGCACCGCTGCTGCCGTCCTTCGCAATGATCGTCGGTGAGGCAGCCGCGGCACTTGCCGGAATCCTCATCGCACCAGGGGTTGGCGGGCAGGTCGGCGCAGTCGTCATGGGTCTCGCACGGCGGCCTTGCCACGCAGAAGCGTTGCTCCGGATCGCAAATCTGTTCGACCGGATCGGGACAGTGCCCCGCCTCCAGGCACTCGACGCACATGTTCGTTTCGGGGTCGCATCTGGTGCGACCTTGCACGCCGGCGCAGTCCTCGTCCCGGCTGCAGGGAATGCCGTCGAACTGGTCGTCAGGGACGCATTCTCCATCTATGCATTTTTCTCCGGGAGGGCACTCCACGTGCGCGCAGGGATCGCAGGAGCATGATGTTCCCAAGAGGAAAGCCGTAGCGATGCCGAGCAAAACCACGAGTCGGGTGACCGCCCGTCTCGGCGCGTCCTTGCCGGCCGGATCGCGGCTCGGGCGCGTTATCGTTTCGTTCGTCATTCCACCGTGTCGCACAGGTTGTCCTCGCGGCAGTAGAAGTCCTCGCCGCCGTCAAGCGCGGCGCAGTCGGTATCGGCCGGCATCGAGTAGAACGCCGTTAGGGATAGACGGTCCACGCGTGCTCTCGTTGAAGCAGCGCCCGGATCGCGGGTCACCTCGAAGAGCAGGCCGAATCCCGTGTCGTTGATCTCGGAGCCGAGCCACTCATCTCCGAACATGTCGTCATTGCCGCCCAGGATATGCGGTAGGTCTTCGTCGGTGAGCGCGGAGGTCCTGGGCTCTCCCCGAAGGCCGTCCGCGTCGCGAAGCGTCACCGCCGCCTCCCATGCACCCGCTTCGGCCTCTCCTTCGAAGGAAGCGAGCACCAGAGCCTCGAAACCTGTAACGAGGGCTGCCTCCGGGATCGAGAAGGCGAAGCCTTCGAACGAAGCCTCGGCCGCTTCGGCGCCTTCGGCGGACCATGCATACTGCCCATCCGCGAAGGCGAACAAGAAGCTGGAGGCCGTCTCATCCAGGGTGTCGACGAAGGTGTTCGCCCGTGAGCCGTCTATGATCCCGGTTCGAGAGCGTTGTTCGGGAAGATGGCCGCACAGGGGGTGGCACTCCCCCGGTCCCGGGTGGCAGTAGGTCCCGTCCGGGCAGTCGGAGTGCTCATCGCATCCCTGGCAGACATGAGACTCCGGATCGCAGATGGGCGTCGCGGTTGGACAGTCGGCATCCTGGAAGCACTCCACGCAAATCTCGAGGTCGACGTGACACAGCGGACCGTCCTCATGTCCCTCGCAGTCGGCGTCCTCGAGGCACGCCACGCAGCTCGATGACTCGGGGCTGCAGACCCGCCCTTCCGGGTTGTCCGCGCAATCAGCGTCGTCGAGGCAAGCGACGCATTGCCGCGACGAGGGGTCGCAGCGGGGCAGGTGCTCGCTCTCGCAGTGGTCGTCATGACCGCAGGCACCGCAAAGACCGCTTTCCGGATGGCAGTGCGGCCTGTCGGGATCACTGACGCAGTCATCGGATGTGGTGCAGGGCGTGACGCATACTCCTCCCGCCTGCTCGTCGCAAAGCTGGTCCTCGCCGCACTCCTTGGTTCCGCCGCCGATGCCCCCACAGCGCTCGATGCATTCCCAGCCGGCGCCTATGTCGCAGTAGTCGCTCTCGGAGCAGTGCGAGTCATCGAAGCACTCGAAGCAAAGACCGGTGTCCTCCGCGTCGCATCTCGTTCTGGGCCACGCGCAAGTCGTGCAGACGCCCCACTGGCATGTGTAACCGTAAGCGCAGTGTTCGTTCTTCTCGCAAGAGGCTGCGCAATAGCCTCCATGGCAGATCTCTCCGGGCGCGCAGTCGTCCGCGGCGGTCTCCGGTGTGCAGGGCCGACCGACGTTCGCGCACGGCCAGACGCATCGGCCCGTCAATATGTCGCAACGGAGCGGCTCCTCGCAGGCGCCGGCGCCCTCCGGCGCGCATTTCTCTTCGCAGTGGCCGCTGACGGGATCGCAGTACAGACCCGGTCCGCAGACGCCGTCTAGAAGCCGGCAGTCCACCTCGCAGGTGAGGTCCTCCTCGTTGCAGCGGCCGGCCGGCCCGCAATCGAAGCCGGGAGCGTCACAGGGAGTGATGCATTCCCCGGTCTCGGTGTCGCATATGCGCGTTCTGTCGCAGTCGGTATCAGAGGCGCATGGGGTGTCGCACCGCCGAGTGATGGGATCGCAGCGAGGGGCGACGGCGGTGCAGTTGCCGGCCACGCACTCCGAGCCCCGAGGGCAGTGAGCGTCGCTGATGCAAGGCTTCGCGCAGTAGCCGTCCACGCAGTTGCCTCCGTGGCAGTCGGCGCCGGACTCGCAAGGCAGCCGGCAGGCTCCCTCGACGCAGACCTCGTTGCTCGAGCAATGCTCATCGATGGTGCAGCCGCCGCAGTCCCTGTCCTGAGTGCAGCCGGGAATGCAGGCCCCCACATGAAAAGGATCGGCGCAAAGCCGAATGTGATCGGCTATCGCAACGCAGATATGGCCCAGGGAGGTGTCGCAGTCCGCGTCGGTTGAGCAGGCGCGGATGCACGAGCCTTCCTCTCCGTACGCGGCGTGACAGTTGGGCGCGGCTTCGGGGCAGTCGGAGCTGGTCTTGCAGTTTCCGCCGTAGAGGTGAATCAAGACCTCTTCGCAGGCGTACTCCGCTCTTGGACAACCGGACGCCTCATTGGGATCGCAGTCCGCGAGGCAGGCGGTGGTGCCGGCGATCACGTGGCAGCTCGAGCCAGGCGGGCACGGCGGCGCTCCGACCTTCCCGCAGCCCTTGATGAGGCAGTAGCCTCCGGAGAAGCCGGGGAGAGCCGGGTCGTTGCTTTTGACACATGTAGCCCCGGGTTCGCAGAAGCCGAGACCGTCGCACGCACCGCCGATTGAAGTGCAGACGCAGTGACCCGCGCTCGAGTCGCAAACGCCCAAGGTGCAATCGTCGTCCTCGTTGCACGGGATTGTCGCGGCTGTTTCCGGGTCGCATTGGGGAACGCAAACGTCGGCGTGGCGGCTGCCGTCGGTCATCGAACGGCAATCGTAGCCCGCACGGCAGTCGGTCCGTGACACGCAAAGATCCAGACACTCGGCGGCGAGGCAAACGCTGCCCTCCGGGCAGTCCGCCTCCTCCTCGCAAAGAGAGGTGCAGTAGCCTTGGTGCCATCGCCAGTCTATGTCCCACTGGCCGAGGCACAAGGCATGGCCTCCGGTCGACGAAGGGAGGCTACAGTCGGATGCCTGACGGCACGGACTGCCGGGGCGACCATCCTCCGGCGGTCCGGCATTACAGCTCCCCGCCACGCACACCTCGGCGGCGTGGTCGCAGTCGTCCGAGGACAGGCACTCCACGCAGAAGCCGGATGCCAAGTCACATCTCTTTATGCCCTCCGAGCAGTCAGTGTCCGACCGGCACGGTCTCGGCGGAAGGCATGAGCGCGTCTCCCTATCGCATATTGCACCCGGAGCATCGCAGTCGGAGCTGTCCATGCAGACCACGCAATACCCGATGCGGGTGTCGCACCTCGAAAGGGTGGAGTCCACGCAGTCCCAAGGGGATGAGCACGGGATGCCTCCGTAGCAGGTATTGGTCTCGGGATCGCAGGCCCTCGTCGTTCCCTCGATGCAGTCTTCGTCGTCGAAGCAGCCGACGCACTCGCCGGTGAAGATGTCGCACTTCGGTGCCGTGGGGTCATGGGCGCAGTCGTCGTCACTCTCGCAACGGGAGGCCGGCTTGCAGGCGCGGGCGGCCGGATCGCAGACCTCGCCTTCGTCCGAATCGCAGTCTTCGTCCTCGAGGCATACGACGCACCTGGCCCAGGCCGGATCGCAGCGCGGCCGCTCCGTCCCGGCGCAGTCGTCGTCCGACGCGCAGTAGACCGGCGTCCGGCATTCGCCCGTGTCCCAGTCGCAGACCTGTCCGACGGCGTGGCAGTGCGCATCGACGGTGCATGCCACGCATCGCTTCTTCTCCGGGTGACAGTACGGGCGGCTGTCACCGAAACAGTCGGTGCTGTCCTCGCACTCGTCGGGCGCGCTTCGACAGACGCCCTCATCGCAGGCTCTTCCCGAGCCGCACTCCTCGTCGCTGATGCATGGCCTGCAAACGCTTGCGTCCAGGTCGCAGATTGGCGCCTGCGGCGGACAGTTCCTGTCGCTCTCGCACGGGCCGCCCGGCTCGGAGGTGTAAGGAACGCACTCGCCGTCAACGCACGTCATCCCGTCGGGGCAGTCGACGTCGAGACAGGGATCCTCGCCCGTGTCGTCACTACCGCAGCCCACGGCCGCGAGCACCATCAAGGAGGCAAGCATCGCGAGCAAGTGAAGCAGAGACGGGGCCGGGCTTGTGGTGCCTGTGGCGAACCCGCGTCGCTCCCGGGGCCTTGCGCGTTGGTCCCCGCTTGTCGGCGCGCTGGCGGCCGCGCCGTGGTCACTCCCTTCAACAGCGAGCTCGTTCATGCCTGCTCCCCTGCGATGGAGGGCACCGCCGGGCAAAGGAAGGCCCCGCCGTTTCTGGCGGGGCCTTCTGGACCACGGGGGTCCCTCCCCTTTGGAGACTTCTTTGGGATAGCACGGCCCACCGGCTCGTCACAAGGGCGGGTTGAGCCGCCCGCGATGCAAGGAGGATCTGTCCTCAATCGACCAGGATCAGATCGTCCAGGCTTACCTCCAGGAACTCGGGCTGGTCGCTTGCGGCCACCCAGTCGTCTCCGGTGCCGCTCTCGTAGGAGAGGCGCATTACCAGATCCGTGGCGTCATAGACCACATCCCAGGTGTTCGAGCGCATCGCCGCGACGCGGCTTACCGCCTCCGCCCCGTCCATGGTGACGGGGGCTGGGACGCCGTCGTTGCAGGGGATGATCTCCTCGCCGTCCCACGACCACGCCTCTCCGGCTTCCCACGCCTCGGTCATCTCGCGCATGGGCGTGTACCGGTTCCGGTAGGAACCGCCGCGGACCATGAGACCTGGGTTTTCCCGTTGGGGACCGTTGCAGGCGTACTGGTGCATCCGAACTCCGTGCGCGAGCGCCTCATCGCCTCGATAGAGGGCGCAGGGCAACGGGTAGCCGGTTCGAAGCGGCATGCCATCGGGGTCCTCGATGTAGTTGCCGTCGTCATCGAGAATGTAGTCGGTGCCGTCGTGAGCGAACAGCAGGGGATTGGCGTTCGCGTCGATCTCCACCGCCTCGGCCTCGGTGTTTACCTTCTCGGGCCGGGAGCCCGGAGTGTGCGTTACCGCGGTTCCATCGCGGTCGAAACGCACGAGCATGGTGTCCACGGAGCAATCGGAGTGGTGCAGGAAGGCCCCCGAGGACAGGCCGTTGTTCTCGAGCATCAGGCCTCCGGCCGAAGCGCCGCCGCCGCGAGGATCTCCCCAAGCGACCAAGGCGTTGTAGCCGATTGTAGGCGCGCGGGTGAAACCATCGTCGACGGTGTTGTCCATATAAGACATCGCCTCCTCCAGGTTCACCGAGCCTTCGAGGACCTCGCGGGCCTTGAAGAGAGCCGGCTGCGTATCGATCCTCTCCAGCGGCGATGACGCTCCCACCGCGGAGATGGTCAGCCCCTCGCGGCTCATTCCGGCAAGCCCGCCAAGGTTCGCTCCCACCCAGGAGATGGAGGTGTAGGGTATCCCGTCGTTGGGAACGAACACGGCAATCGACGCGAACCGGCCTATGCCCGTATCGGGTGTGAAGTCCATGTTGCGGGTGGCATATAGGCCTCCGTGGTCGGTGCGGTCTCCCCAGGCGGCGTAGAAGGAGCACTGCAGCGGGGGAAAGATACGCTCGATTTGCAGCTCCGAGAGCCGGTTCACCAGGCTTTGAACCTGCTTCGAGACCGCCGCCGGCTGCTCGTCGTAGTACTCGCGAAGCGCCCTGGAGACGCCATGGTTCAGCAGGGAAGTGATTCCGCTCAGATCATCGAGTGAGAGCTGCGAGGACATGGCCAGCTCCACGAGCGTTATGATCCGCCGGGGCATGGCCTCCATCTCCGGATCGGTGACTCCGGAGTCCTTCATTCCCGCCACCACGCCCTCCAGCTCCCGGTGAAAGCGCGGCGATATGTGAGGCTCGAACCACTCCCAGCCCAAATCCAAAAGCTCCCCGATTAGCTCCATCAAGGTGTCATCGTCATCCTCGGACACCTCGGCGCCCTCCGCCAGGGAGCCCATGTAGGTGTCCCACATCTCCTCCATGGTGGGGCCGAGCAAACGGCCGTACTGGTACCCCATCTCATACGGAGTGCCCTGAACGCGAACGATCCACAGGTCGTCGCCCCAGGGGCCCGGAAGACGGGCCAGCGTACCGCAGCCCTCGGTATCCACCACCTCGCCGAGCCTCCACTCGGGACATTCGTCTTGTTCCTCGGCGCCCTGACAGGCGATAGAGAAGACGGCGATGAGCGTGATCATGACAACGCGCCGCATGCTTTCCTCCAGGTTCTCGTCGGTTTGATTCCGGTGAAGACTAACTCAGCTTGGAGGTTCGCTCATCATTCTCATGTGAGCTTCAAGCTATCCGGAATCCGTGCGACGGGGATGGGCTCCATCTTGTGACGGTTTGCTTTGTTGAGGCGGCGGAAGATGGTCAGTACCTCCTTTTGCCGCGGTGAGAGATCCTTGTCCTCAACGCCCGATTCCTCGTGTGCCATGGCCCACTCCAGCTCGTCGTAGGTCGCGCCGATCTGCTCTTCATCGCAGCGCTGATCTTCCCACAGCCCGTCCACCGGAACCGCCTCCACGATCTCGGGAGGTATATGTAATTCCTCCGCTAGTTGCCGTACCTCCGACTTCATCAGGTCGCCTATGGGTAGGAGGTCGACGCCGCCGTCCCCGTACTTGGTGAAAAAACCGACGCCGAAGTCCTCGACCTTGTTGCCGGTGCCGGCGACCAGTAGCCGGTGGCGAGTCGCAAAGGCGTAGAGCGCTATCATGCGAATTCTAGACTTGGTGTTGGCAAGTACGAGACCGGTTTGGAGATCGCCCGGCAGCGTCTGCTGGAAGCTGTCCAGTACGATCGAAAGATCCAGACGGTGCACGGAAACACAAGGAAACCGGTTACTCAGCCATTCCAAGTGCCGGTCGGCCAGCTCGTCTTGCTCCTTGGCTTGATTGATGGGAAGGCTCACCGCGTATGTGGGCTTGCCGGTGCGGGCGCACAGCGCCGATGTCACGGCCGAGTCGACACCACCCGAGATGCCGGTGACGAACCCGTCAAGCCCGGCCTGCTCGCAGTAGCCCGCAAGCCACCGCACGATGTGTTCTATGACGGCTTTCCTGTTCATGGCTTCGTCCAAGCTCGAAGGGGCACCCAAGCTGCTATCACTATTCGGCAAGCGAGGCTACGATGAACACCGGGCTTCGAACGGGACCAAGGCGTCCGCCGGGCAGCTCCAAGGTGTGGTTGAACGAGCCGAAACGGTACCAGAAGCCGCTCTCCCGTATCGCGTACTGAAGGGAGGTGCCGCCGTCCAGCAAGGTCGCGTGCTCCACGCCCAAGGCCCGGGCTATTAGCGCCGCTTCGGTGATGTTCAGGCCGCCGCCGCTTCCGGAGAGCAGCATGACCGGGTGACCTCCGGCATCGACCCCGGCAAGCGAGCGATACGTGATATCGAGTCCCTGGAAGTAACGCTCCGGCTCACTTCTAACGTAAGAGAAGATTACGCCGTCGCGCATGACCGAAGGAAACGCCTGCGCGGCTTCGGTGATGGAACGTTTTTCCGCCCGAACCTCCGCGAGCAGCGAGTGAGGTCCGAAGTAGGGTTTGCCGTCGGCCACGAAGAAGAAGCCGGTCCATCTATCCAGGGCGCGGTTCCTTTCCTTGCTTTGGTGGACCACCCAGCCGATGGGACGGCCTTGCCTGTCGAAGTAATTCGCGGGAAGAGCCAGGACTGCCCCTGGTGTCTCTCGCAGGCGTTCGACGGCGGTGGTGGGCTCGAAGTCGTTCCTGAAAGACGTGGCGAAATTCGCCTTGGAGGGATCGATGCGAAGAACGATGAGCTCCGAGCCGAGTGCTCCCGCGATGATTTGGCGCCACCGAGACGCCGCGCGACGCCTGACCTCGAGGCGATGAACCGTCAAGACATCCCCGTCATGCAGCGTTCGCAAGGCGGAAGAGATGTCCTCTCGTTGGAGGCGCTCGACCGGGATCCATCGCCCGCCGCCCAACCGAACCTCCAGCGGCGCGGTGCTCGTTTGGGTCGCCCAGACAACTATGTTCGAACGTACATTGAAAATGCCTTGAGCCGCGAAGGAGCAGATGAGGATGAGCGCTATCAGCACCGGTATCATGGTCCTCCGGCGCAGGCTCGGGTCCGGGCGCGCCCCGTCCTCGGGCAGCTCGTCCAGCCGGTGGTCCTCCGGGGACGAGCGCGCGAGAGTTTCGAGGAGATGTTCAACGCTAGGCTTGGCGGCCATACCGCATCTTTCCTATGGAGAGGATCTCTCCTCTGCAACCGCGTTGCCGCAGTGTTCGTGGCAGCGATCTACCCAGCCCCGAGCCTCCCGCAGACGCCACGGGGCGGTGTGCTCCTCGTTTCTGTTGAACTCTTCCGCCGCCAGGACCAGCGGCATGCCGTCCTCGCACCGCTCGGTCCTGCACAGAGCCTCGCCAAGCGGCCCCGCAATGTCATGATAGCGCCGACCGTCCGTCGAGTACTCCTCTGATGCCACGGAGAAGGCCGCTTCCAGCTCGACCAGGGCCTCGTCAAACCGGCCTTGCCCCTGCCGTGCCCGGCCGAGCAGCACTCTTGTCCGCACAACAGCGGGGGAGTCGTGATCCAGGAGCCCCCTTCTAATTTCCAGAGCCTGCTCCAGGTGACGCGCGGCTTCGCCATAGCGGCCCCGTCGAAGCAGCAACCGAGCAAGCCAGTACTTGGCCGACGCTACTTCTCGGTGTTCGTTGCCGAGCAGGCCCTTTCTTATTTCCAGCAACTCGCGCTGAAGGCGTTCCGCCTCCAGTACATTGTCGCGATCGTTCTCCAGCCAAACCAGTGACATCAGGCTACGGGTCACGTCTCGGTGCTCGGCCCCGAGCAGCTCACGTCGCCGGTTCAACGACTCTCGCGCTGCCTTCTCCGCTTCGTCGAGCTTGCCCAGGCGGTGGAGCATCCGGGCCTTGCTGTTGTACATCCTGGCTATCTCGATATCGATCTCCCGGTATTGCTCCTCGGCTGCCGCATCGGCGGGTTGTTGTTGCTCCAGCCAGGCCTCGGCGATCTCCAGGGCTCGAAGCAGATTCTCTTTTGACTCCTCGAGCTCGTTCAGGCCACGTAAGGTCACTGAAAGCTCATATCGGGTCAGAGCGGTATCCGGATGGTTCGCACCGAGCCCGTCCTCCCGCTTTGCGAGCACCTCCCTGAAAAGCGCCTCGGAAGCTTCCCGGTCCCCTCTCGAGCGGTGGAGTCGCGCGAGATGATGATTCGTTTCCGCGACGAGGACTGCCGAGTCGTCACCTCCGTGTCTTGCTCGGATGTCACGGGCGACGATGATCTGCTGCTCGGCGTCGCGCAGCCGGCCTAGGCCATGGAAGGTTCTGCCAAGGCGCAGCCGTGCTTCCGCCTCCGCGAGAGGCACATCGCTCAGCCGACCCTGATCCAGCATTCCAGTTACGGCGTCGAGGATCGTGTCGACAGTTGCCTGCTCTTCTCCGCTGTGTTGCGGATCGGCGGCTCTCATCGTCTCGTGCCAGACGCGCTGTATTCCGGAAAGCTCGATATTGGATTGCTGGAGCTGTTGGTTCATCTCTTGCTCCAGTTGATAATGCCGGCTGACCGAGTAGATATGACCGACTACCGAGAACAGGAGCACCGCGGCGACAGCGGTCACCGCGCCGCGCCGCAGCCACCTGCCTTGCCGCCTGCTTTGCAGATTCTCCAATCGCTCCGCTAGCTCGTTCGGTGAGTTGAACCGGTGGGCCAGGTCGCCGGATACGCATCCGGCGATGTCCTCGCGAAGCAGAGGATCGCGAACGTCCTTCTCCCACCCATGCCCCAGCGGCCGCTTCAGGTCGCCCACCACTAGTTGATAGAGCACCACGCCGAGCGCGTAGACGTCGCCTTGGGGGGTGAACTCCACGCCCTGCATCAGCTCGGGCGGAGAGTACATCTGGGAGCCGGTGCCGGTGGACTTGGTGCTTTTGAGCTCGGTGCGCCCGACGGCGGCGATGCCGGTTAGCTGCTCGGCGGCCTGGACGCCTTTTTCGGTAAGCGCGCTGATACCGAAATCGGCGATCTTCGGTCGAGGGAGGCCGTCTCGAATGCTGACCAGGATGTTCGCCGGTTTCAGATCCTTGTGGAGCACGCCCACGCTGTGCGCCGCGGCGACCGCTCTTGCGGAACGAGCAACCAGATCGATTCTGGTCTCCAGCGGCACCTTCTTGGCGCCACCTTGCTTCTCGAACCATGCTTCGAGGTCTCCGGATGCGGAGTACTCGCTGACGAGGAAATACGGAGGGCTGTCCAGGCGGACGTCGAACAGCCTGGCTATGTCATCCCGCTCACCCAGGTTTCCGAGCAAGACCTGAAAGAAAGCCAGCTCCTTCTTCAGCGAGAGCAGCCGCTCGGCGTCGAAGCAAAACTTGAAGGCGCGCTTGTGCCTGGTTTGCTTCTGAACACCAAGCCAGACTTCGCCGAAGCCACCCGTGCCGAGCTTCTCCTCCAGGATCCAGCCGCTTTGGCCGGGGATCTCCTGTCCCGCCGCCGGCCGCCAATCGTAAAGGGTTTCCTCGCCCGTGGCGACGGAGCGGGTGGCCTTTGTCGAGTCGGGCGGCGGCTCCAGGGGAGCGATTCCCTTGGCGCCTACCTCGAAGATTCCTATGGGCTCATCCAGTCCCTTTATCTGGTATGGGCCGTGAGCCTTCCATTGCAGCTCGGGCAGGTCGCCCGAGTCGTCGGTCGGATGCTCGCGGATGAACTGACGCGCATCATCGAAGGCGGCCCGGGTGAGCAGAATCTGCCTGGGCAGCGCGAGCGACTCTATGCGGCTGGCCAGGTCTATCGCCAGGCCCACGATCTTGTTTTCACCGCTTGCATCGGGGCCGAGGTCGGCTACCTCCCCCATGTGTATGCCAATCCGCACCAAGCAGCGTTCCGGCTCGGCGGGCTCACGGCTCATGGCCAGTTGAAACCGAAGCGCGGCTTCCACGGCGCTGCTGGCCGTTTGAAACCGTGCCATGAAGCCGTCACCTTGGTCCTTCAAAATCTTGGCTCCGGCTATGGAGGCCACGATGCCTTGAAACAAGGCATCGTGCCGCGCCACCGCCGCCCCGTACCTGGTCGCCCCGATGCGCGTCTTCAGCCCGACCGAGTCCACGATGTCCGTGAACATGAGTACGGCAAGCGAGGAGTGTTGGTCCGGGTCTTTACTCTGCGTCATGGCACCCTCCCCACACGGGGGCGCGAGAACGGCCATGATAGCGTTCGCCGGGCGTGGATACCAGAGCCGCAAAGAGGCGTGGAGATCTCGTCACGGGGCCCAAAGCTATTCCATCCATGAGGAGTTGCTTGTGTGAAAGATTTAGGCATGCCGGGCACCGACGGTGCGCCTCACCCGAATTTCTCCGTTACTGATTTCGACGGTCTTGCCCGCAAGTTCCTCTGCTTCGCGAGGAGTAAGGCCGGAGAAAGTAGGTATTTCAAGCTCGCGAAGCATCAGCGCCAGATGCGATAGAAGCATTCCACCCCCAATCACAAGCACTCCGCGTGCACCGACAATTTGCTCAATCCAAGAAACGGAGGAGTCGCTGACAATCACGATTGCATCTTGGACCTCCGCCTCGGGCCTTGCCCACATTACCACACCACTTGCCTTTCCATGGACGATGGTATGCAGTAGCAGCTTCCCGTGTTGATCGCTTCCATTGTGCTTCTTCTCCTCCAGCTCCGCAGTCAGGCGTCCTCTTCTGTTCGTAAGGATTGTCGGTGCCGGTCTGGCTTTGGCGGCCTCGAACGCTTGCTGTCGCTGGAGCAGCACGGTGGTATCGACCACACCGTCGCCGCCGCCGGCTTTCAGCCATTCCGAAAGCCGCATCTGCCGCCAAAGGTCGATCGTCTCTCCTTCCTCCGCTGCTGGAATCTCATCGCCCATCGAATCGAGCTTGAGCACTATGGTTTCGTGCAGTTTCCGCCGAGCCTCATCCATGGTCAGTGCCCCGCGATTGGAATACTTGGATACGATGATATGCCATGGAATGAGAGGGGAGAAACCGGGCTGCTTTCGGCCGAGGAGCACCGCGGCCCGCGATAGGGCTCTGAAATCTTCGGCTTGCTGCTGCGCCCGGGCTTGTAGCTTGGCGAGCGTCCTGATGTCTCGGACGAATTCATGAGATGAAGCCTTGTGCGTGGGAGCGAGGTCTCTACGGTGCTGCCGGTGCTGTGCTCCCAAAAGGTCTCTCCTTAGTTTTCCGCAACGAAGCATCGAGCGAAACGCCCAGCCAGGCAGACTTGTTCGATCTGGAAAAAAGCGAATGGGTGAAGCAATACTCGTGTACTCCGCATAAACGCGGTGCTCGTGCAGCAGACAGCGAATGTTCGAATCATGAACCTCGGCTCTGGTCTGTTCATTCAACGCACGGGTTATGGATTCCTTTGTGACTTCCAGGTTTTCCCCGAAAACCGTATCCGCTTGAAGCCAGGACAAGGCATCCGGCGTGATTCCGGCGGGCCCTCCTTGTGTCCACACAGCCGGATACTCGACCGGTGGTGCTCTCCTCAGCTGGAACACAAGCACTTGCCCGTTGAAAACACCAAACTCGATGATCGCCGGTGCCGCCAGCAAGTCTTCCCCAACCCTAAGAATGTCTAAAAGTTTTTCCCGTTGACTTTGATCGAGCTTGGACGCGCGACTAATCCAGCGCCCAAGAATACCGGAATAGACATCATGTCTAGCCTCATTAGCTTCTTCCGTTTCTATCAATATGTTATCGAGACGATTGCTGCCCGGATGGTATGAGGAGACGATGCCCTTTGTTTCTACCTCCACAAATTCTTGTATAATTATCTGGTCCTCCCGCCTTGAGGAACCGTATGAATCGGTCAATGATCTATAAGATGCAGCTGTGGAAGAATTGCGGGAATGCAGTACCATTTCGATGGAATCGAGTATCGATTCCCGATCCGGATCCACGTTGGTGATGGTCCTGTAAACCCCTGGGAAGAGATTCAGGTCATCTTCGTTCCCAAATGCGGATCGCACTATCAGGCCCTTCAATCCAGCCCTTCGGGCCTTTCTGGATATCTCGGCGGCTATCTTGGCATTGTGTCTGCTGCTTCCAGTACGAAGTATCCAGCCTGGTGGTGTAACAAATCCGCTGCGTTTCAACTTGACCAGACCACTTGCCTTAGGTGTCAAACGAATTCCAACCAGGGGAAAGGTAAGCCAAGAAGAACTCAGATCAATAGGTCGGTGTCGCCGGCGTGCCCAGAAAACAGTCGTTAGAATACCCGCTACCAAGGCCTGGACCAAGAAGCCTACCCATGTTTGGAAAGGTGCTGCGTCGCTCCAAAATGTGCCGAGGACATAATTCAGAAGCGTTGCTATTGCGACCGCCGTCAAGAAGACGACTATGACACTCATCATGGTAATGAGCGGAGGCGCGGCCAGACCACCGATCATGGCTGCAAAGCCTCATCTGCTGTCTCGGCACAACAAAACACCAGTAATTCGTAGTTCGCGAACCATTCTTGCGGATCTATAGAGGTAGGCAGTAGCAACGGGAAAGGCCTCGTTTCAATAGATACCAAAACAGGGTCCGCCCAGTTGCTTGCAAAATACCTGCCTAGGGGCCCCGAATCACCAAAGCAAGCAAACTTGCTTCTTGCAGTGTGCTCCCAGCCTATCTCACAATCGGAGGCGTCACAAACCACTTCGTGAAAATCGCAAAGCCGAGCATTGTGTTTATTGCAATATGTTTCGCTGATATCCCAGGGGTCTTCATCAACTTCGTCAATTTTCGCAAAAATAATCGGAGACTCGGCCCTTGGAGTAAGCTCTGTAGGCCAGGTAGAAGAGAAAAAAAGCCAAGCGCAAATGGGGATTGCGAGAAGAAGTAGCCAAGCCGGACGAACAGATTCGCTGCAGTCGTAGCTGGTGGGCCTTGGCTTTAGATCTACTAATATGTCGATGATGCCGAGACCCACTATCACCATCGCGACATATGGAAAGAAGAACCATAGAGCCGAGATGATAGCCATTAAGACGAGCCGAAGTGAGCCATCTCGGCGAAGCAAGCAATAGCGTAGCCCTCGAACTAGAGGGGCGGTGGATGCGATAAATATCGCCAGAATTCCTACCTCTGCGACATAGGGCCACGGTGGTGAGATCTGCAAGGCGAGGCCGGAGGCAAGAAGATTCATGGACAGTATTGTCAGACGGGCGTTCACTGTTAGGCGAGAATCAAGGCAGGCAGTTGCCGAGGCCGTCAAAATGATGAGTAACAGAAGAGGCATTGCAGCCGGATCACGTGTGATCTGAGTGTACAGAAACAAAAAGCTAGCTGTAAATGTCGGGACGAGGAGACACCGCCACAGGTAGGTTGCACCAGGGGGAGTATCAACGGGAGGAGTTGTGAGCGGCCGACTCGCTTTTTTGACAAGAAAAGAGTGAAGCAAAAATGAAAGAGCCAAGGCAATGATAGAAAGGGTAGGCAGTAGCAGCAATGAAGCTGATTGCCCGATGCCCAGTAGCATTGCCGGCAAGGGAGTCGGTCCGATGTTTTCCGGCAGCTTCTCCAAAAACTCCAAGAATGGATACATGATGGCTGACAGGTAATTGATTGCCATCACTCCTGATGTGTCCAGTACTCCCTGTATCGGCCTCTCGGTGTACTCAATCCGGGACAAGTTGAGTCCCGGTATCACATGCCACGTCAGCAAAGCCCAGAGCAGTAGAACGCCTGGAAATAAGTCGCCGGTTCGCAGCCTCCAATACAAGCCGGCGACGGTGAAAAGTATGATTGGCAAGGCAAGATGCCGACTCGTTATGTCTTGTGCGGAAAAACAATAATATAATCCGAGCACAAGACATGAAACGAGACATGCAGACGAGGCCCAGCCCGGGAGCATTTCATATAGCCGCACCAGATAGGGGCCAAGATAATAGGCCGCTAGGTAAAGCAGCAACAGAAGCTTGCAGGTAGCAAGACCTTCTATCGATACCACTATCGACGGTCCGGCATGCAACAGCGGATACATGGACGTCTGGGCACGTTGCGAGAGGAGGACAGCCGTTCGGGGTTAGTAAGGGACACCAGGAGCGGTCGTGAAAATGACTAGCACTTCTTGATGCCGGCTACAAGGGTGGATATAGTGCGCCGCTATCCTATGGACCATGTGGTCAACCCCTCCATGACACATCAGCTTGCAAGACCGTTGCTCGCAGCTGCGGTATGCCTTACGGCTTGCTCCAATGTCCCATCCGTTGACGGCGCTCCGCGGTTTCCTACCGAGCTTGCCGCATCCCTGGAGGAGGTGGTGGAGGATTACGCGGAGGAGGTGGAGGCTCCCGGCCTTCAGGTCACGGTGGTGCTGGAGGACGGCGCTGCCTGGACGCGGCCATGGGGCGTATGGCGGAGGGACCCGGCCGCACAGGTACACGAAAATACCCGTTTTCGTATCGGCAGCCTTACTAAGAGCTTCACATCCGCGCTGGTGCTCCTTCTGGTCGAGGACGGATATCTTTCGTTCGAGACTTCGATAGCGGAGCTGGTTCCGGATCCGCCCCTGGATGAAGACATAACCATCAGGCAACTCTTGGATCACACCTCCGGTATTTTCAATTACACGGATGATGCTTCTTTCGTAGTACGGGGTAAGGAGCCCGCGGAACCCCTGGAAGTCGTGGAGTTCGCCCTCGAGCACGATCCCGTTTTTGCTCCAGGTGAAGGCTTCAGCTACTCCAACACGGGTTTCTATCTCGCGGCTCTGGCCGCGGAGGCGGTGACAGGTGAGCCTTTTTTCGAGCTACTGCGAAGCCGCCTACTCGATCCTTTGTCGCTGTCGTCCACCTCGTTGCAGCCGTGCGAAGACGCTCCTCGCCGGCTCTCGGAGGGACACATCGGGAGTGGCGAGGCGACGGACCTCGTGCACATGAGCTGGGCTTGGGCCGCCGGAGGGATGGTCTCCACTTCGGCGGAGATCTGCCGGTGGCTGGATCTCTTGCTGTCGGAAGATCTTTTGCCGGAGCCTATGCTTGAAGAGATGCTTACTATTCAGCCGATGTCCTCGCGAAGTCATGGTGAGGGTTCCGGCTACGGGTTGGGCATACGAGTTGAGAAGCGAGGCGACAGGGAGGTTACCGGTCATACAGGGTCGACCACAGGCTTTAGGGGGGAAGCTTTTCTCCACCGGCCCTCCGGCGGATGCGTAGCCGTGCTCACGAACGACTTTTTGGCTGTCCCCCGGAAATTGGCGGATCCGATATGGGAAGCTTTGTTTTCTATAGACGAAAGGTGATGGAAGTATGTGCGGGATAGTTGGGTATATTGGAACCGATGACGCGGCGCGGATTCTCGTTGATGGCTTGAGGAGACTCGAGTATCGCGGTTACGACTCCGCCGGGGTGGCGGTGCTAGGCGAGCAGGGCCTGCAAGTGGTTCGTTGCGAAGGGAAGCTGGTGGGGCTTGAAAAATCCCTTGCCGAGACACCCGTCTCAGGCTCCATGGGAATAGGGCACACCCGCTGGGCCACCCATGGACGGCCAACGGAGCAGAACGCCCATCCTCACAGGTTCGAGGGAGTCGCCGTTGTCCATAACGGGATCATCGAAAATCACCTCCAGTTGAAGAGCAGTCTGCAGGCCGCTGGACACCGATTCGAGAGCGAGACGGACACCGAGATCTTTGCCCATCTGATAGCAGCGGAGCTGTCCGCGGAACCGGGTTCTCCTGGTGGAGATGGCGCCGACGGAACAGATGCACTTACAGAGGCGGTCCGGCGCGCTCTTGTTCACGTCAGAGGAACTTACGCCATCGCGGTTCTTCACGAAAAAGATCCCTCCGAGATTGTAGTGGCGAAGAACGCCTCGCCTTTGATTCTTGGAAGAGGTGAAGGCGCTTGGTTTGTAGCATCCGACGTTCCGGCGCTGCTTCCATACACCAGAGACATCATCTTTTTGGAGGAGGAGGAGATCGCCACGGTTCGGGCCGATGGGGCGCGAATCGCCCGGATATCCGGAGAGCCGGTTGAGAGAGCGCCTACGAGGATCGATTGGTCTCCGGTGATGGCCGAGAAGGATGGCCATAAGCATTTTATGCACAAGGAGATCCACGAGCAGCCGCGCGCGATAGCCGATACCCTACGAGGTCGGGTGTCTGTCGAAACCGGGGACGTTCATCTCGAGGAGGTCGCCATCGGAGAGAAGGAGGCCGCCGAGATCTCGCGTGTGGTCATCGTGGCTTGCGGTACGAGCTGGCATGCGGCCCTCGTAGGCAAGCTGGCTATCGAGCGGCTTGCGCGCTTGCCCGTCGAGGTGGATCTGGCAAGCGAGTTCAGGTACCGGGAGCCGGTGATCGACGAGAATGTGCTGGTCATGGCCATCTCGCAATCCGGCGAGACCGCCGATACCTTGGCGGCCATGCGGGAAGCTCAACGTCTGGGAGCCAAGGTGCTTGGCATTGTAAACGTGGTCGGCTCCGCGATCGCTCGAGAGGCCGAGCATGTCTTGTATACTCATGCCGGCCCGGAGATAGGAGTGGCGTCAACTAAGTGTTTCACCACTCAGCTTGCGGCTCTTACGTTGTTGGCGATTCGTCTCGGGCGCCTTCGGGGCACTTTGAGCGATGCTGTAGCTCGTTCCCATCTGGAGTGTCTGTTGAAGGTGCCAGGATATATAGAGGAAATACTGGGCAACGAGCGCATGCTTCGTGATACGGCGATTTCCGTATCGGCCGCGGCTGATTTCTTGTTTCTAGGCCGTGGGTTCAACTTTCCCATCGCGCTCGAGGGAGCGCTAAAGCTCAAGGAGATAAGCTATATTCACGCGGAGGGATACGCGGCAGGAGAGATGAAGCACGGGCCGATCGCTTTGATCGACGAGGGCCTGCCGGTGGTGATCGTAGCGACCAAACACTCTGCATACGAAAAAGTCGTTGCCAACATGGAAGAAGTGCGCGCCAGAGGAGGCAGGGTAATTGCTGTTGCGAGCCAGGGCGATGACCAGATTGGGCTGCTGGCCGACGACATAATCTGGCTGCCTGATGCCGGGGAGCTGGTCGATCCGATGCTCACGGTAGTTCCGCTTCAGCTGCTGGCTTATCACGTAGCTGATTACAACGGCACCGACGTGGACCAGCCTCGCAATCTGGCCAAGAGCGTAACCGTGGAGTAGTAGCTTTTAGTGCGGCGAGACTACTCTTGGGCCAGACGCTCCATGAGCTGCAGTCCCCATGGTGTGGGTTCCAGAGGCATGTCCACGCCGCAGCCGCCGCTGGTGTGATCGACTAGGAGATTTGGAGGACAGCGGTGATGAAAGGTCCAGGCAAGGAACGGAATCTCCAGCGCTTCGGCGCGCTCCATTAGAAGTTCGGTGTCATCGAGGGACATATCAAGGGGGCCGAACTCACCAATCAGCACTGGTAGATACCGAGAAGGCGTTTCAAACAGGGCTTCGAAATCTTCGGCGGGGTTGTAGACGTGGGTTTCATAAACGATGTTTGTCCCGTCTCCCGCGGTGATAGGGTTTTCGACGTAATAGTCGAGCCATCTGGCCCAGGCCCGAGTGCCTTGCACCGCGATTATCCTATTCGGAACTCCAAGTCCGGCCTCCACCGAGCGGATGCGTTCCACGGTGTCGTTCATGGCGAGCCATACCTCGGCATCCAGGGAGCCGTCGAAGTTATCCTGCGGTTCATTTACGAGCCCGAACATTACGTGAGGACGATCTTGTAGTACGACGGTCAGAATCTCCCAGATCTCCGCGGTCGCCGGTGTCGGCCAGCCCATCGAGTTGAAGCTTGGGTCATGCCACAGTGACAGCAGTACGTGTACGTCCTCCTTGCTTCCGATGTGATCGATTATCTCGACGATATCGTCGAGATAGTCCGAGTCGGCTGTTATCGGCTCGCCGTGAACGAGGTTGCGACTTCCGTAGCTTTCCATGTTCAGGCGGAGAAAATCGGCTCCCCAAACATCCACGGCTTCGTCTATGCGGCGTTTCACCTCATCCACGCTGGGCGACTCATACGTGCACGCATTGCAGCCGCGGGTATCGTGGATGTTCATGCCTCGACCGGCCCATATCGTGCCGTCTTGCCGAACAATTCCATTTCCCTCGGTGCGTAGCCACTCAGTGGATGCATTGGGTGATATTGGTGGAGAAGCAGGAATCTCTATTGCCGGGCTGCCGGAGCCTCCCTCTTCTTCGATGACGTCGTCACAGTTTGAACCAAGTAGCAAAGGCGCGGCCAGCAGAAGGAAAAACGTGGCAGCGTAGATGCTACCGGCAATGCGGCGGCCGGAGCCACGAATGGGTGAAGGAGGGAAGCGGAGTACTTGCGATGCGGCGGAAGGAAACCCGGGAGTTTTGGCGTTCATTCAGCGGAGATTACTCGAGGTCGTTGGAGGGGCAAGATGGGCGGACTCCCGTGCGGCGAATTCTGTACACGTCACCACGCCGATCCATCCCGCCTGGCTTTGTTGCTCGTCGGGCGCGTACCACGGGGTATGCTGCTCTCCTCGCGCCTTGCCGTACGGGCGCTTCGGCGCGCTGCCGCGCACGGAACTAACCGCATGAAACCCTAGCCGGCCTCGATCACATCGTCGACCCAGCTCAAGGCAGCCGCCACGTTCGGGAACCCGATCGTGCTCGACAGCAGAAGGACCGCGTGTCGAATCTCCTCTGGCGTGGCCCCCGCCTCGAGCGCTTGTCTGGCGTGCGAATGGACCGCCCCCTCCGCCCAGGCGGCGGCTGCCGCGGCAAGCTGTATCAGGTGCGCGGTCTTGACCTCGATGGGACCAGCCTCTTGCGCCGCTTTGCCAAACGCCTGTAGCGCCTGGAAATAATTTGGATAGCGGTTTTGGATGCGAAGGTAGTGCTCGGGTAAATTTCCCACCTTGACCGTCATCATTCCTCCCGGAAAGCGATTGCCTGAAACATCGGAACCCGACTACACGCCCTTATGAACCGTCTTGATGCATCGCAATGCCATCCTCAACAACGCCGCAACGCGAAACTTGCGAAGCAAGCCTAGACTGCAGTCGGAAAAAAAACGCCCTTTCGGCACACCGGTATTTCCCTCTAGACGGCGCGTCTCCGTCCAACGTCTTAGCCACTTCCGCGGGGGAGGTCGTGTTTTGGGCGCGACGGGGTTTTCCACCTCCCGTCGATTGGGATGTCGCTAGGGTCGAGGCGAACGGGGTAGAGTGGAGGGAGTATGAGATTTCGGCCGACATTGAGAGCGAGACTCTTGGCGGCGTACTTGATTCCAACCATGCTTGCGATGGGGCTGATGGCGTCGTTGGCGTACTTCATAGCGTGGGGGGCGCTGGAGAGTTCGCTCGGGGAGAGGCTGGCCGATGTTGCTCAGGGGGTCGCGGTGAGCCTGCGCGCGGAAGATGCGGCTTTCTTGCGGCCGGGGGACGAGGAGAGCCGGACTTATCGCCGCGTGCGGGAGAGCCTGGAGGTTCACCGAGATGCTACGGGGGCACGCAGGGTGGTGCTGTTTGATACGGAAGGAAAGGCAATTGCGGACTCGGACGGCGCTTACTCGATAGGGGCGAGAGTGGCTGATCTATCCCGGGATAGGCTGGAAGTGGAAAGATGTCTCACGGGAGAAGCAACGGCTTCAAAGGTCCTGTTCACCGGCACGGACGGCAATAGGTACAAGACGGGCTACGCGCCCTTGCTCTCCGGTGATGGCGAGGTCATAGCGGGAGTGGCAGTGGATGGAAGCGCGGCGTTCTTCTCCGTCTTGTCGGGGTTGGGGCGAAGCATGGTGATTCTGTCTCTTCTCGGGCTGGGAGCGGTCGCGGGCGTGAGCGTCATGTTTTCCCGCTACTTGAGCGAGCCCGTGCAGCGGCTGGCCGACTCGGCCCAGCGAATAGGAGAAGGCGATCTCGGTTCGCCGGTAGCACTTCCGGAACGAGATGACGAGATCGGCCGGCTTTCCCACTCACTCGAAGCGATGAGGGGGCAGCTAGAGGCAAGGCAGCGACAGCTACAGATGATGCTGGCCGGCATAGCCCACGAGGTTCGAAACCCGCTCGGAGGAATGGAGCTGTTCACGGGGCTTCTTGCCGAGGATCTTCGGGGTGAGCCCGAAAAGCTGGCCCATGTGAACAGGATCAAGCGGGAGCTTGGGTACCTCTCTCGGCTGGTAACCGAGTTCCTAGAGTATGCAAGGGAGCGTCCGCTCGAGCTCGAGAAGGTCTTCGTCGAGGCGCTGCTCACCGGGGTCGCTGACCTTGTCGCTCCCGAAGCACGCGACAAGCAGGTGACACTTCGGGTGGAAGACGACCCCTCGGAGGCGTCAGGCTCACTGGACCTACGCGCCGATGCGGGGCTGCTTCGGCGCGCGCTCATCAACCTTGCGCGTAACGCCGTGCAGGCGTCCCCGGAAGGCGGCCGCGTTACCCTGAAAGCCCAAGGCTCCAATGAGGGCGAGGTGGTGTTCTCCGTAATGGACGAGGGGCCCGGCATTTCGCCTGAGATGAGAGATAGAGTATTCGAGCCGTTTTTCACCACCAGGGAGAAAGGCTCCGGGCTCGGCCTGGCTTTGGCTCGTAAGGCCGCCGAGGTGCACGGCGGCCGAATATCCTTTGGTTCCAATGATTCGAGCGACCAAGGAGGTGCTCTGGTGGAGCTTCGAGTGCCGATGAAAGCAAGCCCGACTACCTGAGCCCGGCTCGGCCGCGGTTCGTCTCCCGCGGGGGCGGCCCGTCGCCGGGAAGTACCGGGATCACCGATTCTCGTCCTTCAGTGGCCATGTAGGTTATCATTGGCGGTCATGGCGCATATCCTGGTAGTGGATGACAACGAAACCATGCGAGAAGGCATGGCGATATCGCTAGCTAGAGCCGGCTACGAGGTGACGGCGGCGAGTAGCGGCGAGGAAGCGCTTGCCGCCTTCGAAAAAAAGCCCGCCGAACTAATAGTAACCGACCTCAAAATGGAGCCGATGAGCGGCATCGATCTTCTCGAGGCCGTAAGAAAGATCGATCCGGCCGCCGTGGTAATGGTGGTAACAGGCCATGGGTCGGTGCCCGTGGCCGTGGAGGCCATGAAGAGAGGGGCATTCGACTTCATCGAGAAGCCTTTCGAGCTCGAGGTCCTTCGAACCAAGGTCGAAAAGGGCCTCGAGGTGGGAGCAGTGCGCGCCAGAGCGGAACGCTTGGAGGCGGAGAATGCCTACTTGCGGGAGGCGACGGGCAGCGGTGGCGGGATTGACCAGATTATCGGCGAGAGTTCCGTTATGAAGAAGGTCGTGGCGGCGATCCGAAAAGTTGCGCCGACCGATGCCAGCATCTTCATTCAGGGTGAGTCGGGTACAGGAAAGGAGCTGGTGGCGCGGGCAATCCACGATTTGTCCCCCAGGCGCGACGGGCAATTCGTAACCGTAAACTGTGGGGCATTGGCGGAGTCCTTGCTCGAGAGCGAGCTGTTCGGACACGAGAGAGGCGCCTTCACCGGGGCCGTGAAGCGAAGAGCCGGTAGGTTCGAGCTGGCCGATGGCGGCACCTTATTCCTCGACGAGGTTGGAGATCTAAGCCCTGCTCTTCAGGTCAAGCTGCTAAGGGTGCTTCAAGAGCGCTCCTTCGAGCGGGTCGGTGGAGAGCGGACCATCTCCGTTGATGTGCGCCTCGTCAGCGCGACTCACCGGGATTTGCAGGCCGAGGTGGACGCCGGCAGGTTCAGGGAAGATCTTTTCTACAGGCTGCACGTCGTTCCACTTCGCCTGCCCCCGCTACGTGATAGGGGGCAAGATGTCGTTCTCCTGGCCCGTTTCTTCGTCGAGTCCATAGGCAGCAGGATGAACAAGCCCGTTGAGGGGCTCACCGAAGAGGCGGAGAAGGTTCTGGTCCGCCACAATTGGCCCGGCAATGTTCGCGAGCTGGAGAACGTCGTGGAGCAGGCCATGGTCTTCGTGGAGGGAGATAGTGTGGAAGCCTCCGATCTGCCGGCTCACTTGCGCGACGAAACGACGATCGATCCGCTGGCTATTCCGACCGGCAGCGTCTCTCTTCCCGAGGCGATGGAGTCCCTGGAGCGGCAGCTGATAATCCGAGCCTACGACAAGGCCGGCGGCGTGAAAACCGAGACCGCCCGTCTGTTGGGGATAAAGACCAGCGCTCTTTACTACAAGCTGGACAAGTACGGGATAGGCGATCGGGGCAGCCAAAGCGGCGCCGCTTGACCAGCCCGCCTTGGATTCTCGGTGACGGCTTCAGTAATCTGACGTTTCAGCGGCTCTGCTAGAGCCCGAGACCGGCCAGTTAACAGGGGGTTATGGGCTCCTTGACGATGGCACCGAGGTTGCAAGCATAGACTTCGGCGACTCTCATGAACCTTTCTGAACACGGATCAAGGCTCGGTGCCGCGGTAGCGATGACGGTCCTAATGGCGTCCATGCCGGCGGGATCCGCCGCCGGGCAGGATCCGAGCTTCGCCACCGCGGGATCCTCCTCCGCCATTTTCGTGATGATCGGAGGCGGCGCGATCTCGGCGAAACATGCCGAGATTACCCGTTTGGATGCTCACCTGGCCGGGCTGGCAAGCGAGCGAGAGGAGCTGGAAGAAGAGCTGGACGATCTCTCCGCAACGATAGTCGAGCTCAAGACCAGGCGCGTGCCCAGGATTTTGGGAGAAGCGAGGCTTACGCGAAAGCTCCAAAGGTCGCGTGAGCTTTCCGGGGCCATTGACGACCTTGCGCGAACAGAGGCTGAAGCCAAGGCCGAGCTCGTGGCCGTGGCCAGAAGGCTCCTCCACGCCTACGAGGAGGAGATGGCCGCGGTGAGAAAGGCGGCCGAGCAGGCTCCGCACGAGCCCGGGACGGCCTCGGGTCGGGCAGCCATCGAGCGTTTGGTCGTGCTGGAGGCCGAGCGCCGAGCCGTGCTCGAAGGGCTTTCTCGCCTCGAGGAAGGCGGTGGTGACGGGGCGCTGCCTCGAGGCTATCTCGAACCGTCCGAGACTGAAGAGGATGATCCGCAAGAGCTGCGAGCAAGAGCCGACACTCTTCGCGACACCCGCGACCGCCTGTTCAGGCGTCTCGAAGAGGTCGAGCAAAGAGCCCGTTCGATCGAGTCACAGCGGGAGCTGGAGCGCGAGCTGGACGGTTTTCTGTCCGAGAGCCGCTTCTTCGGCGAAGGAGACCGGGCGGCGGCGCGACTGGTCGACCAGGAGAGCACGGAAAGGCCGGTCGCGGGCGGCTTGCGGGGCGACGAGAGCCTGGCGGGTTTCACCGGGAGGCCGGATACCGAGCCGGAGAGGGCGTTCGGTGATAGCGATTCCGAACCTCCAGCCGAAAGTGATTACTATGATGGAGACGTATCTGAACCTGAAAACACAGGCGATGGGCCCTACTTCTCTTCGGACAGGATCACGACCAGGGCCGAGGCGGACGCTGCATTGGACGCCTTTTTGTCGTCCGAACCGGCCGGCTCCTTGGATGATATGCTGGCTTACCTCGAGGAGATGAGACGCCTCATAGAGCGGCTGGAGCGCCGGGCGGAAGCTTTGGAGCGAGAGGCCGATCTGCTGGACGTTTCCACCCGCTAGAAGATCCAGGATAGACTGCTCCGCATGCGTGGGGCACCTACTTCGGCTTCTATCCCGCAAGCCAGATGTCTTTGCGTCGTAGCCGCCGTATCCGTATCCACGGCTCTTTGGGCCTATCCCGCGGTTGCCGCGGATGGTGATGAGGGATCGGCCTCTGGACGTGAACCAAGGCAAGTCAGTCACCGCGGAACAGTTTCGGCCGAATTGGCCGTGGACTCGAATGCCAGGCGCCAGCAGATAGGCGCCGAGGTCGGCGCCGATATCCTTACTTACCTTTACGCCTCGGGGAGGATCGAGTCGCGGCGGCCGGGAAGTCTGCTTTCCGCAAGAGCCGACGCGGGCGCCAAGAAGTTCTTGGACACTCCGGCGGAGGACACGTTGGCCGGACGACTTGCGGTTCACTATTCGGCGGCGCCGCGGACGGGACTGGAGCTTTCGGTCGACGCTTTATACGAGGACCGGGTCCAGCGGGGAGATGACTGGGAGGATGTATCGGATCACGAGCACCTATCCTGCCGGCCTCCAAGCGGCGGCGCGGCGGAGGGATATAGGTGTAACAGGCGTGACTACCGCCGCGGCTCGTTGGGAGGAGCCATCAGGCTGCAAGCGGCGGAGTGGTCGGTTCGCGGCCGGATGGGGCCTTCGTTCCTCGACTACAAGCCAAACCGGCAGTTCTCCTACGCGGGACCGGATGCCAAGGCCACGGCAGGACGCGTCGTTCTCGGCGCACATCATTTGCATGGTCATGTCGGAGCTTCGCTGCGGTTTTATCACTCCAGATCGGTGACATACCGGCTGGTGCCCGACGAGACCGGGCAGCGACTGGAAGTGGTACGTGAGCGTAGGGTGGAGCAGGTCTTCTCCACGGGAATCGGTTGGCGCTACAGGGGGCCGCTCCTGCTCGCCGCCGCGGTTTCGGCTACCTCCAGCAACAACAATAGCTATGGGATGGACGCCGTACGCGGCCGCGCCGAGCTGTCAGGCGCCGTCAGGCTGGGTGACTCGACTAGGCTAGTGGCCACCTCGGCCTTTCAGCTTGCTTACTATCCGGAAGGGAACGTTTTCGGCTGGACCCACTTGCCATCCGACGAGGACGAGAGGCGAAGCTCGGTCGGTCTTCAAGTCAGCCGGCGGCTCACCGATAGCCTCTCACTCCTCGTGAAGGGGCAAGCCTTCGTCAACGAGATATCCACCGACTCGCTTCGGTTTCGCCGTCAGGTGCTGCACGCGGGCGTGAGATGGTCGAGCTGAGCCTCGGAGGCTCCCCGGTCATCAGCCCCGCTTGCTCTTGAGGTACTCGTCGATCCCCGAGGCGGCTGTTTTCCCCGCGCCCATGGCCAAGATGACGGTGGCCGCGCCGGTGACGATGTCACCGCCCGCGAACACACCCTCTCTGCTGGTTGCGCCGGTTTCCTCATCCACCACGATTCCACCCCAGGAGCGGGTGTCGATATCCGTGGCGGTCTGCGGCACAAGCGGGTTCGGACTGGTTCCAAGAGCAAGGATCATGTTTTCCACGTCGATCTTGAACTCGGACCCTTCGATCGGAACCGGCCGTCGCCGTCCCGAATCGTCCGGCTCGCCCAGCTCCATTCGGATGCACTCCATCGCGGTGAGCCAGCCGTCGTCGTTGCCGAAGAGACGTACCGGGTTGGTGAGCCAGTTGAAGATGACCCCTTCCTCGATGGCGTGGTGGTACTCCTCCACGCGCGCTGTCATCTCTGTCTCGCTACGGCGATAGATTATGTGAGCTTCTTCCGCGCCGGCGCGAAGAGCGGTCCGCGCGGAGTCCATGGCCGTGTTGCCGGCTCCTACGACCGCGACCCGCTTGCCTACATTCACCGGGGTATGATTCTCCGGGAAGCAGTCGGCTCGCATGAGGTTTACCCGCGTCAAAAACTCGTTGGCTGAGTAGACGCCGTTCAGGTTTTCACCGGGGATTCCCATGAAGCGCGGAAGACCCGCGCCGGTGCCCACGAAGATGGCGTCGAAGCCGTCCTCGAAGAGGTCATCCACGGTAAGGCTCTTGCCGATGACCGCGTTGGTTTCTATGCGAACGCCGTTGCGACGCAGGTTCTCGACTTCGTAGTGCACGACGCGGTTAGGCAGCCGAAACTCCGGAATGCCGTAAATCAGCACTCCGCCTGGAGCGTGCAGTGCCTCGAAGACCGTTACGTCATAACCAAGACGCGCCAAGTCGCCGGCGCAGGTAAGACCGGCCGGCCCGGAACCCACGATCGCGACCTTCTGGTTCTTCTTTTCCACGACGTTCGGCTTGGCCGGGCCACGCTGCATCTCCCAGTCGGCCACGAACCGCTCGAGGCGACCGATGGATATGCCGTCACCCTTCTTGGAGATGACGCACTTGGCTTCGCACTGCTCCTCTTGCGGGCACACCCGCCCGCACACGGCGGGAAGCGAGTTCGTGGACTTGACCAGCTCCAAAGCCTTCTCGTCGTCACCTTCGGCCACCGCCATGACGAAGTCTCGGATAGGTACCTTCACCGGACACCCATCCTCGCACTTCGGCTTCTTGCACTGAATGCATCTTTCGGCCTCCCGCCTGACCTCCTCGACGGTGTACCCGAGTGCAACCTCGCGGAAATCGCTTATGCGCTCTTTCGCGTCCTGTTCCGACATGGGAACCCTAGTGGGATTGATCTTGTCGCTCATGCCGAGTCACCTCCTCGCCGGCATACCGTCATAATGTGCTCCTCCTCCCGGCGATACATGAGGTTTCGCCGGTGGGCTTCCTCGAAGTCAACGTCGTGAGCGTCGAAGAATGGACCGTCCACGCAGCCGAACTTGACCTCGCCGGCCACCGTGACCCGGCAAGCACCGCACATCCCGGTACCGTCAACCATGATGGGATCGACGCTCACCCATGTCTTCAGTTCCATGGGCTTGGTGGTCTTGGCGGTCGCCCGCATCATGGGCATTGGTCCTATGGCGATCGCCTCATCGAACTTCTCTCCACCCGCGACCAGCTCTTCCAGCTTTTGGGTCACGAAGCCCTTGAAGCCGGTGCTTCCGTCGTCGGTGCAAACGTAGAGCTTGTCGGAGACGCTTTGCATCTCCTTCTCCATGATGACCAGGTTCTCTCGTCTGGCCCCTATGATGGAGGTGACTTTCACGCCGCGGTTCCTCAGCTCCTTGGCTACCGGGTAGATCGGCGCGACTCCGAAGCCGCCGCCGAGAAGCACCACGCTTCCCTCCTTGGGCAGCGGGGCCGGTCGCCCGAGTGGGCCGGCGAAGTCGACGATGCTCTGGCCTTCCCTCAGGGAGTTGAGCATGGCGGAGGTGAAGCCCACCTCTTGCACCACTATGGTTACCGTGCCCTTCTCCTTATCGTAGTCCGCGATAGTCAAGGGAATCCGCTCTCCCTTTTCGTCTATGCGCACTATCACGAACTGGCCGGGTTCGGCGTTTCTAGCAACGAGCGGAGCATTCACCTCGAAAAGCTTGGTGATGTCCGTCAAGTCTTCCTTGCGCAGGATTTCGTACATGGTCTCTTGCCACCTCCCCCGTCTTGCTGAAGTACCGACGGGTGGCCCCCTGGGGAGCCTCTTTCTTCGATTATCACCGCTGAGAACTTTTACCGTGAAGGTCTCGCCGCGGCGTCTCTTTTATAACTAACGGCACAGGCCTTCACGTTCCCGACTTCGGGCATACCGACACACCTGACTGGGGACGAACCATACTTCAGTCCCTATCGGGCCGCAACTAACCGCTAACCCGAGGTTCCCTAGATCTGACCGGCGCGCCAGGCGAAGTAGCCCCACCTGACAAAGCTCATGGCCCAATCCCACAAAGGCTTGTTCTCTGGGTAATGTATTATGCCGGACCTTGGCGGCAGGTCCACGCCGATCATTTTTAGCACTTCGGTGGTGTCGCCGCCTCGCTCGGGGCTTGGCGGTGAGTCGATTATCTGCGTCTCCGAGAATCGCAGCGGGCCGCGAACGAAGGTCAGCGGCTCGTCGACACCGGGAAACATCTTCTTCACGGCGGGAAGCAGGTCCCTCGTATCGTTCTTTTGGACATCATCGAGCAGCGACCTCATCCTGGGCAGATCGAAGAGCACCACCGTGTCACCTACGCCGGCGCTCTCCACGCTGTCTTGCCAGTAGGTCAGCGGTTTGAGCGCAAAGATTTTTTCGGCCACCGAGAGTAAACCCTCCCCCGGCAGCCACCAGCGCTCCTCGATACGAGCCTGTTTCAGCCATTGCTCGATATCGTCCTTGGGACCGGCGAGCAGTGCCCATTTGTCGCGTGTTCGCACCACCCTCGAAAACACAGCGGCGCCGGGATCGTACGATACTGCCACGCCTTTGCTGCGTGCCGTTGCAAGGCCCGAGTCTCGCTGCATGGCGGCAAGGGCTCCAACCTGAAAGAGGACCGACTGGTTGGTGAGGTGCGTGGTCGCCACGCCTCCGGTGTCGGTGCGTCCCCGGGCATAAAGGTTGATGAGAGCTCCCAGAGCCCCTGCGAGGCCGCAGCCTATGTCGACTATCGGACTTGGGAAGAGAACCGGAACACCGTCGCGGCTGTATGTGGCTTGAATTCCGGATACCGCCTGGACCACCTGCTCGAAGCCGGGCCGGTGCTGCCATTCACCAGTGTTTCCGTAGGCGTTGAGATAGGTGTATGCCACTCGCGGGTAACGGCTAAGCACGGCATCCGGGTCGATACCAACGGCTTTGGCTACATCGAGATTACGATAGTTTTGGAGCAAGACGTCCGGATCGAATTTCTCTATGATCTTCCAGAGCTTCTCCTTGCCGTCGTCGTTCTTGAAGTCCAAGGTGACCGACCGCTTGCCGTTGTTGAACACCAGGTGAAACGACAAGGCCCAGTCCAAGTTCGTGGGGTTTTGAAGCGAGATGACGTCCGCGCCCAGCTCGGCCAGGACTCGCCCCGCACATGGACCCGCGATGATTCGAGATAGGTCCAGCACCCGCGTTCCTTCAAGCGGAGCCTTCAGCGAGCCCTTGGCTTTCCTTGCTTCCGCTCGCCGGTAATGGCCGGCCCTCCTCTCCCATTTTCTCAAGGCCACCTCCGCCGCATTCCGGTCTCGCTTTCGGGGCTGGACATCGAAGGAGTCCTTGAGGGGAGTGACCACCGGACCGGGAACCTTCAGTCGACCGAAAACCGGGTCATCGACCTCGACTATGTCGGACATTCCGGAAGCATTGCTGTCGTCGACCCACTCCTCGATGGTGCGAACCTTGATGCAGCAAAGCTCCTTGCCGATGAGATCCTCCCACTCCTGGGCGGATTTGGTCATGAAAACCTTTTCGTATGCCTCGCGTATCGCCTTCGCCTCGGCGATGCTCTTAACCTGGCTCGGGTCCGTGAACGTCTCCTCGGAGATTATCGAGCGAAGCTCCCGCACTTCGGCCCGGTAGCCGTTTTCCTCTAGAATCTCGAGAATGCGCTGGCAGTGAGCCGGCAGCGTAATGTGAAGAAAGATCCACCTGCCATCGCCGCATTGCCATCGTTTGATGAAAGGCGTGCCGATCATCTTGAAGGGCAGGAAGCCTCTCGGCACTCCGGTCTTTATGAGGACCTGTAGTAGCTGGGCGAAGAGGTTGGAGTGATACTCGCTCGTATCGACGTGCTGGCCGCGCCCGGTGGTCTGCCTGGCGACCAAGGCCGCCATTACTCCTATCGCGCCGAACAAGCCGTTCATCACGGGGCCGACCGCGAACTCGTGATATCGGGGCGGCCCCAAGGGCTTCTCGTAGATGAGCCCCGCGGCGCCGGCGATGCTGTCGTAGTCGGGCATGGACTCGCGAGGATCGCCCTCTGGAAAGGCGGTCAAGCTACAGCTCACCAGACCGGGGTTGCGCTCTTTTCTCAAGGTTTCGAAGTCTACTCCGAGGCGGCGCATGGCCCTCGAGCCCTCGCTCTCTATTACCACGTCCGCTCTGGCGAGCAGGCGCTCGAGGATAGCGAGGTCGTCCTCATCGCCGAGGTCTAGTGGCATCTCGGTCTTGGCCCGCGCCAGGATGGCGTCGAGGACCGGATCCTCGGGGGCCTTTCCGGTGTCCACCACCCGGATGACCTCCGCTCCCTGGTCGGCCAAAAGCATTCCGGCCAACGGCGCGCCTATGGGATCGCCCAGCTCAACGACACGTAGGCCTTCGAGGGGGGCGGAGTCTTTTTTTGTTTGTTTCTTCTTGGACGTCGACTTCGCCATCGCCTTCTCCGGAGGTTACGGGTTCGATGCCGCCGTTTATCACATCGACGCGGTTTTCGACACATTGCGTCGCATAGGTGATGACAAGAGGTGCGCTTGCGCTTTCCGCGGCCGCTCTCGAGATGCTCCTACTTGAAGTAGATGCTGTAGTTCGTGTCGCTGTGGTACTCGAACGATGCCGACTCGAGGGCGTTCAGCGGGTTTGCTCCTCTTGGAGGATCGCCGAGCTGCATTCCATGGTCGGCGGTGAAGATGATCACGGTATCGTCCATGATTTCCCACCCGGCGAGCCAATTGAACAGAAGGTTCATGTTGTGGTTCATGTGTTCCACCACCAAGCCCATGATCTCGTGATGAGGTCCCTTGTCGTGACCGGCGGTGTCGCTGGTCATGAAGTTGATGATGGCGTAGTTGGGCACGGGGTTGGGCCCGCTTCCGAAGATGATGCGGATCTGCTCCATTAGAAGAGCCTCCGCTTGCTGCGTGCCCAGCGCCTTGTAGGACATCCAAGGAGGTATGTTCGGCGTGAGGGTGCCCGCCGCCGCCGTCAAGGTGGACCAATCTATAATCTTGCCGCTCCTGTCTTTTGCTTTCAGGTCCGAGGTGTCGGCGCCTTCGACGGATGGGCTGAACACGCTCATGGTGTAGCCTCCCTCATCCGAGCCTTCTTCCCACGTGCCGAACACTCGTTTCACGGCCTGATGCAACGTTTCGCCTCCCGGCGGCTCGATGGGCTCGAAGTATGAGCTGTCCACGGCTCCGAAGATGAGCTGACCGGCGAAGCTGACTTTCTCCCGGAGGTTGCGCAGATAGTAAGCGTTGTCCAGGATGCCGTGGTGCCCGCTGTAGAGGCCGGATCCGACCTCATTGTGGCCGGGCCAGGTGTTGCTTGGAAAGTTACTTATGGTGCCGTAGCGCCCGTAGACTCCGTGATTCTTCATTCGCCTGAAGGCGCTTGTGGCCGAGGTCTCCTGGTTCATCAAGTAATCGAGCTGCGTCTTGTTCAAACCGTCGGAGATGACGATGATGGCGTGCTTTGCGACCTCGCCCGTCAAGATGGACTCGATGGGCTTACCGTCCTGCCACTTCAGGTAATTGAAGGCGCTCCTGATCCCTCTGTGATCGACGCCCTTGATTCGCGGAAAGCCGAGTAGCGCCGCTACCGTCGGCGCTATGTCCACCGTCCGGACGGGCTCTTCGAGTACAACGCCTCTTTTCACGCCCTTGCCCATGATTAGGAGAGGCGCCCTGGACTGGACCATGTTTAGTGAGCCGTGAGTTCCGATGTTCCCCGAGCCGGCGTGCGTGTAGCTCCTCGGGTTGACGTAAAGGTCCGGTGCGTTGGGGTTGTCGAAGAAGGCCGCGATTCTCTCGTATCCGAAGGGGTAGACGTCGTCCTCCGGCTCGATGAACGAAAGCCTTGGATCGTCGGCTTCGTAGTCATGGTCCGGGATGGAGGTGCCGAGGGGATTGGAGCCCCACGCGAGCTCGTCTTCATAGGTGTTGAAGGAGGTCGGGTCTTGATTGGCGATGGGATTGTCTCCTTCACCGTCCACGATCTCGTAAACGTAGCCTTCGTTCGTTTGTTCTCGCGTGTAAGCAATCCAGCCGCCCGGTCCCCTGACTTCGTAAATGTCTCCGATCCGAGCGGCGACAAAAGCCGTTCCCGGATGAGGTAGCAGCAGGTCCAGAGCTTCTTGGTACGCGTCCATCTGAGTCGGAAGCACTCCTTGCGCATACTGTTCGAAGTTCACGAAGCCGCTTCTTCTGCCTTGGTTGTACAAGTCGAGCACGTCGGAGAACACCTCGCCGCCCTCCTCCACCGAGAGCTTGAAGGAGATCATCCCGCTGCATCCGGCTTCCTGATCCCAGCTATGCCATACGGTGGAGTTCTCCCCTCCGGCGGTTTTGGAGAGATCCTCCGAGATCAACGCTTGCTCGAAGTCGCCGGAGTTGCATCCGCCCCGGTAGCTCAACGTCACGTTCTTGTGAACGTCCTCATCCCAGTTGGCGATGAAAGAGATTTCGATGTCGCCGTGGTCATCGGAGGCACCGAGATCCTTGAAAAGAGGCTCGGGTTCGGGCTCTTCGGGCTCGGGCCCCGGCTCTTCTTGCTCCTCCTCTTCCTCTTCTTCCTCGGGCTCCTCGGCGGGTTTACCGGGCGTGGTATCGCCGTCATCGGAATCGTCTCCTGCCGAATCGCTTACATCGACGCTGCCGCACCCAGCGGTGAGCAGCAGCACCAAAAAGAAAGCCGCGGTTTTCATCTCACACCCCTTGGCTCCGCACCGCATTTCCCCTATCGGTTAGCCTCGGTGCTCGGTACAGAGATAGAAATCTTTGCCCAAAATGCCTCAATTGACCATGATAACACGCTGCCGTCGAAATTGGCCATGCTGGGGCGGGCAGGCGGTGGGCGAGCTTTCTCGGAAGGTCGCAGTAAGGTGCGGGTAGCCTTCTAACAATGCACGAGGAGAGTAATTTGACCATCTTGGACGGTCCCCTCGGAACCGAGCTGGCTGCTCGCGGAGTATCCATCTCGGGCCCAGCTTGGAGCGCGCGTGCGCTGGAGGAGGCGCCCGACATCGTCTCCGCCATACACAGCGAATATGCCGCGGCCGGAGCCACGGTGCATACCGCCTGCACCTTTCGTACTCGACCCGAGTCGGTTGGCGAAAAATGGCGCGCTCTAGCCGGTTTGGCGGTGCGCCTCGCTCGTGATGCCGTTCCTGGCGGTCACCAAGTCGCCGGTTCCGTCGCTCCGCTGGCGGACTGCTACAGACCGGACCTGGCACCGGAGCCCGATGTGGCGCGCGAGGGACATGCGCGGCTCTGCGCCGTCCTGGTGGAAGAAGGTGTGGACCTGCTGCTTTGCGAGACTTTCTCGAATCTTCGAGAAGGCCTGATCGCGGTCGAGTGCGCGGTGCGAACCGGGGTAGAGACTTGGGCGGCTTTCACTCCGGGACCGGAAGGTAAGCTCGCGACAGCCTCCGACATCGGCCGAGCCGCGGCCGAAGCCGCGAGGCTGGGGGCGCGAGCGGTACTCGTGAACTGCGTCGCGGCTGCCAAAGCTCTGCCTTATGTCGAAGCTGTTCGGGGAGCCGTGGAAGCAAGGGTGGGCGTGTACGCCAATGCCGGCGCCGTCTCCGATGGGATCGGCTGGGGGGCGAACCAGGAGGGTGCAAAGGCGTATGCCGACTACGCCAAGCAGTGGACAAGAGCCGGCGCGACCATAATCGGTGGGTGCTGCGGCACCGGCCCGGCGCACATAGCCGCCTTGAGCCGCGCCCTTCGATGAAACTCCGGCGAGCCGGGGTCAGGCCTGAGGCGTGCGCTCAGCCATCCTTTGCCGCTCCATGGCGTCGATGTAGGCTTCGAAAGCATCCGAGCCGACGCGGAAGGCTCGAAGATGGACCTGGAGATAACGGCCGTCATTCGTCGGTACCGAGACGGTCCTTGGTTCGTTGAGAGGCATTCTGAGGCGAAGCCGGTGGTTGTCGACGAGGCCGTTCAGAGACAAAACGAGGGATAGGTCGAGGCCGTCCACGGCTCCCAGAGCGTCCAGCACGATTCTGGCATATGGATTGCCGTCATCGTTTTCGGATTCGCCCCAGAGCTCGAACCGTGAGGGTCTGCCGGCTTCTCCGATAATGCGTGGACGAAGGATGAGCTCGCCGGCGGGATCCCATACCTCGAGAGCGAAAAGAAGCTCTTCTCCGGGCCAGGGACGCTCGTGGCTCTCTCTTTCGGAAACACCGTGACCGTCGGTTACGTGCGCAGTCAACATCAGCGCGGCCGCCATCAGGGCCAAGAGGTGGAAAGCCCCCGCCGCCGGCTTGGGCCCGCGACCGGCGCCTTCTTTGCCTGCGACGTCCGAAACTGATGACTTGGAGATCATGTGCACTCAATAAAAGGTAAATGCTACATGGAATTAGTCAAAATCGCCAGCGATCGCGTTGCGCCGTCGCATTGCGCCGCGTGTGTTGCATGTCGCCGCGACAGGCAGGGTTCTCCTGGGTTAGGGCCATCTTCCACGCCGCCTACGCCACTCAAGACAGACACCCGACGATTTTGGTCTTGGCCTTCGCGTTTCGACAGTCGGGCCTGGTAAGCTTGACCATTGGGGGTGTTTCTCATGAGTATAGGATGGTAGAGCGAGGATCCGAAGGAGCACGACATGCGAGCGATGCGCTATGGCTTGGTGACTGCATTGGTAATGATGGTTTTCGCGAAGGCGGTGTACGCCGACGTACCCATAAGGGAGGAAGGCCACGTTGTGGTCGTTACGGATGTCGATGGATCCATGACCCAGAGCGGCGGCTTGGGAGGTGGAGGTTACATCGACGTCCCGTATCCGCTGTGCCCGCTCGCCGCTGTCGAGTTCTTCGAGCACTTCGAGGACTGCTACCACGGTGTCGTGGTGTTCACTACGCACGACTACGGAACTACGCCTGTCGTCCAGTACGGCAAGGCCGTTCAGAACTCCGCGGAGGGCATTGGCTGGCGTATTTTCGACGAAACGGACAGGTACGGCGGCGCGGACAGCCTGGAGATATGTGTCTCCATGGCGACTCTGAGCAGGCTGCCGGACGATCCCGATGATCGCACCCAAATGTACATGGGGCCGCTGCCGATGCCCTTCGGCCTGACCGGTGTGGAACTGCTGGGACACGAGTACGGGCACCGCTGGTTGATGGCGGCGGAATACGATCTCGATGATGGCATGGGGAGCAGGCACCTCCTGCGGGCTTTCGAGAACGACAGCCCGAATCTGCACTACAACGGCAGGGCCCACACGAGATCGGTGATGTATGGAAGCTTCATCGAGGACGACACGCCGGAGGACACCGAGACGGTCCGGGACTTCGATGCGACCGGCGGCGTAAGAGGCTTCAACGAGCTCGACATGTATATGATGGGATTGATGGGCCCGGAAGAGATGCCCGAGCCCGTCATCTGGTTCGTGGACGACGGCTCCGGCGAAGGGTGTCCTTCCACCGGCATGTGGAGGGACGATTCGACAACATTCACGGGGAAGCGAGTCAATGTGACCATCGAGGACATCGAGCGCGCCATGGGGCCGAGAGTTCCTCACGCGAGCGAGGAGCCCGATGAGTTCCACGCCGCCTTCATCCTAGTGGACACGCCGGACAATCCGGCGACCGAGGCTGACATCGCGAAGATGGATGCCTGGCGCACCCGGTTCGCCTCGTGGTTTTCGGAGGCCACGGATGGAAGGGGCACGATGCGCACCGATCTAATCCAGGGATGCGGGGGCGTTCCGGGTAACGGCGAGGATCCCGGTAACGGCAGGTATCCCGGCAACGGCCAGGATCCCGGCAACGGTGAGGATCCCGGCAACGGCGAGGATCCCGGCAACGGCGAGGATCCCGGCAACGGCGAGGATCCCGGCGACGGCGAGGATCCCGGCGACGGCGAGGATCCCGGCGACGGCGAGGATCCCGGCGACGGCGAAGACCCGGGTGGTTCAAACGGAAACGGGAGTATCACCATCCCTGGCGGGACCGACGATCCCGATGACGGGGTCGACGAGTCCTGCGGGTGCGGTGCCGCCGGAGGCGCGGGCTGGGCATCCTGGGTGCTGCTGGGCTTTGTTGCGCTCCTGCTCCGAAAACGCTGACGCCCAAGAGTTCTCCGCCACTTCCAAACGCCCGTTGGCTATCTGGATCGGCTGGTGATCCGCCGGGCTTTTGCCAAACCGCGGGGGTGGGGTTGGACTAGGGCATACCGGGCCGCGGACCGGCTCCAGGCACTTCATGTAGCCCCGCGGAGCACGACAAGAGGGAGGTTTTTGGATAAGGGGGCTCTTTCCACTTGTGCTTTTTCGTGCGAAAGGGCACAACGCGGACATCCCCTCGAACAAAGTGCGCGATCGATCAGCGCCCACCCCCACGGCTCATGTTCAATTGGCTCTATCGGCTATTCTCTCGTGATCTGGCCACCGATCTTGGCACGGCCAACACTCTCATCTTCATCAAGGGGATGGGTATAGTCTCCAACGAACCTTCCGTCGTGGCGGTGCAGCAGGACTCTCGTGGCGTAAAGAAGGTTCTTGCGGTTGGCAAGCAGGCCAAGGAGATGCTAGGCCGCACCCCAGGGAACATCGTTGCCATACGTCCGATGAAGGACGGAGTCATCGCCGACTTCGAGATTACCGCCGCTATGCTGCGGTACTTCATTCAAACCGCGCACAATCGCAAGGCGTTGGTCAAGCCCCGTATCATCATAGGGATCCCTTCCGGCATAACTGAAGTAGAGCGGCGAGCGGTTCGAGAGGCCGCCGAGAGCGCGGGAGCTCGCGAGGTCTACCTCATCGAGCAGCCCATGGCCGCCGCAATCGGGGCGGGCCTCCCCATCACCGAGCCCGCCGGAAACATGATCGTCGACATCGGTGGAGGCACCAGTGATGTCGCGGTCATCTCTCTTGCCGGCATCGTTTACTCACGGTCGGTCCGCGTGGGCGGCGACAAGATGGACGAAGCGATCATTCAGCACATAAAGCGCAAGTACAACCTGCTCGTGGGAGAGCGTACCGCCGAGCTCGTCAAGATGACGGTCGGTACCGCATACCCAACCGAGGAGGAGCTCTCCATGGAGATCAAGGGAAGGGATCTCGTAGCCGGAGTGCCAAGGACCTTGAAAATATCGGGAGAGGAGATTCGTAACGCGCTCTCCGAGCCCATCAACGCGATAGTCGAGGCGGTAAAGGTCACGCTCGAGCGCACGCCGCCCGAGCTGGCCGGAGATATAGCCGATAGAGGCATCGTGCTGGCGGGCGGTGGAGCTCTTCTCAAGAACCTCGATCTTCTTCTCCGTGAGGAGACCGGTCTTCCGGTTTTTCTAGCCGAGGATCCCCTCTCCTCCGTAGTCATGGGTGCGGGCAAGGCTCTGGAGGAGATTGACGTCCTCAGGCAGGTTGCCAGTCAAGGGTGAACTTGTCGTGGGTCAGCTTGCCGGGGATGATGGGTGAAGCCTGATGTCTTCTTGAAGATGTGGGAGTGAAAAACCGTCTTCATGGTAGACTGGAAGCAGCAAACCGAAGCGCGAGGTTCAGTATCATGAGCGATCGTCGCCGAAGGCACGAAGATTTCATCAAGGAACGCCGCGAACGATATGACAGGCGCGAGCATGATCGCGTGGAAGTCGTGATCCCGATGGAGCTGACCGCGGGCAACGATCTCTACTTTCATGTAAGCGGAAACCTTTCCGTGGGTGGAGCCTTCTTCGACCGTGTGATTCCTCATCCCGTGGGAACTCCCGTGGAAATAAGCTTTAGTCTTCCCGGGGAGGAAGGGCCGCCCATTAGATGCCGGGCGGAGGTCGTCAACATACCCGAGGACAACGAGGGACTGGGTATGGGAGTGCGTTTCTTGGATTTGACCGACGAAAGCCGAAATCGGCTGGAGTCGTTCTTCGAAGACCTGGATTCGGAAGAGTAGTGGCCGGAGGAAGCTCATGAGAGGCCCAAGCCGTTTCCGCCGGAAAGGGGTCGGTCCCCTGGTGTTCCTTGCTCTTGGGCTTTTTGCGGTAACCAGCTTGGGATCTGGATGCGCCGCCATGCAGCGGCTATGGGATCGGCTGTTTCAGAGGCCCACCATCAGTTTCGAGTCGGTCGAAGTCCGTGAAATCTCGCTCTCCGGGCTTACGATGGATCTGTCTTGGCGTGTGGAGAATCCCAACAATGTGGGAATGCGGCTGGACCGGCTGACATACGCGTTCGATGTAGAGGGCAGCACGCTTGCAAGCGGAACGCAGGAGCAAGGCTTGGATCTCGCGGCCGGTGGACATTCAATCATTACCCTTCCCTTCGAGCTGCGCTTCGCCGACTTCGGTCGTTCGATAGTCTCGGTGTTGACCCAGGACAGCTTCAACTGGACTGCCAGGGGAACGATGGGCTTCGACACGCCGGCGGGGACGCTTTCCGCTCCTTTCGAGCGCAAGGGAATCACGAGCCTTCCGGATCTGCCGAGCATCAATCTCGACGGTGTGAGAGTGACGAGAATATCGATGTCCGGAGCCACGCTCAGTCTCGATTTGCGGCTTGAAAACTCGAACTCATTTCCTGTTCCCCTTGAAAAGCTTGCCTATGCCGTCAACATCGCGGGCAGCGACGTCGCCACCGGAGTCACGAGCCCGCCCGTCCTCGAAGCAGGCCGGCAGCGGACATTGTCGATACCGGTCAATGTGAGCTTTGCAGGGGCCGGCCAGGCAGTGGCGGGAGCGCTTCGTTCCGGGGAGGCCGAAGTTGCCTTTACCGGGCGGCTCACCTCGGGGACGGTGGACTTGCCGGTCGACTTGTCCCGCCGGATCGATTCGAGATGAGGGCTTACCCGTCGCCTTCGCCGAGGGATCGGTCCGGGGCGCCTCCTTTGATGGAGAGCTAGACTATGTGGGAGGTGCCAACGGCGCGATCGGTGCGCGAACTCGCTTATCGCAGAGTCGACCGCGTTATACTGGGCGAGATCGAGCGCGCCCGTCCGCGGCTGCGTGCCTTGCGCAAAGAGCACCCGGCCGCCGGTCGTCCCGAGCTTGTCGATCTGTTGGTGGAAAAGAAGCGGTCGCTCGCGGGTACCGGGGGTATGATAAGCGGCTCTTTTGGGATTGCGGGAGTGCCGCTGGACATTGTCATGGTCACCTACCTGCAGATCTCGCTGGCGGTAGAGGTAGCTTTGCTCCACGGCGTCAACCTCAAGTCCAAGACCGCCCAACGCGATGTTCTCGATGTGGTCGCGCGAGGAAACGGGGTCAATACGCTCTATCGGGGCGGAGCTCCGCTTCTGGCCAGGTTCGCTCTCATGCTGCTTCGCAGGCGGGGTTGGCCTTCCCTTGGCAGGGTCGTTCCGGTTCTGGCTATGCCGGTCTGTGCTTATCTCAACAGCCGCGATTTGACGCGAGTCGGAATCGCGGCCCATCGCCACTATGAGGGCATTGCCCTTCTCGCGGAGCGCAGGCGTTAGAGTGCCGGGTCCTCGGCGCCGGCGGACCGGAAACCTTTCCGCCGCAGTAGGCAAGCCTCGCATGTGCCGCAGGATCGGCCGTCTTCGACCGGATCGTAGCAGGAGGTCGTCAGACTGTAATCCACGCCGAGATCCAGGCCGGTTCGAATTATCCTTGCTTTGCTCATTCGTATGAGAGGGGCTTTGATGATGATCCTCCGGCCCTCCACGCCGGCCTTGGTTGCTACCTTGGCCAGGTCATGGAAGGCACGGATGAACTCGGGCCTGCAGTCGGGGTAGTTGGAGTAGTCAACGGAGTTGACCCCGCACCAGATCTCCCGGGCCCCAATGGATTCCGCCAGCCCGAGCGCGACAGAGAGAAGAATGGTGTTCCTGGCCGGAACATAGGTAACGGGGATTTTGCCGTGCTCGGTGGATTCGTCGGCGGAGAACTTCGGAACCGCGATGCAGTTGTCCGTGAGGGCGGAGCCTCCAATCGGCCGCAGATCCATGTGAAGCAGCCGGTGGCTTTCCACACCGCCCGCCGCCGCGACTCTTCTTGCGGCTTCGATCTCCGCGACATGTCGCTGTCCGTAGTCCACCGTCAGTGCATGGCAGCGACGGCCCGACGCTTGGGCCATGGCTAGGACTGTGGCCGAGTCGAGGCCGCCTGATAGGAGCACCACAGCGCTTCGCATACTCACTCCGATTTGCTTTTGGGTCGTCTTGTTTTTGTAGGCTAGCCCGGACAAGCGGTTGGTCCAGAAAACGCCACTGTTGGAACGGACAACGCCTTGACGCTGTGCGTCATGGGGGATAGTATCCTCAAGCCACGCAAAACATGAACCCTTCACTGATTCGTACAGCAGGCGTGTTGGCCGGCGGTCTGCGGCGGCCAACACTCGGTATTCTGGAACCGTCGGTCGTGCCCATGAGGGTTTGGCCCTCCGACATCGATCTGAACATCCATATGAACAACGGCCGGTATCTTTCACTCATGGATCTGGGCCGTTTGGATTTGATGGTTCGGACCGGCATGTGGAAAGCCGTTGCAAGGCAAGGATGGCGCCCAATGATAGGTTCCGCGACGGTGCGCTTCAGGCGTCCGTTGCCTTTGTTTGCTCGGTTCGATCTTCGTTCGGCCGTGGTCTGCTGGGATGCCAAGTGGTTCTTCATGGAGCAGCGTTTCATCCGGGATGGGCTCGCCTACGGGGTTGGCTTAGTAAAGGGGCTCTTTCGTATGGGGGACCGCAATGTGCCTCCCGCCGAGGTGCTTGCCGCCATCGGGCGTCTCCAGCTCTCACCGCCGCCTCCTCCGGGCATCAGTGACTGGCTTGCCGCCGAAGGTAAGCTGGCGCAGAACGTTCGAAACCACAAGCACCGCCGGTGACATTTTCCATCGATACCGGCCAACACGGCCCGGGTCGCCTTCCCCCGGCGTGTCACGCCTCCGTGCCGCCCGAGACCGAGGCTCCATAAGATTGTCACGGGAGCGGTGAGCAGGAAGAGTGCCCTGCCAACGAGCAGCCTGGTGATTGTCTTTTCTTGCCGCCGCAACGACGCAGTCAACCCGCCCCCGGGGCGAGTGACTCATGTTTTCGGTCTTGGCGGTGCTCTGCTCGGGCATACTGGCCTTGGAACCGGCGAACCACGCGGTTTCGCGGGATTACGCCATAACCTGCTGCTCGGCTACGAGCCGCGACGAGATAATTGGACTGCAAGGCGCACTGCTTCGCTATCAGAGCATCTTGCGCACCGGCGGCTGGCCGGAGGTGCCGGCCGGCGAGCCTCTCGGGCTGGGCAGCATTGACCCGAGGGTGCGAATAGTCCGCCAGCGCCTTGTACGAACAGGTGAGCTGCCTCATTCGGCGGTAATTGCACGCAGCCCGGAGATGTTTGACGGGCAAGTAGTGCTGGGGGTACGCCGGTTCCAGGAACGACACGGGCTAAGCGTGACCGGCGTTCTCGACTCGAAGACCGCGGAGGCGATGTCCGTCCCTGTCGAGGAGAGGATAAGGCAACTCCGTGCCAACTTGTGGCGGCTGCGTTGGGTGCCGGCCGAAAACCATGGGCGCCTGGTGAGGGTGAATGTGCCGGCCTACGAGGTGACTCTGTATGAGCATGGGGAGGTGGTAGCCCGGATGAGGGCCGTCGTGGGCAGGGTAGACCGGCCGACCCCGGTGCTATTCAGCGAGATAAACATTCTCGAGGTGAATCCTTCATGGTGGGTTCCTCCTCGTATCGCGCGGGAGAGAATCCTGCCGAACGCGGCGCGGGATCCCGACTGGCTCCGGCAACGCGGATATGAGCTTCGCGACGGCGGCACCCCGGTGGATCCCGGCAAGGTCGATTGGAGCCAGGTCGAGGAGAAGGGAAGGCTGCCGTACACGATCCGGCAGCGTCCAGGATCCGGCAACGCCATGGGACGAGTGAAGTTCATCTTTCCAAACGACCGCATGATCTACCTGCATGACACGCCGGCGAGAGGAGTCTTCGAGCGGCTGCGCCGGGACTTGAGCCACGGATGCGTGAGAGTGCAGAGGCCTGTTGTATTGGCTCGCTTCCTTCTGCAACACAAAGAAGAGGAGAACGCCGAGGCGGTGCTTGCCGCCATCAGAGGAGAAGGCTTCCGTGCAACGAGAAGAATCGAGCTGCCCGCACCGGTGACAATACAGATCGTCTACCTGACGGCATGGGTGGACGAGCGGGGAGTGCTGCAGTTTCGGACCGATGTCTATGGAAAGGATTGAGTAGCCGAGGAGTTACCAGCTGGCCGGTTCGCCGCGAACGTCGATGTGCACGAAAGGGCCTCGCGAACCGCGGGGGCCGTAGACGCCGATTCCGCCGGCCAAATCGGGATGGCGTTTCTGAAGCTTCTCGGCTGCTCCAGCTATCACGCGGGCATCCTTGATGCTCGAGCGGCCGTCTCCGGTCAGATCGTCCATTCGACCGTCGCCGGATTCGTCGAGCCATACGTCGGCGGCGTCGCCGAATATGTGCCGGCTGAAAGCCGCGCGCCCCCCGCTTCCCGGGCCGTTGTAGTAGGGGGTTCGGTATCCGCTCATTATGAAGAAGCCGCTTGCTTCATGACCCTTGCCTCGAAGCTCCTCCAGAACCAGCTCGAGCAGGTCGATCAGCCTCAGGTCCAGCACCAAATACTTCGGCCAGACGTCCTCCTGGTCCTTGGTCAAGAACTCGCCCAGACGGAAGTGATCGGACACGGGAAAGTCCTGGGTCTCCTCCGTGACCTCGATGAAGGCCGGCGGTGGCTCGTAGGCATTACTGAAGTTCCTAGGCCGGGGCCTGTAGGTGCCTACTCGGTAGCCATTGAGCATGCCTCTTTCTTTCTCTTCCCTTGGACGAAGCACCAGCACATCCAGCATGCCGGGTACAGGCCGCCAGCTTTGCTCGGAGGGGTCTTCGGCTTTGCCGCCAAGTGTTACGCGCCGTACCGCCGTTTTGGTGGAGAGCTTCGGCGAGTGCGGGCTTTCGAGGGTCCAGGCTCCAACAGCGGGTGGAGAGAGCAAGCCTCCGTCCTTGCAAACAGCTTCCTCGATGGCTTCGCCTTGCGCTGCCTTCCAGCGCAGGTCGCACGCGCCTTCGATGGCGACTCCCTCGATCGGCTCGCCGGGTTTTGCCAGCGTAACTCGCAGCCTGTCGCTGTGTCCCGTCAGACCCTCTTCAACGGATAGAACCCAGCCGTCGCCCGTCTCTTCGCTCGAGGAAGAGGAGCCTTCTTCGTCGCCGATGCCGCTTCCCTGGTTATGCTCTTCAGAGGCCGACACCATTCGTGGAGGCTTGTAGGTCAGCGCCGATACAACGATTACGGCACCGAGAAGAACGACACTGAATACGGCGGGCTTCGAGGGGAGGGGGCTCTTACGCATGGGCAGTGTGTCCGGTATGACTGATTGCTGTGAAGAGAACGGACATTCGGCCCGGCACTACTATTCCAAGAAACGACACCCAAGAGGAAGCTCCACGAGAAGCGAAGCAAGGCAGGCAGGGGCGCATTCATCGTCAGCGCTGAAGGAACGAGCGCAAATCCTCGTAGGCCGCAACCAAGCTGCTTATTGGGCAGTACTCTCTTGCTTGATGAGCCTGGGAGGTCAGTCCAGGCCCGCAGTTGACGGCGTCGATGCCCGCTTCCGATAGTTGCGCAACGTCGGTCCATGCTTGTTTTGGGCCTGCTTTTCGCCCGGTAATCTCGAGAAAGTGCTGAAGATGCGGGTTCTCCGTCGGAACGCGGGCGCTTGGAGCTAGATCGAAAAGAGAAACTCCAGCGCGGCCACCAACAAGCTTCATGAGTTCTTGTTTCGCCGTCTCGATACTCTTTCCGGGCGCGAATCTGTAGTTCAGATTCACTTTGAACTCGTGAGGAACGACGTTTCTGAATCGCCCGCCGGAGGCAAGCGTCACCGAAAATACCTCTCGAAATGTCAGCCCTCCCGCTACTACATCCACCGGCTCTCGAGCATCCATCTCCGCGAGGAAGGCGCCCGCCGCGGTGATTGCGTTTCTGCCCTGCCACGGCCTCGCGGAGTGCGCGCTTTTCCCTTCGAATGACAAGGTAGCGTGCAAGCTTCCAAGGCAGCCCATCTGTACCTGTTCGTCGGTCGGCTCCAGCACGACGGCGAAATCTATCTTTCGAAGAAAAGGGACTTCCTCGAGCAGAGTGCGTAGCCCGTTTTCGAGAAACGGTCCCTCTTCTCTTTCGTAAAGGATCAGCACCAGCTCGTAGGGAATATCGGCCTCGCAAAGATCCTCGAACAAAGTCATCGCGACCGCCACGCCGCCTTTCATGTCGCTCGAGCCCAGCCCTTTGATCCGGTCGCGCGTCTTGCTTGGCGCGGGATCGCCTTCATGAGGAGGAACGGTATCGAGGTGCCCGACCAGCGCGATGATGGGCCTGCCGGTCGACGCGTGTTCTCCACGCTCTCCTGCGTCCCCGCGCGGAGGACAGCGAAGTACCAAGGAGTGCCCGTGTCTCGTTATTTCCTTCGGTGACAGCAGCCCCCGCGCCCATTCCACCACGTGATCACATATCTTCGCTTCCTCGCCGGTTACGCTGGAGATCGAGCACAGCTCCAGGCAGCGATCCGCCAGACGATCCGCTAGTGTATCCATGCGGCGAGTCTTACCAGCATATCCGGCGGCAAGGCCACCCCGGACCTCTACCCCAAACCGCCGGCTTACCGACCGGAGGAGTGGCGGACAGGCGGGACGAGGTCGTCTATTCGTGCTCGGGCTGGAGAACGGGAAAGCGGCTGGCGGTGCTTGTCGTGGGTTACCGTTTGAATCGGGCTGAGCACCACCTACACATCGGGTGGGTGAGGGAGTATTCTCGACCTCCCGGCCGCCCCTTTCGTTCATCCCTCGATGGCCGGGACCGGATCGGATAGATCGGCATGAACACATCCAAACTGCGCGTGGGAGTCATTGGGTTCGGTTATTGGGGGCCGAACCTCGTCCGTAACTTCGCGGCCTTGGAAGACAGCGAGGTGACCCTGATCGCCGATTTTTCGGAGGAGCGCCGCCACCTGGCAGCGCGTGCCTATCCCACTGTTCCGGTGATCGCGTCGGGTCATGAGCTGGCCACCTCTGATCGCGTCGATGCTGTCGCCATCGCTACCCCGGCCGCATCGCACTTCGAGCTTGCATCCGCCGCCATCGAGCGAGGCAAGCACGTGCTCATCAGCAAGCCGCTTGCGCGAAATCACAACGAGGTGGACAGGCTGATCGCTCTTGCCGAGCGCCATTCCGTGGTGCTCATGGTGGATCACACCTTCGTCTATACCGGAGCGGTAAGGAAGATGAGGGAGCTGGTCGCCGCCGGTGAGCTGGGTGACCTTTATTATTACTTCTCGACCAGAGTGAACCTGGGGCTCCTGCAGGACGACGTGAATGTGCTCTGGGATCTCGCCGTGCACGACCTGGCCATTTTGGACTACTTGATAGAAGAGGAGCCTCGAGCGGTTCAGGCAGTGAGCTCCTGCTCCGTGGGGCGTCAGGAAGAGGTCGCCACTTTGTGCGTGAAGTACTCCAGTGGATTCACGGCTCATGTCCACGTGAGCTGGTTGTCACCGGTCAAGATGCGCCTGACCACGCTGACCGGAAGCGCGAAGATGATCGTCTACGACGATGTGGAGCCCAGCGAGAAGGTCAAGGTTTACGACAAGGGGGTCGATCTCGCGCCGGAGGACGTGACTACCGCGAAGCCCATATACCGCGCCGGAGACGTGTTCATCCCCGCGCTGGACAGAACCGAGGCGCTGGAGACCGAGGCGCGCCACTTCATCGACTGCATTCGTCGAGATCGGCGCCCGCAAACAGGCGGCCGTTCGGGACTGCGTGTTGTCAGGATGCTCGAGGCGGCGGGTGAGTCACTCGACGCAGGCGGCAACTTCGTGCCGCTAGAGGTCTAGTCCATGCCCTCGGTGTCGATTGTAATCGCGGCACACAACGAGGTGGACTCGATCGGAGACGTCTTCGATCGTTGCCGGGCGGTGCTGGCACGTTGCGTCGATGACGCCGAGATAGTGATGGTGGACGACGGCAGCACCGATGGCACCGGCGAGAAAATGGATCGAATCAGGGATCGTCATCCGGACCTGGTCCGCGTGATTCGTCATCATCGCAACATGGGGATAGCCCACACCTTCGAGGCGGCCTACCGGGCCGGCACCAAGGAGTACGTGCTCGACATCCCAGCGGATGGAGAGTACCCGCCGGAAGTTCTGGAAAGCATGGTCCCCTTGCTCGGCAGTTACGACATCATAATCGCCGAGCGCGCCCAAAAGAGCTATGGACCTTACAGGCGGCTCGTCTCCGGCTGCTATCGCTGGTTGCCGCGCCTCATGTTCGGAGTCGATCTTCGAGATCCGGGCAGCGTCAAGTGCCGGCGCAGAGAGGTCATCCACGGCGTGCGTCCGGCAAGCCGGGGCGTCTTTGCCGAAGCGGAACGCACGATACGCGCCATCCGCAAGGGCTACCGCCTCGGAGTGGTGGAGATAAAGCCGGAACGGCGAGTTGCCGGATCGGGGGGAGGCGCGGCGCCCGGGCTGGTGCTTCAAGCGGGCATCGACATGCTGACTCTGTGGGTGCGACTCTCGCTGCTTCGCCGACCGCCATGATTATCGCCTCGACAATGGTGGGAAGCGCCACCAGCCAGGTCTTCGCTTTGTTGGAGCAGGCGCAGGATCTGTCTCCGTGGGTGATTTTGGCCTCCCTTGGGCTTGCCGGCCTTGCAAACGATGACGCGGCCAGCATCGCGGCCGGGCTCCTCGTTGGCGCCGGACATCTCTCTTTTCTTTCCGCTTTTCTCTTGTGCTTCTCGGTCATCATGGTGGGAGACGTGACGTGGTTTCTTCTGGGCAGGTGGCCCGGCCACTGGATGCTGCGAGTTCCCCCGGTCCGCTGGATGCTGAAAGAGAAGGACGTGAACCGAGCAGCGGGATGGTTTGCGCGTTACGGGCTGGCTCTCGTGGTGATGGGACGCTTTCTGCCTGGAGCCAGGACGCCCGTGTTCTTCTGCGCGGGCGCGCTTCTTGCCGGCAGGCCCCGCCGTGTAATCTTCTGCATGGCCTGCGCGGCCGCGACCTGGGCGCTGCTTCTGATAGGACTCGCCGCCCTCATGGGCGAGCGGCTGCAGGATCTAATCGTGGAGCACGGATGGCACGCCCTGTTCTTCCTGGCCGCCGTGCTGGTTGGATGTCTCGTGGTTCTCAATCTTGCCGGACGCCTGGCCGGCGTGGTCATGGAGACTTCCGTAGAACGAAAGGGCCGATGACCAGCGCGTCGAGGCCGGTGCAGAAGTAGGTTCGCAGGGCATCCGAGGCGTCGCGGGCGATGGGGTCTCCAAGAGAGTTGAGGCTGGTGTTCAGAACCATTGGCAGGCCGGTTAGCCGCTCCAGGTGAGCGAGAAGGTCGTCGAAAAGCGGGTTGGTATCGCGGTGAACGGACTGGATTCTGCTCGTTCCATCGACGTGGACCACCGCCGGGGCCAGTCGGCGGGCCTGTTCGTTCGCGGTGAACGTCTGGGTCATATACGGAGAGTCGACATATCGCTCGAAATAGTCGGGCCCGTTGCCGTGACGAACCGCCGGGGCGAAGGGCCGAAACTCCTCTCGGAACTTGACCAGGCTGTTGATGCGATCCTTCATGGCGACCGACCTTGGGCTTGCCAGTATGCTGCGGTTGCCGAGCGCCCTGGGTCCGATCTCCATTCGTCCCTGATGCCAGCCTACGACCAGACCTTCCGCGATCATCTCGGCGGCGGCCTTTGCGGGATCGGTCGTCTCGAGGTGCCGCGCGCCCGCTCTGTCCAGAATCGCGCGGGTCTCAGGCGCCGTATGCTCCGGCCCCCAATAGGCATGATCGAGCCGAGGAGGGCGCTCGCCCTCTTCCGATGCCCTCAGGTAGCCGGCACCAAGGGCCAATCCCGCGTCCGAGCATACCGGAGGAAGGTATACCTCCCGCACCAGGCCGCTCTCCCGAATTTTTTGTGCCAGCAGGCAGTTGAGAGCCACGCCTCCGGCCAAGCACAATCTATCGATGCCCGTTCGTTCGACATGGTGCCTCACGAGCGCCAGCACCGCTCGTTCGAGCTGGGCCTGCGCCGATGCAGCCAAATCGTAGTGGACCTGCTCGATTGGCTTCCCGGGCAGCCGCCTTGGAAGCTGTACTGGGAACGAGTCGAAGAGGGACTCTTGCTTACTGGGTGAAGGCTGGTCGGGAACTAGGCCATGGATGAAGCCGTGGTGAAAACGATAGCCTTCGCCGGTAACCTCCAGGATGTTGGAGAGATCGTACCGGTCGCGGCCGTAGGCGGCCATTCCCATGACCTTGTACTCGTCGCTGTCACGCTGGAAGCCGAGAAACTGAGTGACGGCGGAGTAATAGATTCCGAGGCTGTCCGGCTTGCGCTTCTCGGCGAGGCGCTCGATATGTCCGTTGCGTCCGGCGTTGACGGTCGTGGACCTCCGGTCTCCGGAGAAGTCCATCGTGATCACCAGGGCTTCGTCCCAGCCGCTGGAGTAGTAGGCGGAGGCCGCGTGCGCCAGGTGATGGTCGCATAGGCTCACGGCGGGCGAGTGGCCGAAGTGGAAGTGGAAGAAACGGTCGAGGATGGACTCGAAGTGCTCGTAGGTGGCGCCTGCGAACACGATCTCGTCCACCTCGGATATGTCTATGCCGGCGTGCTCTAGACACCACCTCGCGGCGTTGCGAGGAAGGAGGCCGTTTGCGAACTTGACGCCGATGAAGCGCTCCTCCTCCGCCATGACGATGAGGCGCCCGCCGGCGACAAGCGCCGCCGCCCCGTCTTGATTGCCGCTCTTGACGCCACCGGAAAGGCCGAGCACGTTCATGCGGCCGGCATCTTAGGACGCATTTCCCCGGCGATCAACGTGAGCAAGGCCCTCAGCGGCTAAGCAGGCTCCGGCGAGGACCTTGAAGGAGGCACTCGTACCGGTACGAGTTGACCTTTTCGTTTGGCCTCCATGAACGTGCGGCCGTACATCTTCTCCGCCGCCCCCTGATTGTGCATTCGGCACAAAACCCTGAGTGCGTCCACCGCGTGCTTGCCCGTCCTCGCAAAACCCTCGACATGGTCTAGCTCGAGCCGGCGCCGCTCCGGACACCGGCGGCCTCGCTCATCGACGAAGGTGCATTGCAGCGTAGGAGGCTGTCGCAAAAGGTCGTTTCTTCTCGAAGTCATTCCCGCGGAATAAGCTTCGAGAGGGTTTTTGCGACAGCCGCTCCCCGCTTCCGCGGGGACAGGTTCCGCGGGGGTGACGTGAAGGAATGTCTTAAGTCAGCGCGATGAGGATGGAAATCATTACAGCCGGCGGCATCGTAATGAGGAGGGCGGCCACGCAAAGCACACGCCGGCGTAGCTGCTTTAAGTGGGAGACGACGGCTAGAATTAGCGCGCCGGGCACGAAGCAGAGGCTGGCGCCGGCCGCGACATGTCCGCACGCTGCGAACAAATCCTTCCCGAACGATGCCGGCATCGTGCCGAAGCCGAAGCCAATGGCGAACCACCACCATGTCGTGAACAAGCTGCCAACAATCGCGAGGGCGACTAGCCCCCACGCGAGCGCAACCGTGTTGCCGCGGCCGGGGGCGCGGACGGCCGCCATCATGGCCGCGACGGCCTTATCGTCGGCTGTCGGTTGCTTCTGGTTCGCCATGTCACAATACCTTGCCGGGTTGCCTCTTCGTCTTCCGAACGTTCGCTTCCGTGCACCAGTGTAGCTCACAGGTTCGGGTTGCTTCTTCGTCTTCCGAACGTTCGCTTCCGTGCACCAGTGTAGCTCACAGGTTCGGGTTGCCTCTTCGTCTTCTGAGCGTTCGCTTTTGTGTGCAAGTGTAGCTCACAGGTTTGGAGGCAAGTGAGAATTCGCTGCCGGTGTTTTGCTGCTGCGTACCGGGGCGATGGTTGCATACCTCGCAACGCTCGCGGAGGGAGCGCGAGTCCCTCGGTCAGGTCGATCGCTCACCCTCATCCGGGGAGGAATCGACTCCACGATCCCGGGTAAGGAAAGAGACCCCGCGCTCTAGAACGTCGTCTACTACTTCGTCGAGACGATGGCCGGCGTCGTAAGCGACGAGCTCGACGTTTCGGCATCGTTCCGCGAGTTCCTCGGAGAGCCGGATGGGGACGTCTTCGTCTCGGCGGCCGTGGAGAATGAGGGTCGGACATAAGGGCTCGAACGGACGAGTGGCCCAGCGGCGAGCATCCTCCAGAAAGCCGTGGCCGAGGTGCTGCACGTTGCCGTAGGCGGCGTGGTCGATGGGAATGACGCCCTCTCGCCGCCAGGCTTCGATCTGGTCCGGACCGAAGCGCTCGACCAGGAGGTCGACCATGTTGAAGGCCGGCGCCATCAGGACCATGGCCTTTACTCTCTCCGGATGAAGGCGCGCGAACAAGGCGGCCGCCCAGCCGCCCATGCTAGATCCGATGATCGCTCCGCTGTCACCCTCGGGCAGATGCTTCTCCACGGTCTCGATGACCCGGGAGATGGTGAGGTCGGTGAAGGACGGGTGATTGAGATCGGGAACGATGAGATCGACTCCAAGATCGTTCAGGCGCTGGGAGAACAGCTTCGCCTTGGTCGAGTCAGGTGAGCTGATGAATCCGTGAAGGTAGATAATTCGCATCGTCTATCCCTTTTTGCTTGCGAAGTGAGCGGCCACGGCGTCGGCGACGGCCTCGGCGCCGGCGGCGCAGTCGTTTAGACCTATGCCGCGAAGGTGGTTGCCGGTCAGGAAGAGGCCGGGGATTTCCTTGCATTCCTCCATCAGTCTTGCGACCCGCTCACCGTGGCCGACGGGGTATTGTGGAATTCCCCGTTCATACCGAATGATTCTGAGGTAGTCCGGCTCGTCCCAGTGAAGGTGCATCGTTCGGCGATGAGCATCGCGGACCAGAGGGACGAGGTCATCATCCGAGAGCAGTGCGAGGTCGGGCCGCCGCGCGCCGCCTATCATTGTGCGAGTGAGCACGTGGCCGGGCGGGGCTCTCTTTCCTGGATATATGGACGAGTCCCAAAGGCAGCCCAGGATTCTTTCGTTCTCGCGTGAAGGGATGAGGAATCCGAACCCGTCGAGGGGACGCGAAAGCCGCTCCTCGCGAAGCCCCACCGCCACCACTGTAATAGGCGCGTAGGAGATGGAGCCCAGCTCCTTTGAAAGACCTCTGCTTAGGGATTGAAGATATCCCGCCGCCCGGTAGGCTGGGGCAGCGCTTACCACCGCGTCGGCTTCCAGCACCTCGCCGCCTGTAAGCTCGACCGCGAGGCCGCCATCCTTGATGGAGACCGAGGCGACATCCGCGCCGGCGCAAACTGCCGGGCCCAGCGCGCTTACCAGGGTCTCTATCAGCTCACCCATGCCGCCTTCCAGGCTGGTCAGATGACCGCCCGGGCCGGCCGGCCCGCCCGCCTCGTCGCCGCCGGCGGGCTCCTTCCGTCTTCTCTCTCTTGCTCTGGCCATCATCCCTCGGATGAGGCTGCCGTGCTCCCGCTCGAGCGCTTTCACGGCTGGAAAGGCGCTTGCAACCGACAGCTCTTCCACGTTGCCCGCGAATATGCCGCTGACCATGGGGTCGAGAAGCCTCTCAACGGCGTGCCTTCCTATGCGGCGGCGGCCCAGCTCGGCCACCGTCTCGTCCTCGGGACCCCGGCTCATGAGCGGCTCCAGCAAGAAGCGGAGGCGTGCGTGAAAAGGAAGCAGGGGTGATATCAGGAACCGTGCGGCGGAAGTGGGAAGCATTTCCAGCTTGCCGCCAATGTAGAGGTAGCGCTTTTTTGCCGAGTGGTCCGCGGGCAAGAGGCGGTCCTCGATGCCTAGCGCGCGAACCAGGCGGAGGGTACCGGGCTTGCCGTCGAGAAACCCGTTCGGCCCCGTCTCCACCCTCCAGCCGTCCTCATGCAGGGTGCGGATGGTTCCACCGAACCGTTCCCCTGCTTCGAGTACGCACAGGTCCGCGTTCGGGCCAAGCCTCTCGAGCACTCGAAAAGCCGTGGCCAGTCCGCTCAACCCTCCGCCTATGATGATCACCTTCATATCGACAGGCCTACAAAAGAGCACAAACCAGGCCTTTGCGCAGCTTCGTTGCGGTCCCCATCCCCGGAAGAGCGGTTCGAGCGAAAAGTCTGTCTCTTGCCCGCGCCCGTACTTGGAGGCTGCGCCTACTGCGAGCGGCGAGTTATGCGGGCGCTTGCCTCCGGTACTCGTGAACGGTATCGACCAGCGCCTTGGCGTGGCTGGGACTCGTCTCCGGAAGGATGCCGTGACCAAGGTTGAAGATGTGACCCGGCTTTGGGCCTGCCTCCTCCAGGACGGCCCTGGCCCTCTCCTCGATCAGCTCGACCGGACCCAGGAGGACGCAGGGATCCAGATTGCCCTGCACCGCCGCCCGCCCCCCGATCCGGCGGCGGGCTTCCGACAGCGGCAGCCGCCAGTCAACGCCGAGCACCTCGGCGCCGCTTTCTACCATGGGCTCGATGAGATGCGCGGCTTGACCGACATAGTAGATGACAGGGACATCCTTGTTGGACAGAGACTCCACCATCCTTTGAACATAGGGCAAAGCGTGCGCTCGAAAGTCGGGGGCTGTAAGTGCTCCCGCCCAGGAGTCGAATATTTGCAGGGCTTCGGCTCCCGCCTCGACCTGAGCTTCGAGATAGAGGGTGGTGGCTTCGGTGATCTTGTCGAGCAGACGCCTGTATAGCGCCGGCTCGGCGAACATCATTCTCTTCAGATTGGAAAAACTCTTCGATGAGCCGCCCTCCACCATGTAAGTGGCTACGGTAAACGGCGCTCCGGCGAACCCGATGAGAGGTACCTTGCCGGCGAGGCGGCGGCGCACCTCGCTCACCGTTTCCATCACGAAACCGCACTCATCGGTGGGGTCCGGGACGACCAGACGCTCGATGTCCGATTCAGACGCTACCGGCTCGAGCCTTGGACCATGGCCGGCGGTGAACTCCAGATGCTGCCCCATTGCCTGGCAGATCAGGAGAATGTCCGCGAACAAAATGGCCGCATCGACGCCCAGACGATCGATGGGTTGAACCGTGACCTCGGCGGCGAGGTCCGGGGTCTTGCAGAGGTCCAGGAAGCCGAGTCGACTGCGGACCGCCTGGTACTCGGGCAGGTAGCGGCCCGCCTGCCGCATCATCCAGATGGGAGTGTAGTCGGTGGGCAGGCCATAACAGGCGCGAAGGAAGCGGTGTGTGGGCTCTGTGATCAGTTTGTTCATAGGATTAGCGGGCCAAGGGTGCCGGCCAATGCGGATATGCCGAGGCCGAAGCTCGGCTGGGGGCAAAGCTTACACTCTGTCCGCGGAGATTGCTCCCGCCGCCGGTAGATACATGCGTTGAAGATAGTCGATCAACATGCGGTCCGCCGAAAAGCGCCAGGCGAGCGTCACGAGCGCTCGCTTCATTCTTGCCACCCAGGCCCGGGGTACGCCGGAGTCATTGCGGTCATAAAACGCGGGCACTACCTCATTCTCCAAGACACTGTAGAAGGCCTCCGAGTCTCTTTGGTCCTGCATCTCCGGATCGGCGTGTGTACGCTCGCTGCCTATGGCGAAGCCGTTCGTACCGTCGTACGCCTCGGCCCACCAGCCGTCCAGGATTGAGATGTTCAGGCCCCCGTTCAGAACGACCTTTTGGCCGCTGGTGCCGCAGGCTTCCATTGGTCTTCGCGGAGTGTTGACCCAGGCATCGACACCGTGAACCAGGGCTCGGCCCACTCCGATGTCGTAATCCTCGACGAATGCGATCTTTCCCGCGAATCGCGGATCGCGAGACAAATCGTGAATGCGTTTGATGAAAGATTTGCCCGGCTCATCCTTCGGGTGCGCTTTGCCCGCGAAAAGTATTTGCAGCGGCCGATCGGGGTTATTTACGATGGCGTCCAGCCGCTTCTCTTCCCCGAGCAGCAGCGTGGCCCGCTTGTATGTGGCGAAACGCCGCGCGAAACCGAGCGTAAGGGCGGTGGGATCGAGCAGTCTCTCGTCGCCGGCTCGTCGCCTGACGAAGTCCACGAGCCTGCTGCGCATCACCTGGTGAGCCTCCCACAGCTCTCCGTCATCTATGTCGTCGATGCCCGCCCAAACATCGGGATCGTGCATGCGATGCGACCATCGTGGACCCAGTACCCGCTCATAGAGCCTGTGGATCTGCGGCGCGAGCCACGATAGGACATGCACGCCGTTTGTTATGTGTCCTATTGGTACTTCCCGCTCCGGCCGCTCCGGCCACAGGTTTTGCCACATTTTTCGGGAGACATGGCCGTGCAGGTGAGACACGCCGTTCGCCAGACGACTGGTCTTCAGCGCCAGCACGGTCATGCAGAACTTCTCCTCGTCATCGTCCGGGTTGACTCGGCCGAGTGCCAGAAGCTCCGGCAAGGACAGACCAAGTGACTCTCGTAGCGAGCCGAGGTGGGCCTCGACCAGCTCGGGCTTGAAGCGGTCGTGACCGGCTTCTACCGGCGTATGGGTGGTGAACACGGTTCTGATTGCCACTTCGCGGCATGCGTCCGCGAACGAGACGCCGTCCTCCTCGATTCTGCGGCGGATCGCCTCCAGGCCCGCCAGGGCGCTGTGTCCCTCGTTCATGTGAACCACCGAGGGATGAAGGCGCAGGGCTCGAAGGGCCTTCAGGCCGCCCACGCCGAGGAGAATCTCCTGGCGCAGCCGAACGGTGTCGTCGCCGCCGTACAGCCGGGCCGACAGCTTTCGGTCTTCGGGGCTATTCCCCTCTACGTTCGAGTCCAGCAGGACGAGATCATTCCTGCCGACTTGGGTGCGCCAGATGCCGGCCTGCAGAATGCCCGAGGGGGTTTCCACCGAGACGATGAGGGGCTTGCCGTCGGGACCGGCGGCCCGGCGCATGGGAACGAGATCGACGTCGGTCTCGCCGTAGAACTCCTGCTGGTGGCCGTGCTCGTCGATTTGCTGGCGGAAGTAGCCTTCCACGTAGAAGAGGCCCACGCCCACGAGCGGTATGCCGAGATCGGAAGCCGCCTTGAGGTGGTCTCCCGCCAAAGTGCCCAGGCCTCCCGCGTATACCGGAAGGGATTCATGTACTCCGAACTCAGCGGAGAAGTAGGCGACCGGGCGGGCAAGCAGCGGTCCGGCGTGACGCCGGCCATAAGCTCCCTCTCCGGTGAGGTATTCGGAGAGCCGACGAAGGGCGTAGAGAACTCGGCTTTCGATGGCCATCTCCCGAGAGCGGCGCGTCAGCGTGTCGTTGTCCAAGCGCTTGAGCAACAAGATGGGATTGTGATTGACCTCGGTCCATAGCTGGGGGTCGAGGTCACGAAAGATCGCCATTACCTCGGGCTGCCAGGACCACCAGAAGTTGTGCGCGATTTGATTCAGCCGGTTGAAGAGGTCGGACATCTTCGTTTTTCTCCGTCGTGCATTGTTGGTGAGCTGGACTAGCCGGTATCTTCACGAGGTCGCTCCTCGCTATTCGGCAAGCCCAACAGTAGGAGTGAACCCACCGGCGGCAAACCCCTCCCGCCACCTTCACTAATACCTGACCTCGAATGCATCAATCACTCACAGCCGTGGCCGGCTACTTGCTGGCGTTCGCCGCGGTGGCTGCCGGGCTGGGCTCGGTCGCGTGGCCGGTGCTGATCCTTCCGGCTGGGCTCGCCGCCTGGGCCGCGGTGGGGCTGGCCTGGCGGCATGCGTCAAGGCGCAGCCTGCTGCAGGCGCTTTTGCTGGTGCTGGTAGGCTTGGGTGGACTTGCCTGGGGCATGGCGGAAGGGGTACGGCCCGACATTCATCGCGCCTTGAGCGCGAACATGGGCTTGATCGGCCTTCTTATCGCGGTAAGCTTCTTGCAGCTCGTGGCCTTGCCGGCCAAAGATGCGTCCGGCGAGCAGCCTCGCGGCCGCGGAACCTTTCGGGCGACGGGGCTGGGCGTTCATTTGTTCGGCGCGGTGATCAATCTCTCTGCCGTTTTCCTGGTGGCCGAGCGCCTGCGCCGGCAGGGGCCGCTGGGCCGCGAACAGGCTGTTCTCTTGACCCGATTCTTCGCGGCGGCGGGTTTCTGGTCGCCTTTTTTCGCCGCCATGGCCGCGGCTCTGGCTTTTGCTCCCGATGCGAGACTGCTTCATTTGATGACGGCCGGGCTGCCTTTGGCGGCGCTGGGGATGCTTATTAGCTATGTCGGCACCGGCCGCAAGGTTGGCGATGATTTCGTCGGCTATCCGCCCCACTACCGCCACCTTCGAGTGCCGGCCGTATTGGCTTCGGCGGTGCTGCTAATCCACGTTTGGAATGACTCTCTGTCGGTGATCGCGGTCATTACACTGCTCTCTCCCGTGATAACCGTGGCGGGACTGATGATGCAGCGGGGGCGAAGCCTCGGGATGATGCGCTCCCATGTGAGCCGTAACCTGCCTCGCATGGTCAATGAGCTGCTGCTGTTTCTGGCCGCGGGCGTACTGGCCGCGGGCATTGGATCCGCGCTGGCGGCGATGGGTGATTGGTCGCCTTATGGCTCGTTCGGCGCCAGGGAGGCCTGGCTGACCACGGTGTTCATCACCGCTTTTGCCGTCGTCGGCGTGCATCCCGTGATCGGCATCGCCACCTTCGGCACCATGGTGGCTCCGCTGGAACCGCACAACTCCCTGCTGGCCATGAGCTTTCTAGCCGCGTGGGGGCTTGGCGCCGCGGCGAGTCCTCTGTCCGGGATGAACCTTGGGCTTCAGGGCCGTTTCGGGCTGGATGGCTTCAGCATCATGCGCTGGAACGCCGGGTACACCATGCTGATGCTGCTGGCCACCGCGCCGCTCTTCTGGCTTGCCGCCGAGCTGCTATGCGCATAGCAGGGGTCAGATCAATTCCACGACCTCGTCGTAGGCCTCCTCCGCCGCTTTCCCTCCTTGCTTGGCGGCATGAGCCACGCAGTGCTTGAGATGGTTGCGCAACAGCTCTCGTCCGACACTTCGTAGGGCCTCTTGTACCGCCGAGATTTGATGGATGATGTCGGCGCAGTACCTCTCGTCTTCGACCATACGCTTGACGCCGCGAACCTGACCTTCTATTCGCCCCAGACGAGCAAGGTTTTTCTTTTTTATGTTCGGGTCGACTCCCACCGCCCGGCGACCGTCTTTTTGGTGATTACATCGCTCGTTCTTCAATTTAGTCGTCATTCAAATCTCCTAGAGAGACGGTAGCATCGGCACCGAGTAACGCCGAAGACGCAGCGCGTTGGTCACGACGAGCACGCTCGAGGCCGCCATTGCGAATGCGGCGAGCATTGGTGAGAGCAGAACGCCGGCCACCGGATAGAGCAAGCCGGCGGCCACGGGGATCAGCGCCGTGTTATACGCAAACGCCCAAAAAAGGTTCTGCTTTACGTTTCGCATCGTCGCTCGCGAGAGCGCGATCGCGCTGAAAAGCTTTCGAAGGTCGCCCGACATCAAAACGACGTCCGCGGACTCTATGGCGATATCCGTTCCAGTCCCAATGGCGACGCCGGTATAGGCCTCCGCCAGCGCCGGAGCGTCGTTGATCCCGTCCCCCACGAATACGACTCGCTCCCCTTGCGACTTCATCCGAGAGATCGCTTCGACCTTGCCGCCGGGGAGAACCTCGGCGAATACCTCGTCGATTCCAAGTTGGCGCGCGACCGCCTCGGCGGTGCCCTGCCTGTCCCCCGTCACCATGGCGATACGCAAACCCTGTCCTTGGAGAGCTTCTATGGCGCTTGGCGTCGAGGGCTTTATCGGATCGGCGACCGCCACCAGTCCGCCAAGCCGGCCGTCCACTGCCACGAAAATGGGTGTCTTGCCATCCTTGGCGAGCTCCTTCGCGAGGTCGTCCATGGCTTGTACCGCGATTTCTGAATCAACGAGGTAGGGGCCCGTGCCGGCGATGACGAGCCTGCCCTCGACCTCTCCCCGCACACCAAGGCCCGGGTGGGCCTCGAAGTCTTTCGGGTCCGCGAGCCGCAGCCCACGTTGCTTTGCGTATTCGACTACCGCCGTGGCTATGGGGTGTTCGGAGCGACTCTCGATCGAGGCGAGGAGGCGTAGAAGCTCGTCTTCCTCGAAATCGGCGGCCGTTCGTATATCGGTGAGCTTGGGCCTTCCTTCGGTGAGGGTGCCGGTCTTGTCGAGCGCCACTACCGTCGAGTCGCGTAGCGCCTGAAGAGCATCTCCTCTACGAAAGAGCACGCCCTCCTCGGCCGCCCTGCCTGTACCCACCATTATGGATGTTGGTGTAGCAAGACCCATCGCGCACGGGCAGGCGATTATGAGCACCGCCACGGCGTTCACCAACGCAAACGTCAAGGCGGGAACCGGTCCCAAAAGCATCCAAATGACAAAGGTGACAAGCGCCGCGGCCATCACCGCCGGCACGAAGTAGTGGGTCACCTTGTCGACCAGCGCTTGAATCGGAAGCTTCGATGCCTGTGCTTCCTCGACCATTCGCACGATCCGAGCCAGCAGGGTTTCGGCCCCCACCCGCGTTGCCCGAAACGTAATGCTTCCCGAACCATTGATCGTTCCGCCGATGACCTCGCTTTCGGCCTCTTTCAGAGCGGGGACCGGCTCGCCGGTCACCATCGACTCGTCGATGTAGGTGGAGCCTTCGAGCACCTCGCCGTCCACCGGAATTTTTTCTCCCGGCTTGACCCGAACGAGGTCACCCTCTCGCACCCGGTCTATGTCGACCTCCGTTTCCGCGCCGTCACGAAGTACCCTCGCGGTGACGGCCCGCAACCCTACGAGTTTTCGAATCGCATCGCTTGTTCGACCCTTCGCGCGCGCCTCCAGGTAGCGGCCGACTAGAACCAGCGTGATAATGACGGCCGACGCCTCGAAGTACACATGCGCCGTGCCTTCGGGCAGAATCGCCGGGGCGAAGGTGGCGACCACCGAGTAACCCCAAGCGGCGGACGTGCCGAGCATTACAAGCGAGCTCATGTCCGGCCGGCCGTGAAGCAGTGCCGGTATTCCCTGCCGGTAGAAACGAAGCCCCGGACCGGCCAGCACGATGGTGGCAAGGACGAAGAAGAGCATGTTCAGGCCGTCTTGGCCGACAAGATCGATCTGCCAGTGATGAAATCGGTGAAAGATATGACCTCCCATGTCGAGCACGAATATGGGGAGGGTGAGCATGGCCGCTAGAATCGCCGCTCTTCTCGCGGCTGCTAGCTCGCCGGCTCCGGGTTCCACCGCTGCCGCTGTGTCCACCGGCTCCGCCTCGAAGCCGGCCGCTTCAACGGACGCGGCGAGATCCTCGGTTCGTACCGCTCCTTGAACCAGGACCACGGTTACGGTCCCTGCCGCTAGATTCACGCTGGCTTCGAGCACACCGGGCAAGCCATTGAGCCTTTTCTCCACGTGACCTGAGCAGGAAGCACAGCTCATACCGCGAACGCGAAGCTCCAAGGTATCCGTTCTAACCTTATAACCTGCTCGTGAGATCGTCTCTGTCACCGCGAGCAGATCAGCCGGTCCTCCCTCTAGGCTCACCGCGGCGCTTCCCGTTGCGACATTCACCGAGACGTCCAGCACGCCCGGCACCTGCCGAACGGTCTTCTCGACCTTCCCGGCGCAGCCGGCGCAGGACATTCCATCGATGGGGACTCGGACGTTGAGAGCTGCTTCTTTGGAGCGCGAGGGAGTCATGTTCAAGACATAACATACCCCCCGGGGGTATTATGCCCGGATGTTCCAACCTCGCGGTGTTCTTCGAGGAGTCGAGGGGCGACACCGATCCGCGACGGTACTTGTTGAGGAGATTACAAGTCGATGACGGTCACGCCCGTCTGGATGCACTGTTTGACCGCAAGGAGGGTGGCGGGAGCTTCGCCGGCGTGGCAACATCAATACTTGTAACGGGGTCAGACTTTGGAGGAGGCAGCGAGGATGAAGAGGCCGCTTTGGGAGGCTTCCGAGGAGCAAAAGCAGCAGACCAACATGGCTGCTTTCATATCGATCGTCAATGAGCGACATGGCCTGGATCTGTGCGGTTACGACGAACTGTGGCGCTGGTCGGTGGAGAACATTCCAGATTTTTGGGCCACTGTATGGGACTACACCGGCATCAAGGCCTCCCGGCCGTACGTCCGTGTAGTCGATGATCTCACCAAGCTCCCCGGCGCGCGCTGGTTCGAGGGGGCGAGGCTGAACTTTGCGGAGAATCTACTTCGGTTCGATGATGACCACGCCGCATTCGTTTTTCGAGGTGAAGGTGGCAGGCGAACGCAGATGAGCTACGCGGAGTTGCGCCGGACCGTGGCGCGCCTCGCCGGCTCGCTTCGCGAGGCCGGTGTGGTGCCCGGTGACCGCGTCGTTGGGTATATGCCGAATGTGATCGAGACAGCCGTCGCCATGCTGGCGGCTACCAGCGTGGGGGCTGTGTGGTCTTCGTGCGCGACCGACATAGGTCCCGCCGCCGCCCTCGATCGGTTGGGTCAGGTAGAGCCAAAGGTCCTGTTTACCGCCGACGGCTACCTCTACAAGGGCAAGAGGTTCGATGTGGTCGAGAATGCCGCCCGGCTTGCCGCCGGCATCCCCAGCTTGGAGAAGGTCGTGGTCACGCCTTATAGCGGCGGTGATTCCGAGATCTCCAGAATTCCGCGCTCCGTGCTCTGGGACGATTTCCTTTCGAAGGACGAGCAGGCGCTGAGGTTCGAGCAACTGCCCTTCAGCCACCCTGTGTATATCATGTTCTCGTCGGGGACGACCGGCAGGCCCAAGTGCCTCGTGCAGGACTGCGGTGTGCTTGTGAATCAGCTCAAGGAGTTGCTGCTGCACGCGGATCTCAAGCGTGGCGACCGCCACTTCTACATGACCTCATGTAGCTGGATGATGTGGAATTGGCTGATGGCGTCGCTGGGGGCGGGAGCGACGATCGTGCTTTTCGAGGGCTGTCCCACCTACCCCGATCTCGGTGAGATGTGGAGGATAGTGCAGGACGAGAAGGTCACCCTCTTCGGCACGAGCGCGACCTACCTCGGCGTGCTCCAGAAGCAAGGGGTCAGGCCGGGTGCGGAGTACGACCTCTCTTCGCTGCGCGAGATACTCCAGACCGGCTCGGCCCTGTCCGTAGAGGGTTTCGAGTATGTATATCGGGATATAAAGCACGACGTGCATTTCAACTCGATCTCCGGAGGGACTGACATCAACGGATGTTTCGTCGCAGGCGATCCCACCAGCCCGGTGTACTCCGGGGAGTTGCAGAAGCGTGCTCTTGGCATGAAGGTCGAGGCGTACGACGACTCCGGCAGGCCGGTGCTCGACCAGCAGGGCGAACTGGTCTGTGAGGCTCCGGCGCCCCCAATGCCGATACGCTTCTGGGACGATCCCGACGGCTCCAGATACCGCGACGCTTATTTCGGCTACTTCGAGAACAAGAGCGTTTGGCGGCACGGCGACAGGATCGTCATTCACAGCGACACCGGCGGCGTTACCTTTTACGGTCGCTCCGACGCCGTGCTCAAGCCATCCGGAGTGCGGATCGGCACTGCCGAGATCTACAACACCGTGCAAACGATCGAGGGGATCGCCGACAGCCTGGCCATCGGCCAGAACCTGCCCGACGATCAGCGCGTGCTCCTGTTCGTGAAGATGCAGCCCGGCGTCGCTCTCGACGACGATATGAAGAAAAAGATTAAGACAGCTCTTCGGGAAAACGCCTCACCTCGGCACGTTCCGGCCCTCATCCTCGAGGCACCCGACATCCCTTACACCTTCAGCTTGAAGAAGGTGGAGAGCGCCGTGACCAATATCATTAACGGCCGGCCGGCGACCAACCGAGGCGCGATCATGAATCCGGAGTCGCTCGACTACTACGAGAAGGTCGCGAAGGAGCTTTCATAGGTCGTCCCGAGTCGTGAACCGCGAGGCTGGATGGCGAAGGACCCGTCCTTCCGCGACCGCTCGGAGAAAATGTGTGTTGCGTTCGATATATCTTAGGGAGTCCTCCGCCAAGCTACTCGAACGATAGGGGGACTTGTCCGGCTCGATGCTCATTGACGGGTTCTACCGAGTATGCTTGGGTCGGACCATTGGCTAAGCCTTGCAAAAGAAAGCTGCTTGCGGCCGTGAATGTCGCTGCCCTGCTCGCCGCGGCTCTGTTGTTGGCTCCTCGGATCGTTGTCGCGGGGCCCATGTCCCTGGAGGAGGGCCGAGCGTACCTCGAGGACAAAGAGGTCGAGGAGATCTACTTGGCATTGGCGGAACTGCAAGCCGGGCAGCATCCCGAGGGAGATGCCGCCGTGGCGTCTTTTCTCGTAGAGGCCGTGCGAGTTGCTCTTCAAGCGGAGGACGCGCATGTGGCTTTCGGTCTCGCGGGAACCGCGAGGCGGTTGGCGCCGGAAGAGATAGAGCCGGCCCTGGTATTCGCGGAGGCGGCGGTCTTGCTCGATCTGCGCGGCGCCGCGGCCGAGGCTCTAGATGAGGCTCTGTCTCACGCGCCCGAAGACGGCGAGCTTTGCTTTCAACGGGCGAGCCTCGCGGAAGCGGAAATGAACTTGCGCCTTGCCACCGACCTCTACGCTAGAGTGCCTTCGGACCATCGGCGTCACCAAGAAGCGCAAGAAGGAGTGCGCAGGACGTCGGAAGCCCTGAAGGAAAGAGAAGCCGCCTTGGAGCGGGTCTCGCGCATGGAGGCGGAGATGGTGAAGCGGCAGGAGGAGAGCATCCGGCGCTTGGCCGAAGAGCGAAAAGCCGATTTCGAGCCGATGCGCGGCGAGTATCTCCTCGGGGACCTGAGGCGGGCCCAGGCGCAGGCCAGGCGGCGTGGAAGGGTACTCGCCTTCATCTATACCGTGCCTGACAGTGCATGCAGGCTTACGGATGAGATGTTCGAGCTGGTGAGGAAAGAGTTGAGCCTGTACAGCGTCGTGGTTCTCGCGAACGCCGCCGATCCCAAGATGCGGCGGGAGCTGCCGCCTGTGGTCAGGTCCGCCATTCAAGCGGGAGAGGTGGGGAACTTGCTTCCAAAGACGGTCGTAGTGGACGCCGAGATGAAAAAAGTGCTGGCGCGCGTGCCTTATGTCCGCGATGGCATGGAGCGACATAGGCTCATTGCCGAGGCGAAAGCCGCCATCGCGGACCACGTCCAAAGTACGATGATCAGGGGTCGTTGACCCTCCTCTTGTGTTCGTCCTTCTTGGCAATTCATCTACCCCGATGGCTTCCGTAATGGGGTGCCTTCTGTACGCATTGCCCCTTGATCCACTGATACTTAGGATGAGGAGGTCGATGAGAGCCCGGCCTGCCGCTGGTCTTTTCCTTCCTCATGCGGCAGGATCCATATTCGGCTGCGTGCCGGACCACGAATACAGACGACATTATCCAGGGGAATGAGATGACAGATTTCAACGGTAAGAGGGTGCTTCTGACGGGAGCCGCTCATGGCATAGGACGGCTCATGGCGCTCAAGATGGCCGGCAAGGGCGCCCGGATGGTCCTCTGGGATCTTGACGAGGAGGGGCTCGACCGGCTCAAGAAGGATATCGAGCGGATTGGGTCCAAGGCCTTCACCGGCGTTGTAGATGTCACTGACAGAGAAGCCATAAAAGCGGCGGCCGAATCCGTGCTCGAGGAAGTGGGTCCCATCGACATCCTGGTGAACAACGCCGGTGTCGTCTCCGGTAAGACCATCATGGAGGCGGATGACGAGGACATCAACCGAACATTCGGCGTCAACACGCTGGCATTGTTTTGGGTTACCCGCGCTTTCCTCCCGGAGATGGTGAGACGCAACAGCGGCCACATAGTGACCATAGCCTCGGCGGCGGGGCTGGTGGGTACATCCAGGCTCACCGATTACTCGGCCAGCAAGTTCGCGGCTGTAGGTTTCGACGAGTCATTGCGCCTCGAAATGAAACGCTTGAACTATCGGATTAAGACGACCGTGGTCTGTCCATTCTACATCAGCACCGGTATGTTCGAAGGAGTAAAGACCCGCTTTTCGATGCTTCTTCCCATATTGGATCCCGAAGAGTGCGCCGAGAAGATCGTCGAGGCGATAGAGCAAGGCAAACAACGTTTGGTTATGCCCCGCTTCGTGCTGTCGACCTTTCCCCTGCGAATGGTTCCGACGAGGATATTCGATGGCGTACTGGGTCTTCTCGGGGTCAACAAATCCATGGACGAGTTTACCGGCCGCGCCGATGCTTCGGAAAAGGATCTGCCCAAGAAGAAGGTCGGCCGCAAGACAGCTTGAGAAGCTGCGTTTTGGCATTTGGTCGCCGGCAGTGCCGCGCGCCCGGAGTGACGTGCCGCAACGCTCCGGCGAGGCATATGCAGGCGATAAAACAACTATGACCGAGAGCCGATAATAATGATTTCAAGCTATCAAGGAATCGAGCCCAACATCGATGATAAGGCCTTCGTTCACCCCCAGGCCACCGTGATAGGAGAGGTTACGCTGGGCCCCGATGTCACCGTGATGCCGCAGGCGTCCTTGCGAGGGGATCAGGGACCCTTGATCATAGGAGCAAAGAGCAACATTCAGGATGGTGCCGTTTGCCATGCAACGCTTGATGTTTCGACCATGGAGCTTGGAGAGAGGGTTACCGTGGGGCATAACGCCATCGTTCATGGTGCTCGAGTCGGACACGACTGCCTGGTCGGCATGGGTGCCATCCTTCTCGACAACGCGGTAATCGAGCCTTGGACTCTCATCGGTGCTGGTGCCCTAATTCCACCAGGGAAGCGTTTTCCAGGCGGCGTGCTCTTGGTGGGCAGTCCCGCCAAGGTGGTGCGGGAAATCACCGACGCCGACAAGGCCTTCATCGAGCATTCTTGGAAAGAGTACGTCAGGCTGGTTCGGCAGTACCGTGAGTAGCTCCGGGCGGTTGCTTGCCTAAATGGCCTGGAGCCGTATCCGGCGGGTGTTCTCGCGCCATTGGTGTATGCACATACCTTCATCGCGGAGGCGCTGGCGGGGTCGACATTGGTGCGCTTCATGCCGGTTGCTATTCGCTGGAGCTGCGAGCACCGAGTTCGCGAACGCGGCTGATGATGGCGGCGAGCCCCTCGGCACGTGATGGAGATAGACTCGAGGAAAGACCGATCTTCCGCAAACAGATAAAGTCCATACCGGCAACGTCAGCGGGAGATCGACCGTCTACAATCGATAGAACAACAGCCAGAATGCCGCGTGTTATTTTCGCGTCACTGTCACCTTGAAAACGCATACGCCCGTTGATTGTCTCGGCTGCTATCCATACGTGGGACTGACATCCGCCGATGGCCGTGTCCTCGCTAACAAGGGCTGGGTCCATGGGCCGAAGCTGCTCGCCGAGGCTGATCAAGTACTCGTACTTGTCCATCCAGTCTTCACGGGCTTGCATCTCGGTGATGATGTGTTCCTGTGAAAGATCCATTTTTAGCGAAGTATCACGGCGGCCCGCTCGATACCGTCAAGGAGCTTGTCGATGTCTTTCCGGGTGTTGTAAAGCGCTACGCTTGCGCGGATGGTTGCTTTACCGGCGATTGCGTCAACGTAAGGTTGCGCGCAATGGGTACCTGTTCTGACGGCGATTCCAAGCTTGTCGAGAACCATTCCGACATCGGCGGGATGCGCTGCGTCGAGGTTGAAAGAGAGGCTGCAGCACCGCCGGTCTGCTTCGCCATGAACCGTAGTGCCCTTCATTTCGCGCAAACCTTCTTCCAGCCGGCGCAGTAGCGCTCCTTCATGGCTTGTGATCTCCTCCATGCCTAAAGCCATTACATACTCCAGGGCCGCCTCGAGGCTGACGGCGCCTGCAACATTTCGTGTGCCCGGCTCGAATCGCAGAGGTGCTCTTTCGAAATGGCTGTGTTCGAGAGACACCGAGGTGACCATTCCTCCCCCGGAGTGATGCGGAGGTAAGGAGTCCAACCAATGATGCTTGCCATAAAGCACCCCTATGCCGGCCGCAGAGTAGATCTTATGGCCCGAGAAGACATAGAAGTCGCAGTCCAGCGCTGCGACGTCGATTGCATGATGGGCTATTGCCTGGGCGCCATCGATGAGTACGGGAACGTCACGGGCGTGTGCCATGGCGGTGATCTCCGAGACCGGGTTCACGATGCCGGTCACGTTGGAAACGTGTGTTACCGTGACTAGTCGTGTCCGGCCATTGATGAGTTCCTCCAGAGAATCGAGCCGCAAAACCCCAGATTCGTCTATCGGAACGACGCGTAGGACGGCGCCGGTTTTGTTGCAAAGGCGCTGCCAAGGCACTAGATTTGCGTGGTGTTCCATTGCGGTTACGACTATCTCGTCGCCTTCGCGAACGAAGGCCTCCCCGAACGTGGCGGCGATTAGGTTTATCGATTCGGTCGTACCGCTGGTGAACACGATCTCCGAAGAGGAGTGCGCATTCAAATAGGCTCGGACGGCCTCGCGGGCAGCCTCGTAAGCGGTGCCGGCTTCGTCCGCCAATGCGTGCAATGAGCGATTGATGCCGGCATTTTCATTTTCGTAGAAAGCGACGATGCGGTCCGTTACGCTATATGGCTTGTGAGTGGTGGCCGCGTTATCCAGGTAGACGAGAGCCTTCCCGTGTACTTGACGGGCGAGAATTGGGAAGTCGGCACGGAGGGTGTCGATGCTCACATCAGGCCTCGCCGACCGAGTTGCCTGTCTTCGGATAATCGCCGGCTTCTCGGCTCCATTCATACCAGCCGCCGTCGTAGACAGAGATCTTCGGCCAGCCCATGAGCCATGCGTTGAAGAACGCCTCGCTTCCCCGCCAGCCGGTTCCGCAATAGAAGGAGTTTCGCTTGTCGGGAGTGACTCCAACCGCCGCCCAAAGCTTTAGTATTTCATGATACTCGCGGCACGTATGATCGAGATTGCGGTAGTTCTCCATATGGTAGGCGTCGCTGCCGCAGTTTCCAAAAACAGATCCCGGAATGCATCCTTTTTCATCTATGTAATTGTACCCGCTCACCTCGCCTTGATATTCGGCCAAGCTCCTAACGCTGACTAGGTTTGAATTTTCATCTCGCAGAATCTGTTTCGCCTCCACGAGGTCTACAGCCAGTTCCGGCCGGCCTGGTACCGATGCTCCGAATTCCTCTGCTATTACCGGCTTGGTCGCCTGCTCGGTGATTTCGTAGCCTGCGTCCAGCCAGGACTGCAAGCCTCCGTTTAGAACGCGAACGTCTTCGACTCCCGCGTATAAAAGAATGAAAGCGCAACGCATTGCGGCGAGATGTCCCGCGCTGCTGCCGGGAAAGGGGTCTTCGGCCCTAGGGAAAGAGAAGCGCCCATAAAGCACAACGGTCGTATCGTGCGTGATGCCAAGGCTCGCGAGCGCCGCTTTTAGCTCGTTGGGACCTCGACGGTTCCACGTCTCGGGTGACTCTAGAAGAAGAGTATCGAGAGGCACGGCGCCGGGAATGTGGCCCCGCGAATAGTCGGCCGGGTTGCGATAATGTACATGACAAGTCACAAAGCGATTACCCTCATAGGTGGGCGCGGATCCCGTGTTGATCAAGCCCATGACCCATGCAGCCGACACGAGCTGATGGTGTCGTGTCAGCCTGTTCATGGGAAGCTTCGGGTCGGAGGACCATTCATCGACGAAACGCCGATAAATTCTCACGTCGGTGTAACCAGCCTTTTCGAAATGTTCCGCTATGCTCGCGGTTTCTCGTGCCTCGTAGCCGTAAACGATGACGGGCTGCTTCGGCGAGAGCCCTTTGGAGCGTACGATCTCGATCCAGTCTAGATATGAAGCCCAGCGGGCCGGCAAGCTTCGGGCCGAACGGATGTGACCTCCCCGCGTCTCTCCTTGTAGAGTCCATCCATTGTAGGCCTCCACGGGGCGCACATCGACCACCGCCGCGCTCCCTTCATCGATCGTCTCCGCTAGCGCGCGGGTGCTGATTTCTATGCTCATATGGCCTCCCGGCTCACTCCTTGCGGCGATGCGCTATTAGAAGGTCGGCGAACCATCCGTTTCGGTCCAGGAATGTCCGGACCAGCTCGAGCCCGTGTTTCTCGAGCCGGTCCTCGATCGCCTCCAGACGGAACTTTCGACATATCTCCACCAAAATGGGTTTACCGGCCTCTACCTCGACGGCAAGGTCATCGACGCGCAAACTTATGCTCTTGCCGAATCGCGCGTAAATCTCAACTCGTTCACGTTCCTCGACGTATCTCGCGTCGCACTGAAAACCGTTCATATCGATCCGCGCGCCGAGCTCCCGCCTGATCCTTCGAAAGAGATTACCGATGAAGGTCGCGGTGACTCCCTCGCTGTCGTTATAGGCACGCTCGATCAGAGCAGGATCTTTTACGAGATCCACGCCCAGCAAGAAGGCTCCACCTCCCCGAAGTCGCTGGCCTAGGTCTTGATAGAGGGAATTCTCTTCTTCTTCCGTGAAGTTGCCTATCGAGCTTCCCAAGAAGACTCCGAGCGCCGGGCGAAGTCTTTCCAGGATGGAAAGCGCGCTGGCGTGCAAGCCGTGTACAGGCACAATCCTTGTGCGTCCATGAAGTGAAGAGAGGTCCTGCAGCGCCATATCGAGAGCTGTCTTGCTAACGTCCACAGGAACGTAAAGCCCGGAGTCGTACCGGGACTCGAACGCATCTATCAGCAAGCTGGTCTTCCTTCCGCTTCCGGCGCCAAGCTCCACCAGCGGGATGGGTCCAGCCAGGTCAGCGATTTCGCCCGCGTGGCGCTCTAGAATGGAAGCCTCCGCTCGAGTGGGGTAGTACTCCGGAAGATTCGTGATCAGCTCGAAAAGGCGGCTGCCTTCGGCGTCATAAAGCAGCCGATGCTCGAGCGCGGGAAGTGGTTTCGCTAGTCCTTCAGCCACGCTCCGCGCGAAGCTGTCTCGATCCTCGCCATGTGTATCGCGGAAGACGCCATCCGTGGATGGACGCAGCGTAGGCAACCGGCCGATGGCTTCTTGTAGGTGGGTCATATTCGGCGAGAGTGAGGCTTCGAAAAACGCTAGGGCTTTCCCCCTGCCAGTCAACCCGCCAGCCCAAAAAGCAGGTGCTCACGCCGGTGCAAAACTGTCTCTAATATTTCGCTGATGTGTGGTATGAATCCCCGACTTCAAGGAGGAGCCGATGGTCAAGGCGGAAAAAGTCAAGATCTGGGCGGCGCAGATCCGGGCGCCTTTTCTTCTGCTGGCGGTGATGCTGGTCTTGATAGGTGGTGCCGCGGCCTACAGGGATGGCGTTTTCGACGTATTACGCTTCCTTCTGGCGATGTTCGGTACGATCTTCGCGCATGCCTCCGTCAACCTCTGGAACGAGCTGTCGGACTACAAGACCAAGATTGACGAGCACACGCCGCGCACTCCCTTTTCCGGGGGTAGCGGCAACCTTCAGGCCGGCATGACCTCGCCGGAAGGAGTGCGGATGGCGGCCATAGGTGCCTTGCTGGCCGCCCTGGCCTGCGGCCTGTACCTGACATTCGTTTCAGGCCCATTGCTCCTGGTGTTCGTCGTCGCAGGTGGTATATCCGCCGTATTCTACACCAGCCATATGGCACGTTTCGGTCTGGGCGAGTTGGCCGCGGGCCTCTGTCTTGGCTCCTTCGTGGTTCTCGGTACGTACTTTTGCATGGCCGGCGAGTTGACCTGGCCGGTGGTCTGGCTCTCGATTCCGCCGGGTATACTTACGACTCTCCTGCTGTTGCTCAACGAGTTTCCGGATGCCGATGCCGATCGACGTGGCGGCAGGCGCCACCTCGTCATTCTTTTGGGCCGGCGCAAAGCCGCGGTGCTCTACACTGCTGGATTGGCTGCCGTCTATGCCGTGGTCGGGGCTGGCGTGGCCTTCGAATGGTTCCCCCTCGCGGCTTTGCTTGCCTATCTGACATTGCCTCTGGCCATACGCGCGGCCATAGGCGCTTTGCGTGATGGTGCTGGAAACGATCTTTCAAGGTTGGTGCCGGCGCAGGCCGCGAATGTCGGAGTAGTGCTGGTTACCGACCTTCTACTTGCGGTGGCTTACTTCATCGCCTAACGCGGGCGATTCCTTATCCCGGTGAATGAATCGTTCTCGGCAAACGCCTCGAAAGGCCTGACCCGTGAAGAAGGAAACGAGACTTGTCATAGGTTGCCACTTGTCCATCTCGGCGGGTTTCCATAAGGCAGGGCTCGATGCGGTATCAATAGGAGCCAACACATTCCAGTTTTTCAGCCGCAACCCTCGAGGAGGACGAGCGAGGGCGCTGGAGCCCGCCGATCTCGAAAGACTCGGCGATCTGATACGGCGCTACGATTTCGGACCGCTTTTCGCGCATGCGCCTTACACCTTGAACCCCTGCTCGGAGAAGGAGTCGGTTCGTGAGTTTGCAAGGATGGTTCTTCGGGAGGACCTTGCGCGGGTGGCCCGGCTTCCGAATAGCTACTACATCATCCATCCAGGCTCGAGGGGCGGGATGGAGGTTGCATCAGCCATAGAGCTGGTTGCGCGCTCCTTGAACGAGGCCCTCGAGGAGCAACCGGGCGTCACGCTGCTTTTGGAAGGTATGGCCGGCAGAGGCTCGGAGGTCGGCGGTACATTCGAGGAGCTGCGAGAGATAATCGATGCCGTCGAAAATAATTCATCGATTGGAGTGTGTCTTGATAGCTGTCATCTCTTGGCCGCCGGGTACGACATAGTAAACGACCTGGACGGAGTGTTGCGGGAAATCGATGCTGTTATCGGTCTGGAACGCGTGAAGGCCGTTCATTTGAACGATAGCAAGTTCGGTTTGGGATCAAAGAAGGATAGGCACGCGCCCATCGGAGAAGGCGAGATCGGCGCGGAGGCAGTGCTACGTCTAATCAATCATCCGGTTTTGACCGGTTTGCCGTTCAACCTGGAGACCCCCGGTGACCTGGATAGTTGGGCAAGAGAGATTGCTTTACTGCGAGAAGGCTATCGAGGGGTTAAGGGAAAAGGATGACGTCAGGTTCCCGCTACGGATACTCCAGGCAGCTTCAGCGTGGGAACTCGCGATCTGGAGTACTCGAAGGGATCGTTTCCAACTTCGGCAAGAGACATCAGTAAATCCTGAACCTTCCCTCCGACGTTGACCTCGGCCACCGGCCGGCCAATCTCGCCGTCTTCTATGAGGAAGCCTCCGATTCCCGCTGAGTAGTCACCAGTCAAGCTGTTGGAGTTGCCTCCGAGAAAAGAGTTGACGAAGATCCCCTTCTCTACTCCCTTGATTATCTCCTCGGCCGAATATGTACCGGGGCTGATCAGGAGGTTGCTCGCGGAGCCGGTGGTCGGCTGCAGATCCAATCTGCGGGCGTAATAGGTGTCCAGATAATAGTTTTTCAAGACACCGGATTCGATGATCGGACGAGTGCGCGCGGGGATGCCTTCACCGTCGAAAAGGCGCGAGGCGAGCCCTTGCTTCATCAATGGATTGTCCGTGATTGTCAATTTAGGCGCGGCTATTTTTTTGTTCAGCTTTCCCTTCAGGAAGGACCGATCCTGGTGAAGCGATTGGCCTGAAAGAGGTCCCCGGATGAGACGCAAGATCCACGGTGCCGCTCGGTTCTCCAGCACCAGTGTATAAGTGCCTGTCGGGACCGGTCCGGCGCCCAGCGTACTAAGGGCCCGGCGCGCGGCCTCCGTGCCGATGCTCTCCGGGTCGTCCAGTGTCGAGAGCTTGACTCCCTGTTGATATGCCCATTGAGACCTTCGTCTGTGATCATCGTCCTGAACAGCCGCGCTTCCTACTACGTAGAAGGAGGTGGAATCTTGATAACCCTCGAAGCCTTCACTGGTAAGCAGAACTTGCTGGCCGCGGCGTTCGTTGAATCCTCCCTGCGCGGAAAACACGGCCTCATCCACGGCGCGTGCTGCTTTGTCGGCCCGCAAGGCCATATCCATCTTTCGTTCCTTCGAGACCTTGTCGATGGCGGGGTCGAAATTGTCGAGATCGACTGCCGGAAGCTCCTCGATGAGCTCCGAGTCTGGAAGTGCCCGGTCCGGTTCGGGATGAAGAAGGCGTGTGGCCTCGAACGCGCGTTCCACGAAGGCATCGACGGCTTGATTGCTCAAATCAGACGTGCTGGCCTCCGCGTACTTACCGTTTACGAATAAACGCAAGAAAAGCCCACGGTCGGACGATTCCTCAAGGCTCTCCACCATGCCGTTTCGTGTTCCTACCTTGAAAAACCGACTGCGGCTGACGCTCGCCGAAGACTGGCTGGCACCCAGCTTCTCCGCGGCCGAGAGAACGCGCTTTGCTATGGCGGTCAATTCATTTTTTGTTTCTCTCATGTCTCTACCTCCACACGGGGGGCAGCTTCGACGCCGCCCACGGAAATAGCGGAGACCTTCACATGGGGCTGCCCATACCCGACAGGTACCCGCTGACCTCCTTTTCCACACGCTCCGAAACCGCTGGGTTCGATCTTCAAGTCGTCTCCGACCATTGTGACCCTACCGAGGACCTCTGGTCCGTTTCCGATGAGGTTCACGTCCTTGATGGGAGGACCAATCTTTCCTTTTTCGATCAAGAAGCCGTAATTGACGTAGAACGAAAAATCGCCTGGTCCTATGCTGACCTGGCCGTTGCTGAAAGATACGGCATAGATACCTCTGTCCACCGACGAGATGATTTCATCCTTCTCATGATGACCGGGCTCCATATAGGTGACTCTCATGCGGGGCTGCACGTAATGCTTGTACGATTGCCGCCGGCCGTTGCCGGTAACGGGAGCGCCCATGACGGCGGCGCTTAACTTGTCCTGCATGTAAGTGCGCAGTTTTCCATTCTCGATGAGGACGGTTTTCTCCGTCAGGATCCCCTCGTCATCGACTCTTAGCGAGCCCAAATCTCCCTCGTGCAAGCCGGTATCGACCACCGTGCATAGCTCAGAGGCCACTTTCTCCCCAATACGGTCGGCGTACACGGATAGCCCCTTGCGATTGAAGTCCGCCTCTAGACCGTGGCCGACGGCTTCGTGAAGTAGAATGCCGCTGGAGCCGGGAGCCATGACCACCGGCATCGTTCCGGCCGGGGGCGTGACCGCGTCGAAGAGAAGAAGTGTCCGCCGGACCGCTTCATCGGATACCGCCGCGATAATTTCGTCGGAGAAGAACTCGGCGCCGCGGCGGCCGCCCATGTTGTAGTAGTTCCGTTCGGTCTTCCCGTCTTGGGACGCCACCACCATGACAAAGAGCCCGACCCTGGGCCTCACGTCGTGGAAGATTCCCCCATCACTGGTAGCGATCATGACCTCATCCAAGGCATCTTGCTGGATTACCTGCACCCGCTCGACTCGTGGGTCGGCAGCCTTGGCGAAGGCGTTGGCTTTCTCGACGATTGCGATCTTATCGGCAAGGTCTATCTCCGTCATGATGACCCTGGCGGGGTAGCGCCCGGGGATCTCTACCGGCTCCAGAGGGGTGTCGAGCGGGGAGGCGGTGGTGCCCGAGGCGATGAGAGACGCGGTCTTGGCCGCCTCCACCATGGATTTCTCGGTAAGCTCCTCGGTGTAGGCGTAACCGGTCTGCTCTCCGTTTACTACCCGAACGCCTACGCCCATACCCGCACCTACACCTGCCCGAGATACCTTGTCGTCTTCCAGGTGCAGGCTCTGGGTGGTTTGGCGCTGCCAGTAGACATCGGCAAAATCCCCTCCTCTCAACAGTGCGGCATTCAAGACCCTCTGCATTACCTCCGGTGAAGGATGACCGCCGGAGCCGTTGAGCTGCAAGCCGGTTTCGTCGATGCCGGGGCCGTTTCGGAGGGCGCAACCGATCAGACCTGGAACATAAGGAAGTGCGCCGACAAGGACGCCGCCCTTCAAAACACCGGATACGAACTGTCTTCTCGATATGTTCTTCATCGGATCCTCTTTGTTCGAAACAGCGAAGGTATTGCGTCCGATACTGCGAGTCGAGGCAAGCCGTGCTCTTCTCGCCTACCCTGACCCGTGTAGGCCGAGGGCCGGCTCCCGGAATCAGCCCGGAGGCCCGATGTCGCCGGAACGCATGAATCGGGAACGGTTGCCGGCTGCTTAAATTCTCGAGGCTTGAAGGCGGGTAACGATGCGTGCCGGGCGCAAGCCCCCAGGTCAGGTGTAACGGACGACATTAAAGTCGTTCATACCAAATGGGACTTTTTTGGGTGAAGAATTCGGAGAATCCCGCCGCCGCGCGAAACCGCGGTCCAGGCCCGCACGGAATGCCGGGCGCCGTTAGGCAGGCGGAGGTCTGGGCCTAGACGGCCCTTCAGCCGTCGTTTCCTATGGCGTCCGATGGGCAGGCCTCGATCGCTTCCTCGCAGAGAGCCTTCTCGTCATCGGTTTGCGGCTGCTTGATTACCTTCGCCAGGTCGCTTTCCTCATCCATGACGAAGAAATCCGGAGCGGTCTCTACGCACGCCTCACAGGAAATGCAGTCGGAGTCCACATAGTACGGCCCGGGCGGTTGGCCCTCCAGCTTGTTGTTCTTGTCAGCCACGTTTTCCTCCCGCTGTCGGCAAGGTCTTCCGGGCGCAATCACATAGCCACTGTTTCGAGCGGAGGCAACCAAGACGGAGATCATCGCCACTCCTGAACCGGCGGGAGCGAGACCGTGTGACCCGTTTCGGCGAATTAGAGGAGGCTTGGGATCTTTTGCTCCTCCGCGAGATTTGCCCGGCGGAAGTACAGGGTCACGAACAACGAGACGAACACGATGAAAAGAGTATAGAGCGCGGGGACGATGAGAACATGGGCTAGATAGGCCGAATCTCGATAGGAAACCAAAACGATGGTTATCGCAAGCGGACCGTTTTGAATGCCGGTCTCGAGACCAACGGTACGGGCGTTCTTCGGATGCAGCCGAATCATCTTCGCGATGTTGTAGGCAATCGAGATTCCGAACAGGCCGAGGCAAATCGTTATGAAGTAGACCTGCCAAGACATGGCAGCAAGGATTCCCCAGTTACGAGGAACCCAAGTAACAATCAGATAAACAATGAAGAGAATGCCTAGAATGCCTCCCACCAACTCCAAAACCGCCCCGATGTTTGCGTTGTACCGCCGGATTGTCATCGCGAGGAATACAGGCACAAGCATCAGACCGATTGTGACCATAATGTTCGCGAGGGGAATCTGAAGGTCCTGAACCGTTCGTGTATCAATGCCCATTATCCAGCCGGCGAGTAACAACTCGCCATATAGGTAGAGAGCCAGAGGCGTCATGACAACCGCCCAAATCGTCGAGTTCGTGGTCATCATCACGCTGAGCGCGAGATTCCCTTTGGAAAAGTAGGTAAAAATGTTCGAAGTGGTACCGCCGGGAATCGAGCCCATCAGAAGGGCGCTGACGGCTACCGACCAGATAACGGCTTGAGGCAGGTCGGTCATGGGTACCAAGAGGACGTAAACCATTAGGAACGCGAGTAGCGGCATGATTCCGAACTGCGTAACCCATCCTATGATTAGTCCCGCTGGACGCTTCAGCGCAGAAAAGAAATCACGTGGTGTCGTCGATGCCCCCATACCCAGCATGATGAAAAACGCCATGAGGACGAGCAATATCGTTTCGCTGGTCTTGACGAACTCGTCGGGATCGATCTCGGGCAGCGTCATTCCCACTAAAGTAGGTAGCAAAGACATGTCCATCCTTTAGCTCCTTTTACGTCGCTGCAAGCTAGGGAGCGGCCGAAGATTTCGGTGCCGCCGACCCCGAGGAGGCTTCCTCGCCGAGAATCTCTGAACGCAAATCCTTGCGCAGGATCTTTCCGATTAGGCTCTTGGGTAGCTCGTCGCGCCACTTTACATGCTTTGGTATTTTGTATCTTGCAAGCGATTTTCGGCAGTGGCTTATTACTTCTTCCTTGGTGAGATCTGGATTAGACCTCACGACGTAGGCCTGCACGATCTCGCCCGAGGCCGGATCCGGTACACCTATGACGGCGGCTTCCTTGACTCCGGGATGCTCTGCTATCACTTCCTCGACTTCATTCGGGTATACGTTGAACCCGCTGACCAGGATCATGTCCTTCTTCCGGTCGACTATGTGGAAGTAGCCGTCCTCGTCCATCTTGCCGATGTCTCCCGTATGCAGCCAGCCGCCGGTGAGTGTCTGCTCAGTCTCTTCCGGACGTTGCCAGTAGCCCAGCATGATCTGTGGACCGCGGGCGACGATCTCCCCAGGCTCATCTATGTCGACCGGATTGTCATCCTCATCTACGCAGCGCATCTCGGTGGAGGGGACGGGTATGCCTATGCTGCCGGGTTTGACCATTCCCCCCAGCGGGTTGAAGCTTAGGACCGGCGAAGATTCGCTCAAGCCGTATCCCTCCACCACCGGGCTTCCGGTGACCTCCTCCCACCGTTTGGCCACGGACTCGTGAAGCGCCATCCCTCCCGCGACGGATGCAAAAAGATGACGTGGGGGGTGCTCCACGAACCACCTCTCGTTGAGCAGAGCGTTGAAAAGCGTGTTTACGCCGGGCAGCCAGGTGACACGGTAGTTCTCGAAGGCCCGCTTCAGGTTGCTTGGAGGACGTGGTGCCGGAATAAGGATGTTACGGCTTCCGGTGTAATAGAATCCGAGCAGAGATACGGTAAACGCGAATATATGATAGAGCGGAAGCGCCGTTAGGATGACCTCTTTCCCGGGCCGGATGTGCTTGCCGGCCATTGCGAGCATCTGCTCGGTGTTGGAGAGCAGGTTTCCATGAGAGAGAGTGGCACCCTTGGAGACGCCGGTGGTACCGCCGGTGTACTGCAGGGCCGCCACGGAGTCATGATCGACACCTTCGATGTACTGGGCTAGGCGTTGATCTTTCTCTTTGGTTTCGAGCCGGTGACGCCCTTCTTCCAGAGCAGTCCCCAGTCGTGTGTGCGGTACCGTGATTGGAGGTAGTGAGCGATCCCAGTACCTTTGTACTATTCGTATGATGCCGGCGACGATGGGGGGGAAGAACTCCCCGACCCGTGCCGTGATAACGGTTTGGATGTCGGTCTTGGGCAGCACCTCGGTGAGACGGTCGGCGAACATATCGATAATGACGACGGCTCTGGCGCCGGAATCACTGAACTGATGCGCCATCTCGGTAGGGGTATAGAGTGGGTTGGTGTTGACCAGCACGCACCCCGCCTTCAGTACTCCAAAGACGACCACGGGATAGGAGAGGCAGTTGGGTAGTTGTACGGCAACGCGGTCGCCCGGCTCCAGCCCCACGACCTCACGCAGATACACGGCGAAAGCGTCGGAAAGATGATCCACCTGGCCGAATCGGAGTGAACCGTTCATTCCGTTCCAGTTGCACTGGGTGAAAGCTATGTTGTTCTCGTTACCCTCTGTGGCTGCTCGCAACAAATCCGGAATCGTTCGGTGCTGCAACTGGGCAATCTCGGCCGGAACCCCCGGAGGGTAATGCTTGATGAAAGGACGCTCTCTCATCCATATGCCATAGCATGAAAATATCCTGATGCGAAAAGTCTTTTTTGCGTGATGATACAGGCGCACACGTGGGATGTGTTCGACAAGTCAATCAAGGTCTAACCAGAATAACAATCTCTGGTTTAGGTTCTTGTCCGTGGGCGCAGGCGATGAACTACCAGGAAAAGACCGGACGCCAGTAGCGCCGCCACGGCTACGGCGACCGCGGCGCGGGGTGTCACTCGATGAGTGTGGATGAGTTCGAATATCAAGAGGCCTAGTCCAGAGTAGAGTATTACACCGGGAAGAATGGCTGCGAAGGAGCCGAGAAGATAGGGTTTAGGAGCTATTCCCGTTGCCGGGAGGCCATAGCGCAAAAGGGATAGAGGGAAAACCATAAGGCTGCGGACAATTACGGTTGTGAGCAAAGGACGGACGTTGGCCACGGTACGAATCTGCTGGAGCCCCGAATGCCTCGATATGAAGTGGGAGACCGGTGCGCTCCAGTTGCGGCCTATCGCGTAAGTCATCCAGGTTCCCAGCATCATTCCGAGCAGAGCCCATAGAGCGCCCAGCCAAGGCCCGAAAAGACTTCCGGCCAGAAGCATGAAAGGTATGGAGGAGATGGTCGTCAGGGACCATAGCGCCATGAAAGCTACGAATCCCAGTATGCTGAATGTCGGATGCGTGTAGACGGTGTGCTCTAGAACGGCCATCAGTGGGGCCTGGGCCAGTACCAACAGCGCGGCCACGATTAGAACCGTGACAATCGTCGCGGATACGAGCGTGGCTGAACGAAGACGTGGCCTAACCAATACCTCTTGGTCCGTTGTCTTGCTGTTCATGTAGGCATCCCGGCATCGAGCAGGCGCCTTTGTGGTGGGGCGCGCACCTTCTACTGTTTAGGCGCGGGGGGCTCTCAAGAGAACCCCCTCGAGAAGGTGGCGCGCCCGTTTCGCTCGTTTTGGAATGCTACTTGATTACGCCGTGAGCCTTGCCCACCTTTGTGAAGGCGTCGATGGCGCGGTCGATCTGCTCGAAGGTATGAGCGGCGCTGAGCTGAACGCGGATTCTGGCCTGGCCTCTCGGCACCACCGGATAGGAGAAGCCGATGACGTAGATGCCTTCTTCCAGCATGTCATCGGCCATCTTGGCAGCCAGCTTGGCGTCGCCCAACATCACCGGCACGATGGCATGGTCGGCGCCTGCCAGCGTGAACCCGGCCTGCTCCATGCCTTGGCGGAACCTGTCCGCGTTGTCCTGCAGCTTTTCCACCAGCTCGGAGGACTTCATCAGGATCTCCAACACCTTTAGGGTCGTACCCGTGATGACCGGAGCCAGTGTGTTCGAGAAGAGATATGGCCTGGAGCGCTGCCGGAGTATCTCGACTATCTCTTTCCTACCCGTGGTGTAGCCGCCGGACGCTCCGCCCATGGCCTTGCCTAGGGTCGAAGTGATGACATCCACCCGGCCGAGTACGTCGTTGTATTCGTGCGAGCCGCGTCCCGTTTTCCCGACGAAGCCGGTGGCGTGAGAGTCGTCCACCATCACCATGGCGTTGTACTTTTCGGCCAGGTCGCAGACTCCCTTCAGGTTTGCAATGATGCCGTCCATCGAGAATACGCCGTCAGTGGCAATCATCTTGTGGCGGGCGCCTGCCTTGTCGGCCTCCTTCAGGCACTCCTCCAGGTGGTCCATATCGTTATTGTTGTAGCGGAAGCGCTTGGCTTTGCATAACCGAACGCCGTCGATGACAGAGGCGTGGTTCAACTGGTCCGAGAGAATTGCGTCCTCGGGGCCGAGTATGGTCTCGAAAAGGCCTGTATTCGCATCAAAGCAGCTCGAGTAGAGGATGGTGTCCTCGGTGCCCGCGAACTCGGTTACCTTGTCCTCGAGCTCTTTGTGAATATCGAGCGTTCCGCAAATGAAACGGACGGAACTCATGCCGAAGGCATATTTCTCGAGCGTGTCATGCGCGGCCTTGACCAGGCGGGGGTCGTTGGCCAACCCCAAGTAGTTGTTGGCGCAGAAATTCAGCACAGTCTTGCCGGCTGCGCCGATTTCCGAGGACTGGGGTGTCGTAATGATCCGCTCGGCCTTGTACAAGCCGGCTTCCTTGATTTCGCGCAGTTCGTTGTTGAGGTACTCTTTTACGGGACCGAGCATGACTTACGCTCCTTTTTAGGCGTTTCATGGTGCCGGACTCTCCCTCTGGGATGCCGGGCTTGCTGTTATCATTACTTTACAGGTCCAGAACCACCTTGCCGCAGTTGCCGCTTTGCATAATCTCGAAGCCCTTCTCGTAGTCTGCATAAGGCATGCGGTGCGTGATCACTTTTGATACGTCCAGGTTTCCCGAGGCGAACAGCCCCTTCATCTTGTACCAAGTATCCCAGATCATTCGGCCTGTTATGCCGTGGATGTTGACAGCCTTGAAAACGACATCCTTGGCGAAATCAACTTCGTATTTGTCGTTGGATGTGCCGATGACCGAGATGTGGCCGGCATCCTTCACGACGTCCAGGGCGTTCTGGAAAGCCTTCGGGTTGCCGGAGATCTCCAGGCATACGTCCACACCCTTGCCGTCAGTGTGATCCATGATGTAGGCCACCGGGTCGATCTCGGCCCCCGCGATTACGTGGTGAGCGCCGCAGGCCTTGGCCAGGTCGATTCTGTACTGATTTCGTCGTCCCACCGCGAATATCGTGTCGGCGCCTATGGCTCGAAGAACCGCAACCGAAAGCGCCCCTACCGGACCCAGCCCGAACACGGCTACTTTCTTGGCTACACAGTCTTGTGCGAAGACGGTGTGCACCGCGTTGCCCAGCGGATCCTGTATGGCTGCCATGGCCGGGTCGACGTCCGGGTCGTTATGCACCACGCCGGAGGCGGGGAAGAGCAGGTATTCGCAGAAGGCACCGTCGATGTCGTATCCGAGCCCTTTCCAGGACTCGCAGACATGCCCCATGCCCGTACGGCACTGCTGGCAGACGCCGCAGACAAGGTGGCCCTCTCCGCTGACGTAGTCCCCTTCCTTAACATGGTTCACGTTCGGACCTACGTCGGAGACGTGGCCCGCGAACTCATGGCCGAGAATGCATGGTAGGGAAACGCGGTTTTGGGACCATGCATCCCAGTTATAGATATGCAGGTCCGTTCCACAAATGGAGACGGCCTTTTGCTTGATTACCACTTGGCCCGGACCCGCTTTGGGAATGGGGCGCTCTTGGAACTCGAGCCCGCCGGGCTCTGGCTTTGCTTTTACTATGCACTTCATTGTCGACATTGAACGATCCCTCCTAGAATCGCGTAAGTCCAGGTGCAGCCGGGAGATTCCCGAGATGGGCGCCAGCCGCGACTCGCGGCCCAGCTTATATGATCTTTGGGGAAACCGGTCAATCAATAGCCGAGCACTAGACTGGAAGAATTCACCCGGCCCGGCGGCTCTAATGGCCCGTCACATGGTAGCGTAGCTTCAATGGAAAGCATCCTTTTAGTGGCACTCATGGTTCTGGGGGCGGCGGCCTTTGCGTGGCTGGCTCCGCGCTTGTTTGGTGCTCACGCCGGCGATGAAGTCGAGGACAACGACATTCCCAACGACATTCCAGAGGTGCCCGCGGAGGTCGATCTGCCAATCGACGGCAGTCTCGATCTGCACACCTTCTCTCCCAAGGAGGTCGGCCGCCTGGTACCCGACTGGCTGGATATCTGCAGGGAGAAAGGGCTGAGAGAGGTCAGGATCATCCACGGTAAAGGTAAGGGCGTACTAAGAAGACAGGTGCACGTGATCCTGGATCGCCACGAATCGGTGGAAGGCTATGAGCTTGCCGGCTCGGGTCGCGGTTCCTGGGGTGCCACCGTGGTCAGGCTTCGGCGGTGAGGGCGGCTCGCTGGGGAAATCGTTGTTACTTTCGCTTGGGTTCCGGTAGCCTGCCCTGCCATTCGGCCGGGCGGAGGTGAGCGCAAGTGGCGGAGACTGCCAGTCCACCAGAAGAAGCAGAGCGGGCCGATCATCGAGGCACATTCGCATCCCTACGGCTGCGCAACTATCGGTTGCTCTGGCTGGGTCAGACTTTCCATGCCGCTGCTTTGTGGATGGAGCATGTAGCCCGGCCGTGGCTCGTTCTCCTTCTAACCGGAGACGATCCGGTTCACGTGGGCGGCGTCATCGCGGTTCAAATGCTCCCACAGCTGCTCTTCGGACCTTGGGCCGGTGTCATTGCCGACTGGTTCGATCGACGAACGATCCTAGTTCGAACCAAACGTTTGGCTCTAGTGATGAACTGCGCCTTCGCATTTCTGCTTCTAGGAGGCTTCATCACGCTTTGGCAGGTCTACGTCTTTGCCTTCTTGCGGGGTGCGCTCATGGCTTTCGACCAGCCGGCAAGGCAGACGCTCATCGCGACCCTCGTTCCATCGGGGCTGCTCACCAACGCCATAGCGTTGATGAGCTCCACGCAGAACGTGATGCGCATTCTCGGGGTTTCAATAGCCGGTGCCTTGATAGCCGTCGTAGGAGTGCCGGGTGCCTGGTTGGCCATAGTTGCCTTTCTCGTCGGTGCGGTAGTGGCCACCCAAAGGATTGATTTGCTGGACGGGACTCCGCCCGGCAATCAAGGAGGCCTTCGAGGGATGGGGCGTGACCTCATGGCGGGAGCCCGCTTCGCCATCCGCAGGCCGGAGATAAGAGGCGTTCTGCTTCTATCGTTTGTTTTCTTTACATTCGGCATGGCGTACATGCAGGTTTTTCTGCCACTCTTCGCCCGCTTCCAGTTCGGTATCGGCGCCCCCGGGCTATCCGTGCTGAGCGCGACGGCGGCCGCGGGGGCTCTGCTCGGTGCCCTTGTGGTGGCCACTCGCCGGCCGCGGCGACTTGGAGCCATTCTCCCGGTGGTGTGTGCCGGTCTGGGGCTGGCCCTGGTTTTTTTCGCGGCGTCCTGGTCTTTTCCTCGGCCTTGGGATCTGGCGTTCGCTCTCCCGCTAATGATGGTCGTGGGAGTTACGCAGACGACTTATTTCTCTCTTTCCATGTCCGCGTTGCTCGCTGCCAGCCCAGACGAGATGCGTGGTCGTGTCATAAGTCTCTTATCGCTGGACCGGGCCACCACCGCGCTTGGGTCGTCCGTGGCGGGCTTCACGGTAGCGGCGCTGGGGGTCCAGTGGGCTCAAACCATTTACGGAACGGTGTGCGTAGTGGCCGGCTTGATGGTGCTCGTGTTCGCTACCCGGTTTCGCGAATTCAAGGTAGCAGGCCCCCGCCGTGAGTGACTCGGCCCATATTTGAGTTGCGTTCTCACTAGCCCGTGGCGATGGCTGGCTCACTCTTTCCGGGCTTCGGCTCGAAGGCTTGCGGCGGCTGCTCCCAGCACCAGGCGCATTGCTTCCCGCTCCGCGTCTCCCACCGGAGCTTCTCGCGAGCCGTAGTACAACCCCAATATCCCATGGACCGCGAAGTACTTGCCGCCGGGATGGCGGGCCTCGACCACTACTTCGAGGGTCTTTCCGCCCCGCGAGAGTGTGGTTCGAAGGAGAGGCCATTCGCCCTCGATAGCGGCATCGATCTTTTCGATTGCAACACCCAGACGAGAAAGTGGTCTGCCGTAGCTCGAGCTCAGTCGGGTCTTCACGCCTCGCGCCATTCGCTCCCAAGGATTGGGCTCACGCGACCACTGCAACGAAGCCGGGAGATCATCTGTATCTGCCGCGCGACTGTTTCCGGAGACGCTCGATTTCCTTTTACCCAAAATCTTCCATACCTCGTCGAGGATCTCGGAGTTTGAAGGATCACCGGGAAGGTCCTCGATGGCGTCGATGCTTGCCTCGAGCAAGGCCAGCGGGTCATCCCTGAACCATGGTTCCTTACGAGCCCGCAAATATAGTGCTTGCATTCGTGGTGTTTCCGGATCGTCGCACGGAATGCTTTCATTGGGCTTGAAGCGCCTGACTATGGAGAACACCCTGCCGACCTTAGGTTGCTGAAATCGCCAAGGCATCTCCGCCTCATCCCACGAAGTTATGCAGCCTGATTCGGGTGCGTAATCCCTGAAAGACGGGGAGGCCAACCCGTCTTCCACGGCCAGACGCGTGATGGGCCGGTCGGGCAATAGCTGCAGCGCGGAACCCAGATGCTCGAACAGCTCCCTCAATCCCAGTTCCCTGGCATGATGAATATTGTTTCGAAGATCTTCCATGGTGGTCCATGGAGTGAAAAGGATGAAGCCGAAGCTCGAGAACTCGAAGGTTTGCGGATAATCCACCTCCAGGCTCTTTATGGCCTTGAGGCCTTCCCTGATTGTTTTCGAGTCCAGGCCCTTGTTGAACCGAAGATTCTCTCGAGGCGATAGATTTTCGAGACCCATGTTCCAAAGAGCGATTCGGTGCCCCCGGCGCTCCAAGGCCGGCATTGCCGAGCGTAGCTGCTGCTCGGCGCGAAGTATCTCGTCGATTCGACAGCTCAAGTGAAGAACGCAAGGCTCGAACCCTCTGGCCTCCATCTCCAGAGCCATTCGATCCATCTGACCCACGAGAGCAGTTCCTCGGATTTGGAACTCCCTATCCTGGACCTTCGGATTGAGCGTTGCGAGAGACGCCTCCATTTGGCGAGCGGCGAGAGGTACCAGATCACCCGGTATGTGAGATGCCTCCTCTTTCCAGGATGCACAAAACGAGCACCCGCGAGGAGCTTCGAGATCTCTCAAATCGGTGTTCTTGAAATACGGGTTGGCCCTCACCGCGGGCATGTAGGAGCAGGTTCTCCCCAAAATCAACCACGCGAGAGGTCTAACCTGCCGGGCCGACTCATTGAAAGCTTCAGCGCGACAGTCGGGGGTTACTTGCAGCTCCAGGGGAACCTCGGCGGAACCAAGGCGGGAGCGGGGAATGCCGGCCCTCTTGAGACCCGCGCGCACCTCTCGCCAACTAGCAACGACATACAAGAAGCGAGCTTTGGGGGCGGAAGCTCGTAGCCGCTGGAACAGGTCTTCTTCGAGTCGCTCATTGAGCAGCACTTGCGTGGGCTTCCACTCGGCGATGACGCTCGTCAAACTGCAAGCTTCGTCGGCGGGGAGGGTGAAAACGAACTTGTCGGCGCCGAACCCTTCACCCGGCTCCACGCCGATGAAGAGACGCCGCACGTGGATACCATTTGCGGCCAGCAGCGACTGGATGAACGGAAAATACAGGTCCCGCTGTACTCGTAGGCGATCGGGGTTCAGAAGGTGAAGAAGAAGTACGCGTTTCGGCACGCTTTCGCCGCTCCCTTGGTCCGCCGACTGCTGGAGCCGGGCTGACCGTGTGCGCTATGTCCAGGATCATACAGGGGCTGTCCGTGACGGACAAGGAGACGATTCCTGCCCCAAATCGCCGGGTCGTCTACACAGCCTCGGGGTCATCTTCAAGCGCCTGCCGCAGATCCTCGATCAGATCATCGACGTCTTCTATGCCGACCGAGTACCTCACGAGGCCGTCGGTGATGTCGGCTTCGAGCCTCTCCTTTTCGGAGAAACCGGAGTGGGTCATCGAGGCGGGATGCTGAATCAGCGTTTCCACGCCACCGAGTGAAACGGCCAGCATGGCAAGCCGAACGCGGTTCATGAGGCGTTCACCCGCCTCGATCCCGCCTTTCAGCTCGAAGCTGATCATGGCACCCGGCCCTTCCATTTGCCGGAGCGCCAGCTCATGCTGAGGGTGGCTCTCCAGGCCTATGTAACGGACCCAAGCAACCTCCGGTCGGCTTTCGAGCCACCGGGCTATCTTGGTCGCCGATTCCTGTGCTTTGTCTATCCGCAAGGACAAAGTCTTTAGCCCGCGGTGTACCAAGAAGGCTTGATGCGGGTCCATGTTGCAGCCCGTCACGATCATTATCTTGCGAAGCCGTGTGGCGATCGTCGGGTCTTTTGCTATGAGAATGCCGCCTACCACGTCGGCGTGACCATTGATGAACTTCGTTACGGAGTGGAGCACCACATCGGCGCCTAGCGAAAAAGGCCGCTGCAGGTGCGGAGAGGCGAAGGTGCTGTCCACTACGAGCAATGCATCGTTTGCGTGCGCAATATCCGCCACGGCCTGAAGGTCGGTGATCTGCATGCCCGGGTTCGCGGGGGTTTCGACATAGATCATACGGGTATTCGGCTTGATCGCTCGTTTGACTTTTTCTATGTCGGAGGTGTCGACATATGTGGATTGTACGTTGAACTTCGAGAAGTGCTGTTCCATCAAAGTTCGCGATGGTCCATAAACCGAGGCGGTGCTGACCATGTGATCGCCGCTTTGAAGTAGGGCGAAGTACGCTGTTGTTACAGCCGCCATTCCCGAGCTGGTAGCGATCGCGCCCTCTCCTCCCTCGAGCGCGTTAACGCATTCCTCGAGCGCGTTTATCGTGGGGTTGCCGATACGGGTGTAGATATAACCGTCGGCTTTTCCGGCGAAGCGGTCGGCTCCCTGCCTGGCGTTTTCGAAAACGAAGGTCGAGGTTTGATAGATCGGCGTTACCGCGCTGCCGCAGTCATCCGGTGAACCGCCGGCGTGAATGAGCTTTGATGCGAACCCGCTTGCCTTGCTATCCATGACTTACTCCTTTTGCTGTGTCCCGATGGCTGGGGGAGTTGTTCCGCGGCCAATCCATGGGTGCTTTTCGGCGGTTGATTCGAGACGATTCTCTTGCAGCGTTCACGGCACTATCCGTTTGTTCTCCGGCGATCAAGCCCGCCGCTCGAGCCCGCCGCTCGAGCAGTTGGTTGAATCGTTTCGCCGTGGTAGAGTTCCTAGAATCGCTAGGACTCTGTGAATCTCGAAAGGTTGGGGTGGAGGCATGAGGACCAATTCTTTTTTCGTCGTGGTGGTCGTGATTCTTTTCTTGGGGGCAACTGGTTGCGAGTCTCGGATTACCGGCCATGAGGGCAACCTCGAGTTCTCATATCCGGCCGACGACCGGCCTGGGGACTTCAATAAGCCCATTGCGGTCGGAGCCAAGCTCGAACTGAAAGTCGAGGAAGCGGGCACTAGGAGGACGGTTGATCTGCAAAGCGCCGAAACCGACGATCCGGAGATACTCTCGGTCGTCAGCTTCTCCGGGCAGCACTTCATCCTACAAGGAGAGGGGTCGGGCAGCGCCTTGGTCTCGGTGACGGCACAGGTTCCGTCGGGGGACGTCGTTTCCGACTCGGTCAGCATGCTCGGCCGCGAACCCGAGGTCCTCAAGCTCAACCATACTTGTGACTCCGGAGCTCACGCGCATTACCTCGTAGACCACGACGTCTTGGTCGCCTTCGACATGGAGATGTCCAACGGGCAGCCGGTGATCGGCTACGGCTACCATCCCGTCGAGTTCGATCCCGCCGATGGAGTGGAACTCAATGTGACCACCAAGGACCAGCAGTTCATGCACCTCCGTACTAGAGAATCGCCTGGAGAGGTCACGATCTTGTCGCAGTTGGACGACACAGAGGCGACGATGGTCTTGGTGGAGAAACAAGATATCGATGGCTGCCGGATTGGTCCCGGTGAGCAGGGCCCCGCCATCGTTGGGTTCGAACGCGTCTATCATCTCTTGCCCACCGTCGGGGATGATCCGGTATGCCAGGCTGTGATGGAGTTCACGGTCGAGGCCGAGACTCCGGAGATTTGCTCGGTGAAGGTGGTTGGAGCTCCTGTTCATCCAGATCTTGCGAACGAGAGAGGATGGATACGACTGGATCCGCACGAAGCCGGAACCTGCACGTTCACGGCGACTTTTTCGGAAGGCACGGACGCGACCGAATCGATCAGCGTAGAGGTAAAGGACCCCTAGCCGAGTTCCCTTGGGCACCCTGACCTAGCGCTTCAGCCGCTCGTGCCCCGGCAAAAGACGAGACAAATCCAACACTCGCAGGTCTTGTAAAGGACGTTTCGATGTAGACTGAATGGGTAATCTCACCAGCTTCATCGCCGGGCATAAGGCATTGTAGCAAGGTGGCGGCGGCAACACACTTGGAGCTTTAATCTTCTACTCTCCGAGTCCACGCGCATCGCGCAGCCGCTCGAGAAAGAGCCTCTGCGCATGCTCCAGCTCCTCCGCGCTCTCGAGGAGCAGCCCGAGCAACGACTCCAGCCGCTCCTCGTCCACGGCCGGCTCGCTCGCGGCCGCTTCCACGGACGAGGTCGCGGCCCGGATGTCGCCCGCCGCCCGGGAGAAGGCGCGGGCAGAGTCGTAGATTAGCTGATACTCCTCCAGAGGTTCCTCCGGTCTGTGGAGCAGCCGCCACGGGCTCCTGCGCAGGTCTCCAATCGCCAGCTCCAGATCCTGCCCGGCTCGGCTCAAGGAGACCACCACGTCCTCGATGCGCCCCCTTTGCCCGAGCCACAGGTTCCTTACGCCCCGCATGAGCTCGGCGGCGTCGGTAGCGGCCGGCTCCAGCGCGGCCAGGCTCTCTTGGAGCGAGAGCAGGGCGCTCTGGGAGCCATCCAGAGCCGAATCGAGGCGGTTGAGCGTGGGCTCGGCTCTAGTCTCCAGCGTCCCGGCGAGGCGTTCCGCGCTGCGCACGGTCGTCCGAAGCGCGTCCCGGTTCTCGTCGAGCACCGCGGCGACGGTCGCGCTCGTCTCGTCTATCGTAAGGAAGGCTTCGCTCAGGGTACCGAAGGTCTCCTCCATTACCGGCAATGTGGACTCGAGCGCCTGCGCGATGAGCTGCGAGATCTCGACTTGGAGCTCGGCCAAGAGATCGAACATGTCGTCGAAGGCCCGAGACGTTCCAGGGACAGGCTCGTCGGGGGCCAGGGTCACGCCGTCGCCGAGCGCCGTAACGTCGAGGAATGCATCGCCCGCCAGGCCGCTGCCTACCATCACTCGGGCTCCTTCCCGGAGCACGAACCTTTCGGGCAGCTCGAAGCTCACGCGAACATGGGCACGCCCGTCCTCGGCCACGGCCTCGACACTGCGAACGGTGCCTACTCTCACCCCACCTACACGCGCCTCGGAGCCCGGCCGGAGCCCGCTTACGCCCTCATCCAAGGGAAAGACCGCGATGCGCTCGGGTTGAGGGCTCAGGAAGCCGCCGGCTATGGCCCACGCCATCGCCAGCACCACGACGATGCTCACCAGGACGAGTATGCCCACCTTGAGTGCTGAGGCGCCGTTCTCCATGATCTAGCCATCCAAGGTCAAGAGGTCTTCGTAGTAACCGGCGAGATCGATCCGCTCGGTCATGGGGCCGCGGCTCCTTCCATGCAAGAACTGCTCGACGAGGGGATCCCGAGAGGCCCAAAGCTCCTTCGGAGATCCCTCGGCCGCCACTCTGCCGCCGTCCAGGAGCACTATGCGATCGGCTACGCGCCGTGCCGTCTCCAGGCTGTGCGTAACAACTACGCTCGTCACGCCGAGACCCTCGTTCAGCTTCAGCATCAGCTCGTTGATGTGGGCCGCCGTAACCGCGTCGAGTCCCGCGGTGGGTTCATCGTAGAAGAGCACTCGAGGCTCCATGGCCAGAGCCCAGGCAATGCCCGCTCGCTTGAGCATTCCGCCCGAAAGCTCGTGAGGAAAGCTTCGCGCCCACTCCCGAAGCTCCACGAGCTGCAGCTTCAGGCGCACGATGGTGCGAATCAGCGTCTCGGGAAGCTCGGTGTGGTAACGCAGCGGCAACGCTACGTTGTCGGCCAGCGAGAGCGAGCCGAGAAGACCGCCCATCTGAAATGCTATGCCGATGGACTTTCGGTAGCCGTCCTTCTCTCTTTCGCTCATTCGGCCGATGTCCCGGCCGTCTATGAGAATCTTGCCGCTGTCCGGCCTGGTCTGCCCGGCCATCAGATCGAGGAGAGTGGTCTTGCCGCTTCCCGAGGCGCCGACGATGACCAGCTTCTCGCCTAGCGCCACCGTCAGGGATATGTCCCGCAGCACGTTTATGCGCCCGAAGGACTTGCTCAAGCTCTCGATCTCTATCAGCGTTCCCCCTTTCATCGCTGTTCCTCAACGCTCGAAGGCATAGAAGACCGCTGTAACGGCCAGGTCCGCGATGATTAGCGCGACGATGGTAGCCACCACGGTGTATGTTGTGGCGAAGCCGACGCTGCGCGCGCTCTTGGATACGCCGAGCCCCATTCGGCAGGCGATGAGCCCGATCAAGAGGCCGAACACGACCCCTTTTATGAGCCCCGTGTAGAGGTCAGAGGGGAGAGCGCCCTCGAAGCTGCGCTGAAGGTACAGCAGCGGCGCCGCATGCATTACGAGCATCGCGGTGACCATGCCGCCGAGAACGCCCATGAGGTTCGCCAGTACGACCAGGCACAGCGTCATGACCACGGTGGCCAACACCCGTGGGACGACGAGGTAGGAGAGAGGAGGGATGGCGTGGCTTCGTAGAGCGTCGATCTCCTCGTGAACCTTCATGGTGCCGAGTTCGGCGGCTATGCTCGCTCCCGCGAAGCCGGTAAGAACGACTGCCGCGATGAGCGGGCCCAGCTCACGTAGCATGGAGATAGTGACGAAAACCGGTGCCTGCGCTTCCGCGCCGTAGCGCGCCATGATGGGGGCAAGCTGAAGCGTGAGGATGGCGCCGACCGCGAAGGTAACCAGGCTCACTATTCCAACTGCTCGAACGCCAACTCGCCGCATCTGCCCGATCAGGTTCTCCCAGCCGTGTCGTAGACCGGGCTTCCTAGCCAGTGTCTCCGGGATGGCTCGCACGACCTGAAACAAGAGGAGCGAGGTCGTACCCACGGAGTCGATGATCGAGATCGTTCTCTCTCCGAGCCAAGTCACCGGCCCGAGGGCCCGATGCTTACCGGCGCTCATGGTTCACGCTCCCGCTCCGGACCCACCTCTCCTCCCCCCGTACTCAACAGAGCTTCCAGATGAAACAGCTCGAGCATGCGGAGGCCTTGTCTCGTGACGCCCTCGAGAGCGAGCCCTGCGTCGATGCGCCTCGCGTGGACCAGACACTCGACGATGGCGGCCACTCCGGCGGTGTCCAGCCGGTCCAGTCGAGACAGATCGAGCAGTATCCTGGCCGGCGGTGGCGGCTTATGGAGCTGCTCCAAGAGTCCATTTCGCAGAGCCAGGCTATTTCCCAGAACGGCGCAACGCCCCAAACGAACATGTAGCGTCTCGCCGTCGCGTTCCGAGCCTGCGATCGGTGGACCAGGCGTCTCACGAAAGAACACGGGGCTCCCTCTCACCGGGGATTATGAGCCGGCCCTCGGAAGCCGCCTTTTCAGCAAGCCAGCGCCGCCAGCGCAGGACGGCCTCTGCTCTCTCTTCAGGCGGGTCATGATGCCCGAAGCCGAGGTCGCGTCCGGTGCGCGCCCTCAAGGCTTCGATGGCGAAGAGCCGCACCGCCTCGTCCCGATGCTCGAGCGCATCAATGAGCTGCTGCAGCTCGTACAGGCCGTCCGGCTCCGATGCATCGACTATGGCGGGGATCTTCAAGACCGGATCGTCCGCATCGAGAGAAGCGCGCTGGCCGCGGTCGAAGGGAAAAATAACGCAGCCGCCGGCCGCGCCGGCCGCGCAGAGCACGAGGGGCGCGAGGGGCAGCACACGATGCATCTTTCGAAAATTAGGTAGCCGTCACTGTCGGGCCAAGGTGGGACTAGCACCCCAACGAAGCAGTGCTTCCGATCCCGAACCTGTCCTTGCCGGCCGAAAAGCTTCGCCTTCCGGTTCATCGCCACGAAGCCCGGATTGCCATACCGACGAGGCAGAAGCTCGTGTTCGCGAGCAGCCGGCTTTACGGGCGCCTTCGCTTGTTACATCCGGGACCGGCCCATATAAAAGGATGAGATTTGCTGGAGACGGTTACAAGATTCGAGGTGACGATGCGATACCCATCATTCGTTCCCATCATCGCGCTCGTGACCACTGCTTCTGTCGCGCTGCTTCTCGGCTGCCGGCCGGGCGAGGAACCGGTCCTTGAGCCTGAGCCCTTGCCGGAAGTCATCACCGTCACCGGCAAGGTCTACTTCACCCGCGCTGCCCCAGATCAGGCAGCCATCCATCTGCATCCCGTGGAGCGCGAGCTTCCGTCCGGCGAGGACCTGCTTTTCCACGCCGTCGAGGCGTTGCTGGAAGGTCCAACGGCGGACGAGAGGGCGCGGGGCATCGTTACCGCCATTCCCCTCGGCACCGAGCTGCTGGGCGTTCGGCGCGACGAGCATATCGCCTATCTCGACTTCGACGGCCGAGTGGAAGAAGGCGGCGGCACCGCCAGCGTTCTCTCTCGCGTGCACCAGATTCTGTACACCGCCACGGAATTTCCCGACGTGGACGGAGTCGTGCTCGAGATCGAGGGCGAGCGCCCGGAAGCCTTCAGCCCCGAAGGGCTGATTCTGGACTTCCCGATGCGCAGGCCTCCCGAGACCCCGACGTTTTAGACTTCCGCCCGGTGCAAGATGCGTTGCCGGCGAGACTGGGGAAACACTAAACCCGCCGCCACCCGAAGGTCGCCCGCCGCTGTTCGGCGGCCCGTACCAGGCAAGAGCATCCCCACGCATCACTCCTTCACGTTCCACCCGAGACCTCATCGTGGACATGGACGTCAACGTAGATCGCTTCAACGCGGGTAACTTCGCACCCTTTCCGGCGGATAGCCCTAACCTGTCACTATCCAAGGGGATTCGAACCGACCCGGTTTCTAGATAGCGGGGATCCTTCAGGGAGGAGTTGGATTGACCTGGCGGCGGCTGGATTGCTAGCTTGGAGGAGCTTGAGTTGGCACGCTTTGCCCGAGCTCGGACCCTGGAAGTGACTCTCTAGAGAGGACGCTTCTTGGTGAGCCGGCGAGGGGTGGCGGCCGCGGAGTAGAGTCGAATGCAAACCGGGAAAATTGGCGGTGCCCTGGCCGCATGCTTGATCGTGCTCGCTTCATTGGCTGGCTGCGACTGCGGAGAAGGTCCATTGTATCCCGCTCCGCCTCCCGGGGCTCGGGTCGACACGTTCAAGCAGGCGGACCGGCCGGCGATCGACGTGCTTTGGGTGATCGACAACTCACCGACCATGAAGGACGTTCAGGATAACCTGGCACAGAATCTGATCTCGTTCTTTCAGTACCTCGACTCGGGCGATGTCGACTATCAAATAGCGGTCACCACCACGGATGTAGGGCGCCACGGAGGAAAGCTCGTCGGTACCCCGGAAATACTAACCCCCGATACACCGGATGTACTTCGCGCTTTCAGAGGGAATGTGCGGGTCGGCACCAGCGGGAGTGCCAAGGAAGAAGGGCTGGCGGCCGCGGAGCTGGCCTTTCAGCAAAGGAGCGGCTTCCTTCGGCCGGATGTGAGGTGCGGGGAAGGCGAGGTCTGCATCGACTGGCGCTGCGTTCCGGAAGACGAGGGCTCTCCGCTGGATGAGCCACGGTGTCATGCCGCCCACGTTTTCATTGTATGGGTGAGCGACCAGGACGACCGGTCTTTCGGGGAGATCAATTACTTCGAGAGGGTCTTCTCGCAGGTTCAAGGGGTAGGCAATGAGAATGCCGTTACGCTGGCCGCCATAGTCGGACCGGATGAAGAGCTCGAGCCGGGAAGTCCCTTCAGGGGCTGCGAGACCGAGTTCGGTTCGGCCGAGGCTGGAGACCGTTATATCGAGCTTGTGGAACGAACGGGCGGCTTGTGGGGCTCCATATGCGACCCTTCGTACGCGGATACACTCGAGGGGATGGGGGCAACCGCTGTCGGCCTCCAAAGAAAGTTTCAACTCTCCAACGTGCCCGACCTGGATACTCTGGAGGTGCGTATCAACTACCCCTGCGACGTATTGCCGGAGGAAATGGGCCTGTGCGTTGAGCTCAACGACTACTGCGACGCCGCGAATCAAGACGATCGAGTCCGGCAGTGTATTCCTCCCGAGGGGGAAACCGATGGATGGATCTACGAAGAAGAGACGAGGAGCATTTTCTTTCGCGGAGAATCGGTGCCGGGGCTGAGGGCTCTCGTGGAGATCGTATATCTTCCCGAGCGCGCCAACTGAAGGAGATGAAGATGTTTCGGCTCATTTGCACCGTGCTGCTTTTGTCGCCGGTGGTGCTGCTTTTCGGGTGCCCCGACGGCGGCTTCGGCAGGGTGCATCCCGAACTTGCGGTTTCTCCTTTGACCTTGGACTACGGCGAGGTACCGGTTCTTCACCACCGCGCTCTCGGCGTGGCCGTGGGCAATCAGGGACAGGCGCCGCTGGACGTTCAAGAGGTGGCAATTGGCGGAGAAGACGCTTCCTACTTCACCACCCCGGGTCTGCCCGAGCGAATCGAAGTTGGAGACGAGATCTCGCTCGAGATTACCTTTCGCCCCGAGGAGGAACGCGCTTACTCCGCCTCGGCTGTTTTGTCTTCCAACGATCCGAACTTGCCAACCGTCGAGATCGCCCTGGTGGGAGAGGGTCGCTTGGTGAGCGCAATAGAAGTGGAGCCGAAATCTTTGGAATTCGGCCTGGTGGGCGAAGGCGAGCTTGCCGTCGAGACGTTCATTATCAAGTCGGTCGGTGAAGCTCCATTGGTGGTCGAGAAGCTGGGTTTTGTCGAGGGCACTCCGGAGGCATTCTTTCCGGCGGGTTCCTGGGCCGTACCTGCCACGCTCGAGCCCGGCTCGTCGATGAATGTATCGGTGGCCTTCGGCCCGGAGGAAGGCTACGAGCGGACTGCCGCGACCGTCGTTGTCAAAAGCAGCGATCCGGAGCGTCGCGAGGTGTTGGTTTCGCTGTTCTCGGACGTGAATCGTGCTCCCGTGGCGATATGCTGGGATGATGAGCCCATTGTGAAGGCTCCCGGCGACGTAGTCACACTCGACGGCTCGGAAAGCTACGATCCCGACGGGCACGAGCCTCTTTCATACGAGTGGGAGATCGTGCGGCGCCCTGTTACCAGCCAGACCGAGCTCATAGATAACGACACCGCCACTCCCTCTCTCGAGCTGGATGTCGCGGGCACCTGGGAAGTCGCGCTGACCGTAGCCGACACGCTCGGGACCGAATCGGTGGCGGCGTGCAGGGTCGTGATACAGGCGGTTCCGGGCGAGCATCTGTATGTGGAGCTCGTCTGGGATCATGCGGTAACGGACCTCGACCTACATGTGATAGCCGATGACGAGGCCCTATTCGGAGAGAATGATTGCTGGTGGGGAAACCCGTCGGCTTACGATTGTCAGCACAGCGGCGACGATCTCGCCGGGTTCGGTCCGGAGTGGGTGAGGCTGGCCGCGCCGTCCAGCGGCACCTACACGGTTGCCGTTCACTTCGCAAAGACGAACGGTGCCGAGGATCCTCGCACCAAGGCTACCGTTCGCGTCTATCAGTACGGTGTGCTCGAGGCCGAGAAGCAGCGTGTTCTTACTGCCTCGGGAGAGGTTTGGAAGGTCTTGGAGGTGGAGTGGCCGAGCGGCGAAGTGAACCCCATCAACAGGCTTGCCGAGGTCGAGGAGGTTCGGTGATGCGCCTGCTGGCCGTTGTTTTGCTGCTCCTCATCGCCGGCTGCTCCGAAAATGGAGAGGGCGACGAAGAAGAGTTTTACGGGCAGGAGTGTGTCGAGCGCGCGGATTGCGATGAAGGATTCGTTTGCAAGGACGGCAGATGTACCTACTGCTCGAGAGACAGGGACTGCCACCCCGAGGAACATTGCGACCCTCTGACTCTTCTTTGCGAGATCATGGAAGGATGGGGTAGGGACTGCTTGAGGCACGATGACTGCGATATGGGCGAGTTCTGCGTTCAGGGACTTTGCCGGTCAGGCGAAGAAACGGTGTCATGTCTCAGGGATGCCGACTGTCCCGAGGATCACTACTGCCATCACGAACGGCTGGTATGCGAGGAGGATCTCGGCTGCTTCGACGACTCTCGCTGTCCGGACGGCTACTTCTGCAACCTTGCAACAAACCAGTGCGAGCAGGTCTGTACCGAGGAAACCGCCTCCGATGTGTGCCCGAAAGGTTTCATTTGCCACAACGGGCGTTGTGTGGAGTGTGTGACGGACGAGGACTGTGGAGCCGGACTGACTTGTGACACGGAGGCTGGACGTTGCACCGGTGAGGCACATTGCTTCTCCGATAGGGATTGCCTTGGAGACCTGGTTTGCAACCGAAAGACCGGCCAGTGCACCGAAGAGCCGCCTCCTTGCGTTTCCAATCAGGACTGCGTCGACGACGAGGTTTGCGATGTTCGGTCGGGCAGGTGCGTGCCGGCTAACTGTGTTCCCGACTCCTTCCATCCGAATCAGCATCCCGATGATGCCGCCGAGATTACTCCCGGCAGCTACTCGAATCTCAAGCTTTGCGACGGCGAGGACGACTGGTTCTCCATAGCTCTGGATACCGGTGACAGGATCAGCGTGACGGTGTCTCCCCCTACCATGGGGGGTTCGAACTTCAGGGTGGAGCTCTTCCGTCCGGATGGGGAGCGCGTTCTCGCCGCCGGCCAGCTCCAGCTCGATCACACGGTCAGCTCTCCCGATGACTACCTGATTCGCGTCAGCACTCTCGACGATCGGTCGGGGTATGGGATGGCCATACTAGTCTCCACTGGAACGCCGTGCCACGACGACGAGTTCGAGCCCAATGACGACGTCACCGAGGCGGCGGAGCTGGAACCTGGATCCTGGTACAATCTGAAAAAATGTCCCGGAAACCCGGACTGGTTCGTGGTGTCTCACAAGAGAGGCACCACAGTGGAGGTCAGCTTGGTGCACGAGCCGTTGAACGGCGCGTTGGACCTTTGGGTCTACGACTCCGATGGGAGCACGCTGCTTGGCAAGAGTGCCACGGCCGAACCTGTTGAGGTCGTCGTCGTGGACAGCACGAGCGCCGGTCGGTTCTACATCGAGGTAGTCGCGGAGCCGCGGGTGCAAAACAGCTATGACCTCATCATCGAGGTTCGATGAACATGTTACGTTTGAAGCTCTTACTCTTTTTCGTGCTCGGCGCAACGATGCTGGGTGTCGGTTGCGGTCCGGAAGAGGCCGAGAACGACAACGATGAGACCCAAGACCCGCCCTTGGAGGTGGATCTAGACATCACGGCCGTAGTGCCGAATAGTGGCTCGGAGGGTGGAGGGCTCGAGGTCCGCGTCGAAGGTGCTGGATTTCTGGAGGGGGTGGCCGATACGCCGGGCAGCGCTTCTTTCCAGACGGTCCTGCGCTTCGGCGGCTCGAATGCGAGTGGAGTCGAGGTCATTAGTGATTCGGTCATCCGCGTAGTTACTCCGCCTCATGAGCCCGGCCTGGTGGATGTGACGATCGATAACCCTCACGGACAGGCGGTTTGCGTCGAGTGCTTCGAGTACGAAGAGGATGACGAAAAAGAACCGGATGAACCGGGGGTAGAGGTGAAAATAACCCGGCTAAGCCCAATAAGGGGTCCGGTGGAAGGCGGGACCAGGGTTCGAATCGAAGGCAACGGCTTCGTACTGGGTTTTGGAGCAATAGGAGGGAACGTCGAGGACGATACGACGGTCTCTTTTGGCGAAAACACCGCTATCGACGTCAACGTAGTCGATGACGAGCTCATGGAGGTGGTGGCACCGCCGAATCCATCTGGAGATGCGACGGTTCGGATCGAGAACCCAAATGGCGATGCGGAGTGTGAGGACTGCTTTCACTACTATATTCCCGTGAGAGCAAAGAGCGTCGATCCTTCATTCTCTCCCATGCAGGGCGGCGTAGAGGTCACGGTCACCGGCACGGGCCTTTCGAGCGAGACGTTGGTGCGGGTTGGCGGCAGGCCCGGCGTGCAGCCTTTGCTTCTGGATGAGGAAACCATCTCTTTCTTTACCCCACCAGCTGATGTGCCCGGCGCGGCCGACATAGAGATTCTCAACGCGAACGGCACCGATACCTTGCGGCGAAGGCTCATCTACTACGAAGAGCCTCGGCTCCTAGCGGTGGAGCCTCCTGTTGGGGTATGTGGAGGCGGAACCGAGGTGCGACTCAGAGGCGAGGGCTTGGTCGGCGCCGATTCGGTCAGTTTCGGTGAAGTGCTCGTCAACGACGTTCGCGAGAGCGGGTCCGATCTCTTGGTCACGGCGCCTCCGGGCACGGCAGGCATTGCGGTGGATGTGGAGATTCTCCACGAGCATGGCGATACCATGCTGGCAGGGGCCTACTCCTATGTAGACGCGGATAGCCGTGATGTGTCTCTTGTCGCGGTTTCGCCGAGGCGAGGCACGACGGAAGGAGGGAAGGAGGTCTTGCTGGCAGGTACGGGTCTAGACCACCCCAGCCCCATTGTCCGTTTCGGCGGTTCCGCTGTGGAAGCGGTGTCCGTGATTGACGGCAACCGGATTGCAGCCTTGGTACCGGAAACCGAGAAGACGGGAACCGTGGACGTGCAGGTGAGAAACGACCGTGGCGGGGCTCTCCTGGCGGACGGTTTCGTTTACGACTCGCCTCTTCGCGTCGACGAACTGGAACCGGACTCCGGACCCGCCGAGGGAGGCACGGAGGTCACCATCACGGGCGAAGGCTTCGGCGAAGGACAGGTCACCGTAAGAGTAGGAGCGATGCCTGCCTCCGATGTCATCGTAAATGAAGAGGGCACGGTGATTTCCGCCGTGACCCCGCCGGGCGGCGGCGGCCCGGCGAACGTGATCGTGGAGCGAAGCGATACGGAGACTTGGCGGCGTTCCGTGCTGACGGGCGGTTTCACGTACATAGAGCCGTTGTTACTGGTTCGAGTGGACCCACACCGCGGTTCCCAAGCGGGAGGGACGCGTGTGTTGCTCTCCGGGGCGGGTCTCTACGATGTGTCGGAGGTTTATTTCGGTGATGAGCAGGCGGAGGTTCTGGATAAACGACAAGGTATGATCACTGTCGCCGCGCCACCTGCAAAGGTCGGAGAGGTGGACGTATCCGTAAGTCGCGGTGCGGAGGAGAATCTGCTGCGCGACGCTTTCGAATACTACGATCCGACAAACAGTATCGGAGGGGCGTCCGGGGGAGCCATGGCGGGCACCCTGAATGTTACGGTGCTGGATAACAGAGCGGGCATGCCCCTTCCCGAGGCTCACGTAATGCTCGGATCCGAGTCGGATACGATCTTTCAGGGCCGGACCGATGCGCGGGGACAGATAACCTTCTCCGATCCCTCACTCGTAAAGCCGGTTCAAGTGACGGTTTGGCGTCCTGGATTCGAGGCTGTCAGCGTGGTTGGAATAGACACCAGAAACCTGACCATTCTGTTGACGCCTACCGGTATGGACTACGATCCCGATCCGGTCGAGCCGTCACCTCCGCCAACACCCTCGCCGCCGTTGGCTTTCATAAACGCGAGACCGGATGTTGGAAGGGTCTGCGGCTTCAAGCTCCCGCCCGACCGCCAGTTGGGCCCGAACCAGCGCGAGGAAGCGCGCGTGTGGACAACGGCGAGTTCCATCAGCAGCCTTCCACCGTCGGGTTGGCGCGGGAGCTTTCGGGTAATCGACGAAGACTGCGGCACCTTCGGTATGGCTTCCCGAACCGGCAGCATAGCTCTTTATGCCAAGTACGGCATCGTCACCGAGGAAACCGACCCGGTGTCGGGACAAAAGATCGAAAGCTTCGAACCGCTGTTGATGGGCATGACCAGGGGTATAGAGGTGCCACCCATCGATCCTCCGCGGTGTACGCCGAACCAAGCCTGCCCAACGGGTTTCAATTGTGACGGCGAGGAGGACATGGACCCAACGAGGCCCGGCGAGTTCCGCTGGTGTCTTTGTGAATCCGACGATGCGTGCGATGAAGGAGAAATATGCAATGTCCTAGGTGCATGTCAGCCTCCCATAGAGGCCAACATAGTCCTCAACATGCACATGGACGTCGATGTCCCCATCAGCTTGCTCGAAGCTCCCACTCCTCCGGATGGTCGGGAACGGGTCGATGCAACATATGCTTATCTGGAGCTGGGAGGAGATGGCGTCGTGTTTCTGGCCGAGGTGATGCATGCGGATCAAGACGAGTTCGTGATCGAGGGTATGCCTCGACTGCCGGGCGATAACTTCGTGTTCATGAATATGTCCACCTCGGCGGGCGGCTATCCGCTCTCGATTTACTATCGAAGGCAGGTTGGAGACATTGGCTCCGATTTGACCATCGGTCCGATGCAACCGATGACGAGACTCATAAGCCCGGCCAGCGGTGTTCTTAACGGCGGTCGTGTTCAGTGGTCTTATGAAGGGGGCATGGTTCCGGACATAGTAAACGTACGAATATCCGAGCGGGGCTTCATGCCGGCTCCGGTTTGGCGAATTATTTTGGCCGGCTCGGAGTCATCGGTGAAGGTGCCGCAGCCGGTTATGGAGTTGATGCAGCAGGCTTCCTCGCTCGAGATTTCACTGGTTACGGCGCTCGCGCCTCGCTTCGATTTCGACTACTTCTCGTACAGGAACCTGAATCTCCGATCATGGACATCTTACACACAAGACATCCAGTCCTTCGCGGTTCCCCAGTGAAAGTTCCGGGTTCATTGAGTCGTAACCGGAGCGCCCACGGTGGCTCGTCGCCGCGTTGGCCTGTTCTTTGTACGCTCTTCATGGTGTGGAGCCTGCTGCTTCTTACGTCGTGTCCGGCGGAAGAGCATCTGGTGGGGGAGTGCGTGGAGGATGCGGAGTGCGTGAAGGAGCACGGCCCGGGGTTTTACTGTTCGGACAGGTACTATCCGAAGGTTTGCGTTTGCGCCAACGACGCCGCATGCGGCCCCGACATGTTTTGCAATTCCGCCGGGTTCTGCCAGGCCTCGGTTGGCTGTTACACCAACGCCGACTGTCCTGAAGAGTCGATCTGTGATGTCCATCGGAACAGATGTATTCAGGAGGGGCGTTGCACTTACGATTTGCATTGTCCAATAGGAGAAGTTTGCGACGAGCTCAACAACCGCTGCGTTTCGGGTTGTAGGGGAAGTGGAGACTGTCCATTGGGGCAGGCGTGCCGCTGTCCCGACGGCGAGGAAGAGTGTCGGATTGGAGTTTGCGAGTACGGAGTGTGCGATGACAGCACCTTTTGCCCTTACGGATGGATCTGCGAGGAGGATGAGGATCTCGGTGACCTTGTCTGCAAGCTCGATGAGCGCGGCCCTTACTGCGATCACTGCGAGTATGGACCCGGTGACATGCCCGAGTGCGGTGATGACTATATGAACCGCTGTCTAGTCGATACTTGGGCCGGCGGTCATGCAAACTACTGCGGTGTGGATTGCTCTCGAGGGCAACCCTGTCCCAGCGGCTTTCGTTGTGCTCACATAGTTCGCTTGACTCAGCGGCTGTGCGAGGAGGACGAGATGTGTGAGCCGTCCGATATCCCATGTGATACCGATGAGGACTGCCCCGGCGGTCGTTGCGACTCCTCCGGCTACTGCGCCGGAAAGTGTATAATTCACGAGGGGCATTCCGTGGGTTGGTGCACTTGCGTTCAGGATTCCGATTGTCCGGTGGAGTACTGCGATCCTGTAACCCGGCGGTGCAGCCAAACCCGTCAGCCGTGTCAGCTAGAGGGAGATGAGCATGGCTGTCAGGGGCAGCTCAGATGCGTGAATCTGTACGGTCGAGGCGGCTGTGTGGTCGGTCGCAACTGTGCGCCTCAAGAGGGCATCACTTGCTCCGAGGTTCGTAGCACCCGTTAGCGCAATGAAAGCACGGGTGGTACGCCTGCATGGACACGGACAGTCGAAGATGGCTTGGGCTTGAACCAGAATCACGATCTCCGGTTTAGCGCCGGCCGATAATTCCCCCTTTGCGGCGGCGGCGGGCACCTTCCTTGGCCCCTGCGTCTTTACCGTCGCCTGGCTTCGGCTTTCCTTTTTCCGCTTTGTCTCCGCTGCCGTGCTCCGAGGCCTCGGCCGCGAAATCTTCATCGAGCTGGATGGAAGGCTGTGACCGTTCGGCCTTCGAGGAAGAGACAGGCTTACCTGATACTGTCTTGGATGCCTTGCCGCCGGCTTGCTTCACCGTCGTATTCTTGGATGCGGGGGAGGGCTTCTCCGGGGTGCCTTCGCCGGGCCTTTTGCCATCGGTGCTCTTTGCGGACGATCTTTCCTTGGACAGGGCGGGAGGTTCGGGGAGGTTATGCTTGCCGGGATCGAAGCCTGGGGTCGTATCACCAGTCGGTCCGGGAGACATTGAAATCAATGGATCGGTGTCCTCACGGAATCCTACGTCGTCGTCCGGGGTAGCGACTATGCGCGGGTCGGTATCTCCTCCTGGGCCGGATTGTGTCTTCTTGGACGTTGCGGGTCGAGTCTTCTTCTCTTCGCTCTTGTGGTCTTCGGGGGGAACCTTTCCCGCGGGCTCCGTGGAAGGCGAGGCGGCTTTCTTGGTTTGCTTCGGTTCCTTCGTGGATTGGCCGGGAAGCGACGCCTCGGGGTCGGTACCTCCGTCGTCTTTGGAAACATCGACCCGCGGACTCTTCTTTTCGGTTTTCTTGGCTCCCGAAACCTTACTCACTGCCGAGGCGCCGCTATTTCTTGCGGCAACATCCTTGGGCTCTGCCGACTGGCTTTGTTTCTTCTTTTCCGAAAACGCTCTCTGAAGCTCGGGAGGATCCGGCTCGCCCCGCTCTCTGTGAGCGAGACTGGGAGCCCAGCGGGTCTTGAAACTGGTGCTGGCGGTGAAGATCGGCGGTGGGGGCTCTCCATAGGTCGATGGATCGAAGAAGCTCTCGTCTATGTCCTCGAAACCCGAGGGAGCAAGACGATTTATGAAGGTTGGAATCAGGCCGGTAGGGGCGAAGTAACCGTGCACCTCTCCTTCACTGTCCTTGTGGGTGGGAGTGAAAACGAAAAGGTCCTGGGTTCGGTAGTCTCCTCGCTCATCGAGGGGAAGCACTTCGGAAATATGGGTTATCTTGCGGGTGCCGTCCTGAAGTCGTCCACACGAGACGACGATGTTGATGGCGGAAGCGACTTGGGCTCTGATTGCCACCATGGGAATGTCCACCCCGCCTTGAAGACAGAGCGTTTCGAGGCGCCTGAGCGTATCGGTCGGAGAGTTGGCGTGCACCGTGGCCAGTGAGCCGGCATGACCGGTGTTCATGGCCTGCATGAGGTGGAAGGCTTCGCCGCCGCGCACTTCGCCGACTACGATTCGATCCGGGCGAAGACGCAGAGCCGAATGCAGAAGGTCGCCCATGTCTACCTTGCCCTTACCGAACTTGTCCGGCGGACGGGCTTCGAAAGCCACCAGGTGCTCCTGGTTCAGCTGAAGCTCTGCTGACTCCTCGATGGTAAGGATGCGCTCCTCGTCGGGAATGTACTGGGCCACGCAGTTGAGTAGCGTGGTTTTTCCCGAGCCGGTTCCTCCGGACATCATCATGTTGACCTTGATGCATACGAGGGCCTCGATTAGCCGTGCCATCGACGGGGTTAGAGAGCCGAAGCCGACGAGGTTGTCGACGGTCAGCTTTTCAGGGAAGAACTTTCGGATTGAAATAGTGCATCCCTGGCGGGCTATGGGAGGCATGACTACGTGGACACGGCTGCCATCCGGCATTCTGGCGTCAAGGCGGGGGCGCTCATCGTTCAGTAAGCGCCCGACGTACTGCGCCACGTTTCGAGCGGCCGCCTCGATCCCGTCTTCGGTGAACTGTGCATCGACTTTCCTCAGGCGACCTCTGCGCTCGATCCAGATCTCCTCCGGACCGTTTATGAGTATCTCGGTGACGGTAGGGTCATCCAAGTACTCCACTACTGGCTTCATGTAATGGCGTAGGGACTCGGCATACATTGACATGATTCTCTAAAGGTAAGGCGGGAGCCGCCGGCAAGTAAAGCGGTTGTGGATGCCGGTAGACAGCGTCGCCGGTTCCTGGGAGGTCTCGATCCCGCGGTGGGCATAGATCACCCCGCGTGATTGGTTTATAAAGAGCGTGCTCCTCGTGCATTACGCGCTTCGCCGAGGCAGAGGAGGATCCAACCAATCAGGCCCAATCCAAGTGCCGGTGCACTTCATGGGCCTAGCACCGGAAGTGGCACATTCATGGCAGAAACAACCCCGGCCAGCACCCTACCCATAAACATCGAAGACGAGATGCGGAGATCGTATCTCGACTACTCGATGTCGGTGATCGTAGGACGCGCTCTCCCCGATGTTCGCGATGGTCTCAAGCCCGTGCATCGGCGGGTTCTGTATGCGATGCAGGACCTAGGGAATACCTATAACCGTTCTTATAAGAAGTCCGCCCGAGTGGTCGGTGACGTAATAGGTAAGTATCACCCGCATGGTGATGCCGCCGTCTATGACACCATAGTCCGGCTCGCTCAGGATTTCGCCATGCGTTATCCCCTGGTTGATGGCCAAGGGAACTTCGGCTCCATCGATGGCGACTCGGCGGCGGCCATGCGCTACACGGAGGTCCGGATGGATCGGCTGGCCAGCGAGCTTTTGGCCGATCTCGACAAGGACACCGTGGACTTCGGACCCAACTACGACGACTCCCTGGAGGAGCCGCTAGTTCTACCCGCCCGCTTCCCGAACCTTCTGGTGAACGGTGCCGCCGGCATCGCCGTGGGCATGGCCACCAATATTCCTCCTCATAACTTGGGAGAGATCATAGACGCCACCGTGGCGGCCATAGAAGACCCGGCCATCTCCGATATGGACCTTTTGAAGCTCGTCCCCGGGCCGGACTTCCCAACCGGCGGGTACATTCAGGGCTTCGAGGGGATACGTCAGGCCTATCTGACGGGGCGAGGTGCCATAAAGATGCGCGCCAAGACGCACATCGAGCCTATCCCCGGTAGTGCCGAGCGTGAGCAGATCGTGGTTACCGAGCTTCCATACCAGGTCAACAAAGCGCGTCTAGTAGAGAAGATGGCGGAGTTAGTGCGTGAGAAGAAGCTCGAGGGCATCAGTGACCTTCGCGACGAGTCGGATAGGGAAGGCATGCGTGTGGTCATAGAGCTAAAGCGCGATGCGATTACCGAGGTGGTGCGCAACAACCTTTTCAAGCACACGCTGCTGCAGCACAGCTTCGGCATCAATATTCTCGCCCTGGATCGCGGACAGCCCAAGGTGCTGGGGCTCAAGGACTGTCTGCTGCGCTTCATCGATCACCGTCGCGAGGTCGTCACGCGGCGGAGCCGTTTCGAGCTTGGGAAGGCCGAGGAGCGCTTTCATTTGCTGACCGGTCTTCTGGTTGCGACCGATCACATAGACCGCATCGTGGAGATCATACGTTCGTCGACGGATCCGGATCAGGCAAAAAGTCGTTTGGTCGCCGAGAGCTTCAAGGGTCCACACGAGCGGCTGAAACAATTCGTCGAAGCCGGCAAGGATCAGATCGATTCAGCACTCGCGACCAACGTCTTCCAGTTGGACCAGGTGCAGGCACAGGCTATTCTGGAGATGCGTCTGGCTCGTCTCACCGGACTCGAACGCGACAAGGTAGAGTCGGAGATGCGCGAGGTTCGTGACAGGATCGTCTATTTGAAGGAGATCCTCGCTAGTGATCCTAGGCTCCTCCAGGTGATCGTCGATGAGTTACGAGAGGTCCGGGAACGCTATGCGGATTCCAGGCGTACAGAGATCGTCCCCGACGAGGGAGAGATAAGCCTGGAAGACTTGATTGCCGACGAGGACATGGTGGTGACTGTCAGCCACACAGGCTATATCAAGCGGAACCCCGTTAGCGAGTACAGGGCTCAAAAGCGTGGTGGCCGAGGGCGAAGTGGAGCGAAGGTGAAGGACGAGGATTTCGTCGAGCAACTCTTCGTCGCTTCCACGCACACTCAGGTTCTCTGCTTTACAACGGCCGGCAAGTGTTACTGGCTCAAGGTTCATGAGATTCCCATGGCCGGCCGCAACGCGCGTGGCAGGCCCGTGGTGAACCTCCTTCAACTCGGCAAGGGCGAAAGGATTGCCGCCGTACTGCCGGTAAAGGAGTTCGTGGAGGACCGATACATTGCAATGGTCACCGCTCATGGATTCATCAAGAAGACTGAGCTTACGGCCTTCGCAAACCCTCGGGCGGCCGGCATCATTGCATTGAGCATAGAAGAGGGCGACAGGCTCATCGCGGCTCGGCTGACCGATGGAGACAGTGAGATCCTGGTTTCCACCCGAAAAGGACTCGCCATACGCTTTTCTGAAAAAGACGTGCGGTCGATGGGGCGCGGGGCGCGCGGCGTGAAGGCCATCACTCTTGGCCGTTCGGATGAGGTCGTGGGTGTCAACGTCCTAGATGAGGGCACGATTCTCACGATAACCGAGAACGGATATGGGAAACGAACACCCGTAGAGGATTACCGGGTTCAGAGCCGAGGCGGTAAGGGCATAATTACCATCAAGACCACCGCGAGGAACGGCAAGGTGGCCGGTGTCGGACAGGTCAAGGACGATGACCAGATAATGCTCGTCACTAACCAAGGTATGCTCATTCGCATGAAGGCCAGTGACATCTCCATCATTGGACGCAACACGCAGGGTGTGAGGTTGATAAGCCTCGAGACCCGCGACGAGAAGGTGAGCGGCTTTGCCTGGATCGCCGAGCCCGAGGAAGAGGACGCCGGTGTACCGGCTACACCGATAGAGTCGGAGGGGCGCCTCAACGGAGCGTCGGGCAATAATGGTGAGGGAGCTGATGGTCATGACCCGGGAGCATGATCTCCGCGTCCGGCAAGGCGTGGTCGCCGTGGCGCTGGTTGGATGTTTGGCGGTGGTTGGAGGCTGTCAGGATCCTTGGCAGTCGAAACTGGATCGTGCCGGCGATCTAGCCTTCCAGGGAAGATATGAGGAAGCAGTCTATGTGCTTGATGAGCTGTTGACGTCCTTGCCTGACGTGCCCAACGAGGATGCGGATCCTGTTCGTTTGAAGGCTCTTTCCAAAGCGGGCCGAATAGCACACCTGTTCCTGCGGAATGTCGATTTGGCGGTTTCGTATCACAGCAGGATAATAGAGCTTTATCCAGGCTCGGAGCAGTCATACGAGGCTCGGCAGAAGCTGGCCAGAATCCATGTGGAAGCAAATGATCGCGCGCGAGCAGTAGTGCAGTATCAAGCCCTGGTGTCTGGATTTCCGGATAAGCCGGGAGTCGACCAATTCCAGTACGAGCTTGCTCGCGGTTACTTCGTTCTGGGTGACCATGAACAGTCGAGAACCGAGGCTCGCCGTTTGCTGGAGCTTTGGCCGGACTCTCATTATGCCGATAGAGTGAGAATGCTGGTGGCGACGACCTACCATATTCAGGGACGGCATGAGAAAGCTGTGCAAGCCTATGAGGAAGCAAGAGACGCCACCGAAGATGTGAACCTCGCCGCTCATGCTTTGTTCGAGACAGCCGGCTCCCTGGCGGCGATGGGAAAAAAGGAAAAGGCGGTGGAGACTTATCTCGAGGCGCTGGCTACTCACCCTCGGCCTCAAATCGTGCGCATGAGGCTGGACAGGTTGCGCGGTCGCATGGCTCGTCGCGATCTGGATAATCTCGATGTGCATAGAGTGTGGTGATGTTCAGGATAAGGACTTGGCGATGATCGACCTTCAGGAATCGAGAAGGGTCATGGCTCGTGCCCGTGAGCTCATGCCCGGCGGCGTCAACTCTCCAGCGAGGGCTTTTTCTTCTGTTGGCGGCGATCCTCCTGTCCTGGTGAGGGGTAAGGGGGCCCGTGTGTGGGATGCCGATGGGAACGAGTACATTGACTGGGTGGCCTCCTGGGGTCCTCTAATCCTCGGTCACGCGGCGCCGGACGTCGTCGAGGCGGTCTGTGCGGCGGCCCGCGACGGCACCAGCTTTGGGGCTCCAACTGTTCGCGAGGTAAGGCTGGCGGAGCTGATACGCCGCACCATGCCCTCCATGGAGAAGATGCGCATGGTCTCGAGCGGCACCGAAGCCACCATGAGCGCTCTGCGGCTGGCGCGCGCGGCCACCGGCAGGGATGAAGTAGTGAAGTTGGACGGCTGTTTTCACGGTCACGGAGACAGCTTGCTGGTCAAGGCCGGCTCGGGAGTGGAGACGCTGGGTCTTCCCGACTCGCCGGGCGTGCCCACCGGTCTTGCAAAGCACACTCTTACGTTGCCGTTCAACGATCTGTCCGCGGCCGAAGCGTTATTCCGGGAACGAGGCGGCCGCATTGCCGCCGTCATTCTGGAGCCGGTTGTCGGCAACATGGGCTGCATTCCGCCGCGTGAGGGCTATCTCCAAGGCTTACGCCGGATCTGTGATTATCACGGAGCGCTTCTCATCTTCGATGAGGTGATGACCGGATATCGCGTTGCTCTTGGAGGCGCCCAGGCCCGCTACGGAGTGAGACCGGATCTGACTACCTTGGGCAAGGTAGTGGGCGGTGGCCTGCCGGTAGGGGTGTACGGAGGTCGTTCCGAAATAATGGACGAGGTCGCTCCCGAGGGGCCGGTCTACCAAGCCGGTACCCTTAGCGGGAATCCCCTGGCCATGGCCGCCGGTATAGCAACGCTCGAACGATTGAGCCGGGAAGGCGTCTACGAAAGCTTGGAGCTTACGGCCTCGGAGTTGGAGAAAGGTTTGGACGATGCCATCGAGAGCACGGGCACCGACGCGCGTATTCAGCGCGTTGGCACAATGCTCGCGGTTTACTTTCGGCGCGAGCCCGTCTGGAACGCCGAAGATGCCAGAGCGCCGGAGCCCGAGAAGTTCGCTCGGTTTCATCGAGCCATGCTGGAGGGAGGGGTATATCTACCTCCTAGCCGGGTGGAGAGCTGGTTCGTGGGAATGGCCCATGACGAGGAAGCGGTGAGTCAAACCGTGAGCGTAGCTCGAGCGGGGTTTGAAGTAGTAAATTCCGCTGGTTGATGCCAGGTTTAGCCGTCTCTACGACCATTGTTCTTGTTCACAGCTCCGTTGCGTGCTAAGTGCCACCCAACTCGCGCATGAACTCCCCGGGTTCGGGGCCGTGAATGCGCTTTTCGCCGCCTGGCTCATCGAAGACGCAGGTCTCGTTCTGGAGCCCCAAAGGCGGTGTAAGCACCTGGCATTGATGAGATTTTCAAGATGAATGGGAAGCCGGACGATTCCGGCGGTCCTAGGAGGGAAGACGACGGCCGTTCCGCTCTGGCGAGTTCGCTACGAAAGGCTGGCCCCTTCATTCACCTGGGCTGGTCGATAGCCATCAGCGTTGTTCTAGGCGCTGGGGTCGGTTACTGGCTGGACAAGCGTTTCGATACTTCACCTTGGCTTCTGATAGCCGGCTCGATTCTCGGCATTGCCGCCGGCCTCATCGAGCTGACTCGCGCGTCAAAAAGGCTTAGCTGACACCAATGCTCTTCCGAACCATACTGCGAATCGTCTCTTGGGCTCTCATGCTCACGTTGATCGTTGCGGTCGTGAGTGGAGCCTGGCTGGCGGCCTTGCTTGGAGGAGGTGTGAGTCTTGCGGGTGCTCTTCTAGGTCTACTTCTGTGTCATCGAGCAATTACGATGGGGCAAGGGTCCGCGATGAGGAGGACCAACAAGCTGATGGGGGCCTTTGTGGTAGGTATGCTGGCCCGATTAGTCATTTTAGCCGCCAGCTTGGCGTTGGTGATGGTTCTTTTCGGTTGGGAGCCCATCGTTTTCATCGTAGCTTTCTTCACGGTGCATGCAATCAGCCAGGTCCTCGAGATAGGGTATGTGCACAAGAAGAAAAACTCAGCGGCAATAATTGCCGTGTAATTCGATCATGCTTGCGCACATAAGCCTCAAGAAACGACCTTTGGGTGGCGCACTGGCTGCGCTGATGCTAGCGGGGCTGCTCACGGCTCCGGCTCTGGCGGCCGAGACGGAGGCGCCGAAACCCGCCGAGCAGCCGACTTTCACCGAGGCACTTTGGACGTTCCTCCTCGACGCGGATTACCTGCCCATTCCATGGCCCCACGCGGAAACTTGGCAACGAAAAATCGACTTGTCGAGAGTCTTCGGTGAGCTGAAGTTCGAAATTGCCGGGTATGAAATCAATCTGACTCCCACCAAGCATACGGTGTTCTTGTGGCTTTCAGCGCTGCTTTGCTTGGTTCTTTTCATTCCGGCCAGCAAGAAGTACGACGAAAAGCACGTTCCTTCGAGTCGAGGAGCCAACTTTCTCGAGGCCCTCGTTTTGTTCATTCGAAACGACATGGCCATAGCGAATATCGGAAAGAAAGAAGGGCTGCGGTACGTGCCTTTCCTGCTAACCGTATTCTTTCTAATCCTCTTTATGAATCTGCTTTCGTTGATCCCATACGGAACAGCGGCTACCGCTAATTTGGCGGTTACAGGGGCACTGGCTTTTGCATCATTCATCGTCATCCAGATCGCCGGGATGCGGGCTCACGGCACAGTGGGCTACTGGACCGGGCTGGTTCCCTCGGGGGTTCCATGGTTTCTGTATCCAATCATGATCCCGATAGAGATTATGGGACTGTTTACCAAGCCCTTTGCCCTCACGGTCAGGCTCTTCGCTAACATGACCGCGGGTAAGGTCGTAATATTCTCGCTGATCGGGCTCATTTTCCTGTTCGAGACGGCGGCCGTGTCACCGATTTCGGTCGCGTTCACGTTGTTCATCATGGTCTTGAAGCTATTTGTATCTTTCCTTCAGGCCTTTATCTTCACCATGTTGACGTCGTTGTTTATCGGAATGGCGTCACACGATCACTAGAGACTTACTCCCCCATTCTCAACTTCTGACAGGAGCAGCATTATGGACCTTGGGTTTGCATATCTAGCAGCCGGCTTGGGCGCGGGCCTAACCGCAATCGGCGCCGCTTATGGCATCAGCCTCATTGGTGCCGCGGCTATGGAAGGTACCGCTCGTCAGCCTTCTTCCGCCGGTGATATTCGTACCTCCATGATCATCGGCGCCGCTCTCATCGAGGGTGTCGCTTTGTTCGCGGTGGTTGTCACGGTCATTTTGGCGGTGAAGTAACCGCTTGACAGCACAGGACTGAACCAACTCATGATCATAACCCCCGTCCTTCTTGGAAGTGCCCTGACCGATGTCAATCCTGGTCTGGTCATTTGGACGCTTGTAACCTTCGTCCTCTTGCTGTTTCTGCTGCGCAAGTTTGCTTGGGGCCCAATTCTCGGCATGATCGAGCAGCGGGAGGCGGGAATTCGAGAGTCCTTGGAAGCCGCCGACAAGCAGCGAGCCGAGGCTCAGCGCATGATCGAGGAGCACAAGCTAGCCTTGGAGGCTGCTCGGCGAGATGCCGCGGATATGGTTCGTCAAGCGCAAGAAGAGGTCGAGTTGGCTCGGGAGGAGGCGCTCGAGATGGCCAAGTCCGAAGCCAGCGACATGATCAATACGGCACGCCGGCAAATTGAATCCGAACAGAAAAAGGCGCTCGCCGAGGTAAAGGAAGTGGCGGTGGATCTTGCGATTGCCGCCGCTGGCCGACTCCTTGAGGAGTCCATGGATGAGGAGCATCAGCGGCGGCTGGTACGCGAGTATCTGGAACAGCTTCACGGCCCCGCGGCCTAAGTGGCGCAAGCCCCCGAGTCGGAACGGGGTAGTCCGTTATGGACATTAGATGGGGTAGACGTGCTACCGTGGCGATAGCACGCCGCAATGCCTAATCTTTATTCCAGCGTGGAGTCGTCATTAATGCAGCGCGCCGCCGCCAGATTGCTTACATGTCTTTGTGGGGTTTTGATTGGAGCCGCGGGCTGCTTTCAGTCGGCGTGTTCCTCGGCGGTTGGGAGCAAGGAGGCGGTGAGCGGCGTGCCGGCGCCCCCGCGCGTGGGGCTGTTCGAGGACGACGTCCCAGACGGCTTCATAGAGATGAAGGTTCTGGGGGTTTTGCCTACAGCGGATGGCAACGCTGTCTTCCTTGTGGACGAAGAGCAAGAAAAGGTGCTGCCTATCTGGATAGGACCCTCCGAGGCCATGGCGATTCAGCTAAGGTCGGAGCGCCGCCGCTTCGAACGCCCCCTTACCCATGATCTCTTGGATGCAATGCTCGAAGAGATGGGTGGCACCGTGGTCCGAGTCCATGTAGACGACATGAAAGGCTCGACGTTCGTGGCGACCGTGTTCGTTCGCACCGACGATCGGGTATTTGCGCTTGATGCTCGCCCCTCTGACGGTATAGCGCTGGCTGCCGGAAGCGAAGCCCCGATATTCGTTGCGGTAGAGGTGGTGGAACGAGCCGGACTTTCCGCGGATGGTCTACCCAAGGAACGCTTCGAGGTGCCCTCCCCCGATGACTCCCCAGGAAAAGAATCGGCGCCGGAGAGAGAAGAGCCCGGGATAATCGGGCCGCCGCCTACGCACTCGCTCTAAAGCACACGTTTACTCTTCAGGTATCCAGAGGCGCAAGCCATGTAGTGCGTGAGCGGCGTCTCCGATCAGGTCCCGGTATGTCTGAACCCGGTGCTTTCGGACATCCTCCATACGATTGAAGGTGCCGATGCGATCAAGGCGCTCCACGCTTTTGACCAAAAGAGAGATTCCTCGATCCACCGCTTTGAGGTCCACATCGATGCCGGAGTCCCGCAGGGCAGCCATGGTCTCCAGCCAGTGACCGTAGAACTTCATTTCTTGCGCGGTGATGAGTATGTCCTGCGATGGATGTTGTCGCCGAAGATCCGTGTATACCCTCTCCTCCGCCTGCAGCCTCCATGCAAGCGTTACAGCCGCTCTTTGCATTGCCGGGATGAGAGCTTCTCGGATCTCGGCGTCTTCCAGCCAGAATGAAGGGGTGCGGGCCAGGTGGAGGCCGCCGCAAGGATGGCCATGGACCCCTTCGCGGCGTTTTTGTATCTGGGTTCCTGCTTGGCGCGCATCTTCGAGAAACTCCATTTCCCTATTCAGATGCGCGGCCGCTCGAAGAGCGAGCTCGCGCCCGTCGAACCGAACACCGGCGTAATTTAGAAAGCTTGTCTTCCCGGTATGCTTGGCCGACCGAGCCATCGCACTCAGGGTCCACGATTCATGCTCCCACGCTTCATTGGAAGGTTCCTCGAAACGCCATAGAGCGCTGTCGACCAAATCGGCTACGGTAAAGCTCTTTTCTTCGACTTCGAAGCGGTGATCCGGGCAGACTCCGGTCTGAAGAAGTAATTTCACCACTTGATTGCGGTGTGGCTCTCGTGGAGTTCCATCCCGTGCTTCGCCCGTATATGTCGGAACTATCTTGCCGCCTACCTCCTTGGTCGTAGCCATCGCCAAGACGGCGTCTAGAATGGTCACGTCGTGATCAGGCAGCTTTTTGTTCGGCTCGAAGACCAGCAAGGCATGAATTAAAGCCCAGGTGTTCTCCGGCGATGCTAGAGCCCACACTCGAAGGTGGAGCAATAGCCGGTTCATCACACCGGCAACACGGTCTTTACTTGCCGAGGTGGCCTTGAGCCTTCCGTCGGAAGTCGCCTCTATCTGCTGCAGCGGCTCTATCGCCGCCGGTGGAGTAGGTCTGACGAGCGCTTTGAGCTCTCCAGGAGAGGAAGCCGGTGCTTCCTTGGGCTCAGCAGCCAACTCCCCTTCGTCAGCACCCGGCTCCTTGGATTGATCACGGCAGGATGTGCTGAGCGTCAGAAACAAGAAACAGCAAAGCGCTAATGCCGGCACTGTTCGCAAAAAGGAATGCATTCTCAGGCCTCCCGGCTTCTGATGGCCATGGAGGCGGCCAGGCGCATCGCGGCAGCCATCGGCTGATGGCGTGCTATGCCCCGCCCGGCTATGTCCAAGGCGCTGCCATGGTCGGGGCTCGTGCGTGGGCTCGGTAAGCCAAGGGTCAGGTTCACCGCATCGTCGAAGTGGATCGTTCGCACCGGAGCTAGACCCTGGTCGTGATACATGGCCACAACCGCATCATAGCGACCTTCCGCGGCCTGTACCATGACAGCGTCTGCCGGGTGTGGACCGCTTACATCAAGCCCCATCTCTTGAAGTTTCTGTATCGCCGGCCCGATGATGTCGATCTCCTCGCGGCCGAATCGTCCTTCTTCTCCGGCGTGTGGGTTGAGGCCGCAAACCGCGAGGCGGGGCTTGTCGATGCCGAACCATCTAGCCAAGCCCTCGGCTCCCAGGCGGGTCTTGTCGATTACTCGCTTTTCTGTGATTGAGTCAGGAACCTCCCTTAGCGGGAGGTGAATGGTCGCCAGAACCACTCGAAGCCGAGGGCCGGCCATCATCATGGCGACCGATTTGGCGCCGAGCCGTTCGGCCAAGAACTCGGTATGTCCGGGAAACTCGAAGCCGGCTTGCACTATTGCCGACTTCGTGATTGGCGCCGTACACAAGGCGTCAATTGCTCCGCTGGCAAGAGCTTCCACTCCAGCGTTGAGGAATGATTTCTGTGCTTGAGCCGACTGTTCGGTGACGCCGCCGTAGGGAGCGCCTTTCATACCTATATCGGTGACCGGTATGAGACGGCTGGACCCGAAATCAGGCTCCAACGGGCCAATGGGAAGTGCGGCGTCGGCACCGGTCAGATCCACTGCGCGTCGCCATATTGCTTCGTCTCCGAATACCACGGGTCTGCATCTGCAGCGAACGCCAGGGTCGGCCAAGGCTCGGGCGGTGACCTCGGGGCTTATGCCGCAAGGGTCTCCTAGCGTAACGCCTACGATTGGCAAGTATCGGCCGCGGTTGTTTCTTTTCGCCATCATCATTCCTTCATCTCGGGGATTTTTATCTCGATAACGGCCCGGCGGCGCAGGCCGTCCAAGAAACGCCGGGTTTCTTCTTCAAGAGCCTCTTCCATCAGCACCTGGTGTGCCCGTTCCTCGGAGATAGAGTCATGGTCCATTCTCTGACTTCTCTTTTCGGCAATCTCTATGACATGCCAGCCCGAGGGCGAGCGCACTGGTCCTACCACTTCCCCCTCATCCGTCTCGAATACGGCTTCATCGAGTTCACGTACCATTCTGCCTCGGCGCAGCCAGCCCAGCTCTCCACCTCTTTCGGAGGAGGGATCATCCGAGACTTCCCGGGCGACGGCCGCGAAGTCCTCGCCCGAAGTGATGCGTTGAACGGCTTCGTTGGCGCGGCGACGGGCATCATCGACTTCGGTCTCGGACGCCTGATCCGGCAGACGGATGAGAATGTGGCTTACTCGAGCTTCTTCGACGATACGTTCTTCACCGTGTCTTGACAGGTAGCCTCGCACCTCCTCATCCGTTACGTCCACTCTTGCTTGAACTTCGGCTCCCAGGAGCTTGTACCTCTCGAGCTGAACAGCTATCTCTCGCCGGTATGACTCCCAAGTCAGCCCTTCACCCATTAGAGCTTGCCTGAACTCCGACTCGGTCATGCCGTGTTGGCGACGCACCTCGGTTATGGCTCGATCAACTTCTTGTTCAGTTACCTCGATCCGCCGCTCTTGTATTGCATCAGCCAATAGCTCTTCGTCTATAAGCTCTTGAAGAGCTTCATTCATGGCCTCGAGTTTCGCGGCCTCTGTATCCACGTCCGGTGGAATTCGATTTATCCGGGGTGCCGCGGCTTGCTGGACAGTGGAAAGGGTGATGACCCTACCGTTGACGACCGCTGCTACGCGATCGAGCAGGATCTCGTCATCTCCGGGCGCCGCCTCGGCGCCGAGGGCTACCGCGGCAGCGGCACAGCAGACAACCGCCAATGCTCCCATCTTTGTCATGAAACTCATCTCACCTCGGCAAGAATCGACTCGTTCACGGTGATTCTGGCTTTTTCTATCAATGAATCAATGTATGCTCGCTGGGCTTCGTACTCCTTCTCCAGCCGCAGTTCGTTTTCAATCGTAGAGGACACCTCGGACAGAGGCCGTGGCTTGCCGTCACGTCTATCAATTACCTGAAAGATATGGAAACCGTACTGGCTTTCGACGACTTCCGAAAAACGGTTGCCGCTAAGTTTGAAGCAGGTGTCTTCGATGGCGGGAGGCATCATTCCTCGAGTGAACCACCCGAGATCACCCCCTCGATCTCCTTCCGGTCCAAGAGAGTGTGTGCGAGCGAGAGCCTCGAAGCTTTCGCCTCGCAGCAAACGTCGGCGGAGCTGGTTTGCTTCCTCCTCCGTGCTGGTAACTATTTGTCTCGCCCGGACTTGTTCACCTAGAGCCCACCTGTCCGGGTCTTCTTCGTAGCGGGCTGCTACTTCTTGGGGGGATACCACGACCCTGGGGTTTATCTCCTGCCGGAACAAGCTTTGGACCAACAAACGATGGCGAATGTCCTCGCGGAGGGAGGACAAGGGTATCCTTGCCTCTACAAGATATTCCTCGAATGCACGCCCCGGATAATCCGCCCGACGGCGCAACAACGCCCGATCCACAGCCTCGTCATCAACCTCTATGGCCAGGCGCCTGGCAGCCTGACGAACCAGCTTTCTCTCGATCTCTTCCTTGAGCATACGCGAGCGCACTTTCTCCAAGTCGTGCTCCGAGCGGAATGCGAGCCGCCCGTGTTCCCGGCGAAACCGTTGCAGCTTCTCCTGTATGACGGAAGCGGCAATAGCCTCTCCATTTACTTTTGCGACAGCCTGGGCGGTGGCCGGCTGCTCGCTCTTGCGCTCACAAGCAAGAATAGGAGCAAGGAGCATTCCCGCGCCCAGCAAGCCAGCCATTGCTCGAAAAAAACAGCACTTCGGTGCGAAAATGTGTTGCCCACTGACAGGCATGTCTGTTTCAGTCCTCGCTGTTCCCTATTTCAGTGCCGTCCAAAGAGGTCTCATCCATTCGGTCCAAAACAGCGGAGTCGATCTCCAGACCCGAGCGTAGCTCGACCTCTTCCACGAAGGAATCGAACAGGCGCCTTTGTTCATCACGGCGCACCCGGTTCATGATCTGCGGGCGTATGTCCTCGAGCTCTCGTTCCTTGGCTCGCTGACGGCCGATCATTCGGAGAATGTGAAACCCTTTATCGCTCTCCACCACGTCACTGACGGTCCCAACGCGATCGAGCTCGAAGGCGGCGTCGGCGAGAGGTTGACCCCACGCTTCGGCAAGTTTCTCCTTCGATAGGTAACGTAGATCGCCCCGGTTGGCCTTGGATGCTTCGTCGTCACTGTTTTCGAGGACGACTCGGACAAATGTGCTCGCTACATCGTGGCTGGACGCCCGTATCTCCTCCAGAAGCTCGGCCGCCTTTTGTTCGGCTGCCCGCCGTTCCTCATCGGAATTCCGGCCGGAGGAGACGAAGACATGCGATACGCGAACCCGTTCCGGACGCACGAACTCCGAGATGTTCTCTTCGTAATACTGCTGGAGCCGCTCGTCGGATAGATCGGCGGCTTTCTCGAATCCGCTTCTTTGCTGGTTCATCAAGGTGTTGACCATTGCCTGCTTCAGTGCCTGCTGGACCTGCGGCTCATGATGGACACCTTGCCGAGCTGCTTCGCGCGCGAGAAGCTCGAATCGGACAAGCTGTTTTACGAGTTCACGACGCCCTTCGGGGGTCTGATACCTTGCTTGCATCATTGGTGCCTGCTGGGCTATGCGCTCCTTTAGGTCCTGGGTGGTCAGGAGCACTTCGCCGCCGGAAGAGGCTATTACCTCACCTTCACCCGGAACGAATAGCACCGACAGAACATCCTCAGTGGAGCGTTCCTCGTCGGAAGATGTACCCGTTGAGCAGCCTGAGACCGACAGCCCGTACGCGGCCAGCAAGGCAAGGCAACAAATGTGACTCATACCGCCGGAACGGCTGCGCTCATTACGACAAAGGAGCTTGTCGAAAAACATAGATTATCTCCGAGATGGCCTACGCTTGGCTCTGTGGCGAATGCAGGTTGGCTCGCGCCGTTATGGGCTCCGAGCGATGGTCGGGATTTCACTGTGCGGCAAAACCGATGGGGCGTCGTTCTTCTTCCGTTTGTTCTTCCGTACCGTTTAACGCCGCGACCGTCGCTTTACAACATACCGTGGTGTGCCCCGCAAGCTATGTTCCTCGTTTTGGTGGGAAAGTTTCGGTCCGGTGGCGGTGGATCGTTCCTGGTCGAGCTTCCGTGAAACGTGCTCGATTAGCTCCATGGCCCGACTGATTAGCTCTTCCGGCGTTAGATTTTGGGGTATGCGCTCTACGATCCTGCCCCCGGAGAGCGGCGTGCGAGAGCTGTTGGGTGGCGATGTGCTTCGTGGTCCGGGGGTGATGATGAGTCTGGCTGGTCCGGTGTCCAACGCAGCCATGCCGATGCGTGCCAGGGCTTGGGTCAAAGCCCGCATGTCGAGTAGATATCCAGCTTCGACCGGCAGGCGTCCGTAGCGGTCGATCAACTCGGCGCGAAGGTCCTCGAGCACTTCGGGCACTCGGGCCTGGGCCAGCCTCTTATAAAAGGAGAGTCTCTGGTGTACATCGGGCACATACTCTTCAGGGAGGTAGGCCGGGATCGGCAAGTTCACTTCGGGCTCCAGATCGTCCTGGGGAGCCTCGCCTTTCAGCTCCCTCACGGCCTCCTCGAGCATTTCCACATAAAGGTCGAAGCCTATCGCCGTAATATGTCCGGACTGCTGTCTGCCGAGAAGACTACCCGCTCCGCGAATCTCCATGTCGTGTCCAGCCAGCCGAAAACCGGAGCCAAGCTCCGTGAGCTGCTGAAGCGCCGCTAGGCGCTGTTTTGCTTTTGGTGTGACAGGACGTCGTGCCGGAATCAGAAGGTAGCAGTATGCTCTATCGCTACTTCGTCCCACGCGTCCTCTGAGCTGGTACAGCTGGGCCAAGCCAAACGTGTCGGCACGGTTGAGTATGATTGTGTTCACCGCGGGAATGTCCAGACCGGACTCGATTATGGAAGAAGAGAGCAGCAAATCGGCCTCTCCGGCAACGAAGCGTGACATTGTCTTTTCGAGAGCCCGTTCGTTCATCTGGCCGTGAGCCACGAGTATCCGCGCTTCGGGTAGTAAGCGGCGCAAATACTCGGCCATTGCCCCAATGGACTGCACTCGGTTGTGAACGAAAAAGACCTGCCCACCCCTGGAGATCTCCCTCGAGGCAGCCTCCCGAATGACGTCGGCGTCGAAACGGGACACGAATGTTCGAATGGAGCGCCTATCGGCCGGTGCAGTAGCGATTACGGACAGATCACGAATCCCCGATAGCGACATGTGTAAGGTGCGGGGAATCGGAGTAGCCGTAAGGGTCAAGACGTCCACCTGACGTCGCAGTCGCTTCAGCCGCTCCTTTTGAGCTACTCCGAAGCGTTGCTCTTCGTCGATGACTAGAAGCCCGAGCTCCTTAAAAGCAAGGTCACGCGATAGTAGGCGGTGAGTCCCGATTAGAATGTCCACGCGGCCTTCCGACGTTCGCCGAAGAATGTCCTCGGTTGTCGATTTGGATTGAAACCGGCTGACGGCTTCAATGATCACGGGATAGTTCCGGAAACGTTCCTTGAAGGTTTGATCGTGTTGTGCGGCGAGCACGGTAGTAGGGACCAGAACGGCGACCTGTTTGCCGTCAAGAACCGCTTTCATGGCCGCGCGCATGGCGACCTCCGTTTTCCCGTATCCCACGTCGCCGCAAATCAGTCTGTCCATGGGCTCGGGCTTTTGCATGTCCTCCACGACCTCTTCCACCGCTCGAGCCTGATCTTCCGTTTCGTCGTAGGGAAAGACTGCCTCGAACTCACGGTAGACGGCGTCCGGAGGGCTGAAAGCGGTTCCTGGGTGGGCCTTGCGAGCCGCGTAGATATCGAGAAGCTCGGCAGCCATCTTGAGCAACTCTTCCTTGACCTTTTTCTTTCGCAGCTCGAACGATTGACCACCGAGTCGGTCCAGGCGTACCGCATCCGGCGTACCGACATACCGTTGGACTCGTCCCAGGCGATGGACGGGTAGATAAATCTTATCCCCACCCGAATACTCGATTAGCAAAAAGTCACCGGCCACCTCGCCTATCTCCAAGCGGGTAAGCCCAAGGTATTTTCCGATGCCGTGGTCCGTGTGTACGACCAAGTCACCTACTGTCAGATCGCTGAAGGATTCGGTGAACGCCTCGCCGGTTCTTTCTTGTCGAACACGCGAGGGTCGGCGTTCAAGACGCCTGCCCAACAGGTCGGCTTCGGCTAGTAGTACCAGACCGGCAGACGGATCTTCGAAACCGGACGAGAGGTTGCCGTTCAACAGATGGATATCGACCGTTTCATGTCCGAGCCGAGCAGGCTCCAATGGGTCAAGCGGTCCGCCGGCTGGGTATGCGGCAACTTCGCGATCCTCCAGCAATCGCTGGAAACGGTCAACCTGCCCAGGGCTCCCGCAGGCAAGGGCAACGGTCAAGTTCTTCTTGCGCCACTTCCCCAGCCTCTTGACCAAAGGCGCCAGCGAACGACTCTCCTCCCCAAGGCCGAGGAACTCCCTTCGAAGGTCGTCGATGGGTCTTGCTTCGAAACGGATCGCCTTATCTCCCGGTCCCCCGATGAGAAGCTCATGTATGTCTACGCGGCGCAGATATTCCAGGCTCGCCATTGCGGCATCGGGATCGAGATAGTGCGATTCCGGAGGAAAAACTACTTCCCCGCGGCCTCTTGCTTCGAGGTAAGCGGCTCGCGCATGAGACCAAATCCTCAAAAGCTCCTCCGAGCATCCCGCCGGGTCGGACATTATGACGACATCGAAATCCTCGAGCCAGCTCGAAAGGGGTACTAGGCCTCCCTCGTAGAAGGCAGGTAAGAGGCTCTCGATTCCAAGGAACGACCGAGCCTCTCGTATCTCCTCGATAATGCCGCGGACTTGGCTGGCAGGCACACCTAGCTCACCGGCAAGTACCCGCACCTGGGTTGTGGCGTGTCTAATGGTGTCCTCGGTGAAGAGGACTTGATGTGCCGGACCTGTCTCGAGAACCTCGAGCGAGGCAATCGTTCGTTGAGTTTCGGGATTGAATGTTCTTAAGGAGTCGACCTCGTCGCCGAAAAGCTCGACTCTTACGGGTAGCTCACTGCGGGGAGGCCAAAGGTCGATGATTCCTCCGCGAAGGGCGAAAGTGCCGGGGTCTTCCACCAGAGGTACGTTCTGATAGCCGGCCAGTCCCATTCCGCGGGCGATATCATCTCTATCGACAGTGTCTCCCACCGAGACGGCAAATCCATGCTGTTTGGCAATCTCGGGAGGGGGCAGCCGCCGTGAGAGAGCCGCGGCGCTCAATACAAGCACATGCGCTCGGCCCCTGTGTAAAACATCGAGGGCGGCCATACGTGAAATAAGGACATCCCGGCTAATAGAGCCGTCATCGTACGGAAGTATCTCTTCGCAGGGAAGTCGTACTATGTCCTCTCCACCTTGAGACTGCCCGGAGGCGACGGCGAAGAACCGAAGATCATTCGCCATGGAATCAGCAGAAGCCTCGTCCGGACAAACTACGGCCATGGCTTTGGCTGAGTTCTCCGTGGAGAAGATAGAAAGCGAGAGGCGACTCGCGAGCCATGCGGGACCGCTGCCTCCAAGGCCTCCTACGTCGATGCTGTCACCGGGTGCAAGACCAGCTAGTCGCTCGCTCAAGACGCACCACGGCCCGACCGGTTTCTTTCGCCGGCGCCTTGGACGTCCTTTCGTCCCTCCTACTTTCGAAACCCGGCTCGACATCTCAAGTACAACTAGCCTGGATCGATTAATACTCTTCTGTCAGGTGCAATTCCCCAAAGTCCTTGGTCGACCCACGGAAAAGCACCCCTATCCTTCGGCGCCATGGCGGCCGATCGATTCGAGCAGCAGGTCTCGCGCGGCCGTAAGCTCCTGCGATAGCCGGGTCGCATCACCTTGGTCCTGCTCGTTCTTCGGGAACCGGTCAGGATGATAGCGTTGAAGCAGCCGTCGGTGAGCGGCCCGGATCTCCTCGGGGCCGCTGCCGAGGGGTATCTCCAGCAACCGGTATGCGCGTACGATCTCTTCTCTTGTATGGCCGGCATACCCTGAGCTGGTCTCATCATGTGAGTGGGGACGAGACGAGATAGGCTCCTCACCCACGCAGGTTTGTTCATGTGCCCAGGATTGTCGCCTCAGATAGCCTAGGTTGGCTTTGACGATCCGGAGTAGCCTGCCGGTGATACTCATAGCGCGAGTATAAGGCCATGTTGGACCGTCATCAGGGAGGGACTTCCATCCGTTGAAGGCGGATCCGCGGACGCTTTTTCAGCTTGTTGACAGCGGGCTTTGCTTAGGACTTCTTCGACCGGGCTTGCGAAGTCTTTCGTCCGGTCTTTCGCATAGCAGCGGTGGCGGTCCTGCCGGCGCCCTTTCTGCGGGTGGTTTTTCCGCGAACGGCTGCCTTGGAAGATTTTCCGGCTTCAGGCGTTGCCCCCGCGGTACCGGCTTTCTTGATCAAGCCCGGCTTCTTCTCTCGAACCAGGCGGCGGTGCTGCTGGTAATGGGCGCTGCACAGCCCCCGAGTCTTCGATCGGCGGTTGCATCCAGCAACAGTGCAAGGCCCTACATTCACCGGAGGCCGACCTACGCGGCCGGTCTTGGCGCCACGCTTGGCAACTTTTCTTCGACCAGCCTTCTTTCGCCGGCCCTTCTTTTTTGCCACCTTTGGAGTAGGAGCGCTAATGGCGCGCGCCGGTTCGGTGGCGGGACTGAGCGTGAGCTGTAGACGCATGGGCTCCGCCTTGAAAACTTGAAAGGCTTCGCCTGCTACCATTCGCTCGGCGGCGACGCGCTCTATGTCTTTTTCGCTGGTTACTGTTGCCGCCCCGGTTGCGTCAATCAGAATAAAGGTCTTGGGCATGTTTGCGTTTCCTGCCTATTGAGGCTGTTTTTTGGGGTGAGGGGGATCGCGAGCCGATCGCTCACGAGGGCGATAATAGATGATTGTGCTACGAACTGTAAAATCATTCTAGTCTATTGCAAGTATTTTCTACAGGGCTAAGGTCCGTATATGGATTCGACGTGCCCGTGCTTTATTGCTCTTCGCTTCCAGTTCAGGATGTGATAGCCGTTCCCGATGGCCCGCACAACCCACGGAAACGTGGCGTATTGAGGATCCAATAGTCAAGTTACGAGCACTCCAAGGAGGACGCATGTTCATTCCAATGCTAACGCCGGAGCAACAAGAGGCCTTGTGCCGTATCGTACGTTTTGTCGCGCGAATCGAGGAGGACAACCCTGTTCGAGGGGATATTCTCATCACCAAACTTCGTCAGGAGACGGTTCTCACGGAGATACCCGAGCCCGCGAAGGATCTCGACGAGGTCAAGACTCTGCTTCCCGTGTTCAATACCCCCCTGGCGGCTCGAGCGCTGCTGCTCGAGTGTTTCGGTGTAGCGCTGGCGGATCTTGTGGGTCATCCTGATGAGGTCAGCGTGATAGAAGCCATTGGCGACGGCCTCGGCATCGAACATGATTGGCTTGAACGAGCGCGGGATTATGTCCAGCGAGCTATAGAGATTCAGCGCGAAGGCCAAGACCTATTGGGCGGCTAGTCTGACAATGCCGCATGGGAGTGATGGTAAGTTGGACGGTAAGCGTGTCGGTGTAGTGGTGTCGGGAGGCATCGCCGCGTACAAAACGTGTTTCCTGGTTCGAGACCTCGTGAACCTCGGAGCCGAGGTCGAGGTTGTAATGACCCGAAACGCGACCGAGTTCGTAGGCCCAGCCACCTTTGAAGCATTGGCTGGCCGCCCGGTGATCACTGAACTGTTCGGCAAGGAGGCGAGCGGCCGGGTGGAGCATGTGGGTTCTGCTCGCGCAGTGGATATGGTGGTGATAGCTCCAGCTACCGCCAATATTTTAGCGAAGATGGCTTGCGGTATCGCCGACGATGCCGCGACTACATTGCTCCTGGCAACTCGGGCGCCCATTCTAGCGGCGCCGGCCATGAACGACGGCATGTGGCAAAACGAGGCGACGCAGGAGAATATCGCTGTCCTGCGGCGAAGAGGGGTTCTTATCATCGAGCCAGGCGTTGGTTTCTTGGCCGAGGGTTACGAAGCGGTTGGCCGTATGGCTGAGCCCGACCGGATCTTAGAGTCGCTTCTACGGCTTGAAGTGTGATAGGTGGAGTCGCAATGGCCACTGAAATGAAGGATTACAAGAGCACCTTGAGCTTGCCTCGGACCGGGTTTCCAATGAAGGGCAATCTACCGAGGAGGGAGCCTGACAGAGTCGCATCTTGGGACAGCGAAGGCGTGTACGAGAAAATGGTCGCTTCCGTCGAGGATGCGATACCTAGGTTCATTCTCCACGACGGTCCTCCCTACGCCAACGGCCATATCCACCAGGGGACCATTCTCAACAAGGTGCTCAAGGACTTCGTAATCAAGCACCGAAACATGGCCGGCTGGAGAGCTCCTTTCGTTCCTGGTTGGGATTGCCATGGTCTCCCTATTGAACTTGCCGTGGACAAGGAACTGGGCCGTAAGAAACGCGAAATGTCCTCGATAGAGATTCGGAGGGCATGCCGTGCTTTTGCAAAGAAATGGGTGAGCATTCAGCGTGAGGAGTTCAAACGATTGGGAGTCTTGGGGCGCTGGGAAGAGCCCTACCTGACAATGACGCCCCAATACGAAGCCACTGTGGTGCGCGAGTTGGCTCGTATCGCGGAGGCGGGGGGGCTCTATCAGGGCAAGAAGCCCGTCTATTGGTGCAGGCGGTGTGTAACGGCATTGGCGGAGGCGGAGATCGAGTACGACGATCACGTTTCTCCGTCGATATATGTATCCATGGATGTGGTATCGGGCCTGGAAAGTTTGCCTGAAGCAGTAAGGGGAGCGAAGCCCGCGCTGGTCATTTGGACTACTACTCCGTGGACGCTACCGGCCAACCTCGCTATAGCCGTTTCAGGCGACATCGAGTACGTGGCTTATTCCCTGAAGGGGCGGGCGATTATTGTCGCAAAATCATTGCTTGGTCGGTTTTTGGCCGAGTGTGCGCCGGAAGAGCTCAAGAGCGAAGTTCCGTGCGAAGAGGTCGGAGAGTTGGACCCGTCCGAACTACTCTCCGATTCTAGGAAGATTTTGGCGCGCCTTTCGGCTTCCGATCTGCTGGCCCTCACGTATCGTCATCCACTAGTCGAAAGAGAAAGCCCCGTCCTCGAAGCCGAGTACGTGACCACGGAGCAAGGTACCGGTCTGGTTCACACGGCTCCGGGTCATGGAGCCGAGGACTACATTCTTGGGCAGCGGTGTGGGCTGGAGACTTATAACCCGGTTGATGATCACGGGCGCTTCATTGAAGACTTGCCGGAATCGCTTGCCTTCTTGCGAGGCATCGATGTCTACGAGGCCAATCCTTTAATTCTGGATCGCCTGGCCGAGGCAGGGGCCCTTCTTTCGCCGAAAGATTTGTCTGTATCTCATAGCTATCCTCACTGTTGGCGTTGCGGAGAGCCTATTGTTTTCAGGGCTACGGTCCAATGGTTCGTGTCAATGGAGCAAGGTGATCTTCGGTCACGAGCGTTGAAGGCTATCGACGAGGTCGAGTGGATTCCTGCTTGGGGGCGTGATCGTATCAAAGGGATGATCGAGACCCGTCCGGACTGGTGCGTTTCGCGTCAGCGCACATGGGGAGTTCCAATACCCGCGCTCGTATGCGAGGAATGCGAAACGGCTATAGCTGATCCGAAGTTTATGAGAGAAGTGGCCGACCAATTCGAGGAACGAGGAGCCGACGCCTGGTTCGAGGACGATATCTTGGAGTTGATGGAGGGCTTGAAATGTCCTTCCTGCAATTCTGGGGATCTGAAGCGTGAGACGGATATTCTCGACGTGTGGTTTGAATCCGGCGTTTCGTATGCGGCTGTCGCCGAAAAGGACCCTGAGTTGGGCGTTCCCGTCGATCTCTATCTCGAGGGTTCGGATCAACACCGGGGTTGGTTCCATTCCACTCTTCTTTGCGCCATCGGCACTGGGCGCTCGGTGCCTTACCGGTCGGTTCTAACCCACGGATTCGTTGTGGACGGTGAGGGTAAGAAGCTTTCCAAGAAGAAGAAAAACTACACCCCTCCCGAGAAGGTCCTCCAGACGAGAGGAGCCGAGATACTTCGTTTGTGGGTAGCCGCGGAGGACTACCGCGGGGATGTGCGCTACTCGGATGAGATCCTCAACCGCTTGTCCGAGGCGTATAGAAAGATTCGCAATACCCTCCGTTTTGCGCTGGGCAATCTGGCGGACTTCGACCAGTCAAGCCATTCAAGGCCGGCTTCCGACTGGTCTGATCTCGATCGGTGGGCGTACGGAAGGCTGCAGTCTTGGATCGCCAAGGTTCGAGAAGCCTATGACGGGTACTCGTTCCACGGAGTATACCGAGCCACCATGGACTTTTTCGCCGTCGATCTTTCAGCAGTATACTTCGATGTGCTGAAGGACCGTCTTTATACGAGCGGGCCGGACTGGCCGGAGCGCAGGGCCGCGCAGACAGTGCTTTGGGCGGTAGCCAGGGATTCATGCCGTGTACTGGCTCCTATCCTTTCGTTCACTTCCGAGGAAGCGTGGCAGGTTCTACGTGAAGAGCACCCAGAGGCTCGATTGGAGGAGTCGGTTTTTCTTGCTGGTTTGCCCGAAATTGACCGCAGTGTCTCCGTACCGGACTTCGAGCGGCTCATCGAGATGAGGCGCCACGTAATGAAGAAGATAGAAGATGCTCGGACTGCCGGAACCGTTGGGGGTTCCCTTACCGCTCGAGTCTCGATCACGGCATCTGGTGAAGATTACAGACTTCTCGACGAAAGACGCGGCTTTTTGCCGGAATGGTTCATCGTCTCTCAAGTCGATGTATCCGAGGGGCCTGAAGCACTGAAGGTGGAGGTTCAGCCGGCCCGAGGCGAAAAGTGTGCTCGCTGTTGGCAGTATACCGAGGAGAGAGGCACCTCTTCCGTTCATCCCGAGGTTTGTCCTCGATGCACACGAGCAGTGATCGAGATGAGTGACTGAATGCGCTGTTGGCTCGTGCTGTTGCTCGTTGCCGCCTCGGTGGTGACGGCGGATCAGGTGACAAAGTACCTCGCTGTACGGGATCTCACAGCGCTTTTCGAGCGCGCTGAGGCTTCTTCCTTCGGCGACAAGCTCGGACTTTTCTATAGGGAGCGTGGAATAGAGCACTTGAGAGGGCAGCCTATTCACGTTTTCTCATGGTGGAGCCACGCCTACTCCGAGAATCCGGGGGCAGCCTTTGGGCTGCTGGCGGGCCGCGGACCGATGTTTCGACTGCTTTTTTTCGGAGCCGTGACGTTACTCGCCATAACCTTTGTTTTGGTCATGGCCAAGCGAGCGGAGCCAGATAGGGCTGTTGTCCATGTCGCCCTTGGGGGTATCCTCGGTGGAGTCTTGGGGAACTTCTCTTGCCGGCTAACAAGAGGTTACGTAATAGATTTCATCGATTGGAGGGCAGGTCATTCGTCTTTGTTGCATTGGCCGGCATTCAATGTTGCGGATGTGGGCATCACCTTGGGAGTACTGGTGTTGCTTGCGTTGACGATTAAAGAGGTCATTCAAAGTGATGAGTAAGTTTCGACCGCTGGTTTTGGTGTTAATCCTGGGCGGGGTATGGGCCCTTGCGGACCAGTATACGAAGTACCTCGCCGTGCGCGACTTGACTCACCTCTTCACTGAAGAAGCAAGTATAGGTGAGCGACTGCGGCTATTCTATACGACTCAGGATGGCCCCAGGGGGCCTGGCCTCTATCACCTCGCCAAGCCGTCCGTGGAAATCATTCCTGGTTTCTGGAACCATGTTTATGTCCAGAACCCAGCTGGAGCCTTTGGTTTGCTCTCGGGTGCCCCCCAGAATGTCCGCCGGGGCATATTCACGGGAGTTGCTATACTTGCGTCCATAGGGATTCTTTGGATGGCCACTCAAAGTTACGGGCGGGGGGCGCTGCTTGCGAGGGGTTGCTTGGGACTCGTCTTGGGCGGGGCTGTTGGAAATCTCGTGGATCGTCTAGTTCATGGATACGTGATCGACTTTATAGATTGGTACGCTACTATCGGGGACAGGTCCTTTCACTGGCCGGCCTTCAACCTGGCCGATGTTGGAATAGTGGTCGGAGTTTTTGGTCTACTCATTATGTTCAACCTTCACCGAGCGCCCGAGGAGCAGGCCGGTTCATCTGAGTGTCAGGCCGCCGATGCGAAAGAAGGCGCGAAGAGCGGCGGTTAGCAGGCCGCTTGGGAACCCGTTCGCCAATGCACCCTATTCTATTCGATATCGTCCTTGGTCCTACCGGTGGCACGGTAGTCTTGCTCTCGCTTGCGCTGGTCTTGCCTGGGTTATTCGCTTGGCGTGCTCGCAAGGACGCCGAGGAAGGCTTGGTGGAGAAGAACCGTTGGAAAAAAGTGCTCGCCGGGGGTGTAGTGTCGGGTCTCTTGGTTGTCACGGTGGTCATCAAGCCATGGGAGTGGGCCGAACCCCTTAGCATACCGCTGCACTCTTACGGGTTCATGATTGCGGCGGGCTTCGTTGGCGGAATCATAGTCGCTGTGCGGGAGGCAAAGCGACAAGGGCTCGATCCCGCTCATGTCATGGACATGTCCTTTTGGGCACTGCTTTTCGGTCTAATCGGATCCAGGGTGCTGTTTATTATCGTGAACGCAGACCAGTACTTCGGCGCCAACTTCATGACGGCCCTCGAGCTGGGCGGACGAACAGTAAACATTCCTACCGTCCTGGTCTTCTGGCGCGGAGGGCTCGTCTTCTTTGGGGGCTTCATTGGAGCGGCCCTCGCCGTGGTTTGGCACATGCATCGGCACCGCCTTAATGCCTGGCGTTACAGCGATGCAGTGATACTCGGGTTGCCGCTAGGGCATTTCTTGGGACGAATGGGTTGCTTTGCGGCCGGGTGTTGTTTTGGCAAACCTTGTCCGCATGCCGGCGCGGGATGTGCCCACTTCCCCTCGGACTCCTTGGCATACGCCCAAACCGAAGTAGGCACTCACGTTCAGATCGGTGGTGAGTGGTTCACCCAGGCACTCTACCCGACGCAGCTATTCGAGGCCGGGGCTGTGCTTCTGATCTTTTTCTTCATGCTGGCACTTCGCTCCCGGAAACGCTTCGACGGTCAGCTTATTGTCGCCTATCTCATCCTATATCCCATCGCCCGTTCGATCATAGAAGTGTTCCGAGGTGATTTTGGCCGTGGAATGCTCTTGAGAATTCCGCCGGACAACCCGGTGATTCTGTCCACATCGCAGCTAATCTCCATACTCGTGGCGGCGGCGGGGGTGACTCTCATCATCTATAGATTGAGGCAACGTAGAAGCAAACGAATCGACACGGCGACTGGCGCAGAGGCGGCCTAAAGTAGTAGGATTTGTATCAAATGGCAGTTAAACATCATGGCGCGAACGCGGAGTTCAGCGCGGCGCTTACGGCGCTCGATGCGGATCTGAAGGCTCTGCAGGTTCGCTACGAGAAGTATTTCCTGGGTCTCGAGCGGCGAGAACCGGCGGAAGATCATACCAGGCTTCGCAAGGCGGTGATGGCGCTCAAGAGGCAGAGCATACGGAACACTGCCCTGAAGTTCAGGCTGGATAGTTTGTGGAACAAGCTCCTCTCTTATGAGCGTATGTGGAACCGCGTATCCAAGGAAATCGAAGAGGGGAGATACAGACGGGACGTGTTCAAGGCCAAGCTGCGGGGATATGATCTGCCGTCCGCCGGTAGCGCGTCGAAGAGTACCAAACCCGCTGCCGATTCTTCCAATGAGAGGAAGCAAGGAGCCGCTGGCGCTTTATCCGATGACCGAGTGGACGGGCTCTACCGGGCGCTGGTCACCGCGAAGAAGCGCTGCAAGGAGAATGTCTCCGGAATAACACGCGACACCCTTGCGAAGAGCTTGCGTCGGCAGATTCCCGCGCTGAAGTCGAAGCACAAGGGCAAGAACCTCGAGTTCAAGGTCGTCATAAAGGGAGGCAAGGCGGTAATCAAGGCGGTACCGCGGTAGTCACTCTCCTGGAGCGGGTAATGCATCGTCAGGTTCGGGTAAGCCAGGTTCAGGCTAGGCCAAAATCCGACCTTGCACGCTCTCCGGCTTTGAGTAATGCTCTCATGCCAAGAGCTTTGCCGTACCTTTTTGGGCCCCATGCATTTGTTCGTAGGCGCGATGCCCCCCCGCGCGTCACGACAATGTTTGGGGCCCATTTTCGTCATGCCCCCGCTCCGGGCTGGAGACAATAATGGATCGAGTCTCCGTGTCCTCTTCGCCTTCTTGGAGATGGTGAGGGCCGACTATACCCGCGCTGATGATTATCCTCATGCCCTCGTCAATCGAGTACGGGGTGGAAAGAACATCTTCTTCGGGCACCATGAGGAGCCAGCCGCTGGTCGGGTTGGGAGTAGTGGGTACGAAGACGTATACCGAGCCGTCGGGTGCCGGGCTTTGCTCTGGAACCTCGGCGGTCAGAAACCCTAGTGTCCAGACGCCGCGGCGAGGAAACTCGATTGCCACGACTTTACGAAAAGGACGCTTCTCTTTCTTGCCGAACGCCGTCGAGACTTCCTTCGATACGCGATAGACGCCTCTGATGAGAGGCAATCGGTCCATGAACCCTTCGACCGAGCCGATCATGCGCCTTCCGACAACGTTTGAGGCGAAAAGACCCATGCCATACACCAGGAGCAAGGTCAAAAGTAAGCCGAGCCCCGGTATGCGAATTCCCGTTGCCATGGCCAGTAAGTTCCCAAGCCAAGCATCGACGGTGTTGAAAACCAATAACAGCACCCATATGGTCACGGTCGCGGGGATGAGCACGAGAAAGCCCGTGACCATGGTTCGCTTCAGGTGGTGCTTGAATCGTCCGATGTCTTGTTCGAACTCAGCCGGGTCCATGTTCTGTCAAGCCTTGGCTTATCCGCTCCTTCGATAGGCGGTTTGGGTTTTGGTTTTTGATTTCGGCTCCAATGAGCCGGGAATATAGTATCGCCACGGCCTCTTGGCGCACTCGCCGGCGTAATCGACGCCTATTCTAGGAGAGGTGGCTATGGGCTCATGCAGTGGCTCGCGGGCCTCCACCCAGAGTGTGGTTCCTCTGGCGGCTATGTCCAGTCCATTGTGCATATCGCGGTGGATTCCCAGTGCTCTCGTCAGCCGGCCCGGCCCGATCGCGTTGGCAGTGAAGCCCTCTCCACGATCGGCCCCTCGCACTAGAACCGCGGCGGGAAAATCCTCGCCGGCGGTGACGAAGTTGAGCAGGTGATGTATGCCGTAGCAGATGTAGACATAGGCGTAACCGGCTTTTCCGAACATGACCCGGTTTCGAGGGGTAGGTCCGCGGCTGGCATGCGACGCCCGGTCGTCAAAGCCGTGATAGGCCTCGGTTTCCACGATTCGGGCGGCGCGAATCTCACGTTTGGACAGGCGATGCACCAGGTATTTGCCCAGAAGCTCACGAGCCACTATCCGCGTGTCCCTCTCGAAGAAGGGGCGCTCCAACACTTGTTTCTCCACGGCTCGCAGACTCATAGTTTAGTTTCGTCCTTGAAGGCCTTGAGCAAAGAGAGTTCGACCCCATAGGCTAGAGCGACCGTATCGTCGAGCAGATCTTGAGCCGCGCGACATACCTGGTCTCGACTCTCCCTGGAAAGTAGTTGTGCCAGCATTTCCAACAGAGGGGCTAGAGCGTTGGGCTGCCGGCATGAAGCCGGACCTTTGAGTACATCGCTGGTGTCGGTGGTCGGTTCGCGTTCGGTTTTTGCGGAACAGCTCGGGGTGGTCCCTTCAATCCAGGTCATGGCGTCGTTCATCGCTTGGTTCGAGGCTTCTTTTGAAACTGAGGGCGGCAGCGGAATGGGCAGCGCCCGAACTTCGGATGCTTTCACATGTGGTCCTGGGTGATGCAGGCCGTACCAGAAGGATGTGGGGTAGGCATTGAGAAACGCAAGCAAGTACCACAGGGAAACCGGCGAATGAGAAAGACTTGTAATGGCGTGAAGAGTGTCGAGGGGAAACCTTCTAGCATGGTCCATGGCGGCGATTAGCCTCGAGCCGCTCGTTTCGCGCAAGAGGAGCTTGGCCGGCCGGTCGAAGCTTTCACGGCGCCTAGGCCTGGCTCCGTGAACGGAGCGAAACGCTTCGGGTCTGTAATCCAGCCACGTGTTGCTGCCGCTCACCTTCCAGGGCCGGACATGGCGACCTTGTACGCAAGGGACCCAGTGCACGCCCGGTGGGCTTCGACCCTCCATCACGAAGCGCTTATCGTTACCTGTCTTAATGCCGAGCGACAGGTTTGCCAGCTCGCCCATCGGCACTCCCGCCGCCGCCATTTGATCCAAGATTTTCATGGCCTTTGGATCCGCGGGCAGTGCAGCGCTCGTGAGGCAGCGTCGTTTCAACTCGCGAGCGTTTATGCTCGCCGCCGAGACGACCGCCCCTCTTGGGGTGACCTCGGTGAAGTGCACCTTTGTCCGTCTTGTTTCCTCGGGGCGCCGGTTCCCCAATCGGTGGTCGACTCGTCTTGCCACCAAAGCGACCACGTCGACGGAGGCCTCCGGGAAAGCCCCTTTGCTGATGCTTTCGACAAGGTGGGTTTGAAGAAGCTTGTTGTCGAACAATAGTCGCCTGAGCGGCGCGAAACTGCTGGCCCCGAGGAATGAGCTGGAGACCAGCATTGCAAGTCGGCCTTTGGAGGCCAGGTGTTTTGCAGCGGCCTCGATGAACAGCCCATAGAGGTCGCATTTATTATGAAAGGTATCGAAGCGCTCCTTTAGAGCGCGGCGCTCGTCTGCCGGTACACGAACGATGTTTCGATAGGGCGGGTTGCCTATGACCGCGCCGAAGGAGACAGCGTCCCGAGCAGTGGTCCACGGCTCGAGCAAAGAGTTGGCGCATCGAAGGTTGCGGTGGGGCACGCGGAATCCCTCTGCTTCGAGCACGGCGCGGCAGACCTCCAAGGCCCCGGGGTCGCTGTCGATGCCATGAAGTCGTTTCGCGGCCTCGGCAGTGTCACCTAAACGTTTGGCGAGGATGCGGCCGGCTTCCAGTAAAAACACTCCCCCTCCGCAAGCTGGATCGATTACCGTCGGGTCGTGGCGGCCTGCCAGCGCGAGACGAGATAGCCGGCGAGCAAGAGGGCTTGGGGTATAGAAGGCTCCCGCCCCGCGCCGACCACATGGCGCAAGCAGAGCCGAGTAGACCCGACCCGCCAGACTGGGGTCAACCTTCGAAAGCCCGGGCAGTGACAAGCCGAACACTCGCTCCGGACCACCCCGCCGAGCCAGTGCGATGCTATTTGCAACTTCCACGGCTATCCGGGATGGGGTGCCACCGGCCTTTTCGACGACACCCATGATCCTTGCCATGGCCTCTTCGCTGGAGAGGGGAGAAGCCTGCGGCTGCTCCAGCCGAGGAAACGGAAGCTCGGGTTGCTC